>NZ_QREI01000008.1:143637-229181 GCF_003386275.1 Winogradskyella pacifica | reverse complement strand
CGGGGCTCACCTCTAACCATTCCGAACAGAGTAGTTAAGCCCGTTTGCGCCGATGGTACTGCTTTACTGTGGAAGAGTAGGTCACCGCCTTTTTTTAAAACCCTTACTAGATAACTAGTAAGGGTTTTTTGTGTTTATAATATTTGAGGAAGTGTAAAAATTTGTGAAGTTGAGTGGGGATAGACAATCTAATGCTTAATATTTGAGCAAAGTGATTTTATAAAATGCTTTTAACGTTATAAGATTAGAATCTCGTATACAATCTAAACCTTAGGCAAGTTAAGTTTAAAGATCAGTTTATAGGAGATAAAACTTCTTCTGTAATTTTATAGTTGTATTCGGAAAATTAGATAAGAACTATATCGCAAGTATTAAGTCCAATTGTTAAGTTCTAAAACTGTAAATAGATTAAGAAGCTGTACTCTTATTGAAGTCGTTGAAAATAATTTTTATTGCTAAGTAGAATATATCATTCTGGTTAATTATATAGTAGTAGTAGTGTAAATCTTCAAATTCTTATTTTTTCTTCTTAAAGATACTATCTAGAATAGTATTAATTCCTAGAAATAAAAAGAGAATAGCACCAATACACAGTATAAAGGCTATAATAAGAAGCGGTATATAAAGTGGCTTTTCACTATTATCTAATGCTAAATGTAATAATGTAGGACCAGCAAACATTAGGCCTAAACAAATCCCTAGTCGTTTTAATCCTTTAGCTAATATGTCTCTGTCTGTTCTATTGTCTTCGTCCATGAGTAATACTATCTCTTACGTTTTTATGTTTACTTAATAATATAGTTGCTTCTGATTCTGAAATATTAAGTTCAGTCATAATCATTTTTGTAGCTCTATTGACTAATTTGTCATTACTAAGCTGCATATCTACCATTTTATTTCCTTTTACTTTTCCTAGCTGAATCATTACTGTTGTAGTAATCATATTTAAGACGAGTTTTTGGGCTGTACCAGCTTTCATTCTCGAACTTCCTGTTAAGAATTCTGGGCCAACAATAACTTCAATTGGAAATTGCGCAGTTAAAGACAAAGGACTATTACGATTACAGGTTATACAACCCGTTATGATACTATTTTCGTTGCATTTTTCTAATGCACTAATAACATAGGGTGTTGTACCAGATGCCGCTATACCTACAACCACATCCTTTTCTGTAATTTTATATGCTTCTAAGTCCTTCCAACCTTGAGTGGTAGAATCTTCGGCATTTTCTACTGCTTTTCTTATAGCATTATCACCACCAGCTATGATACCAATAACAAGATCATGTGAAACGCCAAAAGTAGGTGGACATTCGGAGGCATCAAGAATACCAAGTCTTCCACTTGTACCAGCACCCATGTAAAACAGTCGTCCTCCTGTATTTAATTTATTAACCACTTGAGAAATAAGGGGTTCTATTTGTGGTAAAGCATTCTCTACAGCTAACGGAACACTTTGGTCTTCTTTATTTATGGACGTTATAATCTCTTTAACAGACATGTCTTCGAGATTATTATAGTTAGAGTCTTGCTCTGTTGTTTTTATAAATGTCATGGCTTAAAGGTAAGAAATAATTTTTGCGGACAGGTTGCATTAGCGGTAGTAACGGCATCCTTTTTACAAAATTATATATTTAGTTTCAATAGAAAGGATAACTATGAATTTGTTGTAAATGTTACTTGATATTGGGACGTCCGTAAAAAGATATAGTGGATGACGCGACCCACCTTATGTGGGTAATGCCCAAATAAATAAATTACTCTACAGTATAAATTAATTCATCGACTTCAGATAATCTAAAATAGCCAAAAGGAAAATTATCTGGGTTGGTCGTATTAATACAATTTCCTCTTATAGTTGCGGGCTGAGTTTCGAAAGGCCCACCACCAGAGTCGCCTCCTTGTTGCAGGAGTATAAACATGAAATCGTAAAATTGACTAGAAACACCATAATTTCTAATAGTGACAATATCTCCGGGTTCTAAATCTTCTTCTGTGTAGAATCCAAATATTTCATTACCATCCGTAAATGTATCGTCATATACGGATAAGGTGGGTACGACGGGAATATCACTTATAAACTCGAAAAAATAGTAATTCTCTATTCCTAAAGGATCATTATAATAAGCTTTTAGTTCTATATCTTCTCCCGAAAAACCGCCTTCGTTATTTTGTTCTACATAATCAATAGGTACCACGGATGTTAAGGTTTCTGTAGCGGTATATGTTTCTCCTTCGTAATTTATTACCAATGTATAGACTTCATCTATCATAGGCATAAATGTGTTGTTGTTATAAATCCCAGTATTATTTTCCTCTATAAAATTGAAAATATTACCTGAAGTATCTGAAATTTGGATTGTAGCTCCATTAGCTGGAGGAATAGTCTCATCGAAAAAAGGAGCAGACAATGAGAGTTTTATACTTTGTTCGTTTCCTGTTGTATTTTTAAAATAATTTATGGTGGCTTCAATCACTAGTTTTGGTTCTGCTGTGTTTAGATCTACATCGATAACGTCTTCACAATTGGAAAAAAGTAAAAAAAATAGACTTATATATAATAATCTCTTCATGATTTAAAATTTAAAATTATAAGAAAATGATGGTACAATACCAAAAATGGATAGACGTGTAGCTTCATTCACACCTGTGTTTCTATTTTCACTAAAAGAAATGCTAGCAGCATTTTTTCGATTATAGACATTGTATATTCCGAATACCCATTCTCCTTTAAAGTTTTTTGTACTTTCTGGGTTTGGATTGTAATTTACAGCTAAATCTAAACGGTGATAGGATGGAAGTCTACTTGAATTTCGAGCTTCATAATTGGGAATAATGATATCATTGTATTGATATTGTCCGTTTGGAAAAGTTGTTGGCTGCCCTGTTTGAAAAATCAGATTAGAACTAAAAGACCATTTTTTGCTTAATTCATAACTTCCCGTGAGCGAAATATCGTGGGTTTTATCATATGGTGTGTTGTACCATTCGCCGTTGTTAATTCCGGTTTCAATAGCAGTTCTCCCTGGTGTTCTTTGCTCTGATTTTGAAAGAGTGTAGGCTAACCAACCTGTAAATTTTCCTTCATTTTTTTTGAAAAGAACCTCTAAACCATAAGCTCGTCCTTCTCCATTAAGGATAACTTGTTCTATAGCGTTATTGGCAATTAAATCTGCACCATCTACATAATCAATTCGATTTTGAATGGTTTTATAAAAACTTTCAATTTCTAAGGAGTAGGCATTATTATTAAACGACTTAAAATAACCAATAGCTATTTGATCTAATAATTGTGGTTTAATATATTTTCCGCTCGGAGTCCAAACATCTAAAGGTGTTGGCGAACTTGTGTTAGACAATAAATGTAGATATTGACTCATACGATTATAGCTCGCCTTTACAGATGAGTTATCATTTAATTGATACGCTATTGCTAATCGAGGTTCTAGATTTGTAAAAGATTCTATAACATCACTTTTATTAAATGTGTCGGTTCCTATAGCTTCGGCTTTTTCATAAATACCTAGTGTAGCATTAAAGTTTAATGGACTATTATTTTCATATATATTAAGTTCATCTTGCCCTAATCTGTGAAACATACTTAAACGTGCTCCATAACTTACGGTGAGTTTATCGCTTAATTTATGCTCAGCATCAATATAAATGGCGTTTTCAAAGGCATATTTATCAATGAGCTTAAAAGGATTGATACCAGATTCGTCATCTATGGGTTTAATATCGCCTGGATTAAATTTATAATACATACTATTTAAGCCATAATCTAATTTGAAATTATTACTTATATAATGTTTAAAATCGTATTTAAGATTGAAGTTTCTTATTCCCGAAACCCAATCAAAACCAACAAATCCTAGTTGTAGTCCGTAATAATAGTCTGAATAAATAAGTGATAAATTGGAAAATATCTTATCAGAGTAAAGATGATTCCACCTGAAATTTAAAACAGAGTTTCCAAATGAATTTTCGAAATTATCGGAAATTTTAAAAACATCACGACCAAAATAACCAGATAAGTAAATATTGTTATTATCGTTGATGTTGTAGCTTAACTTGGTATTTAAATCATAGAAATAAGCCACATTATCTAAGTCAAAAAGGGGTAAGAAAAGATGTGCATAACTGCTACGACCTCCAATTAAAAAAGAACCTTTATCTTTTTTTATAGGACCCTCTGCTAGTAAGCGACTTGAAATTAATCCAATACCTCCATTCATATGAAAAGATTTACTATTCCCTTCTTTTTGATAAATATCTAAGACAGAAGACACGCGACCACCATATTTGGCAGGAATTCCTCCTTTATACAGTTTTATATCTTTAATAGCATCAGGATTAAAAACAGAGAAAAAACCAAAAAGGTGAGATGAATTAAAAATTGTTGCTTCATCTAAAAGGATAAGATTTTGATCTGCAGCACCACCTCTTACATTAAAACCAGAAGAACCTTCACCAGCATTAGTAACACCAGGTAGAAGTGTAATTGATTTTATAACATCAACTTCACCAAGTACCACTGGCATATTCTTTATCGTTTTTATAGATAAAGAATTGACACTCATCTGTGGGTTTTTTATGTTTAATTTTTCAACGTCTTCGGTAACGATAACTTCATCTAAGCTTTCTGCTGTTTCATCAAGCTTATAATTTTTAGTAAGGTTGCTATTAAGGACTAAGGTTTCTGAAATTGTTTTAAAACCTAAATAACTTATTTGTACAACGTAAGTACCAGCTGGTAATGTAATAGAGTAAAAGCCATATTCGTTAGTAACGGTTCCGGTTTGTTGCTCGGGAATAATAATGTTTACTCCAATAAGAGTTTCATTGCTTTGATTATCTGCTACTGTTCCGCTTAATGTGAAGTTTTCTTGAGCTTGAAGTGCTATAGGACATAATAAAAAAATAAAAAGTATTCTTTTGAGAGTCAATATCATATGTTATGAGTGATGCGGTTTGATTTATGGGGTGTTCATTCTTTACGAAGGGGCACCTATTTGTTTTACAATACTAAAAATAATTGAAAAGAATAAAAAAAGCTTCCCGAAGGAAGCTTTTTTAACATAACATTATACACGGCTAGTTATGAATTTATGATTGAATTTAATGTCGTACTTGGACGCATTGCATTCGAAATTAATTCTTCATTAGGAAGGTAATAACCGTCAATATTTACATTTTCTCCTTGACAATCAATTAACTCTTTTACAATAACTTCTTCATTAGAAGATAGTGTCTTAAATATTTTATCAAATTCGGCCTTTAATTCCGCATCTTTAGATTGGTTAGCGATAGCTTCTGCCCAGTATAAAGCCAAATAAAAATGACTTCCTCTGTTGTCTAATTCATTGACGTTTCTTGAAGGTCCTTTTCTGTTTTCTAATAATTTATCTGATGCATCATCTAACGTTTCACCTAAAATTCTAGCTTTTTCATTAGAATTAACAACAGCAAAGTGCTCTAAAGAAACGGCTAATGCTAAAAATTCTCCTAAAGAATCCCAACGTAAATGGTCTTCTGCTAGAAATTGTTGTACGTGCTTAGGTGCAGATCCACCAGCGCCAGTTTCAAATAAACCACCACCATTCATTAAAGGAACAATAGATAACATTTTAGCACTTGTACCAACTTCTAAAATTGGGAATAAATCAGTTAAGTAATCTCTAAGTACGTTTCCTGTTACAGAAATAGTATCTTTTCCTTCTTTAATTCTTTTTAATGTGAAGTTAGTAGCATCAACTAAAGACAAAATTCTGATATCTAAACCTTCAGTATCATGATCTTTAAGGTAAGTATTCACCTTTTTTATTAATTCAGCATCATGTGCTCTTTTCTTATCTAACCAAAAAACAGCAGGTGTTTCTGAAGCTCTTGCTCTAGTTACGGCAAGTTTTACCCAGTCTTGAATAGGTGCATCTTTAACTTGACACATTCTCCAAATATCACCAGCTTCTACTTTATGACTTAATAATACTTTACCATTAACATCAATAACTTCAACTTTTCCTTTTGATGCTATTTCAAAAGTTTTATCGTGAGATCCGTATTCTTCAGCTTTTTGAGCCATAAGTCCTACATTAGGAACTGTTCCCATTGTTGTAGGATCAAAAGCGCCGTGTTTTTTACAGAAATCAATAGTTGCACTATATACACCAGCATAACTACTATCTGGAATTACTGCTTTTGTATCTTGTAGTTTTCCTTCTGCATTCCACATCTGACCAGAAGTTCTTATCATTGCAGGCATAGAAGCATCTATAATAACATCACTAGGAACATGAAGATTTGTAATTCCTCTTTCAGAATTTACCATTGCAACATCTGCACCATGCGTTAATTCATAACGGATATCTGCTCTAATTGCATCACGCTTTTCTTCTGGTAGTTCGCTTAATTTTTCTAATAAATTACCGAACCCATTATTGACATCAACACCAATTTTATCGAATGTTTTTCCATGCTTATCAAATAAATCTTTAAAGAAAATACGGACAGCATGACCAAAAATAATAGGATCAGAAACTTTCATCATCGTTGCTTTCATATGTAAAGAAAACAATACGCTTTTATCTAGAGCATCTTCTACTTGTTCCTCTAAGAACTCAAGTAAAGCTTTTTTGCTCATTATTGTAGCATCGATAATTTCACCTTGTAATAACGCTAAATCACTTTTTAAATTAGTTTTATTACCTTTTGCATCGGTATGTACAATATTTATAGAAGTCGCTTCGTCTAATGTTACAGATTTTTCATTATGAGCAAAATCTCCTTTAGACATGGTTGATACATGTGTTTTAGAAGTCGAAGACCAAGCCCCCATACTATGAGGATTTTTCCTAGCGTAATTCTTAACAGCTTTTGGTGCACGTCTGTCTGAGTTTCCTTCTCTTAAAACAGGGTTAACAGCACTCCCTTTAATTTTATCGTAGCGAGACTTAATTTCTTTTTCTGCATCATCCTTTGCTTCCTCAGGGTAATTAGGAATCTTAAACCCTTTAGCTTGTAGTTCTTCAATAGCAGCAATAAGTTGTGGCACTGAAGCACTAATATTTGGTAATTTTATAATATTAGCTTCTGGTTTTTTCGCTAATTCACCTAATTCTGCTAATGCATCTGGTACTTTCTGATCGTCTGATAAAAAGTCTGGAAATGAAGCTAAAATTCTCGCAGCTAATGATATATCTTTTGTTTCTATAACAATACCTGAAGACTTTGTAAATGCTTCAACAATCGGTAAAAATGAACGCGTTGCTAAAGCTGGTGCTTCATCCGTTTTTGTATAAACAATCTTTGCTGTTTTTGTCATATGTCTTGTAAATAAAATGAATAATATTTTGCTCGAAATTGAGCTGTGCGAATATACGAAAACGTTTGATTTTTATAGGCATAAGATTAATACTAAAGAACCTCAAATTTTAAGAAATTGATAAATAAACCCTTAAATTGTTTATTTAATCTAGTATCTTGATATTAAAGCTCTCTAATAAACCCGAAATGTTTTCTTTTGAGAAAGAAGCTTGTTTTAGTTGATTTAAATTAGGGTTGATATTGAAGTTATATGCTGAAGTAAAATCGGAATGTTCAAGATTGGTTCGGTCAAAGATAGATTGGTATAAATCACAATCTTTAAAAATGACATATTTTGCTTCAGTTTCAGTAAAATCAACCTGATGCATTATACAATTTGAAAAGTTTGTACGAGTGATTTTTAATTGATAAAAACTACTCAAATTTAATGTGCAATTGATAAATTTAAAGGACAGTAAAAAAGCATTGCAATTTTGAAATAATACGCCTAGAATTTTACAGCCTGTGAAGGTTATATCATCAAGAGTGGTGTGCATTACATCAGCATTACTAAAATTACAATCTATGAAATCACATTGAGAAAAGACAATATTAGAAAGATCTGAGTTCTCAAAATTACAATTGGTAAAAGTGCAGTCTGCATATTCTGCTTTAGGTAGTGTGTTTATAGTGTAATCTTGCGATTTATAATATTGCTCTTCTAGTAATGGTAAATTCATTTCACAAGAATACAAAAGAATTTAGATTTGAGAATTAGAATCTTTTACGAATTATATTAAATGATGATAGAATCCATTTCGCAAGCTAATGCTTACAATTACAGGAATCTTTATATTATTAAGGACTGGTTATAATATAAAACAAAAAGCCATATCACTACAGTTAAACTGCTCTGACATGGCTTTCATGAAAACGGTACTAACGTGACCTATTTAGCTTCCACTAACTCAGCTGTGTGACAAAAGCCATCATCTTTTTCGGTTCAAGCATTTCCGTTTCAAATCGAAACAGTTCATATCTTTCAAAATGTATTGACCTGATATTACTTTGTTTCTTAGGTTTGTTTTTCTTGATGTTTCTCCTATAATCTTCAAATTAATGAATGTTAGGTCTAAAACATTGCTCATCCTTTTCGTATTCACTTTCGATTCTACTACTTCTTCAAAGCTTTCCACTTTATTATGTTAACCTACAACATGGTGTGTTAAATAAATAAAGCTTCATGATTGTAATGCAAACACTTGTGTGAACACAAGCTGCAGTCCAACCTCAAAAAACAACCTCAGTACATAAAGAACGAATCTCTAGTAACAATTTAACATTAATTTAAAATAAACTTTAAAAACAAACTAGGTTCGTTGCTAATTGTTTTACTAAATTAAGTAAATAAGTTGAATTTTGCTATTATTTTAACATTTTATATATCAACACATTATGAACTGTGGTTATCAACAAATGTTAATAACCAAAAAAAGCCTTCTTTATCAGAAGGCTTTTTACAGTAATATATAAGTTGGAATTATCTTCTAACTTCTTTGATTCTTGCTTTCTTACCAGTAAGACCTCTAAAGTAGAAAATTCTAGCTCTACGTACTTTACCACGTTTGTTAACTTCTACTTTTTGTAAAGCAGGTAAGTTAACTGGGAAGATACGCTCTACACCAATTGTTCCTGACATTTTACGGATAGTAAACGTTTCAGAAGATCCACTTCCTTTACGTTGTAATACGACACCTCTAAAAAACTGGGTACGTACTTTTTCACCTTCTCTAATTTCGTAGTATACGGTGATTGTATCACCAGCACCAAATTTTGGAAAGTCTTTACGGACTACAAATTCGTCTTGTACAAATTTTACTAAAGAACTCATTTTATTTTATTTATAATAGTTGATTCAAAGCAACATTCACGATTCTCGCCAGAGGTTGGTCTAAATTGGTTTGCAAAAGTAGTGCTTTTTTGTTTATTGACAATACTTTGGCTGCAAAATTTTATTGCAAGACTTTCTAAGTCATGAATTTAATTTTAAACGTATTTAATTTTTAAGACTTAGGTTTCGAAAACTCTGTTAAAGCTAATATTATCAGTCCTATAGCGAATAATGAATACGATAAATTTTGAACTATTATTGAAAAGCCTTGAGCCATTAAAATGGTATCCATACTTGCGCTACCAGTAAAAACAGTAAGCAATAAACTTCCTATATATGTAATGAAAACTAAGATATTACCAATTAAAATTAGCCATGTTGCTAGCGTTTTCTTCTTTATAAAAAGAATTAGTGCAGCGATTAATAGAATAAGCGTAGATAAACTATTAATAATTTGACCTATTGTAAAAAGAATCTCTGTAGAATTATTCATAAAATAATAAATTTAATCTTCAAGTAAATCTGGTCGTCTTTCTTTGGTTCTTTGATAAGCTTGTTCTTCTCTCCATTTTTCAATTTTTGCAAAGTTACCACTGAATAGTACTTCAGGAACTTTCATGCCGTCGTATTCTCTTGGCTTCGTATAAATTGGAGGTGCTAATAAATTATCTTGAAATGAATCGGTTAGGGCAGAGGTTTCATTTCCTAAAACGCCAGGTATTAATCGAATCACAGCATCGCATAATACAGCAGCTCCTAGTTCTCCACCAGATAAAACGTAATCTCCAATAGATATTTCGCGCGTAATAAATCTATCACGCACACGTTGATCGACTCCTTTATAATGTCCGCATAAGATAATTATGTTTTCTTTTAAGGAGGTTTGATTTGCAATGCTTTGATTAAGCTGTTCTCCATCTGGAGTCATATAAATAATCTCGTCGTAATTACGTTCTTGTTGTAATTTAGAAATGCATTTGTCGATAGGTGCTATGGACATTACCATGCCAGCACCTCCTCCAAATTGTGTGTCGTCAACAGATTTATAGCCACCCGTTGCATAATCTCTTAAGTTATGAAAGTGGACTTCTACTAAACCAGCTTCAATTGCTCGTTTTAAAATAGAAGCTTCAAACGGACTTTTTAAAAGTTCTGGTAATACGGTTATAATATCTATGCGCATGATATGTTGAAATAAGTTGCAAAGGTATGTTTAATTACAATGTTTTTTTTGTTTTTTTTTATTTCTATTGGTGACTTTCTAAAAATGAAATAGAACGTTCCAATGCTATTCTTCCTGCTTCAACATCGAGATCGAATTGATATTCATGTGGTAATTCTGGTTTGAAATTTTTATCAAAAAACAGGGTGTCAGTTTTTACGTTTAAGGATTGTAATTTTGTTGCCAATTCCTGTGAATGGCTCAATAAAGGATCTCCATTTCCTGCCGATATAAAACTTGGAGGAAAATTATGTCCTACATAATCAATTATTGATGCGGTATTAAAATAAGGATCTGAAGTAAAGTCTTTTTCTCCACTATAAGACCAAAGTACGGTGTTTAAAAACCAACCAAAAGCTCCTTCATTAGATAGGTTTTTTGCATTGTACGCTCCGCAATACAGTATCAGTCCTTTTATTTTTGAGCGTTCAATACTTGGGGAAATATCCATAGATTTTGCATATGATGGCTCACTTAAAATATTAGCGACTTGGGACACAATGTGAGATCCTGCCGAATCACCAGCAAGAAAAATTGAAGATGAGTTAATATTAAATGTCTCTGAATTATCATGTAGATATTTTAGAGCTGTCATGGTTTGTTTAACGGGGGTTGGATACTTTTTTTCTGGGGCTATAGTGTAGTCAATTGAAGCAACAATGTAACCTCGATTTGCTAAAATCTTATAATAATTACTTGATTGTTGCTTGTCACCAGATACCCAACCTCCTCCATGGACCCAAACTATTAATGGTAAGTTTTGATTTGCTTCTGCAGGGTAATAAAGATCGAGTTTAGCATCACTGTCTTTAGAATTGTAGTTTATATCTAATTTTACAGCAACCTCAATAGGCACGTGTTTTTCGAGTTTTTCGTTGGTCTGTTTACCTCCTTGCTCAAAAGCATATCTAATAATTAAAGCTGATGGCCAGGGACTAAATTGATTGATGATAATCGGGAGAATAATAATTATAGCTAAGGTAATTAGTATTCTATAAATTACTTTTTTTAGATTTAATTTTTTGTAGTTCATAAAAAAGATTTAAAGTCAAATTTCCTTTTTCAAAATAACATGAAGTGCCCTAATTTATTTTAATCACTATCATGGTTTGGGTCTATTTATTTAGGATATAAAAAATCCGTAATTAAAATTACGGATTTTTATAGTATTAAAAAGTGTGTTTTTACAACACTTTAATTGTGCCTAAAGTGGTTTAAGACTTTTGCTTATTTAGTTCATCTTGTAATTGACGTCTTACTTTTTGCTCGCGCTCTAGAGCATTACGTCTGTGTTCCTCAAATTCTGACTCTACTTCTTCTAATTTGTGTTTTGCTTCTCGAGTTGCAGAATTACTGCCTTTAAATTTATAAATAAAGAATAGTAAAAAAGCTAAAAGGCCTCCGATAATACTCCACATTAAGACTTTGTAACTTGCTTTATTGGTTTGAATTCCAAATAATGAGATATTATCTTTTTCATTGTTTGTAGCATTCAAGGTTGATTCTGTATTAGATAGATTACTTTTTAAGCTTTCTATTTCATCAACTTGCTTATCAACAATCGCCTGTGTATCTACTAAATCTTTATGAACAGCTTTAAGAGAATCAAGCGTGTGTGCTTTTAGCGCATAAAGCCATGTTTTCTTGACGGTTTTGTAATCTTGCCAACTGTTAGAGCGTCTAATTACAAATTCAAATTGATTATCTATTGTACCACTATTAAGAGATAATTTCTCGTCGTCGTTATCGGTCTGTGCGATTGTTGTTTGAAAACTAAATGTAACTAAAAGAATTACAGTAACTTTTGTTAAGAATTTCATCTTAGAGGTAATTTTGGTTGTGTTAGATTAATTGGATGCCAAGATAATAATTTTATGAGGATATCATAAACAAATTATCAAACAAATAGCCTTTCAATATTGAAAGGCATTTAATATACGGAAGAAAATATAGTTTAGATGTTGAATACTATAGTCTAACCTTCGTTTTATTCCTATTGCGTTATTAATTCACTATAAACCATACTTCTAATAATCAAAAAAATCTTGCCCAAAGACAAGATTTTCTTCTTTCCCTTTTTCAGAACGATCTAATAGTAAGCATAGCGTCTTACCTTAGAAATATATTTTGCGAGTCTAATGACTTGTTGGCTATATCCATATTCATTATCGTACCATATATATAGTATCGCATTTTTTCCATCTTTTCTAACAATGGTTGCTTTACTATCGTAAATAGCAGGCGCAGAACTACCAATAATATCACTAGAGACTAATTCGTCACTCATCTCATATTTAATTTGTTCTACTAAATCTCCTTCGAGTGCATATTTTTTCATAATAGTATTTATGCTCTCTACAGATGTCTCTTTTTCTAATTCTAAATTAAGAATAGCTAAAGAGCCATTAGGAACAGGTACTCTAATAGCATTAGATGTCAGCTTACCTTCTAAAGCCGGTATGGCTTTACTAACAGCTTGGCCAGCTCCAGTTTCTGTAATTACCATATTTAATCCTGCTGCACGACCGCGTCTGTATTTACTATGAAAATTATCTACTAAATTCTGATCGTTAGTATACGCATGTATCGTTTCTAAATGTCCTGTTATAATCCCGAAAGAATCTTCCACGGCTTTTAGAATTGGTGCAATGGCATTGGTTGTACAAGAAGCAGCAGAGACTATCTTAACTTTATCAGGATTGTGCTCTGTATGATTAACTCCATGGACAATATTAGGAATACCCTTTCCTGGAGCCGTTAATAGAACTTTTTCAACACCTTTAGCTTTTAAGTGTCTACTTAAAGCGTCCTTATCTCTAAATGCTCCGGTATTATCGATAACTAAAGCATTATTAATTCCGTAAGCTGTATAATCAATATCTTCTGGCGCATTCGCAGAAATAATTTTTACAGTTGTACCATTAATAATTAGTGCAGAATTTTTAATGTCTGTGCTCACCATACCAGAAAAATCACCATGTACAGAATCGTTTCTTAATAATGAGGCACGTTTTTCTAAAACGGTTTCAGTAATCTCTCCGCGTGTAACAATAGCTCTTAATCTTAATTGTGTGCCTTTTCCTGTACGTGTCATTAATTCACGTGCTACCAAACGGCCAATTCTACCAAAACCGTAAAGAACAACATCTTTTGGCTCTATACCTTTATTGTCTTTAGCATTGCCTAATTTAGAAGCTACAAAAGCAGTAGCATTACCATATTTTTGATCTTCTAAATGGAATTCGTAAGTTAATTTCCCAATGTCTAGTTTGGCTGGAGGTAAGTTTAGTGTACTAATAGCTTGCGCAATTTCAACAGAATCGAAAATAGAAATAGGTTTCTGAACAAATTCTCCTGCATACTCATGCAAGTTTAGAATTTCGCTCACATTTCTGTCTATTAATTGGTTTCTGAATAATACCAGTTCAATAGATTTATCGTACCATAAGTCACTGATAATTTTAATAAATTCTACAGTTGCTCTGCGACGATCTGCTTGAAACGCTAACTCTTTTTCGTAAGTGTCGTTAAATCCCATGTTTTCTTGGTTTAAGTGATTTAGATTTTGCGCAAAAGTAATATATTTCAAACGTTTTCGTAACACCTTTTAGCGAAAATAAAAACCCTTCAAAGAAATATACTTTGAAGGGTAATTTAAGGACTAAATTTAAGTTTTTTTACCTAAAATGATAAACCATTTTTTCACCTTCTTTATTGATCACCTCAATTTGAAGTGGTTCATTAACAGCACGTGTTTTTATGGCATCTTGAGCATCGTCTATAGAATATAATTTCTTACCGTTAATTTTAGTAATAATACTACCTTCTTCAACTCCATTTTTATTCCAAGATGATTTATAATTTTCATCTAGTTTATTAATTTTTACTCCGTATTCCGTCTTGCTGCGCTTTAATTCCTTTTCTGAAGCATTTTTTATAAGACCAATTGTTGGCAATGTATAGATTGATGGTTTTAATAAGGTCACAGGAAGTGTTTCTTCATCACCATCTCTAAGTAAGGTAACATTAACGACATCATCAGGACTCTTAGTTTTTAAATAACCCGACAAATCAGAGAATTTATTAATTTCTACATTATCTATTTTTCTAATAATATCACCAGATTGAATCCCTGCTTTTTCTGCACCTGTTCCTTCTTGCACTTCACTAACATAGAACCCTTCTGTGGAGTTGACCTCTAATTTTTCTGCAGCTTCACTGTTTAGCGCACCACCAGAAACACCAAGGATACCGTTTTGCACGTTACCATATTCCATTATGTCATTCACAATTTTACGAGCAATATTACTTGGCACCGCAAAAGAATAGCCTATATAAGAGCCCGTTTGCGATGAAATAGCAGTATTTATTCCTATAAGATCTCCATTAGTGTTAACCAAAGCACCACCAGAGTTACCTGGATTTACAGCAGCATCAGTTTGTATAAAGGACTGCATATTCTGGCCAGATAAATCTCTAGATTTTGCGCTAATAATACCAGCTGTAACTGTGGAGTTAAGGTTAAATGGATTACCCACGGCTAAAACCCACTCACCAATTTTTGCATTATCAGAATCACCAAAAGCCATAAATGGTAGATCCTCATCAGCTTCAATTTTCAATAAGGCAATATCTGTTGTTTCATCGGTACCAATTAATTCAGCCATGTAGGACTTATTATTATTTAAAGTAATGCTGATTTCATTCGCATTTTTAATAACGTGGTTATTGGTAACAATATAACCTGTTGGTGAAATAATGACACCACTACCGGTACCCACTTGGGCACGTTGAGAACTGCGACCATAAAAATAATCGCGCATACTTGTTGGCGCATTCACTATAGCTGTGTTTTTTACATGCACCACGGAATGTATAGACCTATCAGCGGCTTCTACAAAATTTGGGGTTAATGTCGCATTACTGTTAAGGGTGTTAACGGTGTTGCTAGTCGGCACAAACATGGGGAATTCGGACGATTGCTCAACGGCTATAGCTTGTGTTTCATTCTCAACAAAAAGTTTGTAACCACCCAAAGTCAATAGGCCACCTAATGCAGAAACAAATACCAATGTTATTATCTTCTTCATAATTTTCAGATTTAAGTTTAACTATTTAATAATTATTTTAGGATTATCTAACGATTAAAATTAGAAATTTATTGATTTCAATTTTCAATTTAACGCCTTTTTAACGTCAAATTTAACGAGCTCTTAACACCACAGAATACAGTCTAATATTCTTATATTTGTGGCTTATTAATTACTATGACATTTTATAAATATCAAGGAACAGGTAACGATTTTGTAATTGTAGATAATCGTTTACAGTATATAAACAAAAAGGATACCAAACGTATTGCAACCATATGCGACCGACGTTTTGGCATAGGAGCTGATGGTTTTATACTGTTAGAAAATGATAAAAATGTAGATTTTAAAATGGTCTATTACAATGCAGACGGTAACGAAAGTACAATGTGTGGTAACGGTGGACGTTGTATTGTGGCGTTTGCAAAATTTTTAAATATCATTGAAAACGAAACTGAATTTATAGCTATTGATGGTCTTCATAAAGCTAAAATTGAAGACGGTTTGGTGCATCTTCAAATGCAAGATGTTTCGGAAATTGAATCTTATGAAAACTACATGTTTTTAGATACAGGGTCTCCACATCATGTAGAAATTGTTTCAGGGTTAAAAGATTTTGAAGTTAAATCTAACGGAGAAAGAATAAGAAACGGTGTACCTTATAATGAAGCCGGAAGCAATGTGAATTTTGTAGAACAATTATCTACCGAAAATTTTGCAGTGAGAACTTACGAACGCGGAGTAGAGGATGAGACTTTATCGTGTGGTACAGGTGTCACAGCAGTTGCATTAGCCATGCATAAAAGTGGAAAAACAAAGGCTGATAAAATTAGTTTACAAACCCAAGGTGGTCCGCTGAATGTAACGTTTAGTACTAATGATAACGGTTACGATAATATTTGGTTAATAGGACCCGCTGAGCAGGTTTTTAAAGGTGAAATTGAATGGTAAACCTAAAAGGAGAACATATTTATTTAAGAGCTTTAGAACCTGAAGATTTAGACTTTGTTTACCGTATTGAAAATGATACTTCGTTATGGGAGTTAAGTGATACACAGACACCTTATTCAAGATTTTTAATAAAACAATATCTTGAAAATGCACAGCAAGACATTTTTGAAGCTAAACAGTTACGATTAGCTATTTGTGATTCTAAGGATCACACTATTGGTTTAATTGATGTGTTTGAATTTGACATTAAAAATAAACGTGCTGGGATCGGAATCCTTATTCAAGATGAAGAAAACAGAAATCGAGGTTACGGTAAAGAAGCATTAGAATTATTAGTAGATTATTGCTTTGAAACCTTGCATTTACATCAGGTTTATGCTAATATTTCTGAAAGTAACTTAGCTAGTTTAACACTTTTTGAAACTAATGGTTTTCAAAAAATAGGATTAAAAAAAGATTGGAGTTTCGATGGTAAAATCTATACCAACGAATATATTTTACAACGAATTAACGCTTAATTATGTATATTAAAAAAATTCTTTGGGCAGTTGCTCTTATTGGTTTAGTCATCTTTGGTGTCATTGCTTACTATATTTATAGTACGATGTTTTCACCAAATACCAATTTCGAAAATGAAACAGCCTATATTTATGTTCCGACTAATGCAAATTACTCTGAAGTAAGATCGCAATTAGAACCACTTCTAAAAGATATTGGGGCTTTTGATGCTTTAGCAAAACAGAAAAAGTACGTCACTAATATTAAAGCAGGTCGGTTTGCCATTTCTAAGGGCATGAATAATAATGATATTATTAATTCAATCCGAAGTAAAAATCTTCCCGTAAAAATCGCATTTAACAATCAGCATAGTATAAAAGATTTAGCAGGACGAATTAGTATGCAGATTGAAGCTGATAGTTTGACATTGAATAAAGCAATGACGGATGAATTGTTCTTAACAAATAACGGATTTTCAAAAGCTACAGCGTTAGGTATGTATTTACCAAATAGCTATGAGTTTTTCTGGAATACTTCTGCGGAAACATTTAGAGATAGAATGTTAGTAGAATACAATCGTTTTTGGACAGACGCCAGAAAGGCAAAAGCTAAAAAATTGAACTTAACTCCAAATGAAGTTATTACCTTGGCATCTATTGTGCATGAAGAGTCTAAACAAGCAGACGAGCAACCAAGAGTGGCAGGTGTGTATTTAAATAGATTACGAATTGGCATGCCATTACAAGCTGACCCTACGTTAAAGTTTGCTGCCTATCAGTTACCTCAATATCAAAACACCATTATTAGACGTGTATTAAACATTCATAAGGATATTAACTCTCCTTATAATACGTATCAAAACTCAGGTTTACCTCCAGGACCTATTGCAATGCCAGATTTATCTGCCATAAAAGCTGTTTTAAATCCAGAATCTCATAGTTACCTTTATTTTGCGGCGGATGCTAAGCGTATAGGCTATCATAAGTTTGCGAAAACATTGGGGCAACATAATAACAATGCGAGAGAATATCATAGGTATTTATCGTCTCAAGGCATTAATAAATAAGGTTTGAATCGCACTTTTGTCTATATTTTAGTTTTCTTTTTGGCAAATGCGTCGGTTTTTTCACAGTCTAAACTCAATCAATTTTTTAAGCCTAGCGATACGTTAAACGTATCGCGTAGAAATGCCGTTGTAATTTCTGAAGCTGCATTAGCGACAACAACCTTAGTTGGATTGAATCAATTATGGTATGCTGATTATCCACGTTCAAATTTTAAAACTCTGAACGATAGTGGAGAGTGGCTGCAGATGGATAAATTAGGACATGCGTTTTCATCTTATCAATTAGGAAGGCTAGGGGCTAACACGTTAAATTGGGCTGGAGTTAGTAAAAAAGAGCAATTACTTTATGGTTCTACATTAGGTTTAGGCTTTTTAACGGCTGTTGAAATTATGGATGGTTTTTCTGAAGAATGGGGGTTTTCTTGGTCAGATATGGCGGCAAATGCAGCGGGAACAGGATTACATATCGGACAAGAACTACTTTGGGAAGACCAACGTATTGTACTAAAGTATTCATTTCATAGAACACAATTCGCAAAGCAACGACCAAATAAGCTAGGTAGTGGTTTGGCGGAAGAGTTTTTAAAAGACTATAATGGCCAAACGTATTGGTTAAGCGCCAATGTTAATTCCTTTCTAAAAACGGAAACCGTACCAAATTGGTTGAACGTTGCTTTTGGTTACGGAGCCGATGGCATGTTAACAGGTGAAGCATCTGATTCTTTATTTTTAAACCAAAATAGACAACGTCAATATTACTTAAGTTTAGATGTTGATTTAACACGAATTAAAACAAATTCTCACTTCCTAAAAACATTATTTGACGTTTTTAACGTTATAAAGTTGCCTTTTCCTGCAGTAGAATTAAACAGCAGTGGTCGGATAAAATGGCACTCTGTCTACTTTTAAGTTAATTTTTTAACACTTAATCGGTTGATTTTCAGTAATTGAAAATATGTTGTATATTTGCACGCGAATTTTGTATGATAGTTTTTTGACACTATTTTACTGTAAAAATTTAACTGTTATGATTAAAAATAGCGTTAAGAGTATAGTGATACCATTTTCAATTTGTGTACTTATGGCATTAGCCTTGTACCCAAATGCATCTCTTAATCCTGATATGTATTCTACAAAAGGATTAGTATTGGATTATAACATTTCTGAAGAAGTGGCTATGGTCACTGAAGACCATAATGTAAAGAACAATGTGTTTACTCCACATTTAGGTAAGTCTTTTGAAGGATTTAAAGAAGCATTAGCTTTTAAAGAATCTAGAGGGGATTATTTTACCGTAAACACATTAGGTTATTTAGGGAAATATCAATTTGGTGCAGAAACATTAAAAGTTATTGGTATTTATAACCCTAATCAGTTCTTATATAATCCAGAATTACAAGAAAAAGCATTTATAGCAAATGCAGAACGTAATAAATGGGTACTTAGAAAAGACATTAAGCGTTTTGAAGGTAAAAATATTGCAGGTGTAAAAATTACCGAATCTGGTATATTAGCAGCTGCGCACTTAGCAGGTCCTGGAAGTGTGAAAAAGTTTTTACGTAGTTATGGCGTTAATAATCTTTCTGATGCTTATGGATCTTCTGTACGGTATTATATGAAAAAGTTTTCAGGATATGATACGTCTATGATTACTCCAGATAAGAAAGCTAGAGTCACACTCTAATTTTAATTAATCTTTCTGAATAATAAATATAGCAGGCCTCTTATGGAGGTCTTCTTTATTGTGTTTCCAATCGTTTGCTGTTTTTGTTTTTATAAACTCGGTAGGCAACGTTAAATCGCATGCTACACAAACTCTTGTATTTGGATGTAGTGTGCTGGTTAAATCTTCAAGCATTTTCATATTTCTATAAGGAGTTTCAATAAAAATTTGAGACTGGTTATGTTCAGAAGATAGGCGCTCTAAAGTCTTTAGTTTTGCCTTGCGTTCACTTTTGTCAATAGGTAAATAACCATTAAAAGTGAAACTCTGACCATTCATCCCAGAACCCATTAAGGCGAGTAGAATGGAAGAAGGCCCAACAAGAGGGACAACTTTTATATCCATTTGATGCGCTAATCCAACAATATCAGCACCAGGATCTGCAATTGCCGGACAACCAGCTTCAGAAAGTAAACCAATTGACACACCTTCTAAACATGGGTTTAAATACGTATTGCGCTCTGCTTCGGTAGTGTATTTATTTAATACCTGAAGTTTTAATGAGGGTTGTGATTTACTAGGTGATATGCGTTTTATAAAACGACGTGCTGTTTTTTCGTTTTCAACAATGTAAAAGTCAATTTCTTCAAGTATTTTTTTGATAGAAATTGGTAAAACCTCAAGAGGTGGATTATCGCCTAATCGCGTTGGTATAAGATATAATTTTCCTTTAGTATCGCTCATTAATGTATGACTAGTTTATGGGTGCTTTGTATGCTGTTGCCTGAATTGATTTTTAATATATAAATACCATCCGATAATTCAGTTGTGTTTATTGTTAAAGTAGTGTTGTTAGTGCTATGAATCTCCTTTACCTTTTTTCCTTGGATGTCATAAATATAGACATCAGTTAAAAGCTCTGTGTTGTGATTTGATCCTAAATTAATATGTAGGGTATTCTTAGTCGGATTTGGATAAATCGATACTCCCAAAAGTATATGGTCGTTATCACTTAAGGTAGGATCCGTGAGTTTATAAATAGTACCTCCAGAAAGATCAGAAACGTATAATTCTCCATTCACATCTTCACCAAATGCAGACCATTGCCCTGAAAACTGCTGAAAGGTTTTAGTCCAAACCTCATTAGTTTCATCAAAAATTAAATATCCAATTTCCTGACTACAAAGGTCAGCAAAAAAGTACTTACCATAAAAATTTGGGTAATTACTACCTCTGTATCTGTAGCCACCTGTAATGGAACATTTAACTTCACCATCTCCAAAGTGGTAATAACCACTGACAGGAAAAGTATAAGTACTTTCGTCTGCGCAACCCGTTGTATTGTAAGTATCACTACCTTCGTAACATTTCCAACCATAGTTGAGTCCTGTTAAGGCTTCTTCAATAGAGACTCTATTAATCTCTTCATATTGACTTTGGCCTACATCTGCAATCCATTGATCCCCATTTAGACGGTCGAAAGAAAATTTCCAGGGATTTCTAAGTCCATAAGCCCAAATTTCTGATCTAGCATTTGAATCTTCAATAAATGGGTTATCTACAGGCACACCGTAATTTTCTGTTTCTGTAGAGGTATCAATATCTAATCGTAATATTTTGCCAAGTAAACTTAATTTATTTTGAGATCTGTTTTCCGGATCTCCAGAAGAACCACCATCACCAGAAGAGATGTAAAGATAACCGTCTGGCCCAAAAGCCAAATCACCACCATTATGGTTTGTGTAAGGTTGGTCGTAAGAAAGTATAATGAATTCAGAATCTGGATTTGCTATTTCAGAATTCGTGAAATCCTTTGTAAATCTAGAGATCACAGTGTTTCCTGAGTTGTTAATGTAGTTTACAAAAAAATAGCCATTAACAGCATAATCGGGATGAAAAGCCAAACCAAGCAGACCTCTTTCGTTTCCGGTATTAATTACAAGGCTGTTAATATCTAAGAATGGAGTGGTTTGTAAGCTGCCGTCTGCATTAATAATTTTTATTTTCCCTGCCTGTTCCACGACAAATAACCTATCATCACCAGCGTGCTTAATGCTTACAGGTTTAGTTAAATTAGAAGCAAAAAGTTCTAAGTCTAATTGTTGCGCGTAAATGCTTGAGATAGTTATGAATGAAAGAAGAAGGTGTGTTATAGTCGTTTTCATAAGTAATGAGCGTTTAAAAGACTAATTTACAAAAAAAAGACTTTACTAAAGTTGAAAATGTTTGTGCTAGTTACCTAGTTCCTTAACTAATAAGTCGCATGTTTCGTTAATTAGGTTAAATACATATTCAAAACCATCGCTCCCTCCGTAATATGGATCTGGCATATTTTTATTTTGAATAGAGGGATTGGCCTCGAGAAAAAGTTTTACTTTTTCGATATCATCCGAGTTCCTTGCGATGTTGATAATATCAGAATAGTTTGATTCGTCCATAGCATAGATATAATCAAATGCATCAAAATCGGATACTTTAAATTGTCTTGCGCTTTGTGTACTAATATCTAAATCATTTTGTTTAGCAACAGCAATTGAACGCTTATCTGGCGCATTACCAATATGATAAGCCGCTGTGCCAGCAGAATCAACATAATAATGATCTTCAGAATGTTTAGATTGCATGATGCCGTGAGCTAATGGTGAACGGCAAATGTTACCTAAGCACACCATTAAGATACGAGTCATAATAAAATGTAATTAAAGGGCTAGTTTTTTAGATAAGTCTTCAACGTATTTTCTAAACTGCTTGTCAGTTGAAGATAAATTATCAACGGTCTTACAAGCATGAAGAACTGTAGCGTGATCACGTTGCCCTATTTGAGAGCCAATACTAGCCAATGATGCTTTTGTGTATTTCTTAGCGAAAAACATGGCTAATTGACGGGCTTGTACAATATGACGTTTACGTGTTTTAGATTGAAGTGTGTTAACATCCATTTGAAAATAATCTGAAACTACTTTCTGAATGTAATCAATAGAAACTTCACGTTTAGTATTTTTAACAAACTTCTCTACAATATCTTTAGCAAGGTTAATTGTAATCTCTTTTTTGTTAAATGATGACTGCGCGATTAATGAAATAATAGCACCTTCAAGCTCTCTAACATTAGTTTTAATATGTTTTGCAACATATTCTATAATGTCTTCAGGCATTTCAACACCGTCTCTGTAAAGTTTGTTCTTTAAAATAGAAACTCTAGTTTCAAAATCTGGAGTTTGTAATTCGGCAGAAAGTCCCCATTTAAAACGCGATAATAAGCGTTGCTCAATATCTTGCATGTCTACAGGAGCTTTGTCACTTGTTAAAATAACTTGCTTTCCGTTTTGATGCAAATGGTTAAAAATATGAAAGAAGACATCTTGCGTACCTGTTTTACCAGATAAGAATTGAACGTCATCTATGATAAGCACATCTATAATTTGATAGAAGTGAATAAAATCGTTTCTATTATTCTTTTTTACAGAATCTATATATTGTTGCGTGAATTTTTCGGCAGAAATATATAAAACTGTTTTTTCAGGATACTTATCCTTGATATCAACACCAATAGCATGTGCTAAATGTGTTTTTCCTAAACCAACACCACCAAAAATTAATAGTGGGTTAAAAGATGTGCCTCCTGGTTTGTTAGCAACTGCAATACCTGCATTTCTTGCTAAACGGTTAGAGTCACCTTCTAAGAAGTTTTCAAAACTATAACTTGGGTTAAGTTGCGATTCAATTTTTACATTTCTAATTCCAGGAATTATAAATGGATTCCTAAGCTCAGGACTTTTATTGTTAAAAGGCACATCTACATCTTGAGATTTTAATGCCGATCGGTTTGCACTTGGGATTTTTTCTGTAAAAGGTTGTTTATTGCCATAGGTGTTTTCCATTTTAATAACGTACACCAATTTAGCATCTTCACCTAACTCTTTTGTTAGGGATACCTTTAAGATTTTTACATAATGCTCTTCTAACCACTCATAGAAAAATTTACTGGGAACTTGAATGCTCAATGCATTACCGGAAAGTTTTACAGCGTCTATAGGTTCAAACCAAGTTTTATAGGCTTGTGGTTGTATATTATCTTTAATAAAAGCGAGACAATTACTCCATACAGATTGCGCTGTGATCTCCATTCTTTAAGTTAGGTTTTTCGTTGTTAGTTATTTTAGCAAAAAAAAAGAGAATTGGAATTCTCTAGTAGTTTTTCAACAGGACAAATATGTGAACAAAATTCTTAATAAAAAAATCAAATTAGATAGAATATTTAGATTTTTTTCCTCATGTTTAAAACAATTTAAAATTACAATATTTTTTCTTAATCAAACATTTATATATGAATTATAATGAAACTATTATTAGAGTACGCTACGGAGAGACTGACCAGATGGGAGTTGTGTATCATGGCAATTATGCAGTGTATTTTGAAGTAGGTAGAACCGAGTGGTTGCGCGAGTTTGGGCTTAGTTATAGTGGTATGGAAGCTGATGGAATTATGTTACCTGTGGTTTCGTTATCTATAAATTACAAAAATTCAGCACGTTATGATGATGTGCTTAAAGTAAAAACAACACTCAAAAAGATGCCTACAGCCTCTATTGAATTTGAGTATGAATTACGAAATGAATCTAACGTTCTGTTGGCCACCGGAAATACAATTTTAGCATTTATCGACGTCAAGCGGAATCGACCTACGAGATGTCCAAAATATCTTTTAGATAAACTGCGAAATTATTCGTTATAATTCTTTGATTTCAACTCCGAAAAATTGATCAAATAATTCAAAAACTTTAGAACTGTGGGTTTTTCTGACAGATATTTCTAATACACAATTTAATTCTAAGGTTTGATTTGTTATTTCAACATCGTTTTCTTTTAAAATACGCATCACTTTACTCATGTTTTTATATTCAAAACTGAGTTTAAATTTTTTATTTATGGTACGTTCCACAATTTTTGAAGCTTCTAAAGCTAATTGTGCTCCTGTTCTATAAGCATTTATTAGGCCTCCAACTCCTAGTTTAACACCGCCATAATAGCGAATGACTACAATTAGGATGTTGGTGACTTCAAAAGATTGAATTTGTCCATAAATAGGCATTCCTGCAGAATTGTTAGGTTCTCCATCGTCATTGGCGCGGTATTGAATCGTTTCTGTTCCTATCTGGTAGGCATAGCACCAATGTCTGGCAGCATAATGCTCCTTTTTTAAATCGTCTATATGTTGTTTTATTTGCTCTTCGTTCGTTACCGGAAAAGTAAATCCATAGAATTTGCTATTCTTATCTTTAAATAATTCTCCTTGTGCCGGTTTTGTAATCGTTTTATATAAATCGTCTTCCATTATGCTAAAGTGACTAATAGTATTGAAATGAGGGCTAAGATAATACCAAGCCAATTTTTCTTAGAAATTTTTTCTTTAAATAATATTAAACCTATTAATGTTGAAAGCGCTAAAATCGCAATATGATTAATAGTGAATAAAGTTGAGCTCTCTGTATTCTCAACACGTAAGGCCATTAGTAAAAAGTGAATAGATCCATAGTTTACGATACCTAAAGCGATACCAAAGGGAATATTTATCAGTTTAAATCTAACTTTAGATTTTAATAAGCTTCCTAGTAATAGCACGACTCCAATGATTGCTGCCATAGCAAAGATGGTGGCCGAAAATAAAGCAATTTTGTCGTTTGGTGCAAAATAATTGATTGAGGTGTCAATAATACCCGAGCCTAAAAAAAGGATAATAGGTAAATAAATAGATTGCGTTAGTGCCGTGTGATCTTTTTGCTTTATAGATGTTAAGTAAACCGCTAATAAAGCTAATAGAATACCTATGATTTTTTGAGCACCAACACTTTCTTTAAAAATAACGATTCCGAAAATAATAGGAATTATTACACTCATTTTACTAGCAACGGAAGCTACGGAAAGTCCATTTTTCTGTGCGGTTAAGGCCATCACATTAAAAATAGCGATAAACAAAAAGCCTAAACATATAGCTGGGATAAACCAATTGGTTTTTATGATTTCAGAAGGTTCAATAGGGCCATTATAAAGTAAGAAACCTAAGAAAGAAGCAGTGAAATAATTAACAACAATACTATGCAGTGTATTAACCCCGTATTTTTTGAAGAGTTTAAAAACAACAAAAATTGCTGTAGATGCTAATATGCTAATCAGTAAATATATCAAAAGGGAGCCTTGTTCGTTTCAAAAAGGGTGGTAACGTCTTCTTTGGTTTCGTCTATATTCCAAGTATGGAACCCCATGGATTTTGCTGTATCTGTATTGTGTTTAGTGTCGTCGATAAAGAAACATTCGTTGGCCATTAGATTATTTTGTTCTAATACGAATTCAAAAATATCGGTATTTGGTTTTCTAAGGTGAATTTCTTGAGATAGGTAGAACTTGTCAAAGCAATTTTTAAATTCATCAAAGAAGGATACATTGGCTTTTATAAAATCAATGTGCATGTCGTTGGTATTACTCAGCAATATGAGTTTGTAATTTTTTTGAAGTGCTAAGTGTTTAATAAAATCTAATCGATGACTTGGAAAATCCTTTAATATACAGTTCCAGGTGTCGATAAGATTTGTCTCACTAATCTTTGGGAATTTAGTTTTGTGAAATTGTATAAATTCTGCAGTTGAAATTTTTCCAACTTCGTATAATTCATTGGTTTTAATTATATCAGCGTCAAAAACGTCTATATTAAAGAGGTTTAAGGCATTTTGCATCGCACCTTGTTTGTCAAGGTTAATAAATACATCTCCAAAATCGAAAATGAGTGTTTTAATCTTTTGCATATATTTTTAATAAATCATTTTTAATTCTAGATTCAGAAATCAATCTCCCTTTGAGTTCTGGTGCTTTTGTACCGTCTTTGAATTCAACTGTTCCGGTAAAAATTCTAGCCTCATCCCATAATTCTTCATTTATAAAGGTTTGAAGTGTATTTGCTCCACCTTCAATGATTATTGAATTAATTTGAAATTTATATAAAGCATCACATATTTGTTTTGCGATTGAAGTTTTTAAATTCCAATCGATTTCGGCATATGCAGCATTAACGCCTCTTCGTAAAGGTGGGGAAATTGCCCAACCTTTTTGATTCTTGTCAACTTTAGGAAATAAATCATTATTATCATGAAAAATTATATTTTCGGCTTCATCATTAAAAACGGAATAAGTTTTATCTAACTTCAAATTTCTGTCTAAAACCACTCTTATAGGATTTTCTCCTGACCAATCTCTAACGGTTAAACTCGGGTTATCTTCAATAACGGTATTGGTTCCTACTAAAATAGCTTGCTCTTCTGCGCGCCATTTATGCACGAGTTGACGTGAGTATATATTCGTAATCCAAACTGGTTTTTTTTCATCCTTTTTTATAGGTGCAATAAAGCCATCAGTAGTTTCGGCCCATTTTAATATAATATAGGGGCGCTTTTTGTTGTGAAATGTAAAAAAGCGCTTGTGATGCGTTTTACATTCATTTTCTAAAACACCCACAGTAACATTACAGTCCGAAGCTTTTAGTTTAGCAATACCTTTTCCGGCCACTTCTGGGTTGTCATCAACACACCCAATCACTACATTAGGGATGTTGTGCTTTACAATTAAATCGCTGCAAGGAGGTGTTTTTCCATAATGGCTGCAGGGTTCTAACGTCACGTAAAGTGTGCTTTTGCTTAATATTGATTTGTCTTTAACGGCATTAATAGCATTAACTTCTGCGTGGTTGCTGCCATAAGCGCTTGTGTAGCCTTCGCTAATTATGGTGTTATTATAAACAATAACAGCACCAACCATAGGATTTGGTCGGGTAGTGCCTAATCCGTTTTTGGCAATTTCTAAACAGCGTGATATGTAGATTTCGTGAGTTGACAATTAGAATTTTATTTTTACATCCTGAATTTCATCTACAGAATACGTTGAAGAATAACCTAAGATCTTATATTTTATTTCGCCTTTAATATGCACTTTTAATTTTTGAAAAAGTAGACTCCCTAACAAGCTTCCGAGATTTTCGTCATTCATTATGCTGTCGGTTGCTATCTTAACGGTTAGCGGAATCGTAAAATTCTTTCTTTTAGGGACATTAAATTCATCCGAAATTACAGACGCTAATTCTAAATCATTAATATATACTTTAAGATCATCAGTTTTTAAAGTACCACCAACATCATTTTTATTCAGAAAAAGGGCTTCTGTTCTTATGGTTATATTTTTAGAGTTAGAGTCAATGACTTTAAAGTTTTCTAACCTCACAAACTCTGGCTTTTTTGTAAACGAGCAGTTAAGAAGTAGTGTACAAGTTAGGGAAAACATTAAGAGTCTTTTAAACATAAAATTGTTTTTATACGTATTTTTGGTGTCTTCTAAAAAATTTAATTCTGTGCGTAAAGATACTATTGTTATTCGAGAAATTGAAACCAAGGACAATCCTAAAATTGCTAAAGCCGTTCGTTCTGTTTTAATAGAAATGGGAGTTCCTAAAGTAGGAACGGCCTATGAGGATGTGGCTTTAGACTGTATGACGGAAACGTACAATGAACCTAAGAAAGCTTATTTTGTTGTAGAACGTGGAGATGAAATTATTGGAGGAGCTGGAATTTCGCCTTTAGAAAATTACGAGGGTAATGTGTGCGAATTGCAAAAAATGTATTTTATGCCAGAGGCTAGAGGAAAAGGTTTGGGAAGCGAAATGATGAGTACATGTCTCAATTTTGCCAAACAAGCTGGTTTTGATCACTGTTATTTGGAAACCTTGCCTTATATGGAAGATGCACGTAAACTCTACCGAAAAGTAGGTTTTAAAAGTTTAGAGAAGCCTATGGGGAACACTGGTCATTACTCGTGTACAGTATGGATGCTTAAAGATTTATAAATAATGGTATTAAAAGAACTTCAGCATATATTTCACATAGAATTAGATGCAATTTATGGTCAGCATGAAGTGGATAGTTTTTTCTATTTGTGTACCGAGCATTATTTAAGTGTGGCAAGAATTCAATTGACATTAGAACCAGAACTCACAATCACTAAACCTGAAACCGATACTTTTTTTAAAGTCTTAGAAGATTTAAAACAACAAAAACCAATTCAATATATATTAGGTGATACAGAATTCTTCGGGTTGCCATTTAAAGTCAATGAAAATGTATTGATTCCAAGACCGGAAACGGAGGAGTTAGTGGATATGATCATTCGAAATCACTCAGGGCCTTATGACTGTACTCAAGACGTGCTGCGTGAAGAATCTCAATTTAAAATCCTAGATATAGGAACAGGTTCTGGTTGTATCGCAATTTCGCTGGCTAAAAATTCACCAAATGCAAAAGTGTATGCTTTAGATGTGAGTCTTGAAGCGTTAAAGGTAGCGACCCAAAACGCAAAATCAAACAACGTAGAAATAACCTTTATTGAAGCAGATATTTTAAACGCGTCCACTTGGAATTTGTTTTTTGAAAATTTAGAATTTGATATTGTGGTGTCTAATCCACCATATGTAAGAGAATTAGAAAAACAAGAAATACAGCCTAATGTTTTAGAGAACGAACCGCATCTAGCTTTATTCGTAGATGATAATAATCCTTTAATATTCTACAAAGCTATTACTGATTTTGCTGTTAAAAAGTTGAAACCAAAGGGTAAATTATATTTTGAAATTAATCAATATCTTGGAGAAGAAACAAAGGCCTTATTAGCTGATGCTAATTTTGAAGATGTAACGTTGTTAAAAGACTTAAATGGGAATGATAGAATGTTGAAGGGTGAAAAGATATAGTATGAGAGTTTTGGTTGTCTTTTTTATTTCAGTGCTTTGCTTTTCTTGTAAAGAGAAAAAAGAAGATGTTTTAGAGGTTGAGTATGAAATTAAAATCGATACGCTTTCAACTATAAATAAGGAAGACGAATTGATAAGACAAAAACTTCAAGAATTAAAAGAAAGATTTTACCATATAAAACTTTATAATTCAGAAATAGTAACAGATACTATTGTTGGGTTTGACTTTTTAGAAAGTGATTCAAACTTAGATTACACATTCGATTACGAGCCTTTTGTTAAAAGAGGTAATTTAGATTCTATTAGTTTATATACCAAAAATATTGAAGTTGTCATCCTTAAATCTAAGTTTGATAAAACGAAATCAAAACTCACTTATGATAGTGATAGTTTAAACATTATTCAAATTGATAATCACAATGTTATTGGAGCAGAAGATGTTCCGAACACCTATATTTCTAAAATATACTTAGATTTAAGCAACAACTATGTTGAAATCGATAAACGTTATTATGAAGACTTATATGAACCAAATTTCAATTTAACCGAAGCTTATTATTATGATAAAGAAATTATTGTAACAATGGGTAACAGTGATGGTTATTTAGGTTATAAGGTCAATTTTTTTATTGACGAACAATTAAATATAAAGCGCATTATTTACATTCCTTAAAAAATGAACACAAAACAAAAAATAGAATCACTCAGAGAAGAATTGCGTCAGCATAATTATAATTACTATATTTTAGATGATGCAACAATAAGTGATTACGACTTCGATATAAAACTAAAAGAACTTCAAGCCTTAGAAGACGCTCATCCTGAGTTTTTTGATGCTAACTCCCCAACCCAACGTGTCGGGGGTGCTATTACCAAGAATTTTAAAACAACGGTTCACGATTCAAGAATGTACTCTTTAGATAACTCGTATTCTAAAGACGATTTGTTGGATTGGGAGACACGTGTCAAAAAAATGGTTGATGGTGAGGTTAGTTATACCTGTGAGCTAAAATACGATGGAGCTTCCATTAGTCTTACTTATGAAAACGGTAAATTATTAAGGGCAGTTACGCGTGGCGATGGTGTGCAGGGAGACGAAGTAACCGCAAACATAAAAACCATTAATACGGTGCCATTGCAATTAAAAGGAGATTTTCCTGAGCGTTTTGATATTAGAGGAGAAATTGTGCTACCAATTGCAGGGTTCTTAAAAATGAACGCGGAGCGTATAGCTAATGAAGAAGAGCCATATAAAAATCCGAGAAACACGGCTTCAGGAAGTTTAAAATTACAAGACAGTTCTGAAGTTGCTAAACGTCCTTTAGAATGCTTATTATATAGTATTGTAGGAAACAATCTTAACATCACATCGCAATCTGAGGGTTTAGCCAAAGCAAGAGCTTGGGGTTTTAAAGTGCCACAAGAAGCAAAATTGGTAAACTCTATTGATGAGGTTTTAGAATATGTTGCGTATTGGGATGAAAATAGACATAATTTACCTTATGAAATTGATGGAGTCGTAATTAAGGTTAATAATCTGTATCAACAAGATGAGTTAGGTTTTACAGCAAAAGCACCACGTTGGGCAATGGCTTATAAGTTTAAAGCCGAGCAAGTATCAACAAAACTAAACGAAATTACGTATCAAGTAGGTCGGACAGGAGCTATAACACCTGTTGCTAATTTAGAACCTGTGCAATTGGCTGGTACGATAGTAAAACGCGCCTCACTTCACAATGCAGATCAAATTGAAAAACTAGACATTAGAGTAGGAGACGAGGTGTTTGTTGAAAAAGGAGGAGAGATTATCCCAAAGATAATTGCTGTGGATTTATCTAAACGACCATTGTATTCTGTGCCAACTCTATATGTAACTAATTGTCCAGAATGTGACACCGAACTCGTTAGACTAGAGGGGGAGGCTAAACATTATTGTCCTAATGATACGGCTTGTCCTCCACAAGTTGTTGGTAGAATACAGCATTACATATCTAGAAAGGCAATGGACATTGACGGACTGGGAGGGGAAACGGTGGCGTTGTTAGTTAAGGAAGGTTTGATTGCTAATTATTCGGATTTGTATGAGTTGACTGTGGAGCAAATAGTTCCGCTAGAACGTATGGCGCAAAAGAGTGCAGAGAATTTAGTAAATGGAATTGAGGCTTCTAAACAAATTCCGTTTGAGCGTGTACTTTTTGGTTTAGGTATACGTTATGTAGGTGAGACAGTTGCAAAAAAATTGGCCAAGCATTATAAGTCTATCGATGCACTAATGTTTGCTTCACTATTAGATTTAGTTACGGTAGATGAAATAGGAGAGCGTATTGCGCAAAGTGTCGTTGAGTATTTTAGTTCAGAAGACAACAAGCAAATTATAGAGCGTTTAAAGTTGTTTGGTGTACAATTAGAAATCTCTGCAGAAAAATTAGCCAACCAAACCGAAAAACTAAAAGGGTTATCTATCGTAGTTTCGGGTGTATTTGAGAACGTCTCAAGAAATGAGCTTAAAAAACTGATAGAAGATAACGGTGGAAAAGTGTCTTCATCTATCTCATCTAAAACAAGTTATTTAGTTGCTGGTGATAAAATGGGGCCAAGTAAGCGGGTAAAAGCAGAAAGTCTAAATGTTCCAATATTAACTGAAGAGTCGTTTTTAGATGCTTTGAAGTAATTTCTTACAGAAATATAGTTGTTTATTCGGTAAAATGTATAATTTTAACGTTTATACGTAAAAAAAATAGTTATATTTGCTTTGTTAATAAGGGATGATTAATGTTATTAAATAAAATTTTAAAAGTAGTTTTACTGCTCTTAGGTGGTACCTATATTTTACTTCAAGGCTTTGCTTTAGAGGTAGAAGGAGATACGGTAGGAGCTATTGGATTCATTTTACTTACAGTCCTATATGTAGGTTGGACCAAAAATAAATCAAAATTGTTTTTAATGTTTTTGGTTGCTTTTACTACAGCACAAATATTAAGTTTTATTGGTTGGCATAGACCGGGACTTAGGGATGGGCAGACTGATTATTTATATTATATAGCAAACATTCTTAGTATCATTTCCTATGCTTTGCTTATTCTTAAAGTCTTCATTCACTTAAATTTAAAAACAGTATTTTCACAACTAACAGTTCCTATAATCATACTTGTGATTTTAGACATATTTTGTGTAACATTAATATCTAGCACTACAGAGAATTCATTCAACTTGTATGAGTACATTTTAGAATATGTCTATAACGCTGTTATAATGCTGCTTTTATCAATTGCGCTAATTAACTACATGTATAGAAATAATTATAAGTCAATGCTTTTTTTAATCGGCTCAATCTTTATAATGTTTTCAGAGATTATTCAATTAGCTTATTTCTATATCCTTAAAGATGATAACTTGGGTTATGTTTACTCTTCCTTTTTAGTTGTTGCATTTATCTTTTACTACCTACAGTCACAGCACTTAGTTACAGAGCCAACACCTGCATACACAGATGATCCTATAGAAGCCTGAGTCTTAAATAAGAATAGGTTTCCAGGCATCTTATTTATGTTTTTAAGAGGTAACTTAGACGCTAGTTAAACTATAATAGAAGCTCCTTCTGCAGTCACCTTTTTACCAGGTTCGAAATAAAAATCAATTTTACCAAGATATAAACCAAAACAACCCACTTGGTTAACTAATACGTTTTTACCGATACTATTTGTTTCTATAGTTGGTTTTGGTAAGAAAGTATGTGTATGTCCGCCGATAATTAAATCGATATCCTTGGTTGCTCTTGCTAGAGTAATGTCACTTACCTTATCAGGGTTATTCTTATATTGATAACCAATATGAGACAAACAAATTACTAAATCGCAAGATTGTTCTTCTTTTAAGATGCGCGACATGTCTTGCGCAATCTCAATAGGATTGTGGTAAACAGTTTCTTTATACATGTCTTTATTTACTAAGCCATCAAGTTCAATCCCTAAACCGAAGATGCCGATTTTTATACCATCCTTAACAATTATTTTATAAGGCTTAACATGTGTATCCATCACTGTATTAGAAAAATCGTAATTGGCTGATACAAACTCAAAATCAGCATTTGGAATTTGAGCATAAAGTCCGTCAATACCATTATCAAAATCATGGTTACCAATAGTTGCGACATCGTATTTTAGCATGCTCATTAGTTTAAACTCTAATTCACCACCATAATAATTAAAATAAGGAGTGCCTTGAAAAATATCACCTGCATCTAATAATAGCGTATTAGGGTTTTCCATTCTAATAGACTCAACCAAAGTCGCACGTCTTGCCACACCACCTTTATTGGCATTTCTTCCGTCTTCAGGCCCAAAAGGATCAATATGGCTATGCACATCGTTGGTATGTAGAATCGTTATTTTTTTCGTTCTAGGCGCACTAAAAGATTGTAAACCTAAGCCACCAACACTAGCTAAAACTGTGGCTGCTGTAGATTTCTGAATAAATTGTCTTCTCTTCATGGCTTAATCTTTTAATTTTATAAAACGTTGATCTTGTTTAGGGTTTAATGTATCTGTCTTTTTAAAGTTGTCAATTAATACATTTCTAATTTTATAATTTAAGACATAGAGTCCTTCATTGGTTTGAAAAAAGTCCATACCATCACCTCCGTTATAGAGGTAATCATTAGTAGCTACGTAATAGGTTCTATTGATATCTATTGGTTTTCCGTTAACAGTAGCCGAACGAACTTCTGAATTTTTATCTAAAGTTAATTGTAATTGATGAGATACAGGATGTGCACGTTTGGCCATAGAAAGGTACACCATCATTTCATTAATCTGCTCTCCTTTAAGAGCAACTACAACGACAGAATTTTCAAAAGGCATAATTCCATACGCAGTTCTGGTTGTAACATTTCCTTTAGAAAGGATGGATCGAATACCTCCATGGTTGAGTAGAACAAAATCAATGTTTTTTTTAGATTGTTGCATAAAGACAGGATTACCTTCGCTATATACAGCATCAGCCATTAAATTTCCAATCGCAGTATTAAATTCTCCATCAGATTTCGTATAGGTTTCTGGTGCATAAGAAATGATACTATCCATATCTTTATTAACGTGAAGCCTGTAAGGAGTTATAAAGTCTTCTACGGCTTTATTGGCGGATAGGCTGTCATCGATATCGATTCGTTTGCCTTCAATTTTAGAAATATTTGATGATGCACAAGAAAAAATGAGCAACAATAAACAGAGTTTTAGAATATGTTTACTAGTCATTGAATAACTTATAAGAAGTTTGTAATAAAATGTAAGTGCTTTTATTAAATTTGCACAAAGGCTAAAGGTAAATGATTTTAAAAGCATTTAAAGAAAAATCTAATCGAAAATATGTCAATAATTTATTAGCTACTCGTCAATCGACAGTTAATAATGACAAAATAAAAACAGTGGCGGTGCTTCTTAATGCGAACGAATTTCATGAATTTGAGGTGTTTAGAGTTTATTTTAAAGAGCTAGGTTTAGTCTCTCCAAAGCATAAAATTATTGCTTTTACTTTAGATGATAAATTAGAGCACAATAAGTGGAATGTACATTGTAGCCCAAAAGACTTTGGCTGGAAAGGAAAAATAAAAAACCCCGACTTAGAAGCTTTTATCAACGAACCGTACGATATGCTGATTTGCTTTTTTAAAAATGAAGTGTTGCAATTAAATCTTATGACGGCAGCATCTAAAGCGAATTTTAAAGTAGGAATTAGTAAAGAAGACGAACGTTTATATGATTTAATAATAGACGTAGAGTTAAGAGATATCAATATTTTTAAACAAGAGTTAAAAAAATACTTAAATATTTTAAACAAATTATAATGACCAAATTTATAGGAACTGGTGTGGCATTAATCACACCATTTAACGCAGATCTGAGTATCGATTTTGATGCATTAGAGCGTTTAGTGGAGTATAATATTGCCAACGGCACAGATTATTTAGTAATTAGCGGAACAACAGGAGAGAGTGTTACCGTTACCCCAGAGGAAAAAAAGGAGTTAATAGCGTTTATTGCTAAAATTAATAATGGAAGATTGCCATTAGTTTTAGGTATAGGTGGTAATAATACTGCAAGTGTTATCAATGAAATTAAAGCAACAGATTTTTCTACTATTGATGGTGTTTTATCAGTTTCTCCTTACTATAGTAAACCAACACAAGAAGGAGTTTATCAGCATTTTAAGGCCATTTCTGCCGTAACTCCAAGACCAATTATTTTATATAACGTACCAGGTAGAACATCCTCAAACATGTCTCCTGAAACAACGTTGAGGTTAGCAAAAGATTGTGATAATATTGTAGCGGTTAAGGAAGCAGGTAATAATGTGCATCAATATTTAGAATTATTAAGAACTAAACCAGAAGATTTCTTAGTGTTATCTGGCGATGATGACTTAGCCTTAGGTGTTGCATTAGCAGGCGGATCGGGTGTTATTTCTGTTATAGGACAAGCATTACCTAAAGAATTTTCAGAAATGATTCGTTTAGGAATTGCAGGTAAAGCCAAAGAGGCTTATGATATCCATTTTAAGTTAATGCCAATAACCGGACTTATTTTTTCTGAAAATAATCCTTCTGGTATAAAAGCAGTTTTAAGTGCTTTAGAAATTTCAAAATTACATGTGCGTTTACCACTTGTTGAAGCGACAGATAACTTACAGGCAAGGATTAAATCAGAGTTAAAAAATCTTGGAAAAAGTTAAACTTAATATAAATAGGTATTCAGGCTAGATACAACGCTTAATTTAGCAGACAATAATTGTTTTTTAAATCCGTTAATAATGCTTACTTTTGCATTCTGTTTAAAAATTAGAAAATGAGCTTGTTATTTCATAGCACATTCTATTTGACAGATGCAAAGCAATTAAAGTGACCAAATGAAAAGAGGACTTTACATACTACTTATCAGTATTCTATTTATTTCTTGTAGTGACTTTCAGAAAACACTAAAATCTGAAGATACTGCTGCGAAATTTGAATTGGCTACAGAACTTTATGACGCTGAAAAGTGGAATAAATCTTATAGATTGTTAGATCAAATACTTCAACAATATAGAGGAAAGCCACAGGCAGAAAAACTAACCTTTATGCATGCAATGTGTTCTTACCAATTAGGAACGTATTACGAAGCAAGTTATCACTTTGATAAATTTACAGATATTTATCCTCAAAGTGAAAAAGCGGAACAAGCTTCATTTTTAGCTGCTAAAGGGTATTATTTTAATTCGCCGGCGTATTCTAAAGAACAGAAAGAAACGATTGAAGCGATAGAAAAATTACAAATTTTTATTAATGAGTATCCTAATTCACAGTATTTAGCTGACGCTAACGAATTAGTTAAAGAGCTAGATTTTAAATTAGAGAAAAAGGCTTTCGAAATTGCAAAGCAATACAATATAATTAGAGAATATAAGGCTTCAATTAAATCATTTAATAACTTTTTGCTAGAGTTCCCTGGTGCTTCCTTAAGAAGTGAAGCTGTTTATTACAGATTTGATTCGGCATATAATTTGGCTGTTTTAAGTATTGAATATTTAAAAGAGCAGCGTGTAAAAGACGCTATCGGTTATTATAAAGTATTAAAGAAGTTGTATCCAGAATCAGAACATATGGAAGCGGCTACTTTAATGAATGAAGAATTACAAGAACAATTAAATACGTTTACGACTAAAAGTTAAACATTATAACGATGGATTTAAAAAAGACAGATGCACCAGTAAGTACAATTACTTACAACAGAAACGAAATAGATGCTGCAACAGATAATATCTATGAAGCAATTTCTGTAATTTCTAGACGTGCAGAGCAGATTAATACTGACATCAGACGTGAGTTAATAGACAAACTAGAAGAGTTTGCTACATATAATGATAGTCTTGAAGAGATTTTTGAAAACAAAGAACAAATTGAAGTTTCTAAGTTTTACGAAAAATTACCAAAGCCACACGCTTTAGCAGTAAAGGAGTGGTTAGATAATAAGATCTATCACAGAAATACTGAGGATCCTCAACCATAAATCTAAAGCCTTAGATGTCTATTCTAAAGGATAAGAATATTTTATTGGGCATTACTGCTGGTATTGCCGCCTATAAATCTGCCAGTTTAGTCAGATTATTCATTAAAGCAGGCGCTAACGTCAAAGTCGTTATGACGCCTGCTTCTAAAGAGTTTGTAACTCCTCTCACACTTTCCACCTTATCAAAAAATCCGGTATATTCTTCGTTTACAGATGAAGAAGATGGCAACCAAATATGGAATAACCATGTCGATTTAGGCCTTTGGGCAGATCTCTTTGTGATTGCTCCTGCTACAGCCAATACTATGGCAAAAATGGCAAATGGTGCTTGCGATAATATCCTTCTAGCTACGTACCTTTCTGCTAAGTGTCCAATTTATTTTGCACCTGCAATGGATTTGGATATGTATAAGCACGATTCAACTAAAGCTTCCTTTCAAAAACTAAGATCTTACGGAAATAAACTTATTCCGGCAGGAACAGGAGAACTCGCAAGTGGCTTAATTGGTGAAGGTCGCATGGCGGAACCGGAAGATATTGTTAGCTATATTGAAAATGATATTTTAGACCAATTACCTTTAAGAGGAAAACGTGTATTGATAACTGCTGGGCCAACTTACGAGGCCATAGATCCTGTACGTTTTATTGGCAATCATTCTAGTGGGAAAATGGGCTTCGAAATAGCAAAGGCTGCCTCTAATCTAGGGGCTGAGGTTGTTTTAGTAACTGGTCCAACGCATCAAAAAATTATACATAATCTCGTCACGGTTACACCTGTGATAACTGCAGAAGACATGTATAATGAAGTGCATAAGCATTTCAATACCTCAGATATTGCTATTCTTTCTGCAGCTGTGGCAGATTATAGGCCAAAGAATGTTGCTGATCAGAAAATAAAAAAGAAAGAAACCACGTTTACTATTGAGTTAGAAAAAACTAAAGACATTTTAAAATCCCTTGGTGAGATCAAAAAAGATCAATTTTTAGTTGGTTTTGCATTAGAAACTAATAACGAATTGGAACACGCTAAAGGAAAACTGACATCTAAGAATTTAGATCTTATTGTTTTAAATTCTTTACAAGATAAAGGAGCTGGTTTTGGAGTGTCAACAAATAAAGTTACATTTATAACGTCTTCTAACGACATTATAGAAAATGAATTAAAATCAAAAGCAGACGTTGCTAAAGATTTAATGCACCTTATATTAAAACAAACTCATGCGTAACCTATTTTTTTTATTTACTTTTTTAGTAACCTCAGTAACGTTTTCTCAAGAGTTAAACTGTACGGTATCCGTAATAGCGCAGCAAACAGGAGCTGAAAATGACATTTTATTTAAAACCTTAGGAAACCAACTTACAGAATTTATAAATAATACGAAATGGACTAAAAAGACGTTTGGTCAACAAGAGCGTATTAATTGCAGTATGGTAATTAATGTAACGGAACAAAGCAATAATTTGTTTTCAGCATCGATTCAGGTATCTTCTTCTAGACCTATTTTTAATTCAACGTACAGTTCTCCTGTTTATAATTATAATGATAGAAATTTTAATTTTGAATATTTAGAATTTCAGAATTTGGTTTTTAATGAGAGTCAATTTGAATCTAACTTAATTTCTGTGTTGTCATTTCATGTTTATATGATTTTAGGAATAGATGCAGATACGTTTGAGCTTAATGGAGGCGATGAGTATTTTAGTCAAGCACAAACTATAGCGAGCTACTCACAACAACTCAATGGTCAGGGTTGGAAAGTAGAAGACGGATTACAGTCCCGCTTTGCTTTAATCGATAATATAATGTCCCCATCATTTAAAGATATGAGATTAGCTATGTATAAATATCATATTGAAGGCTTAGATATTATGAACGAAGGCGCAAAAGAAGGAAAGTCACAAATAATTTCTGTGCTAGACGATTTACAAAAGGTGCACAGAGTAAGGCCAAATTCGTTTTTAATGCGTGTGTTTTTTGATGCTAAAGCAGATGAAATAATGGATATACTCTCTGGGGGACCAAGTGTTAATATTACAGCAGCAATGGATATCTTAAACCGAATTGCTCCAATGCATTCTCAAAAGTGGAGGAATATTAAGTATTAATCTTTATTTATATTCTGTATTTTAAGTTATTGCATCAAGCCGAGGTGCTTTAATAGCTTAAACATATTTCCACTATAATTTCATATTACTTAGCCTTAAAAACTTAATTTTGTAATACAATAAATTTAAGCGCTTGTTAACATCACTTTACATAAAAAATTACGCACTCATCGATGAGTTAAACGTATCTTTTAATAATGGTTTAACTATTATTACAGGAGAAACAGGTGCAGGTAAGTCTATCTTATTAGGTGGTTTATCCTTAGTTTTAGGGAAACGTGCCGATCTGAGTCAGGTGAAAACTGCAGAAGAAAAATGTATCATAGAAGCTGTTTTCGATATTGCTAATTACGATTTAAAGTCGTTATTTAAATCTCTAGACTTAGATTATGATGTGCAAACCATCATTAGAAGAGAAATTTTAGCATCCGGAAAATCTAGAGCATTTATTAATGATACGCCAGTAACTCTAGAGAGCTTGGTGGCTTTGAGTAGTTATCTTATAGATATTCATTCACAACACCAAACACAACAGTTAACGCAAGACGATTATCAGTTTAAAGTTATAGATGCCTTAGCGGATAATCAATTGAATTTAGAAGAATTTTCTAAAGGTTTGAGTGTATTCAAAAAACTTCAAAAAGCATTAGCAGTATTAAAACTGTCTAAAGCTGAATTGATAAAAGAGTACGATTATAATCTGTTTTTATCCAATGAATTAAATGAAATTAATTTAGAGAAAATTAATCTCGAAGATTTAGAAAATCAATATGAAGAACTTAACAATGTTGAAATCATTGGTGAGAAGCTAAGCAGTGCTAAAGCCATATTAGATGCTGAAGGACTAGGTGTCATAGATCAGATTAATTCTGCAAAACAAGAATTATCTAAAATAGCCACTTTTGGAAAACCTTACGAATCTTTAAAGGAACGTATCATTAGTGTAGGGATTGAATTAGATGATGTGCTTATTGAAATTGATAACCTAGAAGATAATTTATCTACAGACCCACAAGAATTAGAACGTATTAATAGTAAACTTCAAATTGTAAATAATCTATTTCAAAAGCATTCCGTTTCAGAGATTGAAGACTTAATTGCGATTAAGGTCGATTTACAATCTAAAATAAATGATACTGAAAGTTTAGATCAAACCATATTAGATAAAGAACAAGAGATTTTAAAAGCTAACGAAAAATTAAATCAAATTGCTTTAAAGATTTCAAAGAATAGAAAAAAAGTAATTCCAATATTTGTATCTAAGTTAGAAGCTATTCTTTCTGATTTAGGGATGCCAAATGCCAGATTTAAAGTCGATTTAGAGCCAACAGAGCAGTTTGTTAAAAACGGAAAAGACAGCTTGCAGTTTTTATTTATGGCTAATAAAGGTTCTAGCTTTAATGAACTTAAAAAGTCCGCATCTGGTGGGGAGTTATCGCGTATTATGTTAGCGATAAAATCTATTTTGGCAGAATATATTCAGCTACCATCAATAATGTTTGATGAAATTGACACCGGAGTTTCAGGTGAAATTTCAAATAAAATGGGTGAAATCATGAAGCAAATGAGTAGTAGTATGCAAGTTTTTACGATTACGCATTTACCTCAAATTGCAGCCAAAGGCAATTCGCATTTTAAAGTATTTAAAACAGATATCGACGATATTACGCATACGCAACTCAAAAAATTAAACGAAGACGAACGTATAGTTGAAGTCGCGCAAATGTTAGGTGGTTTAACAATTACAGATTCTGCCATGGCACATGCAAAACAATTGTTAAACTGATTCAATTGAATAGATGAAACACTATTTTGCTATCCTATTGTTTATGGGAAGTTTTGCGCTTATAGGTTGCGCAGATGATGAAGATCCATGCGATGTAAAGCATGTTATTATTAATGGCGAATGTGTTCCAGATTATATTTTTCCAGACAATCAAACCATACAAAATGGAGATAAATATTATCATCAAGAATTTGGTGTTATCATATACAAAGACACAAATTGGGTAGATGAATGGGATCATATTATTGAAGATCTAAAAATCAGAACCGATTAATACGTTCAAAGTTTTATTAACTTTGAAATCTTTACAATTCAACAAACTATCAACTAAATATATTGTAAACATGTCATACAACTTACTTAAAGGAAAGAGAGGAATTATATTTGGCGCATTAGACGAAAACTCTATTGCTTGGAAAACAGCTATACGCGTCCATGAAGAAGGAGGAACATTTGTATTAACCAACGCACCAGTTTCCATACGTATGGGACAAATAGATGAATTAGCAGAAAAGACAGGATCTCAGATTATTCCTGCAGATGCAACTTCAGAAGAAGATTTACAGAATTTAGTAGCACAGTCTATGGAGATATTAGGAGGCAAAATAGATTTTGTATTACATTCTATTGGGATGTCTATAAATGTAAGAAAAGGAAAACATTATACGGATCAAAACTATGCATGGACTCAAAAAGGAACCGATGTCTCTGCAATGTCGTTTCATAAAGTTATGCAAACGCTTTATAAAGCAGATGCTATGAATGAATGGGGGAGTATTGTAGCCTTAACTTATATGGCAGCGCAACGTGTGTTTCCAGATTATAACGATATGGCAGACAACAAAGCTTTTTTAGAAAGTGTAGCGCGTAGTTTTGGCTATTTCTTTGGTAGAGATAAAAAAGTACGGGTTAATACCATTTCACAATCTCCGACACCAACAACTGCTGGGACAGGTGTTAAAGGCTTTGATGGCTTTATTGCTTATGCTGAGAAAATGTCGCCTTTAGGAAATGCTACAGCCATCGACTGTGCTAACTATACTATTACTTTATTTAGTGATTTAACCAGACGCGTCACACTTCAAAATCTTTATAATGATGGAGGATTTAGTAATATGGGGGTTAGTGATGTGGTTCTAGAAAATTTTATAGAAAAGCAATAACACGTAATCACTTTACTTTAACTTATCTAAGCTTTTACATTACCTTAATGTAAGAGCTTTTTTTTGCCTTAAATTTAATTTAGGCGTCATATTCTATTGTACGAAAATACTTACAAGAGTAAATCAGTGTTTTTTGTCGTTTATATGAGTGTTTTAACGATTGTGTTGTTAAAGCTAATTATATTCTAAAGATTTAACATATTTTTAGAGAATAACTAACTTAAAATTTATTTTATGAAAAAAATTACATTCTCAATTTTATTTTTTGGACTATCCTTACTAGGATTTTCTCAGGTCATTCAAAATTTCGGTACTACAGGAGTAGATAATGACGCGGTTGTCCTTACAATTAACAGCGTAGATATTACTGTTAATGGTGCTGACCCAATTACAGCTATTTCATTAGCTACATTTACTGTTCACTATAATAGTGCAACAGGTGGTACAACTTATTGTGGGGATTGGTATGATTTTGATTTAACAGTTATAGGTGGTGCCTCAGACGGAACAACTATTCCTGCTGGATGTGATGCTGACTTTAACGGCTTAGATGTTACGGGTTTTACTACTATAACGCTTACTTCGAATGATCTTGACGGTTATTTTGATGTAATATTTTTTGATATAGATTTATTAGTTAGCTTTGATGCATCTAGTCCACCATCGTGTAATGCTATGTTATCTGCAACTGAAAATGTAACTTTAGAAGGTGATATTTCATGGTCAGAAGCTTCAGGCCTAGTTGATGGTTATGATGTAGCTGTAGGAACAGCCTCTGGATTATCAGATGTTTATTCTGAAACATTAGGTAATGTTTCTACGACTAATATTGGTGCGCTATTAGAAGGTACAACGTACTATGTTACTATTACACCATTTAACAGTGCAGGGGCATCAATTGATTGTGCAGAACAAACGTTTGTTACATTTGTATTTCCTGTCAATGATGACATTGCAGCAGCCATAGCAGTTACTGTAGACGAAGGATTTTGTGATGGTACAAATACTAATGCACATAATATTCAAGCATCAGGTTCTGCTGAAGCATTTGGATCTTGTTTTCAAGGTACAGAGGCGCTTAGTGATGTTTGGTTTACATTTACCGTTCCTGCAAATGTTGCAACTGTAGATGTTTCTACTGATTTTACAGGGGGAACTTTATTAGATACTGAATTGGCAGTTTATTCTGGTACTCCAGGTAGTTTAGTAGAAATTGGTTGTAGTCAAGATGATGGTGTTACCGATTTATCTAATGGTTTTTCTTGGAATTCTCTAATTACTGATTTAGCAGTTACTGCTGGAGAAACTTACTATATACAAATAGATGGTTATACTACGCAAACAGGAACGTTTTGTTTAGATATTTCTACAAACCAAGTATTAAGTACTAATAGCTACGAAAATGAAGCTGCTTTCACATACTATCCAAACCCAGTTAAAAACACATTATCATTAAATGCTCAAAAAACAATAGAGCAAGTGTCTATGTTTAATATGCTAGGTCAAGAAGTATTAAGAGCTACTCCTAATACTGTTGATAGTGATTTAGATATGTCTAACTTGGCAACAGGTGCTTACTTTGTTAAAGTAACTATAGCAAATGTGACAGAAACAATAAGAGTGATTAAGCAATAAGTATTAAACACTTTATCATATACAGGAAGCCGCTAAAATTAGCGGCTTCCTTTTGTTTTAAACTCTATTAAATCTCTAAGTTATGCCGTATTTATAGCGTTGAAAATAAAAAAAATTAAGTTCAATTGTTAGACGTTTAAATTTATATAGATGGTTTAGTGCTAAACGTTTTTTTTTGCATTTAAACGATTTGAAGGTTAAACCTCAGATTTATATGAATAATTAACATATTTTTAAAGAATTACTAACTTAAATATAAATTTCATGAAGAAAATTACATTAATTATGGCGATTTTGTTTACATCGCTTTCTTTTTCTCAAGTTACCATAGGTACAGGTAACGACGGTGGGACTTTTGAATCACCTCCAGTAACAGCTTATTATGGTTATTCTTATGGTCAATCTATTTATTTGGCTTCGGAAATAAATTCTACGGGTGATATCACATCGATGGATTTTCAGCTTATAACAGGAGCCGATATGTCATCTGCAGATGAAATGGTAGATGTTTGGATTGGACATACTACTAAATCCTCATTCGAGTCTACAACTGATTGGGTAGATGTTTCAACTTTAACACAAGTATTAACTAACGGAACCGTTACAATAGCAGCAGATGTTTTAACAGTTACATTTAGTACTCCGTTTACCTATAATGGAACAGATAATCTAATAATTGCTTTTGATGCAAATGAAGCAGACTATGGAGGTGGATCTGATCGTGTTTCTGCAACAGATGGTCCTACAGCTAATTTGTCATTAGTTTATAGAACAGATACTCCTGCAAATAATCCAGACCCATTAGCTCCACCAACAGGAGTTAGATTTCAGTCTAGAGGTAATGTTACTTTTAATGGAATAAGTGCGTTATGTGCACCAGCAGCAGCTACTGCTTCAATAGTTGAAGATTGTGATAACGCTCAATTCTCAATATTAGTAGATGTAACTGATTTAGGAGACTCTACCAATCTTGAAATCACTAACGATGCAGGCGTTGCTTCAACAATGGTGACTGAAACAGGTGAAGTTACTGTAGGGCCTTTCCCTATTGGAACACCTGTAGTGTTAACGCTTGAAAATGAAAATGAAGATACTTGCGATGTTGTGCTAGACTCAGTTTTGGATTTTTGTCCAACTGCGGCTACGACATTAGATTATTATAACTTACAATGGCCTGCTGCATTAACATTTGCTGAAAATGAAGCGGCTGACCAATTGGTTTTTGCACAAGCATACGAAGCAGGTTTAACTGACACCACTACAGGTGCAGCAGCAGGTATTGAGGCGTGGATTGGTTACAGTGATACAGATACAGATCCATCAGGTACAGGTTGGACTTGGGAAATTGCACCATTTTTCTCTGAAGAGGGAGGTAATAACAACGATCAATTTGCTGTAGCTATGCAAGATCTTGGTTTAACCGAGGGAACTTATTATTATGCGAGTCGTTTTACTTTGAACGCAGGTCCTTATATGTATGGAGGTTTTGAAGGAGCATGGGATGCAACAACTAATCCATCTGGTGTGTTAACGGTTACAGCACGTTTAGCAGTTCCTGGTGATGATTGTGCAAACCCAATTGTTATAAACACTTTGCCATATAACACTACAGATGATACTGTTAATTACACTAATTTTTTCGGGAATGGTGATAGTGTTTGTAATGCTAATTATTTAAGTGGAAATGACGTTGTTTATACATATACACCAAGCGCAGATGCTAATATTAATTTAGGTTTAACAGAATTAACAGCTACGTGGTCTGCTATTCATTTATTAGATGGATGTCCTACGGATGAAGCAACGGCTTGTGTAGGTTTTGCAGGTTCTGCTGGTAGTACCGATAGAGGTATTGAAGGTGTAGATGTTGTTGGAGGAACTACATATTATATTGTGATTTCTACATTCGCAACACCAAATTCTGTGGGTTACACTTTAGATATTACAGAAAACACTTGTGCCAATGCAACGGCTACATATACTGTAGTTAGTGATTGTGGTACTAGTGGTGGATTTAATATCGAAGTAGATATTACAGATATGGGAACAGCTACTGCTGTTACTGTAACTGACGATCAAGGGAATGATGCTCAAGCAGCAACAGAGGCGACAATATTAACATTTGGTCCATATACAAATGCTACAGATGTAGTGATTACAATTGCAGATGATAATGATGGAACGTGTGAGCAATCAAGTGAAGCTTTAACACAATTAGCATGCCCTCCTGTAAATGACGATATTGCTACTGCAATAGCAATTACAATTGATGAAGGGTTCTGTGATGGATCAAACACCAATAGTTCTAACATTTCAGCAACAGACTCTGCAGAACTGATAGGTGATTGTTTTAGTGGTACTAATGCAGCTAGCGATGTTTGGTTTACTTTTACTGTACCTGCAGATATAGCAAGTGTAGATGTTTCTACTGATTTTACAGGAGGAACATTAACAGATACTGAATTAGCAGTTTATTCTGGTATTCCAGGTAATTTAGTAGAAATTGGTTGTAGTCAAGATGACGGTACTACTATTTTATCTAATGGGAGTTCTTACAATTCATTAATTACAGATTTAGCAGTAACAGTTGGAGAAACTTACTATGTACAAGTAGATGGTTATACTACGCAAACAGGAACGTTTTGCTTAGATATTTCTACTAACCAAGTATTAAGTACTGTTAACTACGAAAGTGAATCTGCTTTCACATACTATCCAAACCCAGTTAAAAATACATTAACATTAAATGCTCAAAATACAATAGAGCAGGTGGCGATGTATAATATGTTAGGTCAAGAGGTATTAAGAGTAACACCTAATGCTGTTGATAGTGATTTAGATATGTCTAACTTGCAAACAGGGACTTACTTTGTTAAAGTAACTATTGCAAATGTGACTGAAACTATACGAGTGATTAAGCAATAAGCTTATTAACTTTATAATTCTTAAAAAGCCGCTAATTTTAGCGGCTTTTTTTTTGCTCTAAATCAACGAAAAGCAATGAGATTTATTTCTATATTTTGAATTTATTTTAAGCTATCGTAACTGTTAAAAATTGTATTTGGTTTAATTACCTTTGTGACTTATGAAGGCCATTAATTTTTCATTTATTATTCCTGTTTATAACAGACCCAACGAAATTAAAGAACTACTAGAAAGTTTTTCAAATTTTGAAGGTCAGCATACCTATGAAATTGTAATCGTAGAAGATGGCTCAACCGAAACATCAGAATCTATTGTAAAGTTGTATAATAATCAGCTCAATATTTCTTATTATTTTAAAGAGAATTCAGGGCCAGGGGATTCTAGGAATTATGGTATGGAGAAGGCTAAGGGAAATTATTTTATCATTTTAGATTCAGATGTACTGTTACCTTCAAATTACCTAGTAGAAGTAAAAACGTTTTTAAACACATCTTATTATGATTGTTTTGGTGGCCCGGATGCGGCTCATAGTTCGTTTACTAATCTTCAGAAAGCTATAAATTTTGCTATGACTTCTTTTATAACTACAGGAGGTATAAGAGGAGGGAAGCAAAAAAAGGTAGACGATTTTCAGCCACGTAGTTTTAATATGGGATTGTCTAAAAAAGCCTTTTTGGCTTCAGGTGGATTTGGTAAAATTCATCCAGGCGAAGATCCCGATTTATCCTTGCGATTACGTAAGCTAGGTTTTAAAACGACTTTAATTGAAACTGCTTTTGTGTATCACAAACGACGTATTTCTTGGTCTAAGTTTTACAAGCAAGTTCATAAATTTGGTATGGTAAGACCTATTCTAAATCAATGGCATCCAAATTCTAAAAGTATTGTCTACTGGTTTCCTACAGTATTTAGTTTGGGCTTTATCGTTTCAATAGTTATGGCGATTTTTCAAATGCATCTACTGTTGTATTTTTACGAATTATATTTTGCTACAGCTTTTGTATTGGCTTTAATTTCAAACCGAAGTTTAAGTGTTGCTTTTCAAGCGTTGCTAGCTATAATTATTCAGTTTTTTGGATATGGACTCGGCTTTTTGAAATCGATATTTAATTTGGTTATATTAAGAAAGAACCCTGAAGACTCATTTCCACAACTATTTTTTTAATAATAAATGAAAACGAAGAAGAACTTGAACATATTAGACCATTTAAAAAAGAAGAACTTTAAACGGTTTACTTTATTTTTTGTGGTGGCCTTTGTGTTTCTAATTTTTTCAAAATTGTCTAATGACTACAAACAAACCATAAAATTAAAAGTTAATTTGGTTAATGTTGATGATGAGATACTCTTAAAAAAGGATTCGACGAACTATATTCAAGCGTATGTAGAAGCAAAAGGGTTTTCATTAATGCCCTTTATGTTTAATAACTCTAAGGAGTTAGAAGTGGATGCAAAAAGTGAGGTCACTTTAAAATCTCAAAATTTTGTTTTCGATGTGTTAAAGCACAAATATCTTATTGAAAGTCAATTAGGTAGTGCTTATGAGGTTATTTCTATAATGCCAGACACACTATTAATTGCGTACTCAAAAAGAGCTTCAAAGACGGTTCCTATAAGATTTAAGAAAGCTATTAATTACGCTGTAGGTTATGATTTAAAAGGGGAATTTAGTTTTAATATAGATAGTGTAAAAGTAGTTGGTTCGTTAGAAGAAGTAGATAAAATCGATTCTGTAATTACAGAAGCCCTGGTGCTAAATGATATAAAAAGTGATATTAAACATATTGTGAGATTAGATATTTCTGATTATGATCATATTGATGTATTTCCAAAATCACTAGAGGTAACAGGTAATGTTACGCGCTTTACTGAAGGTATAATAGAAGTGCCTATTGTAATAACAAATCAGCCAGAAAATATTACAATTAATTACTTCCCTAAAGCTGTTACACTTTCGTATTATGTAGATTTAGAAAATTATGATGCCATAAAAGCTTTAGACTTTAAAGTTGAATGCGATTATGCCGAATTAGAAGAAAATCAAACCTTCTTAATACCAAAAGTAGTTAAGAAACCCAATTTTATAAAACATGTTAATATCAAACAGAAACAAATAGATTTTATAGAGCTCTAATTATGATCGTAGGATTAACAGGCGGAATTGGGAGTGGTAAATCCACTATTTTAGAATGTTTTAAATCATTCGGGATTCCTGTATACATTGCTGATGACGAAGCAAAAAAGTTAATGAACCGTTCAAAGGTTATTAAGCGAAAATTAATAAGCTTGTTTGGAGAAAATGCTTACGTTGATGACCAATTGAATAGACCGTATTTAGCTTCAAAAATATTTAATGATAAGACGTTGCTCTCTAAAATGAATGCTATTGTGCATCCAAAAGTAGCATCGCATTTTAACCACTGGCTTAATAATCAAGATTCAGAATACGTTATAAAGGAAGTCGCCATCATTTTCGAAAACAACCTACAAGACCAATACGATTATATTATAACGGTTGTTGCAGATGAAGATCTACGAAAGCAACGCGTTATGAAACGTGATAACGTATCAAGGGAAAAAGTTGAGGCTATTATGAAAAATCAATGGTCTGATGCGGATAAAATAGAAAAATCTGACTTTGTTATTGTTAATGATGATCTACAAAAAGCTAAGAAGCAAGCTCTAGATATTCATAATATGCTACTTAAATTATTAAAACACTAAATATTTACTTTCATTTGTTAACGTTAGGTTAAACCTAATTTATACTAAATGTTAAAATGTTAAATTTGACTGATGAGCAAAAAGCTATTTGTGTTATTGATAGTTTTAATGAGTTTATCTCTCATTGGGATTATTTTTGTACAATCATTTTTTATAAATAACAGTATAATAAATGAAGACAAAAACTTTACGTTTAGTGTAAAGCGTTCGCTAAGTTATGTTTCTAAAGCAATTGAAGAATATGAATTTAGAAATTATTTCGATAAAATAGGACCGTATCTAAACAAAGAGAATAAGATGGATTCTTCCATCATTAAACAATTGTTAATATCGGAAGAGGATGATATTAATGATAAAACCATTGTACATCGTAATACAGTTTTAGAAGAACGATTTAAGGTGCCTTCATTGTTTAATGAGATAGATGCAGATAGTTTTAGTATCAGTAAGTTATATAGTGAGCGTATTACAGAGACTTACAATATTACAACTATAGATGGTGTAAGGCGAATAGACCCAGAAACTAGAATAAGAGAATATTCTTCTTTAAATGCTTTTGATAAACAGTTTTATGAAGATTCTTTTAAAGATTTGTTAAAAGATAAATTGGTTTATAACCGTGTTACGGCAAAACAGGTTGAAACTTTTTTAAGACGTGAATTAGAAGATGAAGGTGTAAGTTTAGATTTTGAATTTGCCATTTATGACAATGATTTAGCAACCAAAGTGCAATCTCAAAATTTTGAAATGTCACCAGACGCTCATGGCGTAAAGATATTTTTAGATAATAATAATGAAAGTAGTTATAATCTTTGGATTGATTTTCCTGAAAGAAAGAAGTATTTAATATCATCTATATTTTGGATGATTGTACTTTCAATAATATTTACAGGTATTATAATTATTGCTTATACGAGTGCCATTTATCAGTTAATAAGACAACGTCAAATATCACAGATTAAGACGGATTTTATTAATAATATGACACATGAGTTTAAAACACCAATTGCCACAATTAATTTGGCGTTAGACTCCATAAAAAATCCTAAAATAATCAATGACCAAGAAAAGGTGTTGCGATATTTAGGAATGATAAAAGAAGAGAATAAGCGTATGCATGCGCAAGTAGAAAATGTATTGCGTATTTCTAAGTTAGATAAAAATGAATTAAATATAAGTAAGGAACGTCTAGATTTACACGACCTAGTAGAAGATGCTATTACACACGTAGAATTAATAGTAGAAGATAGAAAAGGTTATGTAAAAACACATTTAAAAGCAGACCATACATCAGTTTTGGCAAACGATACGCATTTTACAAATGTTATTGTTAATGTATTGGATAATGCTATTAAATATTCGGATAATGCACCAAAAATAGATGTACATACCGAAAACGTTGGAAATAATATTATTGTAAAAATATCAGACCAAGGTAATGGAATGTCTAAAGCCGTTGCGAAACGTGTGTTTGAGAAGTTTTATAGAGAACATACAGGAAATGTGCACAATGTAAAAGGGCACGGTTTAGGTTTGGCATATGTTAAGAAAATAGTAGAAGACCATCAAGGTCATATATCAGTAGAAAGTGAAAAAGGAAAAGGCAGCACTTTTATAATAAAGATGCCGTTAATATCATAAAAACGAATTATGGAAGAGCAAAACAAAAAAATTCTTTTGGTAGAAGACGATCCAAATTTTGGAACTGTTTTAAAAGATTATTTAATGATGAACGATTACGACGTAGTACATGCTAAAAATGGCATGGAAGGTTTTGAAAAGTTCAAAAAGGACGATTATGATCTTTGTATTTTAGACGTTATGATGCCTTATAAAGATGGTTTTACATTAGCCAAAGAAATTAGAGAAAAAAATGAAGATGTACCTATCGTATTCTTAACGGCTAAAGCCATGAAAGAAGATGTACTTAAAGGTTATAAAGTAGGAGCAGACGATTATCTAAATAAACCTTTTGATAGTGAGGTTTTATTAATGAAGATTAAGGCTATAATGCAACGTAAAGCTAAAGATACGGTTGCAGATAGCAAACAATTTGAATTTAAAATTGGTCGTTTTGATTTAAACTCTAAACTACGTTTTCTTAAGTTTGATGGCGGAGATCCTTCTAAATTATCACCAAAAGAAAACGAATTATTACGCTTATTAGCATTACACGAAAATGATTTAATGCCGAGAGAATTAGCATTAACAAAGATTTGGAGAGATGATAATTACTTTACGTCTCGAAGTATGGATGTGTATATTGCTAAATTACGTAAATACTTAAAACCAGACCCGAATGTTGAGATTTTAAACATTCACGGAGAAGGCTTCAGATTAGTTATTAATAACAAATAAGTCTTTACTTTATATATAAAGAATCCAGTTCATTGAGCTGGATTTTTTGTTTCTATACGGCCGTGTATTACTTAATTTGAGTGTCTATATGGCTTATGATGGCTTCAATGTTAGTCTCATAATCGAACCAAGTAATTGCGTCGTCTTTTCTAAACCAAGTAAGTTGTCTTTTTGCAAAGCGTCTTGTGTTTTTTTTAATTTCAGAAATAGCAAACTCTAAAGTAGATTCACCTTCAAAATAAGCAAACAACTCTTTGTACCCAACCGTGTTTAATGCATTAAGATCTTTATGCGGCAAAAGTGCTTTAGCTTCTTCTAGTAAGCCGTTAGCGATCATTATATCTACACGTTGATTAATTCTATCGTAAATCATAGAGCGATCTGCACTTAAGCCAATACTAATGGTTTTAAATTCTCTATTCTTTTCGGAATTAGTAAGAAAAGAAGAATACGGTTTAGCTGTACCAATACAAATTTCTAAGGCTCTGATAACGCGTTGAGGATTATCTATGGCAATTGTATTGTAAGCTTCAAAATCTAAAGTCTTAAGCTGTTCTTGCAATGGAATTAAGCCGCTATTTTCTAGTTGAAGGTTAAGATTTTCTCTAATATTGGCATCCACTTCTGGAAAATAATCTAAACCTTTGGTTACAGCTTTTACATATAATCCAGAGCCACCAACCATAACTACAATAGGATTTTTTTGATGTAAATCGTTGATTTTAGAAATCGCTTCCCGTTCAAAATCACCAACACTAAAATACTCTTTAATTGATTTATGTTGAATAAAGTGATGTGGAGCGGCACTTAATTCTTCTTTGGAAGGCACCGCAGTTCCTATAGCCATTTCTTTAAAGAATTGACGAGAATCTGCCGATATAATTTCAGAATTAAAATGTTGAGCCAGTTTTATACTTAACGCCGTTTTACCAATAGCAGTCGGGCCAACAATGGCAATTACAAAGTTTTGGGGTGTTTTAGACATTATAATACCTACAAATTAATGGTGAAGTGGGTGTCCGCAATTATAACAAAAATCAGCATTATCCCTATGGTTTGAAACGTTGCAATAATCACAGTGTTGCGAGTTAAGATGAACTTTTATATTATCATTATCCAATTTCACTGCTGCATTTTTATTTTGCTCTAAAGCTTCATTTTCTTTGTCTGCTTTTTGGCTAGTTCTAACGTATTCGGCAGAGACAATTCCGGTAGGTACAGCGATAATACCGTAACCTAATATCATGATAAACGTTGTGATGAGTTGGCCTAGTGCGGTTTGTGGTGCGATATCACCGAAACCAACAGTGGTAAGGGTAACCACACACCAATACACACTTTTAGGAATATTATCAAAACCGTTAGCTTCTCCTTCAACTAAATACATAATGGTACCAAAAATCACAGAAGAAATCATGACAGCAAATAAAAATACCATAATTTTTACACGACTTGCAACAATGGAATCTTTGAGTTGGTTTGAGGCGCCTAAGTATCTCGCTAATTTTAAAATTCTGAAAACTCTAAGTAATCGTAAGGCTCTTAGTGTTACTAGAGCTTGAGATCCTACAAAGAAGAATGATAAATACATTGGTATAGTCGATAAAAAATCGATGATACCGAATGGACTAAAGATGTATTTAAATGGTTTTTTTACAGAAACAATCCTTAAAATATATTCAATAGAAAATAATATGGTTACAATCCACTCTCCGATATACAGGAGTCTATGGTATTCTCTGTCGATACTTACCACACTCTCTAACATTACTAAAACGATACTGAGTATTATAAACACTAACAATAAAATATCAAAAAGCTTCCCAGAAGGAGTATCCGCTTCATAGATAACTTCGTGAAGTATCGATTTCCAAGTATGTTTCTTATTCGATTCCATATTCTAAATGTACGAAAAGTTAAATTATTGTTTTTCTAAAATAATAACAGTGTTGTTTTGAAGTTCGACAACTTTATCCATAAACGACTTTAAATACGGATAATATTCAGCCGGATAAATTGGCAGGCTAAATGTAACTTTAAAATAAAGTATAAGCTCATTATTTTGTAGCTCTGCATTAAATATAAGATTACCAGAGTGATTTGGTAATGCATAATTAACAGTCTTTGGAATTTCGAGAACTTTTAAATTTTCATTAAGATTTATTTTCATACTATAGTTATAAACGTCTTTATAACCAAAATCGATAGGGTAGGTTCTTTCCTGAAGTTGAAAGGGGTTTTTTTCAAAAAATTTAATGATAAACGGATTCAAATATATTTTGTTACCAATAAATTCGGGTTCAAGAACAATATCCATGCTCTCATTAAAATTTGATTCAGACGTATTGAAATTGATAACTTCGTGATTATCAATAGTTATGTCTGTGTGATTATTTATTTTTTTATCTAAATAAGTAATTGGATTCTCGTCATATCGTTGTTTAGGATTGTGAGAATGGTAACCTCTAAATGTACTTTGAATATTACCAATTAATTGTTCATCTTCTAAAGAAGAGATCGCAACACGATGTATTCGCATAGAAAAATCTTTAACGGTAATGTTTTCCCAATAACTACCATTCTCAAAATCCATTAGTCGTCCATATTGGTTTAAAGCTCTAAATGGTAGTTCTCCATAGGCTAGGTAAGGGTCTGTGGCATCTAAAAAATAAATTTCATCATCTATTATAGCTTTGACTATTACATAGTTAAAGTCCGTCAGTACAGGATATACTTTCGTAGCTAAACCATTTCCTCTAGTGGACATTAAAACAGGAAAGACCTTAATATCTTCACTAGACAAGAGGTTCTCTAATAATAGATTTATTTCGAATGCGCTACCTACTTTTTCTTTAGTCAGTGTTTTTACAGAAACATCATGGCGGTCAAATTTTCCATTCCATTTATAGTTATTAATAACATGCTTGTAAATCGATTTTGCTTTTGTAAGGTTATCGGAAATGGAAGAAATAGAATCGGGTAAAACACCTTTTACGAGACTCCTTTTGCTGATTTGTCCTCCGAAATCGGAATCAATTTTTAACTCTTTATCAACGTCTTTCCATGTTTTAGACATTTCATCAATTTTACCATCAAAGGTCCTAAAAACACTCATTTCATATTCTACTCTAGAAATATAATTTAGAGCAGTGGTTGTATAATCTTCAGGTTTATAAGCAGGAATATTTTTCATAATGAATTTAGAAATAGTACAATCTGCGCTTGCTCCATATCCAAGTACTAAACAATTTCTTTTTATACTCAAATCATGTGTGTCTAAGGGGATGTTACCCACAAGTTTTTTATGGTATTCATAATTAGCAGGAATACTTGTGTTGTATTCACTGTATAAAACAGGATCGTTACCTTGAAAAAACCATGGTTGATATTTAGTTGTAAATCGAGATTGTGTTTCGTAGCTTACGGTTATTACACTTCCTACTTTTACATTAGGCAAAACAAATTTAACTAATGTATAATTTTCGTTTTCCTCTTCAAAAATGGCTGTTTTTGTTAAATGTGTTTTTACGATTTTACCATTTTCTAAGTTATAGGTTGTGCCTTTTATATTTTTAATTTTTTCTTTAGAAGATTTTCCTTTGTAAAGTTGAACCTCAAATTGGCCTCTATCAATACCTTCTGTTCTTAAAATCTTAATCTTTTGTTCGGTTTGAAATCTTAACCAAAAGCTTTCTTCATCTATAAAACTATTTCCGTAATCATATATAACCAAGGCATTTGCTGTAGAGTCTTTAGAATAAGAGTTGAGTTCTAAATCACTTTTAGTAACGGTCATAGCCACATTATAATCTTGGGAAAAACCTAAAAAAGTAATTAATAGTGCTACAATTGTAAATCTATAAATCATATATTTCAATTTAAATCAATAATTTTGAGTCTTTTGTTTCGCCTCATATAACTTTGAATAATATGCTGCGTATCTCTATTGTTTTCCATTGGAGTAATAAGAGATGCTAAGATAGCTCTATTGTTAATTTGATGGTTTAAGTCAAAAAATCCCATCCCTTTAAAAATTCCATTCTCAATTAAAAACACACTTTTTTCTTCAATACTCCGACCTTTATCAATGATAAGCATGTCTTTATTTGCGTAACTAAATTTCTCTATAAGTGTATCTACGCGTTCATTATAGTATTCTATAGGCTCTTCATTAATGCAAGCTCCAAGACATTCTTTTACTTCATATTTAAAACAGCTTGTTTTTGTGTCATATAAATCAGTGAGTTTTTGACACAAATTAAAATCTTCTGCGGCTTTAAACATAAAATGTTTCGCACTAGCTCTATTGCTAAATGTTGTAATAGGATTGTCTTCTCTATTGGATTTATCGATAAAAAGGTTGACATAACCATTCTTGTCGGTAGAACTATATAAGGCGTGTGTAAAAACAGTTCGTCGTAAGGCTCTATTAAAAATAGGTTTGTTTGCCTTTATTTCGGCACTTTCTTTTAATAATGCCGCTAATTCACTTCCTGTTTTTTCATAAGTTACAGTACTAACTAATTTTTGAATTTTTTTAGACTTAGAATTTGTTCCTGTAAAATGCTGTATAATGCGTTTTCTAATGTTATTGCTCTTACCAATGTAAATGATTTCACCGTTTGCATTGTGAATGTAGTACACACCCGTATCCGAAGGTAGTTCTTCTATAATATCCTTAAGATTGGTAGCGATGTTAGATTTCTTTTCAATCTTAATAGCATCCTTTACAATGACCTTATCTAGGTCTTTGTTCAGTAACATCTTAAATAACTTTACAGTAGCCATAGCATCACCATTAGCTCTATGTCTATCGCTCATTGGGATTCCTAAAGCACGCGTTAGTTTACCTAAGCTATATGATGCCATATCTGGTATGAGCTGCTGAGAAAGTTCCACAGTACAAAGTGTTTTTCTTTTAAATGGAAAGCCTAAACGTTTAAATTCAGTTTTAAGGATTCTATAATCAAATGATGAGTTATGGGCGACTAGGATGCAATCTTCCGTAATCTCAACAATGCGTTTTGCAACCTCATAAAATTTAGGTGCATTTTTAAGCATGTTAGAATTAATGCCTGTAAGATTAACTACAAAAGGTTGAATTTCTCGTTCTGGGTTAACTAATGAAATGAATTGATCTGTTACTTTATGGCCATCAAATTGGTAGATTGCAATTTCTGTAATTCCTTCCTCGTTGAACTTTCCACCAGTGGTTTCTATGTCTAGTATTGCGTAAATGTTGTATCGTTTTTAATGTTTAGTTTTCGACTGAAAACTGATATTTAAAGCGCTCGGGTGCTAATGCGACTGAGAACTAATTAATTATAGTTTCTTGTTCCAAAGATACTACTTCCAACGCGAACCATGGTACTTCCGCAGTCAATTGCTAATTGGTAATCTCCACTCATTCCCATGCTAATGATGTTGAGTTCAGAATTTATAGCTTTAAGTTCTGTGAATGTGTGTTTTAGGGATTTAAATTCATTGTCAACTTGCGTCATATTATCAGTAAATGTGGCCATTCCCATAACACCAACAACGTTAATATGCTTTAATTCGGAAAATTCATCGGATTGTAATAGGGTAGAAGCGTCCGAAGCAGACATACCAAATTTACTATCTTCTTCAGCAATTTTAATTTGAAGTAAACAGTCTATAATTCTATCGTGTTTTTTGGCTTGCTTGTTAATTTCATTTAATAATTTGAAGCTTTCTACTCCATGAATTAAACTCACAAATTCAGCCATATATTTCACCTTATTTCGCTGAACGTGACCAATCATATGCCATTCAATATCTTTTGGCATTTCGGCATATTTATCTGCCATTTCTTGGATTTTGTTTTCTCCAAAAATGCGTTGTCCAGTATTATAGGCTTCCATTAAATCAGACACAGGTTTTGTTTTTGAAACGGCTACAAGAGTAACGTGTTCTGGTAAGTTTGATTTAATTTTTAATAGGTTTTCTTGTATAGACATAATAATTTAATCTCTAGTTAATGCATAGTATATAACATATAGCCAACTGAATATTCCGTGTAAAATTGCCCATAGAATGGATTTATTTCTATCCCATGAAAGTACAACTGCAATAACAGTACCTAAGCCAACCCCACTTTTTATAACGGTATCAGATCCTTGGTTTTGAGCGAAGCAGGCGAAGCTAAAACTCATAAAAAGTAATAATAAGATATATTTTTTAGTCATAATTAGTATTCGTAAATAGTGATACCACTTCTCAATTTCGGCAGAATATAAGTGCTTTTTGGAGGCATTGTTAAACCTTCATCCGCAATTTGTTTCATTTGTTGCACATTAGAAGGACACATGCCAAAACCAACGACATAGTCGCCACTATCTACACCACTTTTAATGGTAATCATTTCATGTTGACCGTTAACATACGAAATTCTATTATCATGTCGTAAATCATCAATGCCTAAAACAGACTGAAGAATCGTTTTATACAGCAGTTGTGCATCTAACTGATCTAAGGCCGTATTAAAATCATAAGCTGTTTTTCTTAAATAAAGCGAATAAAAATCACCATCTAAATACATGCTAAAATGATGTGGTTTTGTTGGCTTGTAAGGCATAATGCCTCTATTTTCAATACGATAGGAAGCATCTAGTTTTATTAAGAATTCTTCTTTGCTTAAACCGTTTAAATCTTTTATCAATCTATTAAATTCATGAATCACTAAATCCGATTCCGGAATTAAATAGGACATAAAAAAGTTATAAGACTCACTACCATTATGGTTAGGATTCTTTGCTTTTTCATCTTTATATAAAAGGTAAGATGAAGCCGATCTATGATGGCCATCAGCAATATAAACGGTTTTCATTTTTTCGAATTCATTTTGAATCGTTTCGATAGTCTTTTCATTATCTATTTTCCATAAATAATGGGTGTCTCTATAGGTCATGGTAAATTCAAACTCGGCATGTTTTTTTTGAACTTCCTTTATAATATCCGCAATTATTGCATTATCAGGATAGGTTAATAATACAGGCTCAGCATTAAAACCGACGGTTTGCAAATAGCTTTTAAAAGTTTCTTCGCGTTTGGCAATGGTATCTTCATGCTTTTTTATGATATCGTTTTCATAATCTTCTGCACTTGCAGCAGCGATAATGCCGCTAAATTCTTCTCCGTGACGGTTGACAATTTTATAAACATAAAACGAAGGGGTGTTATCTTGAATAAAAACTCCATCTTCTTTAAATTCTAAATACCTGTTTTTAACGAGTCTATAGCGTTGTTCCCCGGTAACTTCTTGGTCGTATTTATAACCAGGGTTAACAATATGAAGAAAACTATAGGGATTATATGCCATTCGAGATTCGCGTTCATCAATAGTGTAACTTTGATAAGGGCGTGCAGCGACAAGTCCGACAATTGCTCTTGTAGGTCTTACGGCTTTGAATGGGATTATTTTTGGCATTTTTTTTAGTGAAAAGTGAAAAGTGAAAAGTGAAAAGTGAAAAGTGAAAAGTGTTGAGTAAAAAGTTAAAGTCCTTTTTAGGTAATTTCACTTAAAATTAAGATTCGCTTGAACCGAATTTTTTAGGATTTAATATCATATAGTTTAAAAGATTAGCTACATCTTGTGATTCTTTTAGTAAGTTGTTATAGGTCTCATTTGAAATATAATCACAAGCTAAAGCAAATTCTAGCCAAGTTTGTGTTTCCCCATTTTCAGCATCACAATCTGTAAGCTTACTTATAAAGTGTTTCGGATAGCGTCGTTTTCGATAGGCTTCAGATAAATTAGCGCAAACACTTCGAGAAGATCTTCTAATTTGATCAGTAAGTGAATACGTTTCTTCTCTAGGAAATTTCTTAGAAAGATGAAATATGTCCATTGCTAATTTAAAACCTTTTTTGTAAGCTATTAAGTCTTGTACTTTCATTAATTACTGTATTAATTGAGTAATCTTACTTCACACTTCACACTTCACACTTCACACTTCAGGCTTTACACTTTTTACTTCAAAAATTGCGATGCAATTTTTTCCGCCTTCCGACTTTCAGAATAATCATAAAAGCCCTCACCTGATTTGGCGCCTAACTTCCCTGCCATAACCATATTTACCAATAACGGACATGGAGCATATTTAGGATTCTTAAAACCGTCATACATTACGTTCAGAATAGATAAACATACATCTAGACCAATAAAATCGGCCAATTGCAATGGACCCATAGGATGTGCCATACCTAATTTCATCACGGTATCGATTTCTTCAACACCAGCAACTCCGTTGTAAAGTGTTTCAATAGATTCGTTAATCATTGGCATTAAAATACGGTTGGCCACAAAACCAGGATAATCATTAACCTCAGTTGGTACTTTACCTAAGGTTTTAGATAAATCCATAATCGTAGTCGTTACGTCATCGCTCGTACTATAACCTCTAATGATTTCTACCAATTTCATAATTGGCACAGGATTCATAAAGTGCATGCCTATAACTTTGTCTGGACGAGAGGTTACGGCTGCGATTTGAGTTATAGAAATGGAAGAGGTGTTTGTCGCTAAAATGGTGTTTTCACTACAGACAGCATCTAATTGTTTAAATATTTTTAGTTTTAAATCGATGTTTTCAGTAGCTGCTTCAATAACCAAGTCAACATTTTTAACACCATCTTCTGTACTTGTAAATGTTGTAATGTTTCCTAAAGTATTCGATTTATCGGTTTTACTAATTTTTTCTTTAGCGACCATTCTATCTAAATTTCTGGCAATGGTATCCATACCTCGTTTTAGAGAATCTTCACTAATATCTATAAGTTGAACTTTAAATCCTGATTGTGCAAAAGTATGAGCAATACCATTTCCCATAGTACCTGCACCTATTACTGCTATATTTTTCATTTCTGATGTATTTGTCATTGCGAGACTTTTTTCAAGTCGTGGCAATCTATTTGATTAATAATTTAATATTGAGTTTGAATTTCAATTAAAAAAGTTGACCATATTCAGTCCTCAGTCCTCAGTCCTCAGTCCTCAGTCGTTATGACGTTTCGTTTTTAAAACTGATTAATAATCATGTTTGCTACGCGCAAGGCTTCAGTACCATCGTGCAAAGTAACAATTGGCTTTGTATTGTTATTAATGGCATCTGCAAACGTTTCTAATTCGTCTAAAATAGCGTTGTTGTTTGAGATCTCTGGATTGTCAAAATAGATTTGCTTTTTAATACCTTCCGCATTTTGAAGAATCATATCAAAATCACCAGGATTTTCTGGAGCATCTTTCATTTTAACCACTTCACATTTCTTTTCTAAAAAATCCACAGAGATGTAAGCATCTTTCTGAAAGAAACGCGTTTTACGCATGTTCTTTAATGAAATACGACTTGCCGTTAAATTAGCAACACAACCATTTTTGAATTCGATACGTGCATTGGCAATATCTGGTGTTTCACTAACAACCGAAACTCCACTTGCCGAAATATGCTTCACCGGAGATTGCACTACAGAAAGAATAATATCAATATCATGAATCATTAAATCTAAAACCACAGGCACATCTGTACCACGAGGATTAAATTCCGCAAGTCTATGACATTCTATAAACATCGGATTCTTAATCTGATCTTTAACTCCAATAAAAGCAGGGTTAAAACGCTCTACATGTCCAACTTGGCCTTTAACGCCGTGTTCTGCAACTAAAGTTCTAATCGTTTCTGCCTCTTCAACCGTATTGGTAATCGGTTTTTCTATAAAAATATGTTTTCCTTTTTTGATGGCTAGTTTAGCACAATCATAATGGGAAAGGGTAGGAGTTACAATGTCAACGACATCAACGGCTTCTATTAAATCATCAATAGAATCGAAATATCGATAACCAAATTCCTCTACAACACGTTTAGCGTTTTCAGGATCAGCATCATAGAAACCAATAAGGTCGTATTTATTGGATTGGTTGAGTAATCTCAAATGAATTTTACCAAGGTGACCAGCACCAAGCACACCAGCTTTGAGCATATTTTTTATGTTTTTAACAAAAATAGTGGATTTGTATTAGATAATTCGCAAAGAAAGTCTAAAAGTTCATTGTAAGAATTATCAGTATTTAAATTGATGCTTTCTGTAGGATACATCACACAAAAAAATCTTTATAAAACGAGTATTCGTAAAGCTTTAATTTTGAAGACACGTACGGAATTTGGATTAAGTTTTTTGCGGATTTGAACTTTAAGAGGTTGCAATTTGCCTTTCTTTGAAGTATTTTAGCGTAAACTAAACTACGCTTTGAAAGATACATTTAAGCATCAAGGGATGCGCCAACAACTTGTTGAAACACTTATTAATAAAGGCATTAAAGATAAAGGTGTCTTAAAAGCGATTGGTAAAATTCCGAGACATTTATTTATGGATTCTGGTTTTATTGATCATGCGTATCAAGATAAAGCGTTTCCTATCGCTGCAGACCAAACGATTTCTCAACCTTATACTGTAGCTTTTCAATCTGAATTATTACAAATTGAACCAGGACATAAAGTATTAGAAATTGGGACCGGAAGTGGTTACCAAACAGCGGTACTTTTAGAACTTGGAGCTAGAGTTTATAGTATTGAACGTCAACAAGAACTCTTTAAGAAAACGTCTAAGTTTTTACCTAAAATTGGTTACAGAGCCAAAAGCCTGATTTTTGGCGATGGTTATAAGGGCATGCCTGTTGAAGCTCCTTTTCAAAGTATTATTGTAACAGCTGGTGCTCCTTATGTTCCTAATCCGCTTCTAAGTCAATTAGCTATTGGAGGACGTCTCGTAATTCCTGTTGGAGATGATGTGCAAGTGATGACCTTATTCATTAGAAAAGGACCAAAAGAATTTGAAAAGCATGAGTTTGGTGATTTTAGATTTGTCCCAATGTTAGAGGATAAGAATTAGTTTTTTTATTTTAAGAGCAGAGAGCAGAGAGCAGAGAGCAGAGAGCAGAGAGCAGAGAGCAGAGAGCAGAGAGTCTAGACTTTATAAGGACATGAGTTTATTTGCGAAATGATTTAAGGTAGAATTAAAAGTTATAGAAACGGATATATTATAAACCTAGTAATTCTAAATACAAGGTTACTAATTAGTCGCGTTCTTAAAAGATTCTAAACCTTCTACAATAGGCAGTGTTAATGATGTTTTATCTAATTTAATAGTCAACTCAGTTCCTGCTTTTGGGTGCAACGTAAATTCTTTATCGCTCGAAAATATCATAAAACCAATTTGTTGTCCTGCTTTTATGATTTGATCATCGGGTTGTAAATCAAAATTTACGGTATAAAATTGTCCCGGTTTTAAATCTTCTTCTTTTGTTAAGGATTTGTGATTTTTAGGATCTGCCCAACCTCTTGTAATTATATTGTCGGTTATTTTAACATCACTTCCTTCTTCCCAAGGTAGCGACACTAACCAAACCGAAAGATTTGCAGCAGGTTGATTACTAGATAATGTAATACTCACTTTGGCTAAACCAGAAATATGAAGATCTTCTTTTAAAACGGGTGTGACATATAATAGTCTGTTTATTGAAAAAGCTTCTTTTGCAAGTTCACTGCCAGAAATTGTAACATCATCAGTTAAAGATTCAAATCCAATAGTACCAGGATTAAGTGTTAAATTTCCAGGTAATACTCCAACTACGTTTAAATTTAAAGTTACATGTGAAGCTTCAGGATTTGGATAATCTTTATATGCCGTAGGCATTTGCGGATCATCATTTTCTCTTACTATATAAGATTTGTTTTCCTCCTTTTCAACACCATTATCAATACCATGAAGGTATTTTGTAAACCATTTATTCATCATCGACGTTGGTGGTGGTCCACCATGTCCGTTTTGGTGATAGTAAATCTGAGTGGGTAAGCCTTTTTCTTTTGCAGCTTTATAGATGCGGTAACTATGCTCTGGCATTACATTCCAATCGTTAAAACCATGAGACATTAGTAACGCAGCTTTCATGTTATCCATTTGATTGAGGTAATCTCTACCTGCCCAAAAATCGTTATAGTCACCTGTTTCTCTATCCATACCGTTTTTCATTTCGGTATCTCTAACGGTTTTATTATTGTATGGTCGATTTTCTTCTTTGCCACTATGCACAAAATCATAAAGGACATCAATATCTTCTCCCAAATATCCTCCTGGTGAACGTACCAATCCGTTAGAACGGTAATAATGATAATATGATGTGTTTGGTGCAATAGGAATAATAGCTTCTAAACCTTCAACACCAGTTGTTGCAGCCGCAAGAGGTAAAGTTCCGTTGTATGAGGTTCCTGTCATTCCGACTTTTCCTGTAGACCAATAAGCCATAACTTCTTCATTTCCTTCACGTTCTGTATAGCCTTTTACTCTGCCACATAACCAATCGATTACCGCTTTTGGAGCCAAAGACTCATTTTTCCCTCCTATGGTAGGTGCTCCATCTGATAAACCAGTTCCAGGTGAAGAAGAATGGACGACTATATAGCCTCTTGGCACCCATTTTCTTAAGTGAGAATTAGAGATGATTGGTCGCTGTCCTCTGCGTGTGACTTCCGGATGAACGCGTTCTTTTGCCGATTCACCTAATTCGATGTTCACATCCCACATAACTCCAGGTAAATCAGCTGCAACTCCAGCAAAATAAGGACTTGTGACGTAGATTATTGGTAGTTTTAAACCTTCAGTTTCTGTTTGTTCTGGTCGTGTAACGGCAACATGCATACGGTCTGGCTGTCCATCTCCATCAGTATCAAATTCTGTTTCCACCCATAAATCGTGGCGAATCCATTGGTCTGAATCACTAAAAGCTTCAACAATTTGAGCTTCTCCATCTTTGAAAATAGGTGTTGCTTTTTTTGTTACGTCTTGTGCGCAACTTAAGATTGAAATTGATAAAGCAATAATTAAAGTTGAAATGGATTTTGGTGAAATGATCATAAGAGAAATAATTTGTAATATGTTTTGATAAAAATAGCTCGAATAAATTAGAACCCAAATAAGTGGAATCTGTTTTTTATTCTTAATTCAGATTTTTTTTCGTGACTTTTGAAAATTAAAACTCCTAAAACGATTAGCAAAAGCCTCAGTTTTAGGAGTTGTCATATTGAAATTCTATTTGATGATTTGATGCTCCCAACTTGCACCACTAATATCTGTCATTTTTAAAGTGTACGTTCCACTTGGTAACTTCAGAATATCGGAAGAGTTGAATTTCATTTTGGCTTTGGCTCCCAATGGAGCGATTAAGCTATGTTTACCTGGTTTTACTTTTGCGATATAATAATTTTCAATAGCATCCTCTGGTAGTTTAGCTAATTGATCTTGAGTATAATTCATGACCACATTGTCTTGGTCATCTTTAAGTTCAATACCAATAATCCAAGCCCCATAAACATCAACTCCTTCAACTCTAAAAACATCAAAAGAGAGACCGTTTTCATTCAATTTGCCTTCTGTAATTTCAAGTTTAGGTTTTACAGATTTGTTGTGTAAGGTTCCCCAAAGTCCACCATGAAACACTTGATTGGTATATAAGGTTAACCCAAAAATTAAGAATGAACCCACAATAACAAACCGAGTAAAAATGATATCTTTAATAGGGATTTGTCCAGAGCCTAACCATGCAAACCATTTCTTTTTTGTGAAAGCAACATTTCTATTCATTAAATAATTATCCAATGAAACACGTCCACTTCCTGTTAAAAACAAGAGAAAACCAGTAGCAATACCAAGGATTCCTATTTGCCATTCGTCTAAGCACGTGGTTCCTATCCATCCGGAACCTAATAGAATACCCATTGCTAAACCGAACACACCGATACTCATAAGTCTCGTGAATAATCCGAAAATAATGAATAGACCAACAATACCTTCAATAATGGTAAAAGCGACCATATTGTAGTATAATATATCTGGGTTCTCAACTAAATATTGAATGATAGGTTTTATGCCTAAGGCGTTTGGGAGAAAGTGGTTAAATTTTTCACCGATATAGCCAGGTAATTCTGGATCTAGTTTGTTGGCTAAAATAGTGCGTCTGAAAAACGCAGAAAAATAAGTCCAACCAATGACCATTCTGACTGCTAGGGCTAAGAAACCCGAATCGTTTTTAATATGTAAATTCATGTTGTATATCTATAATGTAAATAATAATTTTCTGCTAACAGAGAATGCTAGACTTCAGTTTGAAGAAAATTAATTATAGATACGCTTTATTATTTTTGAAGAGAATATAGTAAGGAGCTAAAGGCAGAATATCGGCTCTAGCGTTGTAATATTGTGTTATGGGTCTATCAGAGAGTGAAGCTGTATTACTATTAAAATGTGGTAGTTTAACCAATACTGCTTGCGAAAGTTGAAGACTCGGATTAGCCTTAGAAATTACGGTTTCTGCATCAGTAGAAATATCACAAACACCGCTTTTTAAAGAAGATATACTTTTGTTTGAAACTTCCGTCTTTGTAGTTTCAAAAACTTCTTGAATAGTGTTTCTTACTTTGCAAGGCGAAAATACCAACAACACAACTAAACCTATGATGGATAGGATAGAATTCAATTGTTTTATGGGATTTGGGATTTTCACTTTGTAAATATGAGGTTTAGAAATTTAAAAACTTTAAAAGGTTTGTTAATTGTAGTTCTTACAAGAGTTTACTGAACACTTTTCTCTAAATTGATAATACGCTCTAAACTAAATCGGAAGCGACTAGTTTGAACTTTTTGATAAATGGTCTTCTGGAACAGGAATTTCCTTAGATTCTTGATTCCAATAGAGATTAACAATCCACCAACGTTTTCCATCGTTAAATAATTGTATACTGTTAATGCCACGGATTAAAGGTGTATCGTCGTCTTTACTATTATAAGCTTCATACGTACTAAGCACATGTGCAATATTTCCGAAGGTTTGAGTATCTCTTTTTATTTCTAATTCATGAAAACCATTATCCATTAACCATTTTTCAGAAAACTTAATGTAATCTTCAGACGACATATAGCGCAACGTGGTTTGCTTTTTTTCATACTTTCCGGTTGCAATCAGTTTTGCATCTTTATAAAATAGGTGTTTAAATAAATCCCAGTCTCGTGCTTCTCCTTTATCTCCGGAAATTACAGCGTATAAAGTAGCGACAGTACTATCTATAGACGCGACATGTTTTGAATAATCTTTTTTTTCTTGGGCTGAGATACCAGTAAAAATTAAAAATGCTAAAAGTAAAAGAGTGTTTTTCATATGATAAAGTTAAAAGAATTTTAAACCAAAAACAATAGCGTCGCTTTGAAATCCGCTTTGGTATGAACGAAGATAATCAACACGTAATAATCTCCATTTTCCCCAGCCAATATTATCTAAACCAACGGAATATTCTTGATACGGTTTAAAATCAGGTGTCGCTAATAGATGAGCACCTACGACTAAATTAAAATTCAACTTGTTTAATAAGGGCATTTTTCCTAATAAAAACCCGTTGAAATCGTGTTCGACATGGCCTTCAAAATAAGCGTCATTTGTACTGGCAGAATAATAGTCTAAGTTGTTAAAGACATTAGTGTAATTGCCATCAAAGCTAGTATGGGTTTGGTTACCATTAAAATGTTGGTAGTCCATAAAGGCTATATCGTCCGCATTAAAAAAGGTTCCCGCTTTTAGGTTATACATCAATCGACCTTTGTCCCTAATGTTAAACGACTGTCTTAAACTTGCTTTAATTTGATCAAAATTATAATCGCTATTGGTGGCACCAAAACCTTTTTCGTAACCCAAATATAAGGTAGGATAATCGTCGTTACCTACATTATATTTTGCATCAGGATAACTTAAATATTCTTGTCCAAAATTAATACGTGCATCAATATTCCCTCTTATAATATGGTGTGTTTCAAACGGAGCAATTCCAAAGGCTGTTTCACTTAATGGATTATTACTAGTATAGGTGTCATGCTCATCATTAAAAAAAGTTTGATTTGTGGTGTTGAAAAGGGCCTTTCGTCTTTCATAACTCAAACCTGCATACAATCTGAAGCCATTAAAAAGCTCTTCAGAATAGTTTAAAGCAGCATAACTTTTATCGTATAATTTGATGTAATTATCTTCAAAAAATAGCGTGCTTACAGAATTGATTAATGGAGAAATAGGATTTGAAGGATTAAACTGTTCCGCGGAAACCCCTCCAGATAAGCTTAAAAATGAATTACTAATACTATTAAATTTATAGGTTAAAGAACCTGTAGCGCGCAAGCGTTCATCAGAAAATCCATATTGAATATCTCCACTTGCTCTAAAGAAGCGGTTGAAATCGTCATAATTTTTAGTGTAAAATACATTTGCTTTTGCGGTATAGCCCTGAACGGTGTTGAATTGCACTCCTAAAATCGGAATGCTATAACCTAAACGATAATCCTTATGGGAATTCTGATAGGTGTAACCTAAGACCTTATTTAGATTAAATTTGTTGTTAACACCATCGATAGAATCTAGGTACGGTTTAGACTCGCGTAAAATTTGAATACTATCTTTTCTTAGGTAATCTGTACGTTCTTCAGATGTAAGAGGCACAGGCCTAATAGTGTTCCAAAATATAGAATCTTTTTTATTGGCTTCTTTTTCGTAAGCCACAATTTCTCGACTGAAATCTTTTCGAGTTAATCCTGTATTAAATTCGTAATTGCTGTAAACAGCAGTAAAACGCCCTTCACCTTTAATTCCGAATAAGGCATATTTAAAATCTATACTTTGAGAAATTTGAGCCCAAATATCATCAGATTCTGAATATGAAAAACTCTGTTGTAGTGAGATGACATCAACCATCGGAATACGCGCTTGAACGCCTGTAATATCTAATTCAATAGCAAAAATATCCCATTGGTCCTCAACAATATAAATGAAGCCCGAGAACACAGGGTCATTTTTACGTTTTGGTGTGACTTTGACTTTATTGATAAGATTTCCCCTGTCGTCGTAAAACACACCTTCGAGCTTATAACGATAATAACCAAAGGCATTATTGGCGATAGGTGAAATAATTTCGTTACCAAAACTAATGGTGCTATTGTAGAAGTTGAAATCAACATCTAAAGCACTATTAAAGCTAAAACCATTGCTATCTCCACTTATTTTTGATGCTGTAATTTTTTCTTTAAGCTTATCAGGGTTTAGAAACTGAATTTTAGAAATCGTTTCAGATAAATATATAATTCCACTTCGTGTTGAATCTAAACCTCCACCTAAATCACCAACATCTTGACCCATTATTTTTTCGGGAGCATCTTTAATTTTAATTAAGCCTCTAGAGTAGAAATCAGCTTTAAACGAATTTATTTTATCGAGATTAGCTTGTCGTTGGGCAATGGCTTGGCGCATTATGGCATTTGCAGGATCGTTTTCAGAATCGATAACAACTTCATTAAGTGAAACGGACTCTTCTGCTAAAGTGATATTTAATTCAAATGGAAATTTTTCTACCGTAATGGTCTTCTTTACGGTTTTATAACCGAGATAACTGTAAACAATGGTATACGTTTTTGGTGTTGAAATATTAAGCTCGTAATGACCATCATCATTACTAGTAGTCCCTTTATACGTGTTTTCTATAAGGATATTTACAAAAGGTAATGCGTCGTTATTTTGGTCTGTAATGTTTCCTTTGATTTGTGCGGAAAGCAAAGTAGTGAAAGCAACTAGGAAAATACTTAGTAGTTTTTTAGTCATAGTGATTTGATTGATGATTTTATTTGAATCAGATTATCGCAAATTTTATGCCTTAATAAATTTTAGGATTGAATTAGCTATTATTTATAGCGACGCAATTTAATTGTAAATGGTTACATCAACCAATAGATAACGTTCTAAATTATTAAACACAAGACATAACAATTTATGAGATACGGTTAATACATCTCAAACTTAGACTAAAAATAGTGGAGTAAAAGTTATAACAATCTTAAATTTATCGGAAATCTTTCTTTATACGATCTAAGTTTCGCTTATTGTCACGATCTTTAATAGTCTCGCGTTTGTCGTAGAGTTTTTTACCTTTTCCTAATCCAATGATAAGCTTAGCTAAACCTCTGTCGTTAAGAAACAATTTTAAAGGAATGATAGCATTACCTTTGACATCCATCTCTTTCTTAAGTTTTTTAAGCTCTTTTTTATTAAGTAAAAGTTTACGCTCGGCTTTTGGTCTGTGGTTATAATAGGTGCCGTATTTGTATTCTTCAACCGTCATATTAATAACAAACAATTCCCCTCTGTCATTAAATTCACAAAAACTTTCAGCAATAGATGCTTTACTAGATCTTATGGATTTAATCTCAGTTCCGGTAAGTACAATTCCAGCCGTATATTTATCAGATATATCGTACTGAAATTTTGCTTTCTTATTTAATATGTTAATCTTTTTTTGCATGGGTGTCAAAGATAGTTTTTAAAGTTATAAGTTAAAAAGTTTTGAAGTAACAAAGTTTCTAATATTACGTTAATGCGTTGTTTTAATTGTAATCTTATCTCTAGTTTTGCGACTTTAATAGAAATAAAAGAATTCTTAATGAAAAAATATATTGTTGTCTTACTTGTCGTTTTATTATCTAGTTGTAAAAATGAAAATTCAAACTCCGTTAAATCGGGTAGTGAATCTAATCCAAAAACCTTAACAGCAGACGATATTATTACAAAATCTATTGCAGTTTCTGGTGGGGAACGTTTTAAACAATCGAGTTTAAAATTTGAATTTAGAGACACTTATTATCAGGCGTTGCGGAAGAATCATGAGTTCCTTTTAGTTCGTGTTTTAGTGAAAGACAACGATTCAACTTTTGATATGTTGAGCAATGTAGGATTTGAACGTTACCATAACGATGCTTTTGTAAAACTTGAAGATTCTATCGCAAATGTGTATTCTGCCTCAGTAAATTCAGTCCATTATTTTTCTGTATTACCTTATGGTTTAAATGATACTGCTGTTAATAAAACGCTTTTAGAAAGTGAGAAAATTAAAGGCAAGGATTATCATAAAGTAAAAGTGACTTTTAATGAAGAAGGTGGAGGTGAAGACCATGAAGATGTTTTTGTGTATTGGGTGAATAAAGAGACTTTTAAAGTTGATTACTTAGCGTATTCTTACACTGAGGTTAGTGGTATAGGTATGCGATTTAGAGAAGCCTACAATGAGCGTTATATTACAGGCTTGCGTTTTGTGGATTACAATAATTATAAAACAGAAAACACTTCAATTCCACTTGAAAATCTAGCAAAAGCGTTTGAAGCGGACGAGCTAAAATTATTATCTAAAATAGAACTCGAAAATATAAAAGTTGATTTAGTTAACAACTGATAATTCAGAGGTTTTACCACTTTTTGATAGGGTAACGATATAAAGATTAGCGTTGTTATTATCTGCTATATCCTCATATTTCTTGTTGCCTAACAAATTATTTACAAACTTGGGAGTAGTATTACTGTGACCAACAATTAATACGGTTTGACCTTTAGTTGTTTCTATAAATGCGTCGATATTCATATCTGAAGGATCATAGAATTGAATGTCTAAGTTTTTTGCTTCGGCAGTAGGTAAAGCTGTTTGTTTTGTTCTGTTGTATTCTGTAGAATAGATTGCATCAAATTTTATAGTTTTAAAATGGACTCTCCAATTCTGAGCGCGCTCCAAACCTATGTCATTAAGATTGGGATTTCGGTTTGATTTATCCGTACGCTCTTTTTCAGCATGTCTTATTAAATAATAGGTAGATACCTCTTCTTTTTTTTCTGGTTGCTCTGCACAAGAAGAGAATACAACTAAAGAGATAAGCGCAACTAGAAATAATTTATACATAATGATATAGATTAGTTAATTAACGCTAATTTACTACTTCTATACTAAACAGGCTTAACGCGTGTGATAATTAAATAAGCCTAAGCTAATTCTAACGCAATCTCTATCATGCTTTTAAAAGTGGTTTCACGTTCTTTACTAGTTGTGCTTTCGCCTGTAACTAAAGAATCTGAAATGGTTAAAAGAGCTAAAGCATTCACATTATGTTTGGCAGCGACGGTATATAGTCCGGCGGCTTCCATCTCAACACATAATACTCCAAATTTGGACCATTTCTTATAGGCTTCTTTGTCATCTTCATAAAAGATATCAGACGATAAGACGTTACCTGCTTTAATAGGAATGTTCTTAGCACGTGCTGCTTCAGTAGCTTTTATAAATAACTCGAAACTTGCTGTTGGTGCATAATTAGCTCCACCAAAACGCAGTTCATTAACACCCGAATTAGATGAAGCTGCCATAGCTAAAACAACATCTCTTATTTTAACATCTTTTTGATAAGAACCAGCACTACCAACTCTAATAAGGTTTTTTACACCATAGTCTGTTATAAGTTCATTAGCATAAATTGATATACTAGGCACTCCCATACCAGTTCCCATTGTAGAAACACGTTTACCTTTGTAGGTGCCTGTATAGCCAAACATACCTCTAACTTCATTAAAGCATTTTGGATCATCGAAAAATGTTTCGGCAATCCATTTCGCTCTTAATGGGTCTCCTGGCAATAATATAGTTTCTGCAATTTCGCCTTTTTTGGCTCCGATATGTACACTCATGCTACAAAGTTAAGCAAAGTGTTTTAATTAATATGCAGCGTTTGACATTAGATTATTCATCATTGCCACTCCAGATGAAGCTCCAATTCTGTCGACTCCAATATCTACATATTTTTGCGCTGTTTCTGCATCTCTAATGCCGCCAGAGGCTTTTATCTTAAGTTTGTCTCGTACGGTTTTTCGCATGATTTTAACAGCTGTCAAAGTTGCTCCACTTTTTGAGAAGCCAGTAGACGTTTTTACAAAATCGGCTTTAGCATCTATACAGATTTCACAAGCTTTTACGATTTCGTTTTTTGAGAGTTCGCTAATTTCTAAAATTACCTTAAGCGTTGTATTGCCAATGGCAGTTTTAATTTTACTGATATCTTTGAGAACAGCAAGGTAATTTTTGCTTTTGAGACGGCCAATATTTATGACCATATCAATTTCTGTTGCTCCTTGTTCGATAGCTGTTTTAGCTTCAAATATTTTTGCTTCAGTAGACATCGCTCCTAAAGGAAAACCGACAACGGTACAGATTTTAACTTCAGATCTTCCTAAAGCTTGTTTTGCAATTTGGACATAACAGCTGTTGACACAAACTGAGTAAAAATCGTATTTTAAAGCTTCATCGCAAAGTTTCAAAATGTCTGCTTCTGTAGCAGAGGCACTTAATAAAGTGTGGTCTATGTATCTATTCAATTTCATTTTATTATAAGTAGGGTTATAACATAAATTTGCTATAGTAATTATCTACAACGTAGAGGGATTACTAGATATTAATTAAAAATCTTAAGTAGTGTTGGAATTAAATAGCTCGACAAAACTAGTCATTTATCCGTTAAAAGGGGTGTTAAAAAAAATAATTTATCATGTCGTTCGTCGAAAAATTGTTGATAACTCTTAAACTATTTAATTTTTAAGACGATAGAAACTCAATTCGGTAGGATTTTTTTTACGAGGATATTTTTTTGTGGAAAAAGTATAAAAAGAAAGAGCAACACGCCTCTCAATTGCTTGAAACTTGTGTTGCTCTTAACCAACCAATCATTATATAGACTATATAAACCCTATAATGTTACACTGTTTAAATAGTCTCTGTCGTTAATTCACTTTGATTTCTAAATACTAACTGACCATCAAACTCATCGAGTAAAATAATACTATCAGTGGTGACTCTACCAGATAATATTTCTTTACTTAACTGATTTAAAACCTCTTTTTGTATGACACGTTTTACAGGTCTTGCTCCATATTCTGGATTGTAACCTTTGTCAGCTAAAGAATTTACAGCTTCAGGTGTAGCATCAAACGTAATACCTTGTTTAGCGATCATTTTAGTAATACCTTTTAGTTGTAAACCTACGATATCTAAAATGTTGTCTTTAGATAAAGGTGTAAACATTATAATATCATCAATACGATTTAAGAATTCAGGTCTTACACTTTGTTTTAAGACTGCTAAAACATCCACTTTAGCAGCTTCAATGGCTGAAGGAATATCCTTAGTAGCTTCAAAACGCTCTTGTATAATCTGACTTCCCATATTAGAGGTCATAATGATTATAGTGTTTTTAAAATCTGCAATTCTACCTTTATTATCTGTTAAGCGACCTTCATCTAACACTTGTAAAAGAATATTAAATGTATCTGGATGCGCTTTTTCAATCTCATCTAACAAAATTACTGAGTAGGGTTTTCTTCGTACTGCTTCAGTTAATTGACCACCTTCGTCATAACCAACATATCCTGGAGGTGCACCAACCAATCGACTAACAGCATGACGTTCTTGGTATTCACTCATATCAATACGCGTCATAGCATTTTCGTCATCAAACAAATACTCAGCTAATGCTTTTGCTAATTCTGTTTTACCAACTCCTGTAGTTCCTAAAAACAAGAAGGTTCCTACTGGTTTATGAGGATTCTGAAGTCCTGCTCTAGAACGACGAACAGCATCACTAACTGCTTCTATAGCTTCTTCTTGTCCGACAACACGTTTGTGTAACTCATCTTCAAGTTTTAGTAATTTCTCACGATCACTTTGAAGCATTTTGGTTACCGGAATTCCAGTCCATTTAGCCACAACATCTGCGATATCTTCATAAGTCACTTCCTCTTTTATTAAAGACGTGCTTTGCTGTTCAGCTAAATCCTTTTGAAATTTTTCAAGCTGTTCGGTCGCATCTTTAATTTTTCCATATCTAATTTCGGCAACCTTTCCATAATCACCATCTCGCTCAGCACGTTCAGCTTCAAGTTTATAATTTTCAATTTCCTCTTTTATATTCTGAACGTTATCGACGACTTCTTTTTCAGACATCCACTTTGCATTCAGCTCGTTTCGTTCTTCTTTAAGATTAGCTAAATCCGATTTTAAACTTTTTAACTTGGTTTCATCTTTTTCACGCTTTATCGCTTCATGTTCAATTTCTAACTGCATAATTTTACGATCTAGAACATCTAATTCTTCGGGTTTAGAATTGATTTCCATTCGTAATTTAGAAGCAGCTTCATCCATTAAGTCAATCGCTTTATCTGGAAGGAAACGGTTGGTAATATAGCGTTGCGATAATTCTACAGCCCCAATAATAGCTTCATCTTTAATTTGAACTTTATGATGCGCTTCATACTTCTCTTTAATACCTCTAAGAATAGAAATGGCACTCTCGGTATCTGGTTCATCCACTTTTACCATCTGGAAACGACGTTCTAAAGCTTTGTCTTTTTCAAAGTATTTTTGATACTCATCTAAAGTTGTTGCTCCAATGGCTCTCAATTCTCCACGTGCTAACGCAGGTTTTAAAATGTTAGCAGCATCCATGGCGCCTTGTCCGCCGCCAGCACCAACGAGAGTGTGAATTTCATCTATAAATAAAACGATATCTCCATTACTTTCTGTAACTTCTTTAATCACCGCTTTTAGACGCTCTTCAAATTCACCTTTAAATTTTGCACCGGCAATTAGGGCACCCATATCCAAAGCAAAAATCTGTTTGTCTTTTAGGTTTTCTGGAATGTCTCCATCGATGATTCTGTGCGCTAAACCTTCCGCAATAGCGGTTTTACCTGTACCAGGCTCACCAACTAAAATTGGGTTATTTTTTGTTCTACGTGATAAAATTTGAAGGATTCTTCTAATTTCTTCATCTCTACCAATCACAGGATCTAGCTTTCCATCGCGTGCTAATTGATTAAGATTCTTGGCGTATTTATTCAATGAATTATAAGTTTCTTCTTGACTTTGAGAAGTAACCCGATCACCTTGGCGTAATTCTTCGATAGCCGCATTTAGACCTTTTTCTGTGACTCCTTGATCTTTTAAAATCTGAGCAATTTTACTTTTAGATTTAAAAATAGCCAAAATGAGATGTTCAATAGAAACGTAGTCGTCATTCATCTTTTTAGCGATGATAGACGATTCGTTTAGCATTTTACTAGCTTCTCTAGATAGCATAATATCACCACCTGAAACTTTAGGAAAGCTTTCAAGATCTTTATCTAATATTTGTTGAAGCATAGGTATGTTTACATTCAACTTTTTAAGTAAGAATGGCAATACATTTTCATCAACAGCAAAGAGCGCTTTAAAAATATGCTCATTTTCGATTTGCTGATGACCAAAACCTTGAGCAAGTTGCTGCGCTTGCTGAATGGCCTCTTGCGATTTAATGGTATAGTTGTTAAAATTCATCTTATTGTGTTTTTATATGAGTTGGGATAAAGACGATTTATTAGTTTCTCAGTCTAAACCCAAATTAAAATTATTTTATTTATTGTTATGTTTGTATATACTTTGGCAATTATCTTACCAATTTGAGTTTGTAAGAATAAAATGACAAAATGACTGATTTAGTGCTTTTTAGAGTGACGTTTTGACTGATGGTCAGCTGTTTTATCATAATTTCACGAATCTATGTATTAATTTATTATTGAAAAAAAGTTCAGTTACGTTCATCATTTGAAGAAAACATAATGGAATAGGAAAAAATGTCACATGAAGTTGTATTCTCCGTTATTTTCGACTGATACACACAATCTATTAAAAGTAATTTTGAAAATGGAATATTAAACTTATTGATATTAATAAGGTGTGACAGCAGAAGACTAAAGTCCATTTATAAACTGCAAAGCCAGTTATGATAACCAGATGTAGGTTGAACGAAACTTACCTTATGATTTTGACTATGGAAGGTCGCAGAATAGAGGTTTTTCAATTTATATAGCAATGAGATTTGTAAGTTTCTAGTTTATACACGACATTTATAATATGGGAATTTTTAATAAACTATTTAGCGGTTCGTCTGAACCAAAAGAAGAGAAGGTGTTACCTTGGTTACCTTTAAATGCGATGGATCAATTAGATATTATTCTAGAAAAATCTAAAACCAAAACGCAATTAATTTTTAAACACTCTACACGTTGTGGAATTAGTAGAATGGTTATGAATCAATTTGTATCTGCATATGATTTAGAAATGAATGTGGATTTGTATTATTTAGATTTGCTGAGTTTTAGAGATGTTTCTAATGAGGTTGGTTATAAGTTTCAAGTGATGCACCAATCACCTCAGCTTTTAGTAATTAAGAATGAAGTAGTAGTAGCGCACGCGAGTCATGGTGGTATAAATGAGATTGTGTTAGAGCAATTTGAATAGCAATTATTCCATGATATGAAATATAAAATCTCAAAACAAGATTTAGATAAGCGTAGCCATATCATTATTGATGGTGTTAATGATGCTTTTCTAAAGTTTATTGTTGATGAAGAAAAAGAAAACAATTCAATTCTTAGTGATGAGAATATATTAGCCTTAGAGCGTAAAACTAAAAAGAGCATCTATTTTAATATCTATTTATTTGGAGTGTTGGGATTATTTTTCTTAATACTTGGGTGGTATCAATTTATGTACACTAAACCCTTGATAGGTATGAATTTATATACGCAATTCCCTCTAATCTCTAATGGGGCTATTGAAATAGTAGGTGGAATAGCATTATTAATTGGCTGTTTTTATAGTTACATAAAACGTAAGGTTGTATTAGAACGCTTAGTGAAATCAAAGCTTATTGAAGATTTAAAAAAGCTACAACAAGAAAAAAATAATAAACCAATTCCTCAAAGTAAAAAAAGAAAACGCTTTAGGCAGTCGTACAAAGTAGGAAAAAAGAAGTCTTAATGTATTCGTAAATTTTACTGCAACATCAGAAATACATATTAAAAAAACAACCCTTAAATCAATAGGATTTTAAGGGTTGTTCAAATTAAAAACAAAAAATCACGGGTTAATATTTAATAATTATCTTCTTGTTGAATGTACCTGTATTCGTTTCAGCTTTTATAATATAAGCACCTTCAGAAATTTGTTTTACTGCAATTTTGATGTCATTAGACATTGGTAAATTGGTCGCATTCCAAGCGGCTACTGTTTGGCCTGCGACATTAATTAAGTATAGCTGTTTAACCTCAACGGAAGGTGGTGTCTTCACATAGATTTCGTCAGTATCATGTAGGTATCTAACTGTTATATCTTTAAACTCGTCTTTAATGGTTGATAGTGTTTCATCTTCCTGAAATACTAAGAAGAATCGATCACTATAAGTGCCAGTTTCTAAGTTTATTTGGAAGTTTACGTCGTTAAATCGAGTATAAGTGCCTTCAACAGCATCGAAAATATAGACATCAATAGCATCATCAAAGTTCTCTAGTTCTGTAAGTCCTATTTCAATATTACCTGTTTCTCCAACCACCATTTCTAGAGGATATACTTTGGTCTCGTCGAATTCACCTACACCTTGGATGACATAGTTTTGTCCTTCAATTAGGAATGATAAATCACTTGGGAAATCGTCTGCGTTCAGTGCATCATAACCATAATCGACACCATCTGTCGCAACATTATCTGTTGTGAATCCTAAAAGTAAATGTCTCACGGCACCTTCTGGTGTAGTAAAGTTAAAACGTAAACGTCTTATTACACTTTCTTCATCATTAGGAATGTTAACATAATCTTCGTTATCATTACTAGATCTTAAGAATATAGATTGCGAGCCTTCTTTCTTAAAGATACGCTGCGCATTATTAAAAACTAATGTACCCCCATCACCATCGGCTTCAACAAAGAAACCTTGTCCTACCGGTATATAACGACCGGGTATTTTTGAAGCAGTTCCACCGCCATCTCCACCTATTTCTACAGGTGTAGTTGCTGGTACACCTCCCGTTTTGGTTAAGTAAGAGTATCTGCCGAGGTATTCTGATAAAATATGACTAGGATTGTTTGGTGCTTGTTCCCAGAAAATTAATGCAGATCCATCAAGTAGTGCTGCTTCATTGTCATCAATAAAGGTATGAGCATCTATAGCAGAAGGATATGGGTTGCCTAATAGTGTTTCATTGCCTCTAGTTATGGTGTGTGTAATAGTACCATTATTAGGTTGACCACTAAAGGTGTAATTTTGCTCTGAAGTTCCAATTCCGCTACCTTTCATTGTAAATCCTAATCCAACACTGATTCCAGTATTTTGATTAATATGGTTCCAATCAGCATAAGCACCTGTTAAGTTTGCGTACGTATATAACCAACGGCTACTTATAGTTGCAGGACTTGTGCCTGGTGCATCATTGTTTGTGGTCCATGATACAGGGTTTGTACCGTCATATAAAATCGATGCTAACGCATAAGTTCTATTAGTTGTACTACCCGCGTTACTCACAGGGCTTCCCCAATAGTTATAATTGAATTCATTACTGGTTCCTTGTTGATCGCGTTCTAGTTTACCTGTTCCTGAGTAATCGACAATACTTCCTGTTGGTTGTAATAGTTGTGATTCACCTTCTAAGTCTAAAGTGCCATCTATTTTTAGGTATTTATTAACCTGAAGTGGCTGATCACTTTGAATACTCAATGTATTATTATCGACCAGTAACCCTAGAAGTGTTGTTTTTCCTAATTGAGGGCTAGAAGCAGATCTGTTTGCCGCAACATTAGTTGCTGTTCTTACAATATTCCAAGTTTGTAAATCATTGGGAACAATATTATCTTCTTTTGAGTTCGGTATTTGTTGGACAGCACTAGCAGACCATGTTGTCTCATTATCCCATGAATCATCTAATCTTGAAACATAAGGAATAGGTGCATCTTCCACTTGAATAAGAGTCATCGCATTTAATTTTCCTGAATTAGGTGACGCCGTTGAAATATCATCGATTATACCTGCAGCCACATTATTTCCATCAGATCCTGTATTCATTTGGTAATACCCTATTAAACTATTCCATTGTAAATTGCCTGTAATTTCAAGAGGTATAACTTCACCCATAACATTAGAACCGTCTTGTTTTATCTCTTGGTTCATCATTTCTCTAATTTGAGTTTGAGATAATTGAGTATCCCATATGCGGACTTCATCAATTTTACCATCAAAATAGTTAATTGGCGAGTCACCCGTTCTATCCATGGCTCCAATTAAAGCTTTGTTTGCATTTGTTGTTGGTGTAGTACCTGCTCTTGTACGAACCTCAAAACCATCAATATAAAGAATATAAGTCGAGCCATCAAAAGTTACAGCTGCATGGTACCATTTGTCAGAGTTTATCGGCTGAGTTGAAACAACATTGGTATTGCCGTTATAACGGAATTGTAAACGATCACCAATTAGACTTAAATCATAACCAGATGCTGTTGATGTTCCATCTCTTTTTGAAAAAATCGTTTTAGTACCAGTAGTAGTATTGACTTTTATCCATGCCTCAATACTAAAGTCAGTGTTATTTAAATTATAGTTGTCACCAAAATTTATATAATCATCACCACCATCAAATACTAAACTTGCACCACAATCTGGAATAATGACCTTCATAGTAGCAATCGTATTAGGAGAACATACTCCTGTGTTAGTTGCTGACCATTGTAAGGTATAAGTTTCACCACTTTCACCCGTAAATGTAGAATTATGAGCTGTTATATCAGAGAAGAAATAACTATCTGCTGTTTGACCAGATGTTACACTCCATTGCCCTGTAACATTATTACCTGTTAATGTAACGGTGTTATCATCACAACCAGAAGTTGTTATGTTGCTACCTGTTGTTGCTTCAAAATAAGGTGTAATTTCAATATCTATAGTAACTTCGGCAACATCACATGGACCGTTTGATCCCGTTCCATCCGGATCGTTGGAAGTGAATGTTAAGGTCACGGTTCCAGTTTCATTAGTTCCAAAGTTATATGTGGCATTTATTCCGTTACCAGAAACTCCAGAAAATGAACCTGTTCCACTTGTAGACCATGTGCCTAATGTAGCACTACCATCAAGAATGGCACTTAAAACAAGACTGTTTTCAGATTGACAAATGGTTTGTGGTAACGTAGTAATTAATACTATTGGTGCTTCATTCACCACAAATTCACCACTCGATGTTTTTGGTGTACCACAACTACCTGTTGTATATACCGTAAACGTGTAATTTCCGGGTACAGTTGGAGTTCCTGATATGGTGTATCTAGAACCGTCAAATGTTGTTACTATACCTGTAGGATTTGTATTATTAGGAAAAGGTCCTGTACCTAAATTACTACCATCTAATTGCCATTGAATATCCGCACCAGTACTACCGCCACCTGCACTATATAAAATATCGTCGATCTCATTTCCTTGACAAATAATTTGATCATTAATGGTCTCAGGTGGAGATACTAGTAAAATAAATGGATCTAGCGAACTAAAAGAAATGTCATCTATACCAAAATCATTACCACTTGTTCTCCAATTTAAGTTTCTAATTTCAATTGTGATCGTTTGAGGTCCAGGCCAATTTGGTGATGTCCAATCACCATAAAAACGTTGCCAATTATCTGCACCAGGCGCATTGTTATTCGAACGATTTGGTAATATAGGAGCAGTTCCTAAATTTGTCCCATCTACATTAAAAGTTAATTGGGCTCTGTTGTTTGTGTTATTTTGCCAATTCATGCTCATTCCCCAAGCAGAAAAGTAATAAGCTGTATTAGGTTCAACTATAATGTCCTGTGACCATACTACTAGTGAGCTTCCATGACCGTTAACTGCCATAAAATTACCCGAACCTGTGGTGTGATCATATCCCCAAAAATTATCATGAACATTTTGTCCATTTGTTGTAATAGAGTATCCATTGTTACCACTATCATTATAAAGTTCTCCTTGACCAGCAGGAACAAGCCCAGGAAGGTCCTCCTTATAATTATAATCGCTACTAAACCCAGTATTACCTAATTCAAAATCACCATTGGTAACTAATTCATTTGCAATTTCAACAAAAGCAGAAGTTACACAGTAATTAGGGGCAGGACCAGTTGCGATAACTTGATAGCTTCCGGCAGTATCAACATAAGCCGTTGCTGATGTATTACTGTGACCACCATGGTCATAATTTGAGTCACCAGGGCTTGGATATGTAATGATCCATTCAAAAGTGGTTCCGGGCATTGAAGAGATTGCTGTAATTTCTACTTCATTATTATGTGGTGCTGAAGGACAATAGTTGGTTGTAAATGTAATTTCTGGTGAAGGGTTTACATTTACTGTCACTGTTTCAAAAGCCGGACAATCATCGCTATTTGTAACCTCAACTTGATATTCTGTTGTCACAGATGGAGTAACGGTAATTTGTGATAGGTCTGTGTCTGCTGGGAGACTTGAAAAATCTCCCGATAATACAGACCAGTTATAGCCAATACCAGTGGTAAGGAGCGTTGAGGCTTTCACTTGAAAGTTATCAATTACAACATGAGGATTTGTTTGATCGTCATAGCCGCTCCAAAAAGAATAACTATATGTAGAACCGTCATTTACATTTAATCTAATTTGTAAATTACTAGGATTCGTAACTCCTGGCAGTGTACTTGAGTATCTACTCCATGAGGTTGTACCGGAAGGTAATAAGCGGTCGCCGGCAAAAGACCAAGAAGTACCATTATCTGTACTATATTCAACTCTTACTCTCTTGTTATTACCACCAGGATCTTGGCGTTTAGCGTCAAAATATATCTCAAAGTTTTGATAATTAGGTAGATCAGAACCGTTTATGTTAAATATCCAATCTCCATCATCATCTGAACCTCCTGGATTGTTAAACCAATCTTGACTTCCATCTCTCCAATCGTCATTTTGTCGTAAGCCTTGTTTACGGTCATTGATGGCAAAATAGGGAGGAATAGCTGACGCATTTCTACCTTGTTGAGTACGGTCAAATGAAATATTACTACTAACAAAGCTGTTTATATTAGGTGCTTCTTGTCCATTTAATTGACCATAATTATTTCCACTGTTAAAATCATAATTAACAATTACGACTTCAGCTGTTCCTGCACCAGCAACGCTGACAGATACAACCGTATCTTCTCCAGAACATATCGTATTTGGAAATGCTTCAACAGCAGTTATTTCAGGTATTTCTAATACAGTAAAAGGAGCAGAGGTACTACTGCAGCCAGTAGATGAATCTGTATATGTAAAAGACACATTAATGCCTACACTAACGCCTGTAACAAGACCACTGTTGGTTATGGTAGCAATTGTAGGGTCGCTACTCGTCCACGTACCACCTGTTGATGGTGATAAGGTATGCGTTTCATTCTCGCAAATTTCATTATCTATTGGGTAATTACTAATTACTGGTAATGGGTTAATAGTTACTGTATTTGTAGTATTTTCACAACCTGTTATACTATCTGTAAACGTAAAAGTCACGGTACCTGTACTAACAGGTGTAATAGCACCACTAGTACTATTTATAGTTGCAACACTGAGATTATTACTAACCCAAGTACCACCAGTGGATGGAATTGTTATTTGAGAATTGTCATCTATACAAATGTCATAACTACTTACGCTTACAATTGGTAATGGATGAACTATAATAGATATTGTATTACTTACTTTTGGATCACATGCAGAAAGATCAGTAGTCATTTCTGCATATATAGTGTAATCAGTTGTTGGAACGAAGGCAGGTGTAAATGTCGGAACTGCAGTTGTTCCTTCGCTAACGCCATTGATAAACCATTCGTAATACTGTGTTGTTCCTGCATTTAGAGGTGTTACAGTAAATGTTAAATTGTCACCTAGACAAATTTCGTCATTCAAATCAATATCATTTGAAGCAATTGTAACACTTGCACTTGATGCAGGATCTAATACGGTTACTGTTGCAGTACAAGTATCAGTATTCCCATAAACATCATATACAGTTAAGGTTACAGTATTTGTTCCTAAATCATCACAGTTAAAATTATATTTATTTAATGACATTGATGCTATGGCACAGTTATCAGTAGAACCATTATCGATATCAGTAGCATTTATAGTGGCATTTCCTCCAGCATCTAATGTTATACTAATATTTTGACACACAACAACAGGTGGAGTTGTATCTGTAATAATCACGTTTTGTGTTTGTGTAAAGGTGTTTCCGTTTCCATCATCATAAGTCCAGGTAATGACGGTTGTACCTTGGACTGTAATAGGAAGTGTTGCGTTGTGTGAACCTGCAATTACACCAGAACAGTTGTCTGTTGCTGTCGGAGCTGTTAGAGATGTAACAGAACATTGAGCTGTAATATTAGAAAGTGTTACTGTATTTGGTGTCGGTGCAATAGTATCATCAACCACAACAGTTTGGTTGACGTTAATGTCATTTCCGTTACCATCATCAAAGTTCCAAACGATAGTGTAAGTACCTTGGGCATTATAAGTTGAAGGATCAGAAGTTGTTCCTATAATTGTTCCAGCACACGCATCAGTAGTTGTCGGAGCAGTAGCAGTAACAGAACATTGTCCATTAAGCGTTGCTAGTGTTGGAGTAATAGGATCAATAGTGTCTTCAACATTAACAGTTTGGTTAACATTGATATGATTTCCGTTACCATCATCAAAGTTCCAAACGATAGTGTAAGTGCCTTGAACATTATAAGTTAAGGGATCAGAAGTTGTTCCTGTAATGGTTCCTGCACAAGCATCAGTAGTTGTCGGTACAGTGGCAGTCACAGAACATTGTCCATTAAGCGTTGCTAGTGTTGGAGTAATAGGGGCATTATTATCAAGAATAACAATATTTTGATATACATTAATAGAGTTTCCACTCGCATCCGTTACCGAATAGGTTCTAGTAATGGTTCCGTTATTAATAGCAGGATCTGCAGTTTGACTTACAAAAGCCACAGTCGGAGTACCACAGTTATCAGCTTCATCGTTTACCACAGTAATATCTGCTGCAGGCACATCACCTAAACATTGCACATTAATATCTGCAGGATTAGATGCTGTTGGGTCTGTATTATCAAGGATAACAATATCTTGGTATACATTAATAGAATTACCACTAGCATCCGTTACAGAATAGGTTCTAGTAATGGTTCCGTTATTAATAGCAGGATCTGTAGTTTGACTTACAAAAGCCACAGTCGGAGTACCACAGTTATCAGCTTCATCCGTTACTACAGTAATATCAGCAGTAGGCACATCACCTAAACATTGCACGTTAATATCTGCAGGATTAGAGGCTGTTGGGTCTGTATTATCAAGGATAACAATATCTTGGTATACATTAATAGAATTACCACTAGCATCAGTTACAGAATAGGTTCTAGTAATGGTTCCGTTATTAATAGCAGGATCTGCCGTTTGACTTACAAAAGCCACAGTCGGAGTACCACAGTTATCAGCTTCATCCGTTACTACAGTAATATCAGCAGTAGGCACATCACCTAAACATTGCACAT
>NZ_QREI01000008.1:143372-143542 GCF_003386275.1 Winogradskyella pacifica | reverse complement strand
TTTGACTTACAAAAGCCACAGTCGGAGTACCACAGTTATCAGCTTCATCCGTTACTACAGTAATATCAGCAGTAGGCACATCACCTAAACATTGCACATTAATATCTGCAGGATTAGATGCTGTTGGGGCAGTATTATCAAGAATAACAATATCTTGATATACATTAATA
>NZ_QREI01000008.1:143116-143365 GCF_003386275.1 Winogradskyella pacifica | reverse complement strand
CAGGCACATCACTTAAACATTGTACATTAATATCAGCAGGATTAGACGCTGTTGGGGTAGTATTATCAAGAATAACAATATCTTGATATACATTAATAGAATTACCACTAGCATCAGTTACAGAATAGGTTCTAGTAATGGTTCCGTTATTAATAGCAGGATCTGCAGTTTGACTTACAAAAGCCACAGTCGGAGTACCACAGTTATCAGCTTCATCGTTTACCACAGTAATATCTGCTGCAGGTACAT
>NZ_QREI01000008.1:0-143021 GCF_003386275.1 Winogradskyella pacifica | reverse complement strand
TTAATAGCAGGATCTGCAGTTTGATTAACAAAAGCCACAGTCGGAGTACCACAGTTATCAGCTTCATCGTTTACCACAGTAATATCTGCTGCAGGTACATCACTTAAACATTGCACATTAATATCAGCAGGATTAGACGCTGTTGGGTCTGTATTATCAAGGATAACAATATCTTGGTATACATTAATAGAATTACCATTAGTGTCAGTTACAGAATAGGTTCTAGTAATCGTTCCGTTATTGATAGCAGGATCTGCAGTTTGATTAACAAAAGCCACAGTCGGAGTACCACAGTTATCAGCTTCATCGTTTACCACAGTAATATCTGCTGCAGGTACATCACTTAAACATTGCACATTAATATCAGCAGGATTAGACGCTGTTGGGTCTGTATTATCAAGGATAACAATATCTTGGTATACATTAATAGAATTACCATTAGTGTCAGTTACAGAATAGGTTCTAGTAATCGTTCCGTTATTGATAGCAGGATCTGCCGTTTGACTCACAAAAGCAACTGATGGTGTTCCACAGTTATCGGCTTCATCCGTCACTACAGTAATATCAGCAGCAGGCACATCACCTAAACATTGCACGTTAATATCTGCAGGATTAGAAGCTGTAGGTTTTTCATTATCTACAACTGTTATTGTAAAAGTACAAATACTCCCAGTAGGAGTATGTCCTGAGTCATGCTCTTCAAATGTAATGGTTGTAACTCCAATAGGAAAAGTAGCGCCCGAAGGCAGTCCTGTAGTTCTATGTGCGTGCTGTGAACCAATATTAGAGGTAGGACCAGTATAAGTCACTACAGCACCGCAAGTACTAGAGGCCACATTTATAGAGAATGACGACGTACAACCTGTAAGAGCGAATATGCTTGATGTGCTATGATTAATTTCTAGTTGTAATGGTTCATTCCTTTTTAAAGGACTCACTAGATAACTTTCGTCAACACCAAAATACCCTGCGCTAGCAAATAAATCGTTATGAGTAGATTCTTCTTTAATTCGTAAAGTTTCATTCGACGTAGCTAGATTATCCGTTTTCCAAGTTGTCATAAACTCGGTTTGCGCATTTAAGCTCAGCGAAAAACTAAAAATAAAAAGCAACAAAGCTAAAGACGTAACATGAGTTAAAACCTTTAAGTAATGATTTTTCATAACAACAATATTTAGTGTTTAAAAAACAAAACATTATTAGGGAGTAATGTTTAGCTCGTTATTTTATAAAGTAAAATAATTATTTCGCTAAGAGGGATGAGCAAATATAGATTTTATATTCAAATCCGCAAATAAAATAATCGATAAAGTGTAATTAAAATACGGTAAAGCGCATTATAATGTAGTGTTAAGTCATGAGTAAGTCATAACAAAATCACGTCATTACTAAGTTTTACTAGTGATGTAACTCTTTGTTATTGTTTATTCTAGCTATAAAATACGATAATTGTTTTTATATAAAAATTATGCTTTTTAGGTTTTTATTCTTAAAAGACATCGTTTTTCATAAGGTTAAACTGTTCTGTCTTTTAAAACCATCAAATATTTAAAGCATTTTAGTTATCGTTTGCTATAGCAGTGTTTGTTCTTAATTTACTACAATACACATCGTGTAAAAGTTTAATAATTAGACTTTTATTTTACAATTGCTATTAACTATCTAGGGATAAACAAATATAAATTTAAAAATTGTTTAGACTTCTATAAAATCGTTAACAGGTAAAAATCTTCTTTAAACGAAATCCTTGAAATTAAGTTGTTTATAAAGTATTGGAGGATTGAATTGTAAACCTAGAGGCTTTCAATTTTATAGAATTTTGGAAGTAAAGTATAAAAAAACTCTCATAGCAAGCATTCATTTGCTTGTATGAGAGTTTTATTTTGAACTAGAAAAAGGTGTTAACTTCTCCTAACACTATAAGAACTAATTATATTTTTTAGTTTTAATTTAAGATCTTCTCCTGTATCATACACCATCTGTTCATCACTTGGAAACAGAACTTGTCTTTGTAATATAAGGTTTCTATCATTATTCTTTAATGCGCGTTTATCACCTTCGAAGGTTCCAAAAATATTTTCAAAAATATAGCCACTATCTATTGTAAATGTATCAATAATTTGGTTTTGTTTTAAATCTGTATAAACCACATCAGCAATAACTTGAGCTGATTTAGTTTGTACAACTTCAAAAAGGCGCGCTTTTACGTTTATAATTTTATCAACCTTTATATCATTACCAAGACTATCTTTTTTTACATTTCCGGCTCTGTCTAGATCATATTTCCAACCGTCTACAATATTTTGTTCTCTTAACACTTGACGTTCGTTAATACGTTCTGGCGAGATATTTATTTGCTTTAATTGTAATTGCATCGCAAAATCATAATTAATAGCTTTATCTGTATTAGCATGATAGGTTGTCCAGAATTGATTTAAGCCATAAGTATTAAAATCTAATAATTCAGCTTCTAATTGTTGCGGAATAATTTGTTGCGTGTGGTTTTGAATAGAAACATATATATAATCCATTCCTTTTTGATGCGCTTCAGTAATTAAGCTTCTGTTTTCTTCAAAATTGGGATTGATACGTTCTATATAACTAAAGATATCATGTGCTTCTCTTGCATTATACTTATCATTAGAATCTAAAAGCGCTATGCCTTGATTAATTAAATAATCAGAAGTTTTATATCTGTAGTCAATAAGTTTTGTACTGTAATCCTTAAACTTAAAATTTACAGTTTTACCATCTATTTGTAAAGGCATAACACGTTTAATAGCAGCTTGCCTAGCTTCTAAATCCGAATATATTTCATAAATGGTTTTATATTGTTCAGGATTACCATCTTTTTTAAAATGTTTAATAGTCTGTAAATCCTGCTCTAAAACTTTATTGTAGGCATCCTCGAGCATCACAATATAATCTTGTTTGCTTTTTTTATCTTTATTGTTTTCTAATTTTTCTAAAGCGTCAGAAATAGCCTGATCATAATTTCCTTGGCTAATGGCGCTTTCAATTTGTTTTTTGGCACTACAAGATACGAGTACCGTAACAAGGACTAATAAGAGTAAAAATTTTTTCATAATCTTGTGTTTTTTGTGGTTATAAATCTGTAATTCCAATTATAATGCCAAAGTAAAAAAACTTTTGAGACTTAGAATGATTTTTATCTAGAAAGCTTTTAAGATAAATTAATGAACAGAAAGGCTTTTGCAATGCAACTACACCGCCATACAAATCCAAAAAAATTTAGAATCTTGCGGATTGACATTAAAGATTTTTGTTTCTTTACAAATCAATAAAAGACCCATGTTTCATAAAGAAAACGGATGTTTTCATACTCTAGAATCTCATTTTTCGGAAGCACTTCCTAAACAATTTACCTTTCCGTTTTATTACACTCCACATTCACTTTGTATTACTGCGGCAGATGAGGTTAAAGCGTATCTTAATTTTCAAACAGATTTTGAACACAATTTTGGTCTAGTCGACGGCAAGAAAGGTTTAAGTATCGGTAAGATGTTTGGTGTTCTGATTGTTAAAACTGAGAAAGGACAACTAGGTTATATCACTGCATTCTCAGGGAAATTAGCAGAAAGTAATCATATTGAAGGATTTGTACCACCGGTTTATGATACATTGAATGAAGATGGTTTTTACAAGAAAAAGGAAATACATGTAAATAACTTGACTGCTGAAATTGAAAGGTTAGAGCAAAATCTGGAATTAGAAAAAGCCCAATTAGATTTAAAAAAGACAAAACTTGAAACCACCCAAAAACTTGAAGATTTTAAAAAGAAAGCAAAAGTTGAAAAGCAATTCAGAAGACAGCGTAGGGTAGAGGCAGAGCATAAACTTTCTAATTTAGAAAAGGAAGTGTTTTTTGAAAAACTGAAGCAAGAAAGCATTCAGAATAATATTGATTTAAAATACTTAAAGTTAAGCATAGAAGCAGACGTAATTAAGGCAGAGGAACGTTTAGTCGAGTTAATTCAACCAATTGAAAATTTAAAATTAGAAAGGAAAACACTATCAGCGCGTTTACAAAAGCAAATTCACGAGCAATATAAATTCTTAAATGCTAAAGGTGAAACGAAAGATTTAATTACCATTTTTAATGCTACAGATCTAGGTAAACCACCTGTTGCAGCAGGAGAGTGTGCTGCGCCTAAATTGTTTCAGTATGCCTACGAACACAATTTGAAGCCTATCGCTATGGCGGAATTTTATTGGGGAATTTCTCCAACAGCAGAAGTTAGAAAGCATGGACAATTTTACCCCTCTTGTCGTAGTCGGTGCGAACCCATTTTAGGTCATATGATGCATGGTTTAGATGTTGAACCTAATCCTATAGAATCTGCTGGTAAGTTTGATGGAGACCTAGAGATTATTTACGAAGACGATTTTCTATTAGTTCTTAACAAACCTCATGAGTTTTTATCAGTTCCAGGAAAAACGATTAAAGATTCCGTTTTAACACGAATGCAAACGTATTTACCAAATGCAACAGGCCCTTTATTACTACATCGTTTAGATATGTCTACTTCAGGATTATTACTAGTAGCTAAAAATGAACGAACGCACAAAAAACTTCAGAAACAGTTTATTAATCGCACCATAAAAAAGCGATATGTTGCGGTGTTAGATGGCACTTTAGAAACAACAAAAGGAACAATCGATTTACCTCTAAGAGTAGATTTAAATAACAGGCCAAGACAATTAGTTTGTTATGAACACGGTAAAAAAGCCACCACGACTTATGAGATTGTTGAGGTTACCGATCATAAAACCAGAATTCATTTTTATCCGATTTCAGGTAGAACACATCAATTACGGGTACATGCAGCGCATCATAAAGGGTTAAATATGCCCATAATAGGTGATGATTTATATGGTATGCCTTCTAATCGATTACATCTTCATGCAGAAACTTTAAGTTTTGAGCATCCTGTGAAACGCGAGTGGGTAAGTTTTAGTTGTGAAGCTCCTTTTTAGAATCAGTTTAAAGCGTTCAATTTAAAGCAAAAAAAGAAGACTAAAGCAATTCAACTTTAGTCTTCTTTCAATATAAATAAATGTATAATTACTTCTTTTTCTTCGGGTTAAAAATAGGTAATAACTGTGTTTTTACAGAACCAAAACCTATTCGTGTACCATCATTTTCACAGTAACCTCTCATAATTACAGTATCGTAATCATTAATAAATTTACGTTCTGTGCCATCTTTCATTTTTAAAGGTTTGCTACCTTTCCAAGACAATTCTAACATAGATCCATAAGAATCTGGTGTTGGTCCAGAAATGGTCCCACTTCCCATAACATCACCTGAATTAATAGGACAACCATTAACTGTATGATGTGCTAATTGCTGAGCCATATTCCAATACATATACTTGAAATTAGATTTACTAACCACGGCTTCTTTCGCACCTTTGGGCTGAATACCCACTTCTAAATTAATATCGAAACTCTTTTTTCCTTTAGTTTGTAAATAGTCTAAAGGTTTAGGGTTTTGCTTAGGGCTTTCTGTTCTAAACGGTTCTAAAGCATCTAAAGTCACAATCCATGGAGACATTGATGATGCAAAACTTTTTCCTAAAAATGGTCCTAATGGTACGTATTCCCATTTCTGAATATCTCTTGCAGACCAATCATTAAATAATACTAAGCCAAAGATATACTCTTCAGTTTCTTCAATAGGAATAGGTTCGCCTAAATCATTAGCGTCTGTTGTAATAAAAGCCATTTCCAGTTCAAAATCTACTAATTTTGATGGACCAAAAACAGGTTTTTCAGCACCTTCTGGTAAGGTTTGTCCTTGTGGACGATGAATCGGAATTCCCGAAGGAATAATCGAAGAGCTACGTCCATGATACCCAACTGGCATATGTACCCAATTTGGCAATAATGCATTGTCAGGGTCTCTAAACATGGTACCAACATTTGTAGCATGCTCCTTGCTAGCGTAGAAATCGGTGTAATCACCAACATGTATTGGTAACTGCATTTCAATTTCATCTAAACGAAACAATATCGTTTCTTTATGTGGATTGTTATTTTTTAAGGTCTCATTTTCAGCATCAAAAATCTGAGCGATTCTGTTTCTAACTAAACGCCAAGTTTTTCTACCATCTGCAATAAAATCGTTCAATGTATCTTGAAGAAAGATATCATCCGTTAACGGAATCCCTTCAAAATAACCCAATTGGTGTAAAGCACCAAGGTCAATCGCCGTATCACCAATTCGCGTTCCAATCGTTATAATGTCATCTCTAGTTAAGAAAACACCAAAAGGAATGTTCTGAATTGGAAAATCTGAGTTTTTACCGACATGTAGCCATGAGGTACGATCTGGATTGTTAGCTGATAATGGCATAGAGTTATTGTTGATTAATTGTTCATTAAATTCATTCAAACCTACATAATTTTTGATATTTAAACTAATGTATTCACTATTTTTGTATCGATTTAACAAACACATTATTTATGCAACGCGACGAACAAATATTTGAACTTATTAAAGCCGAAAGAGAACGCCAGATTGATGGCATAGAATTAATAGCATCAGAAAATTTTGTTAGCGACCAGGTGATGGAAGCTGCAGGTTCTGTATTGACTAATAAATATGCCGAAGGTTATCCTGGTAAACGCTACTATGGTGGTTGTGAGGTTGTTGATGAGGTTGAGCAGATTGCAATCGATCGTGCTAAAACTTTATTTGGTGCTGCATATGTTAATGTACAACCCCATTCTGGAAGTCAGGCAAACACTGCTGTATATCACGCGTGTTTAAGTCCTGGTGATACTATTTTAGGATTTGATTTGTCTCATGGTGGACATTTAACTCACGGATCTCCTGTTAATTTTTCAGGTAAATTATACCGTCCTACATTTTATGGTGTAAAGAAAGATACGGGACTTATTGATTACGATATGTTAGCTGATCAGGCGCAAAAAGAGAAACCTAAATTAATAATTGCTGGTGCTTCTGCCTATTCTCGTGATATGGATTTTGCGAAGTTTAGAGAAGTAGCGGATAGTGTTGGTGCTGTTTTACTAGCGGATATTTCACATCCTGCAGGATTAATTGCTAAAGGGATTTTAAATGATCCAATGCCGCATTGCCATGTGGTGACGACAACAACTCATAAAACTTTAAGAGGACCAAGAGGTGGTATGATTATGATGGGTGAAAATATTGATAACCCATTCGGAGTTACTTTAAAGAACGGTAAACTTCGTAAAATGTCTGGTTTATTAGATTCTGCTGTATTCCCTGGAAATCAAGGTGGACCATTAGAACACATTATCGCTGCTAAAGCTATTGCTTTTGGTGAAGCCTTAACAGATGACTTTATGCATTATATGCTACAAGTAAAACATAATGCAGCTGCTATGGCTAAAGCATTTGTTGCTAAAGATTATAACTTAATTTCTGGTGGAACTGATAACCACATGATGTTAATTGATTTAAGAAATAAAAACATTACTGGTAAAGATGCTGAAAACGCTTTAGTAAAAGCAGACATTACCGTGAACAAAAATATGGTGCCTTTTGATACAGAATCTCCTTTTGTAACTTCAGGAATTAGAATAGGTACTGCCGCAGTAACCACTAGAGGTTTAAAAGAAAGCGATATGCCATACATTGTAGATTTAGTGGATGAAGCTCTTAAAAATCATGACAATGAAACGGTTTTAGCAGGTGTTGCTGAAAAAGTGAATACTTTAATGGGTGGACGTGCATTGTTTAATGCTTAAAAGATACAAGGCCTAGCAGGTCTGAATATATAATATAGAAAGCCTTTTAATTTAATTTGAAAGGCTTTTTTTTATGTATTATAATTTGGCAAATAGGTCATTTAAAGATTCAAAATCGCGACGTTTATAATTTGTGTTGTCTCTATTGTTGAGATAATTAATCACATCTTTCTTAGGGCTAGAAGACCAAAAGTTCCAAGTGTCTGTTATTATATTATTTTCTTCAATTATGATGCGTCCAGCTAAAGAGTTATCTAATAGTTCATTTGAAGAATCATAAACACGTACCAAGGATTCGTTTTGGAAGATTAATCTATATAGTCTGTCATCACTATTTAAATTTGTAAACTTGGTTTCTGTCTCGTTTTCATTCTCAGTACGTCTGAAAATAACGTCTTTAATTAAATCATTATCGATTGGGACGTAGTTGTTGTCGAGATTTAGAATGGTTATCAGCTTGTTTTGATACGGTTGGTTGATACTAATTTTGCCGTTATAAACGGTTTCGTCTTTTAAAATCAGTTGGCCTTCAAAAAAAGGGCTGTTAATATTTAGGGTCTCAGTGCAATCACAATTACAACTGCTATTTACACTATTTAATAGCTGTAGACTTGCGTTCATAAGCTCTAAGTTTTGAGCTTTTAGATGCGATGAGCTAATGACTAAAAAGAAGAGGAATAAAACCGTTGGTATTTTTTTTGAAATCATGAGATCTATTTAAAGGGTTTATGTTGCATAAATCGCACAACAATTGTTCCATAATTTTGAAAAAAATATTGTTTGGAAGCTTTATTGTTTGTTAATAAATGCTAATACACGATTAAAATAGGCTTCTCCTCCAACTTTCCAAACATTAGAATGGTTTGCAGAATCAATTTCAATAAATTCCTTATTAGTACTTGGTATTTTTGAGAAATTAGCTTTAGCGTATTTTATATTGATACGCTCGTCTATATTACCATGTACTATAAGTATAGGTTGGTTAATGGTTTCACAATACTTAATAGGTGAAGCATCGTTTGAGTCAAAGGCTGCAATTTGTCCAGCTCTATTAACTAGGTAATTAGAAAACGGTGTATAGCTAAAACCAGCGTGTAGATCAAAATAATCATTAACTATAGTTCTAAATTCTGAAAATGCACTTTCAATTATTCCGAATTTAATACGTTGATCGTAGCCCATGGCTTGTAAACCAATGGCACCACCCAAGGATTGTCCCCAAACTCCAAAATGACTGAGATTTTCATGTTTGGATAAATAATCAATAAGGCTTGCAACATCTTTTTTCTCATGAACTCCAAAGGAACAAAAATCTCCTTCGCTTTTTCCGTGGGCTCGTGAATCTAAGGCAACAGCGTTAAATCCGTTTTCTGATAGAAAATCAATTACATTTTTGAATTGATCTTTATTAGAACGAATGCCGTGCAATAAAATCACGGTTCCTTTTGATGAGTCTAAACTAGAATAGGTTAATTGCGCGGATAATTTGAGACCATCAAATGAGTTAAAAGCGAATGCTTTTTGATTTAATTTTGACGCGTTATTTGAAGCTACATCGAAACTAACATTTTTGTTTCGTTTTATTAAGCCAACAACAGGATTCTTAATTTCAGAAATAAGTCGAGGTACAAAAAAATGTATGGCTAACAGTCCAAGAATTAGTGTAAAGGCAGTAACAATTTTTAAGAATTTTACATGTTTCTTGGTTAGCATAGATTAATCTTCATCAAATACCACACTCTGATAAGCACCAGCATCTGGAGCAACTGTTCTACTTACATTTAATATATCATTTGGAACTTGACTCGCGAATATAGAAAGTCCAATACCATCTGCAGCAGAATCGGCTCCAATTCGCATTTTGTTACTAAATGGATCTTCAAAATCTGGATCTTGATTAAATAGATTGTTCTCGTAAAATGTTAGGTTTTCAAAATCGTAATTGCCTTGTCCATCAAGATTGTTATTATCAAATCTTAATAAGCAATTCGTAAATTTATAATTAAACACTTCACCTTCATTTTCTAGTAAAAACTCAGGATTGTCGTTACCATAAATGATACAGTTATTAAAGTTCGCTTCTACTAAACCATTGGTGAACACGGTGTTGTTTTCGTCAACGATAAAATCATTTAAGAGTAGGGCAGGGAATTGTCTAAAACTACTATTCCAGTAATTAGCAATGGTACAATGTGTAAAATTATATTTTCCGCCATAAGTGCCAGCAAAAGACGATTGACCAGCATTATTAATAACTAAATTTTCTGCTCGTATAGAAGTTGCTCTTCCTAATATTCCAAAACTACTTACATTATAGATTTGAGAATTGGTAATCGTTAATTTATCAGTGGTTGCATTTTGATTTCCTTCAGACAACACACCAATAGTCGCATTTTTTATAGTGGCGTAATTAATAGTATTGTTTTCACTGCCATTATACAACCAAATAGTTCCCCATTGCCCGGGAATATCTTCGTAAAGTGGTTCTAAACGATCACCTTCTAAAATTACTTCGTTTTCTAAAGTTTCCTGATCAGTACTTAATGCACCATTTATGTTTAATGAGCCATTATCTGTGACGATAATCCCAGAATCCGCATGAAAGTGCACACGTGCACCGGCTTCCATGGTTAAGGTTTTACCTGCACCAACCCCTGCATAACCATAAATAACATAAGGTTTTTCGTTGGTAAAAGTCAATTCTTCATCAGCGAGAAAACGACCTTCTAGCGTGGTTTCATCTGGTGTACCGTCACCATCAACGTCAAAACTTAGGGTTTCAACAATACCTGTAATGTCATCTTTACTTGGATAGATGAAAACAGCGTCTTTAACTAAGGTAACCACGTCTACATCTTGTTGGTTATTTCCTGAATCGAAGAGGATTTTGTCGGTATATAAAAACTGATTTTCTAAACCACCTAAAGTTGAAATATCAATAGTGGTTTCAATAAAGATGAACAAACTATCCTTTGCTAATAATTCTACATCTTCAAAGAATTTACCTTCTTGTGTGCCTTCTAATCCTGTGGTGCCATCAATATTCATTCTGTATCGTGAATTCACTCCATTTTCGAATTGTATGGTCGGAATTACAATATCGTCATCACTGCGATTATAAACTTTAAGATTATATGTGCTAGAGCCAATATTGGTGAAAACGGTATCTAAATAAATGGTGTCTTTTGCAAATTCTAGTTGGCCTTTACTTGGAGTAAATTCAAAATCGTTACGACAAGAACTCCAAAATAGTAAAATTCCAAAACAAAGTAAAAATGATAGCAATCGCTTCATAAGTAATAAATATAATTAAGGCTTAAAAATATAACTTTTGAAGTTAGGATTTATTATAGATAAGTATAAATATGTAAAGATTGTCTTTCCTGCGAAAGCAAGAATCCACTTCTATAACATATGAGACTCCTGCCTTGTCAGCAAAGTGAGCGGTTAATTCTTATTTTGCTTAACGCTCTTATCACCATATTCATCTAATAGAATTAAGAATAACTGACTGCTAACGACCAACTCTTCTAAGAACAGCATTTTGTTTTCTTCTTTAAGCATTTCCGAACTTATTTGTTTAGCATCGCAATAATCAAAAAATAGATATTTCTTGTCTTCCGGAATCTTTAAATTATCAGTTAGTAATTGTGTATTAAAAAATGAACTCTCACTAAATAACGAATCCATTTGGGTATAAGTAATCGGTTGATAGGTTGGTGCATTGTATTTATCTTTCTTTTTTAGAAGATTAGCAACTAAGCCAATAATAGCAAAGAGATCTGGACCGTAAGTAGCCCCAGCAGGTTTGTATTTTTCTGGATGATTTTTTATGTCTTCCTGAATCATATTTTTGAGTTCCGTATTGTATGTTTCTTCTACAAAAACGGGTTGCTCAGGTTCTGCTTTGACTTCAACTTCATCGAGTTCTGTAAGTATTTCTTTAAGTTCAAAAACAGCTGTGCCATCAAAATGATACGCTTGTAAGGCAATAGTTTTTGGGTGATAGAATACGGACTCGATAGAAATGGTATCCGTCACTTTAGCTTCGAGGTTAAAATTACCGTTGTTATTTGTTACCGTAACTCGGTTCTGTGTTTTATTAAAGACTTTTACATTTTTAACGGTTCCGCTAGCATCATATACTTTTCCATTTAAAGTTTGGGCAAAGTGTATAAAAGGAAGACAAAATAAAAAGAATAGAATAGTAATTTTACGCATGCTTGATTTGATTGATGCGTTAAAGTAAAGTCTTTAAGTTGAAAGGAATCTGCGTTTTAAAAAAACTTTAACCTAATAAAATGTTAATTGAAAAGTTCTCCGATTTCTGGTGGGATACGTGTAGGACGCTGTGTATGAGAATCCATCAGACACCATTTTGCTTTAGAGCTTACAATCAACTGTTGGGTTTTTATATTGGTGATTTCGACATGTCTAATGGTGCTGACACCTGCGACTTTTGGAACATACGTCTTTAATAAAAGTTGATCTCCAAGTAAAGCCGGACTTTTATACTCTATATAATGATTCACTAAAAACCATGAATAGGTTTCTAAAATATCTTTTGTAGCATAGGCGAGCCAATGATCCTTCGCTATATCCTGTACCCACTGCACATAGCGTACATTATTTACATGGTTAAGATCATCTATATCATCTTCAGTAACGGTAATGGTTTTTTCGAATACGTGCACAGTGCTATTATTGTTTCATTATTTTAACCTCAAAAAGCTTGTCCCAGTTTTTTCCTGTTACAAAAATAGTTTCGCGTTCTGGGTGATAAGCAATACCGTTTAAAACATCTAATTCAGGATGTTGTGTTACTAGTTTTCTTAGAGGTTTAAAATCTATAACACCTTCTACACCTCCTGTTTTTGGGTTAATGATAACCACACCGTTACGTTGGTAAATATTGGCGAAAATCTTACCTTCAATCCATTCCATTTCATTTAAATTCGCGATGACACCTTTTTCAGTATAAACTTCAATATGGCCTTTTTCGCTAAGATCATCAGGATTTAAAAAATAGATTTTCTCTGTACCGTCAGACTTATAAAGAATTTTGCCGTCATTACAAATGCCCCAACCTTCTTTACTAGTTTCGTAATTGAATGTTTTTATCTTTTCAAAAGTATTTACATCGTACACAAAACCTACTTGGGCTTGCCATGTTAATTGATAGATGTTATCATTTAAAATGGTTAAACCTTCTCCAAAATATTTATCTTCTAAATTAATGTTTTTTAAGACCTCTCCAGTTTCAAAATTTACTTTTCTAAGTTTTGATTCTTTTCGCTGTCCCGTACTTTCATATAACTCACCATTGTAGAATTCTAAACCTTGCGTATACGATGTAATATCGTGAGGGTAGGTGTTTATAACTTCATACTTGTAGTAAGAAGGAATGATGTTGTTAAAAATTTGAACGGATTTAGTAATCGTTTCCGTTTTATCTTCAAAATTAACTATTGCGGTGATTTCTTTTTTACCTAAAGTAATCTGGTCTAAAACACCATTACTTTCAATCGGTTTACCATTTAGCTGATAACTAACGTTAGTGATCTCTAAATTCTTCGGATTATCTATTGAAAGCTTCATGGTATCACCAAGCATTAAAGATTTTACCGATGTATTTATCGACAAACTAGAAATTTTTGAAGCATTTGTTTCACCACAATTGGATAAAACTAAACTTAAAGATAAGAGAATGAAATATTTAGAAATGTGCATAACGTTGGTTTGAATTTTTAGCAAGTTATTAAATAAAATTCAGTTTAAAAATCATTGCGTAAGTATTAAAAGATTGTATCTTTGCACCTGGCAAGTCCTACACAACCAGCTCCTGTTGAATCCTCCAGGGCGGGAACGCAGCAAAGGTAAATGGTCGTAGCGGTGTGATGTAGGTAGCTTGCCTTTTTTTGTACCCTAAACTCAAATCTTGAACGCTTCGGCGAATCGAGATTTTTTCAGTTTATATAGGTTCTCATCGCGATTAGCATAGTATTAAAAGGTCTACTAATTTCAGAATTCGTATTTTCGAAATTATAATTTATAAAGCAGTATGTCTAAAGTTGTATTAATAACAGGTGGTTCTTCAGGAATAGGAAAATCTGTTGGTGAATTTCTTCAAACCAAAGGATTTAAAGTTTATGGCACAAGCAGGAATCCTGATAGGTATCCAAATAGTAAATTTCCTATTGTAGCTTTAGATGTTACAAAGCCTGAAACGATTTCTAATTGTGTTGCAGAAATCCTAACTCACGAATCTCGAATTGATGTACTTTTAAATAATGCAGGTGCAGGTATTACTGGGCCAATAGAAGAGATTCCTGATGTAGAAATTAAGCGCAATTTTGAAACTAATTTATTTGGCCCCATTAATATGATTAAGGCTGTTTTGCCAACGATGAGAACGCAAAATTCTGGTTTAATTATTAATGTGACCTCAATTGCTGGTTATATGGGTTTACCATATAGAGGTGTGTATAGTGCAAGTAAAGGAGCGTTGGAGTTAATAACTGAAGCCTTTAGAATGGAATTAAAAGGGTTTCATATTAACATGACCAATGTAGCTCCTGGGGATTTTGCCACCAATATAGCTGCTGGTCGTTATCATGCGCCTGCTTTAGAAGATTCTCCTTATAAAGCAACGTACGGAAAAACTTTAAGTATGATGGACGAGCATGTGGATGGTGGTAGTGATCCGAAACAAATGGCAGAAGCGATTTATAAAATCATTCAGACTAAAAATCCGAAAATCCATTATAAGGTCGGAGCTTTTATGCAGAAATTCTCAATTGTTTTAAAACGTATTCTTCCAGATTCAGCTTACGAGAAATTGTTAATGAATCATTATAAATTATAGAAAGCAAATTGTATTGGTAGGCTTAAAATCGTAAATTTACGGCAACTAAAACACAACAACTTAAAATAAGTTTTATGAAATTTTTTATCGATACAGCAAACCTAGAGCAGATTAAAGACGCTCAAGATATGGGTATTTTAGATGGTGTTACAACAAACCCATCATTAATGGCTAAAGAAGGCATTACAGGAACAGATAATATAATGAAGCATTATGTGGATATCTGTAACATTGTAGAAGGTGATGTTTCTGCAGAAGTTATTTCTACAGATTTTGATGGCATGGTGAGAGAAGGTGAGGCCTTAGCAGAATTACACGATCAGATTGTGGTAAAATTACCAATGATTAAAGATGGTATTAAAGCGTGTAAGTATTTTTCGGATAGAGGAATTAAAACAAACGTAACCTTAGTATTCTCTCCTGGTCAGGCATTATTAGCGGCTAAAGCAGGTGCAACATATGTATCTCCTTTTATTGGTCGTTTAGATGATATCTCTACAGATGGTTTAAACCTTATCGCTGAGATTCGTCATATCTATGATAACTATTCTTTTGAAACTCAAATATTAGCAGCTTCTGTACGTCATACAATGCACGTTATAGATTGCGCTAAATTAGGTGCAGATGTTATGACAGGACCGTTAAGTTCTATCACCGGATTACTTAGACATCCATTAACAGATAGTGGTTTAGAAAAGTTCTTAGCAGATTATAAAAAAGGAAATTAAATAAATTTCAACAACAGTTTTAAAGAGCATCTTGTTTTACAATAAGGTGCTTTTGTTGTAATAACTCCTCAAGGGTTTCGTTAAACTTAGAATTGAAGATGTTAGCATTAGGATGTAAAATGATGCCATTTTCATCAACAATAATAGACTTATTCAAATAGTTAACAGCTAAAGTTTTACGTGCTTCTTTTGAGTTTTTAAACTTAAATTCATTTATAGTAGGGAAGTTATAGTTCTCAATAATATTCTTCCAAAACTTATCATTATTGTCATTTACATTAATTGAAATAAAATCCATCTGAGGAAAATTTATTTTCAACTTATCTACCATGTAGTGACTATTTTTATATTGCGATTTAGAATTAGAAGACCAGAAATATATAATCGTAGGTTTCGTAATAATCGAATTTATAAAATGTTCTGTGTCATTATAATTTACAATAGAGATGTTAGGCAACGGATTACCTTGACGTAATAATTTTAATGAAGATACTAAATCATTCATGTATAATTTATCCTCCTCGTTAGTGCTTTTTTCTAAGTAATAATTGAGCACTTCATTGGCTTCATCTTCGGTGTGATTATAGCTGATATATTCTCGTGCTTTATATTTTAATAAATTATTTTTAATAATTGGATCTGAAATAATACTGTCGATTAAGTCTAGTTTAGATTTATTGTAGCCCATCGCATGTCTATTAAACTTGCTGTGGTAAGCATTATTCTTATAATAATTATGAATGGCTAGATTGTCTATATGAGAAAATAAGAATCGGTTATAAGCAAAAAACCGACTTAAATGTGTGGCATTATAATCGATATCTTTTCTGTGTCCGAAAAAACCTTCAGGTAGATCCTTTATATGGATTAACTTATTGTTGCCAAAATAGGCGAAAGGATAAATTTCTTTATCAGCATAAGCATTGTAGTTAATGTTGGCTTCTATAATAGATTTGAAAAATTCTGATTCTTCATTTAGAGTTAAAAATTGGTAAAACTCATTTAATTGCGTTTGTCTTCTCTTTTCAACAAATTCATTAAAAATTTCAGGTTCCATTTTAGAATATTTAACCAACTGTTTTGCCTCTTTCTCATTAGATAAATAGGTTTTAAGGAGGTAGTTATTCTTTCTGGCACCGTTTCCTGTAAATACTAAAGACTCGTCAAAATCATAAGTATTTAGTCTAAACATAATACTATCATTAGGCTCTAAGAGTAGCATTTGGTATTCACCACCATGTGTTAAAGAGTATAAACCAGGATGGAGATTATCTATTTTAAAAATAAATCGATTATTAGCATCTAAAGTAATCGAATCTAAAACCTGTCCGTTAGTATTATAGAGTATAACACTATTGTTTTTAGGATTGATAATTTCGCCACCTAAATACGCAGAGTCACTAGTGTTTCCTCCTTTGAATTGACATCCAAAAACAGTTGATAACAAGGCAACAGTAAGAACTATACGAAGAGTTAGCATGGAAAATTTATAAAAGTTAGAAAACAAAAATATAAGATGCATTACGCAACTGCTGTTAATACCTCGTTAAATCTTATTAGTAAGTCTTATAATTTCAACCAAATGCAGAAATATTAGTTGTTTTACAACAGCTACTTAATAGTATTGGCGAGTTTTAGAGTCTTAGTTGTGTAACCATTTTATACCTAAGTGTTGTATTTAGTTTAAGAAACATCTTTCAATTTAAATTTTACCACTTTTTTAAGATTCATAATGCTGTAAAATAGCAGATTTTGGGTTTAATTTTCTACTTTTGCAATCTCAAAAATTCGCCTTCATTTATAGTAAGGTTAATAGATTAAAATTTAAAGACATGTTATCAGTTTCTAATCTTTCAGTTCAATTTGGAAAACGCATACTTTTTGACGAAGTAAGCACCACATTTAATAATGGTAATTGCTATGGTATTATTGGTGCCAATGGTGCCGGAAAATCTACATTTTTAAAGATTATAGCAGGCAAAATGGATCCAACATCAGGAAGCGTTCATTTAGAGCCAGGTAAGCGTATGTCTGTTTTAGAGCAGAATCACAATTTACATGATGAAGACACTGTTCTAGAAACCATATTAAAAGGAAATAAGCCATTATATAAATTAAAATCTCAGCTAGATGCGCTTTATGCAGATTACACAGATGAAAATGCTGAGAAAATAGGAGAGCTTCAGGTACAGTTTGAAGAAATGAATGGATGGAATGCCGATAGTGATGCTGCTGCGATGTTATCTAATTTAGGAATTAAGGAAGATTACCACTATACCTTAATGAAGGATTTAGACGGTAAGCAAAAAGTACGTGTCTTATTAGCACAAGCTTTATTCGGAAATCCAGATTTGTTAATCATGGATGAGCCTACCAATGATTTAGATTACGAAACGATCTCTTGGTTAGAAAATTTCTTAGCAAATTATGAAAGCTGCGTTATTGTAGTCTCTCACGATAGACACTTTTTAGATTCAGTTTGTACACATATTTCTGATATTGATTTTGGGAAAATCAACCATTTCTCAGGTAACTATACCTTTTGGTATGAGTCGTCTCAATTAGCGGCAAGACAACATGCACAACAGAATAAAAAGGCAGAAGAAAAGAAAAAAGAATTAGAAGATTTTATTCGTCGTTTCTCTGCTAACGTAGCTAAATCTAAGCAAGCTACGAGTAGAAAGAAGATGATTGAAAAATTAAATATTTCAGACATTAAACGTTCTAGTCGTCGTTATCCTGCAATTATTTTTGAGCGCGATCGCGAAGCTGGAGATCAGATTTTAAATGTACAAGGCTTATCAGCTAGTTTAGAAAATGAGGTTTTATTTAGCAATATTGATATCAACTTAAATAAAGGAGATAAAGTCGTTGTATATTCTAAAGATTCTAGAGCAACAACAGCATTTTATCAAATATTAAACGGGAAAGAACAAGCAGATTCTGGAAAATTTGATTGGGGAGTAACCACAAATCAATCCTATTTGCCATTAGACAACAGCGACTTTTTTAAAAATAAACTATCACTTGTTGATTGGTTACGTCAATGGGCACAAACAGAAGAGGAGCGAGAGGAAGTAAATATTAGAGGCTTCCTTGGAAAGATGATTTTTAGTGGAGAAGAAGCTTTAAAAACATCAGATGTTTTATCTGGTGGTGAAAAAGTGCGTTGTATGCTAAGTCGTATGATGATGATGAGAGCTAACGTATTAATGTTAGATGAACCAACCAACCACTTAGATTTAGAAAGTATAACAGCGTTTAACAATTCGCTAACGAACTTTAAAGGCACCATCATGTTAACAACACATGATCATGAGTTTGCGCAAACCGTTGGTAATAGAATTATAGAATTAACACCAAATGGAGTTATTGATCGTTACATGACGTTTGATGAGTACATGAGTGATAAAAAGATAAAAGAACAACGTGAAAAGATGTATGGAGCAACTGTTTAAAACCATCTTATTACCTTGAAATACAAATGCTGATATTTAAAAAATATCAGCATTTTTTTTGTTTTAATCTGAAGTACTTATTACTAATAGTAAAGGTTTATAAAACTAATCTAGTTGCTTTCTTTATTAAGAAGCAGCTTCCATTTCAGCTTTCACTCTATTTACAATAACCATAGCTTTATCTAATTCATCGTTATGAACATAAAGGTCTTGGTAGCCTTGGTTCATTGACGCGTAACCTGCTAAACGTTGCGATTCTCCTTCATCTTTAACAATCGGGACAATGCCAACGTGTTCTAATTCATCTTTAACTCGTGTAACTAAAATGAAATTTCCGTAGTAAACTTTTGTATATTCTGTAGTGCTCATAATGATATGTTTTAATTGCTGATTAAAAGTTACGAAATTTTTTGAAACTAATTATTAAATAAATCATAATTTTATTCGCATTAACTATGGCGTTTTGTTTTTGTATAGTTTTTGACTATCAAAAAATAAATTAAAAAAATGTGTATCTTATGCCTAAAAGTATATTAAGACATAATTTTATAAAAAATTAAAACAAATAAAACTTGTAATACATGGAAAAGAATCCACACTCAAACGACGCTCCCCAAGGCAAAAATTTCGATATTAATGAAAGCGCAGCTAAATGTCCCTACTTAAGTGGCACAACAAAACACACTGCTGGAGGTGGTGTTGAAAATAGAGATTGGTGGCCAAACGAATTAAAACTTAATATTTTACGTCAAAATGCAACGAAGTCTAATCCGATGGGAGTCGATTTTAATTATGCTGAAGCGTTTAATAGCTTAGATTTTGATGCGCTTAAAAAAGATGTTACTGATTTAATGACCGATTCGCAAGATTGGTGGCCTGCAGATTATGGACATTATGGTGGCTTAATGATTAGAATGGCGTGGCACAGTGCAGGAACGTACAGAGTCGGAGATGGAAGAGGTGGAGCAGGAGCCGGAAACCAACGTTTTGCACCTATTAATAGTTGGCCAGATAATGGCAACTTAGATAAAGCCAGATTGTTATTATGGCCTATTAAACAAAAATATGGCAACAAGATTTCTTGGGCAGATTTAATGATTCTTGCCGGAAACTGTGCCTTAGAATCTATGGGCTTTCCAACATTTGGTTATGCTGGTGGACGAGAAGATGTATGGGAACCAGAACAAGATACGTATTGGGGAAGTGAAACTGTTTGGGGTGAGAATGAAGCACGTTATGAAGATGGTGATTTAGAAGATCCATTAGCAGCGGTAATGATGGGATGGATTTATGTGAATCCAGAAGGACCAAATGGAAACCCGGATCCGATGGGTTCTGCAAAAGATGTTAGACAAACATTTGCAAGAATGGCCATGAATGATGAAGAAACCGTAGCACTTGTCGCTGGTGGACACACGTTTGGTAAAGCACATGGTGCAGCAGATCCTAATGATTATGTTGGGAAAGAACCACACGGTGCCCCTATTGAAGAAATGAGTACAGGATGGAAGAATTCATTCGGGACAGGTGTTTTAGATGATACCATTACAAGTGGCATAGAAGGTGCATGGACACCAAACCCGACACGTTGGGATAATGAGTATTTTGATGTTTTATTAAATTATGATTGGGAATTAACTAAAAGTCCGGCCGGTGCACACCAATGGAAGCCAACAGCTGCATCTAATGCTAAAAGAGCACCAAAAGCAGGTGATGCTAATGCTACACAAGGATTAATGATGACTACTGCAGATATCGCTCTAAAAGTAGATCCTATTTATTTAGAGATTTCTAAACGTTTTCATGCGGATCATAAAGCCTTCGAAGATGCCTTTGCACGTGCTTGGTATAAATTAACGCATAGAGATATGGGACCAATTTCTCGTTATTTAGGTCCTGAAATTCCTAAAGAAGAATTACTATGGCAAGATCCTGTGCCAACGGTAGATTATTCGTTAAGCGATGCTGATGTGTCTACCTTAAAAGGTTTGATAGCGGATTCAGGGTTAACGATTTCTCAAATGGTAACGACAGCTTGGGCGTCTGCATCAACTTATAGAGGTTCTGATAAGAGAGGTGGAGCTAACGGTTCACGTTTACGTCTAGAACCACAACGCAGTTGGGAGGTTAATAATCCTGCAGAATTGAATAAGGTATTATCAGTATTAGAAGGTATTAAAACTGAATTTAAAGGAGAGGTGTCTATAGCTGATTTAATTGTTTTAGCCGGAAATGTAGGAGTAGAGCAAGCCGCGAAGAATGCAGGTGTTACTGTTTCTCTAAGTTTTGCAGATGGTAGAGGAGATGCTACACAAGAACAAACAGATATTGAAGCTTTCGATTATTTAGAACCTTTAGCGGATGGTTTTAGAAATTATATTAAGTCCGATTTAAAAATAGCCGCCGAAGATTTATTAATCGATCGTGCGAACTTATTGACGTTATCAGTGCCAGAAATGACCGTTTTAGTTGGTGGATTACGTGTGTTAGGTGCTAATTATGATGGTTCTAATAATGGAGTATTTACAGATACGGTTGGTCATTTAACTAACGATTTCTTTAAGACTATTCTTGATTTTACCTACACATGGAAAGCAACGTCAGAAGACGATCGCTTTTTTGAAGGTCGCAACCGCAAAACAGGAGACGTAAAATTTAAAGGCACACGTGCCGATTTAATTTTTGGATCTAATACAGAATTAAGAGCTATTGCTGAAGTGTACGGAGCAAACGATGGCCAAGAGCGCTTTGTAAAAGATTTCGCTGCCGCTTGGACTAAAGTGATGCATTTAGATCGCTTTGATTTAAAATAATTAAGTGAATTAATAAGTAGAGTACAAAAGGAGTGGGCTTAAAAACTCATTCCTTTTTATTTAAACAACATAACATGAAGAAAGATATAGATGTGTTTTTTGAGGCGATTCGGTCTGGAGATAAAGACCGATTAGAAGCTTTAATAAACATAAACCCGAAATTAATTGGAGAAAAGGACGCTCGTGGATTTACTCCGCTCATTTTAGCAACCTATTTTGATAATGATGTGGCCACAGAAATACTGATCAATCACAAGGCAGATCTTAATGCTAAAGACGCTTCAGGGAACACTGCTTTAATCGGTGTTAGTTTTAAAGGCAATATTGCTTTAGCAACCACTTTATTAGAACATGGAGCCGATATTAATGCGGTTAATACTAATGGCATCACAGCTTTGACATTTGCTACGCAATACAACAAAATTGATATTGTAAAACTGCTTTTAGAACATAACGCAGATACTAGCATTAAAGATTCTGATGGCAAGATGGCTTTAGACTATGCTAAAGACAAACACTATAATGAGATTGTGGCGCTTTTAGAATAACAGCCATTTTACCACAATTAAAAACTGAGTTTAAAATTGGCTTGTTAGAGCTTTTATTAAACTCAGTTTTTTGTTCATTATAGTAAAATGAGGCTCAATACTATCTTTTACTAATGACTTTGGGTTATGTGACCTTCGTTTTAGCTATATCTAAGGTGCTATAAGCTTGCTGTAAATATATTATAACCATGCTATAACCACGCTATAACCTGTTTTTTGTTTTATAGTTTTATTGAACAAAATGCGACGATGGTTTGGGGGAAATTAGTAAATTATACGGGTTGTATGAAGACGTGTTATTTTTTCAATTTCATTACTTCTTCCAGTAATGGTGCAAGTCCATTTTCTGTTATGGCGTCGTTATTCCAAAAACTTAGAACGCAACTCACATAATTTCCTCTTACTTCAGTTGCAACATAGAAAATGGTCAACGTTTTTCCTCCAGACATGCTTGCTAAAACAGAAGTCAATCCGGTAAAATCATAAATCACTTTTTTGGCTTTAGTTTCTGTTCCTTCAAATTCTATATCAACTATGGCTTCCGAAACTACTTTTCCATTTTTTCTTGATTTTGTTATTGCTAATTGTTGCGCAACAGTGTTTTGTGCGTCTTCTAAACCTTTATGAACAGACCAATTCATTTCACCATAATAAGGACATTGCACGGTATTTACGTTCGTCCAACTACAATTAGATCCCAGTTTTATTTTCCTTCCAGCGAAATTGATACTATCAATTTTCATTGACGCATAATTTTCATTTGGTATTGTTTTTTCAATTATCGATTTTATAATTGTATGCTCAAATGCTTTATCTCTTTTATTAATAGCGCTAAATTGAATAATTGTAATTCGTTTGTCTTTGTTTTCTATGAAATAAAAAGTGTTGTTTTGAACTAATTCTTCAGTGATTTCTTTGTCATTAGTGACGAAATAATTATTAAATGCTAATTGATCATCTTTGGTTTTATTCTCGTCTTTTTTGATGGCATATTTGCGATACACTTTTTTCAATCCTTTTTCAGTAAAAGGGTAATTTAAGGTTTCACTGGTTATAGTAAATCCATCACTATTGTAAAACGTTAAACCATTGTTACTAATGGCTTGTAATCTGTTGAAAATACTGTCGTTTTGAGCCAATGAGATTGTCATGGCAAACAGTAAAATTAATGTTGAAATTTTTCTCATTTAGTGTGCTTTGTTTTAAATTTTCGGCGGTGGCGGTGTCTGATTTTGCCTTGTTTTATTAAGTTCATAAAAATGCAAACTTGCAGAGTATAAATGAATTGCAATTTTTTTTCAAAAGCTATTTTTTTATTTCGGTATTTCTCTTTTTTCGTCCTTAATTAGTGTCTCCCAAGTAATTTTTTCAAGAGAGAATCTTTTTTCTTAGGTCGTCTTTAAAGTACAGGCAAAGCCCATTGATAAAAAAATCAGTTCTTATCGTTTTTTTAATTCATCCACATTTCTAGAAACTACAATTTCTGTGATACGCTTAGCCTTAATTTATATTATTTTTAATCCGTATTTTGTTTGTGGTTTTACCTCATGACTTAATGCTTTGTTGGGCATAGTTGTTATTCGTTCCTTATTTTGTTTCTATGAGTTAATCCCCAATCTCTCATTGTCTCAATTACTTTATCTAATGATTTGCCATAATCCGTAAGGCTATACTCAACAGAAACAGGCATAGTGTTAAATACCTCTCTGTTTATTAATCCATTTATTTCTAGTTCCTTTAATTCCTTGGATAACATTCTTGGGGTTATTCCTTCAATTTGTCGTTCTAATTCTTTAAATCTATGAATTTTAAAAGAAAGCGCTATAATAATAGGTAATCTCCATTTCCCTCCAATTATGTCTATGACATCTCGAACAGGAAGAATAAATTTTTTACATTCTGTTGGTGTATAAATAGGCGTTTCGCTCTTTTTTTTGTTCATTTTTAGATTTACTTTAACACTATACTATACTAAAGGATACTAGTATACTTTAGTGTAGTGCTATATTTTGTATAGCTAATTTAGTATAAATTTGTTCATAATAATCAAAAAAAATAAAATGAAAAAAACGTTAATTTTAAGTTACACTCCAAGAGATAATTCAAATACAAAAAAAATGCTTGATTTCTTTATCGAAAATAATCAAGAAAAAACAGAAATTACATTAGTTGATTTAACGGAGGAAGCTCCAGATTTGTTATTAAAAGAAAATTTGAATCTTTATGTAAATAGAAATTTTGGTGGCGCAGAACTTACTGATGAACAACAGAGCGTTTTGGCTAAAAATGATAAAATGATGCAACAATTATTAGATACAGATTTTGTTGTCTTGGCTAGTCCTATGTATAATTTTTCGATACCTGCAACAGTAAAAGCTTGGTTTGATGCTGTTATACAGGCCGGGAAAACTTTTGGATATACTGAAAATGGTATTAAAGGGTTATGTGAAGATACAAAAGCTTTGATATTAATGACAAGTGGAAGTGATTTTGGAATGGAACCTTATAAAGGTGTTAATTTTGCAACTCCTTTTTTAATAACGGCTTTTGATTTTCTTGGAATTCCCGCTGAAGCCATTAATAAGTTTGGGATGATACAGTATGCAGACAAATCTGAACAAATGATTGCGGAAGCTAAAGAAGATATAAAAATGGTAAGTGATAAATGGTATTAACGCCGATTAACTTTGAATACGATTTATAATAGTAAGTTTATTCAGTCTTTCTCTTTTCAGTCAAAGCAATTATTTTAGTTCAGATAAGGGGGGGTATGTCTAATAGACCTGTTTAATAGTTAGTTACGTGGTCTAATAACTAAGTTAGCAAACATTTACGATTCCTTGAGAATTCCAAAGGAATTTTCGCAAGTAAGCTCTAAAAAGCAATTAATTATACAGCGTGTTAGCTGTGATTTTTATTTTTTCTAAATAATATTATTAGGTCAGTAAATGGATATGCTAATGAGACAATAATTCCAAATACACCGAGTGTTTTAGACTTAAATATTGCTCCAGGCAAAAATGCTGTTATCGAAAAAATTAGAATGAATAAGCAAAAAGGATAGAGAAGAAGTCTTGTCAAAATCTTCATAAAAGTCCATTCTTTAATATTTTCTTTTTTTAATTCCGTTTTCGGTTTGTTTATAAGTTCAGGGTTATTAATCCGTTCTATATTTTCTATAGCTTCTTTTAGTTCGTCTGTCAAAATTTTTGTTTCGTACTTTTTGGCTTTTGACATTACTAAATGCAATAAAGTTCCAATTACAGAAATTCCGATTATTCCAATAAAGGCGGTCTTAAATTCAGACGTAATTAACAAAACCAAAGCAAGTAAAAGGAAAAAACCGATTGATATATTATTCAGAAGTTTGTAAAAAGGATTGTTCTTCGTTTTAATTCCGTTCAATTCTCCATTTTGATCAAAAGTCAGATGAAAAATTGGATATGCTCCTCGTAAAAAATGTACTGATCTCCAAATCAGAAGTTCATTCGGTTTTATTTCTCCGCTGTATTTTGTGGTGTTAAAAATAAACACATCATTCCAATGATTTTTCAGAGTGCTTTTTTTGTTCTGAATTATTAATTTTTCGATGTCTTTTTTTTCTACCATAAAGTTGGTTCAAATTACAGCTAACTAGTTGTGTGATTTTGTATTATGTCCCATTCTGTTTTCTGAATATCAGGACTTTTTGATGCTGCTACTTATAGTAAATCTAGTTTATTGATGTACTGGTTATAGCCATTTAATATTACAACCCATACTTGGTTTTTGGTTTGAGTTTACAGCTTCTTTATTAATTAGCGCATTCATGGCTGCTCTTATATCTTTTCCTGTTACGGGTTTGCCATTCCCAGGTCTAGAATCATCTAATTGACCTGTGTAAACTAATTTTAAATCGGTGTCAAATAAGAAAAAATCTGGAGTGCAGGCAGCGTTATATGCTTTGGCAACTTCTTGAGTTTGGTCGTACAAATACGGGAAGATATAGTCGTTGTCTATGGCATTCTTAGTCATTAATTCTGGACGATCTTGTGGGTAATTCTTTGCATCATTACTAGAAATTGCAATACAATTAATCCCTTTAGATATGTAATCTTTTGCTAGTTGGGATAATTCTGAACTCACATGAATTACAAAAGGGCAGTGGTTACAAATAAACATAACCAAAGTTGCCGTAGTCCCTTTGAGTTCGTTGAGTGATTTTTTGGTGTTATCTACGGTGTCTATTAAATTGAAATCTGGTGCTTTTGTGCCTAAAGGCAACATATTAGATTCTGTTCGGGCCATTATATTATATCTGTTTTATTCATTAATTTTACTAAATGGAAAAGATAATAACATTTGAAGACTTTACAAAGGTAGATTTACGAATAGGGACAATTATAGAAGTAAATGATTTTCCAAATGCGCGTCGTCCTGCGTATCAATTGGTAATAGATTTTGGTGCATTGGGTATCAAAAAATCTTCTGCTCAAATTACAACACAATACCAAAAAGAAGATTTAATTAATCGACAAATAGTAGCTGTCGTTAATTTTCCTAAAAAGCAGATTGCTAATTTTATGAGCGAATGCTTAGTGGTTGGAGCCGTAAAAGCAGATGATGTGTTTTTGTTACATCCTGAGATTAAAGTTAAGAACGGGATGTCAGTGTCTTAGTTTTTTTTAGTTTTAAAGTTTTATAGTTTCAGAGGTTCAAAGTTTATGAGTTTCTGAGTTTTGAAGTTTCTAAGTTTCTAAGTTTTTGAGTTTTGAAATTTCAACATTTAAGATGAACATTGGGGGGCATGCTTTTGAAAAAGTTGATATAATGGATGATAAAAACATTTCAAGATTATAATATTAGGTTCATAAAAATTTTATTACCTACAACCTACAACCTACAACCTACAACCTACAACCTACAACCTACAACCTACAACCTACAACCTACAACCTACAACCTACAACCAACAACCTACAACCTACAACCTACAACCTACAACCAACAACCAACAACCAACTACATCTCCTCTCTAAAGAAAATAGCATTCATCAATAACTTATTAGTCCCATACCAAAAGGCTCTAAAATTAGTGTTGTCTGTAAAACCAATGATAGTTCCTCTACCAATTTTTCCAATTTTAAAAGGAACTGATTGACTAATACTATCGAGATTTTGTTCTGAAATATAACCGCTTAACAACGGGTTTTTACTGTATTGAATAGGATTGTTATAACTGTTCTTATCTTCATTTATAAATAATGTTGAATTTCTAAACACCGCTAATTTATCATTCTTGTATCCGAAATTAATAGGATGGGAGCGATCTAATTCCGTTTCAAAAATAGCACCTCCAATAACTTGTGCTCCTCTAAAATCTCTGCGTTCTTCGTGGCTAATATTTTTTGCGATGAGTTTACTTTTCTTAAAATCAAATGCCATTAATTTTTTAGAATTCAACCATTTTAAAGTGTTTTTATAGGCTACTAAAGTACCACCATCCTTAATCCAAGATTGCAATTTTTTTGTGTTGTTCGCATCTAAACCAGAATTAGAATTTACCATGATTATTGTATTGTAACGGCTTAAATCTGCTCTGCTCATACTTTTAGTATCTAACTTCGTTGCTATAATATCATAACGTGTATCAAATAAATGCCATATTTCACCAGCATCGTAAGAGGTCATTCCGTCACCAACTAAAAGTGCGATTTTTGGTAATTCTAAATTGCTGAAATTGCGGCTTCCTAAGTCAATACCTTCGTTTAAACCTGTAGAAACAACATCAATTTTAATATGACTGTCTTGTGCTGTTTTATTTAAAAAGTTATAAATTTCAGTAGTGCTTAAATCTTGGTTTTTTGCAGGAATCATAATCGTACCATAATCGTATGATTTGCCATTAGCCTTAAAACGCTTTAAGGCCACTTTAGCTCTTAAACCTTTCTTTAAAATTGAATTTAAAAGTTTAGGAGAATAGTATTCGTGCCACTCAAATAAGTAAGCGTATTCACTTTTAGAATCAACACCTCCATTTAGGTGTTCTAAATTGGTGACTTCATTTCCTGCATTTGCAGTTGTTGTTTCTGTATAATCCAAATTAAACGCTAATGGGAATGTCCAAGCAGAAATATCATAAAACAAGCTGTCTTCAAACGTTGTTCGTTTTTCGAACATGGCATTTATCAATCGTGTGTTTTTTTGATTTTTTGGAACCACATAACTATACCCTTTCTTGTAATTCTTCCCGTTCTTTGAAAAATCAGATTTTAAGTCGTGAAATGTAATACGATGACGTTTTAATATTTCGGCTAAATGATACGTTTTAGCTGCATCTTTCTCATCCCCAAAAACTATCGCATTTTTACCTTCTTTAGAGGCTTCTGCTCTGGCATTCTTAAAGAAATTATGCTGATATTCTAGAATATCTTTTCGCATAGCACTTGCAGCGGCAAGCGTTGAAAAAGCAGCTGTATATTGATTTTTAATCGTGAATGGAAAAGTTAGTAAACCATTCTCACTTTCTTGCACATGACCACGAGAACTTGCTTGTTCAAACAATATCCCAATACCTCCATTAATATCTGGAAAGGTTGAGCCTTTTCCGTAGTAGAAATCATCAAAACTTTCTTCAGAATAATACAAAGAGCCAATTTTATCTAAAGCTTTAGCATGATATGTTGCAATACTTTTTGTGAGATCTTGGTTTAATTGTGGAGTTAACGGATGTGTACGTGATGGGATGCCTGGTTGAAAAAAGAAACTAGTGTTGGTACCCATTTCATGATGATCCGTTAAGATATTAGGCATCCAATTATGAAACGTTTCTATGCGTGCTCTAGATTCTGGTAACTGTACCGGTAACCAATCTCTGTTCATGTCAAACCAATAATGATTGGTACGCGAACCAGGCCAAACTTCGCTGTATTCTCTGTCGTTAGGATCTGGATTTAGATTAATATTTTTATTGGTATTAGCCCAATACGCAAAACGTTGTAAACCATCTGGGTTTAAAGATGGATCTAATAATATAACTGTATTCTTTAATAAATCCTCAATTTCTGCACCTTCTGCAGCAGCTAAATAATAAGCGACTAATAATGCGGCATTTGAGCCACTTGGTTCATTACCATGAATGGAAAAGCCTTGGTACACCACAATCGGGCGGTTTTTTGTATTTGCAGAATTTGATTCTGTTGCTTCAATATGTGCTGACTGAATAGCATCTAAATTTTCATGGTTTTCTACAGCTGTAATAGTCAGTAGTAATAGTGGTCTGCCTTCAAACGTTTTGCCTCTATCCTCAATTGTAATTCTATCGGACGCATTTGCAAGGGCTTTCATGTACTCAGCGAGTTTATCGTGAGTAATGTGCCATTCTCCAACATTATGACCAATCACACTTTGTGGTGTTGGTATCTCTGGGTTTAATTCCGCATTCTGAGGTAAATAATAAGATAGTTCTGTTTGCGATTGCGAAAAGAGGGTTGTGGTCGCTAGAATTAAAAGTAAAAGGATACGTTGCATAGTACGGAAGGTTGGTTAGAGTCTAAAAATAAAAAAACCCTGACATAATTGTCAAGGTTTAGTGTTATTTAACAGAAGCTAATTTTTAAATATCGTCGAAACTAATATCTGTAAAGCTGTCTATGTTTTTTGTGTCTTCAGGTGTTTTTGCTTCTTGAGTTACAAAATCATCTTCGCGTTTAAAGTCTTTTTGGTGACGTTCGCTAATGACTTCCTGACCTTTTTCGTTAATGATATAATCAGTCATTTCAGATAAGATTTCTTTAAACTCAGTAAAATCTTCTTTATATAAGTAGATTTTATGCTTTTTGTAATGAAAAGAACCATCGTCATTCGTGAATTTTTTACTCTCAGTAACCGTCAAATAATAATCACCAGCTTTTGTAGCTCTAACATCAAAGAAATAGGTTCTTCTTCCTGCACGTAATACTTTAGAATATATTTCTTCCTTATCCATCATTTCATAATCACTCATAACTCAATCTATTTTTTATTTCAATCCAAAAATCTAAAAAAAAACTTACCTAAACAACAAATAATTACATTTCTTTTTCAGAGAGTTGTTTGTTATATAATTCCTTGTAGTAGCCATTTGTATTCATAAGGCTTTCGTGATTTCCAGACTCTATCACTTTTCCTTCATCTAAAACAATAATACGGTCTGCATTTTTTGCAGAAGACACACGATGGCTTACTATAATCGTAGTTTTATCCTTGGTCAGTTTTACAAGATTTTTAAGAATTTTTTCTTCTGTTTCGGTATCTACAGCAGATAAACAATCGTCAAATAACAAAATATCTGGCTTTTTAATAATGGCTCTAGCAATAGAAACACGTTGTTTCTGACCACCAGATAATGTAATACCACGTTCACCTAAAATAGTATCGTAGCCTTTAGTAAAACCGATGATATTTTTATGAACTTTAGCGTTTTGTGCAGCTTCAATAACATCATCATCCGTAGCATCTTCTTTTCCAAATTTGATGTTATTTTTTATAGTATCAGAAAACAAGAATGCATCTTGTGGTACATAACCAATGCTGTTTCTTAGGCTGAAAAGATTCAAATCAGAAATACGCGTATCATCAATTAAAATAGAACCTTTATCGATATCATATAAGCGACCAATTAAATCTAAAATGGTTGATTTTCCTGAACCTGTATTCCCTAAAATAGCTAAAGTTTCTCCTGATTTTAAGGTGAAACTTACATCTTTTAAAGCTTCAATATTAGTGTCTGGGTATACAAAAGATACATTTTTAAATTCGATATCCCCTTTAATAGGTGTTAATTCTTTCGCATTGTTTTTAATATCGGGTTCAGTATCTAAAAACTCATTGATGCGTTCTTGCGAAGCTTCAGCTTGCTGAATTAAAGAGGTTACCCAGCCTACAGTAGCAACTGGCCATGTTAATAAATTGACATAAATAATAAACTCAGCAATGGTACCTATTTGTTCAATTTCGCCATTCATATATTGCATACCGCCAACATAAATAACAATAAGGTTACTAATCCCAATTAGTAAAATCATCATTGGAAAAAACAAAGCTTGTACCTTCGTAAGATTAATTTGTTTTTGACGGTTTTCTGCTGAAAGATTTTCAAATTCTAGATTTGTTCTAGGTTCAATACCATAAGATTTTATAACCGAAATGCCACTAAATGTTTCTTGCGAATACGTAGAAAGTGTAGAAAGTGATTGTTGCACAATAGTACTTCGCTTGTTAATTAAACGACTTAATTTGTATATAACGGCCGATAAAAAGGGTAGAGGAAGTAGTGTATATAATGTTAATGTAGGTGACCTATCGATCATATAAATTATGGCAACGGCAAATAAAGTAATGGTGTTAATGGTATACATTATAGCCGGACCAACGTACATTCTTACTTTTCCAACGTCTTCACTGATACGGTTCATTAAATCACCAGTTCGGTTTGATTTGTAAAATTTTAAAGACAGAATTTGGTAATGCTGATAGATTTCATTTTTAAGGTCAAATTCGATGTAACGCGATACGTTAATGATGGTTTGACGCATTAAAAAAGTAAATATTCCTGCGATAATAGCCGCTCCAACCAGGTAGAAAACGTTAATCATTAACTCACTTCTAAAAATTTCATCGGAAATTTTTCCATCCAATCGGTCAGAAACAATATTAATTGATGCGCCGACTAATCGCGGTGTGAAAAGGGCAAAGATCTTGGCAACGATGGTAATAAGGATGCCAATGATTATGCGGAATCTGTACTTGTAAAAATATTTATTAAGATGTTTTAGTGCCTTCATTCTATGACTTTAATACCTCAAAAGTATTATGATAATCGCATTTAATAGTTAATGTTTTGCTAATCCTTTAATTATGATTTACTTTTGCATGCTGTTTTTAGAATATATTTAAACGCCCTTAAATTAACAAAAATGACTTCAGATATTATTACTGCAAAAGAATTGAAAAAAATGGATCCTGTTTTTGGACAACATTCTTTTGATGACCATGAGCAAATTGTTTTTTGCAATGACAAAGATACTGGTTTAAAAGCTATAATTGGTATTCATAATACAGTTTTAGGCCCAGCATTAGGTGGTACTAGAATGTGGAATTATGCAAACGAGTGGGAAGCACTTAATGATGTATTGCGCTTGTCTAGAGGTATGACATTTAAATCTGCAATTACTGGTTTAAATCTTGGTGGTGGTAAAGCCGTTATTATTGGCGATGCTAAAACGCAAAAAACACCGGAATTAATGAGGCGATTTGGTGAGTTTGTACATTCACTAAGTGGACGTTACATCACAGCAGAAGATGTTGGTATGACCACTGAAGATATGGATACAGTGAGAGAGGTGACTCCTTATGTAACCGGAATTTCAGAAAGTAAAGGAGGAGCTGGTAATCCGTCTCCAATTACTGCTTATGGTGTTTTTATGGGAATGAAAGCTGCTGCCAAATTTAAGTTTGGTTCAGATATTTTAGAAGATAAAAACATTTACGTGCAAGGTATTGGCAATGTAGGTGAAGCGCTTGTTGAACATTTGGTTAACGAAGGTGCTAATGTCACTATTGCGGATATTAGTCAAGAACGATTAGAAGAAGTGCGCTCTAAATACGGAGTCACAATTTATGGTGGTAATGATATTTACAGTGAAGAGATGGATATCTATGCACCTTGTGCTCTAGGAGCGACTATAAATGATGATACTATTTATAAGTTGAAAGCAAAAGTAATTGCTGGAGCTGCAAATAATCAGTTGGCAGAAGAGAAAACTCATGGTTTAATTTTGCAAGAACGTGGTATCGTTTACGCACCAGATTTTTTAATTAATGCAGGTGGAATTATCAATGTTTATGCAGAGTTAGAGAATTATGATAGACAAGAAATAATGCGTAAAACGGAGAATATTTATAACACGACGCTCGAAATTTTAGATAATGCTAAGGTGAATAATCTTACAACGCACAATGCGGCCTTAAATATTGCTAGAGAACGTATTGAAACTCGTAAGAGAGAAAACTTAAAATAGTCTCAATTATTTTCGGATATAAAAATTAAATAATAGTATTTTTGCAGGGTGAATCTTTAATAGGTTCACCTTTTTTAATAACCAATACTAAAAGTGAGTTCTTACACATGCTAAACCGAAGACACATCAGAATTAAAGCTATGCAATCCATGTATGCTTTTAAAGGTACAGAAAGTGATGATTTAATAAAAGAACAAAAGTTTTTGTTACACAGTTTAGATAGTATGTATGACCTATACTTATCGCTTTTAGCGCTGCTGACAGAACTGCATAAGAAGAGTAAGAATCATAATGATAGGCTACAAGGTAAACTTTTAGGAACGGAAGCCGATAAAAATCCGGATTTAAAGTTTCAAGAGAATCAACTATTACATCTTATTAGTAGTAATACAATGTTGCAAGATGCCATTGCTAACAAGAAGTTGAATTTTTGGGATTTAGATTTTGAGTATGTCGATATTCTTTTTAAAGCGATTTTAAAAAGTGACATTTATCAAAACTACACAGAAGACGCAGAGCCGAGTTTTAAGAAAGATAAAAGCTTTGTAATTGATGTTTTTACGGAAATCATAGCTCCAAACGAGAAACTTTACGATTTCTTTGAAGACAAAAAGATTACATGGGTAGATGATTTACCAGTGGTAAATACAGCCATGTTAAAAGTATTGCGTAAACTAAAGTTAACGTCACCAGAGACGGCCTTGTTACCAAGTTTGTATAAAGACGATGATGACAAGGAATTTGCAATTGAGTTATTTAAAAAAACGTTTTTAAATAGTTCTAAGTTCGCAGAAGAAATTAACAAGAAAACGACTAATTGGGATTCTGAGCGTTTAGCAAGTTTAGACGGTGTATTGTTGAAAATGGCACTTTGCGAATTTCAAAAATTTCCTTCTATTCCTCATAAAGTTACGATTAACGAATATCTTGAAATCGCTAAAGAATACTCAACACCAAAGAGTAGTTTGTTTATTAACGGGATTTTAGATAAGATTGTAAAGGAGTATCAATCTGAAAATATTCATCCTAAAGCTGGAAGAGGTTTGATGTAATGTTCGTTAATTTGAGTAGAATCTTATTGAGGTCATATAATTCAGTTGAATCGTAGTAATTTAGAAAGTGGTTTCTTACTAAGAATATGTTAACAAGGACTTAAAAATTTTAATTCCTTAAAATAATCATTAACTTCGTAAGCTGAAACAATTTTTAACAAAAAAAGAGAATAATGAAAAAAGTAATTTTAGGACTTAGTGCATTATGCATGGTAGCTTTTACATCTTGTAAGGATGACGCTGCGAGTAAAGTTAAATCTGAAAATGTTGCTGTTGCTGCAGAAAGAGATGCTAATGCTGGTGATTTTGCAGTTTTAACTTTAGATAAAACAGAACATGATTTTGGTACAATAGCCGATGGAACTCCTGTTGAAACAGTTTTTAAATACACAAACACCGGAAACTCTATGTTAGTGGTAAGTGATATTAAAAGTACTTGTGGATGTACTGTACCAACAAACTATACAAAAGAAGTTCAGCCAGGTGAAACAGGTCAATTTACTGTAAAGTTTAACGGTAAGGGTAACGGAAAAACAACAAAGTCATTAACGATGGTAACGAATACTGAAAAAGGTCAATTACCAGTTAAGATTACTGCTTTTATTGAAAAAGATCCAAATGCACCTGCTGCTGCAAAACCAGCAACACCAAGTATTAATCCTTTAGCTACAGATAATGGAGCTGCTGCTGCTGCACCTAGAAAATATTCTACGCAACCAGGTCACGAAGGACATAATCACGATTAATTAATAATTATTATAAATTTCTGAATGGAAGGATTAGGATCATTTTTACCGTTTATCGCTATTTTTGCAGTGATGTATTTCTTTATGATTGCACCACAAATGAAACGCTCTAAACAAGAGAAAAAGTTTGCAAGCGAGTTAACACGAGGAACTCGTGTAATTACTAAAAGCGGTATGCACGGAAAAGTTGTAGAATTAAATGATAAAGATAACAGTTGTGTTATTGAAACATTAGCAGGGAAAATTAAATTTGACCGTTCTGCTATTTCTATGGAAATGAGTAATAAGTTAAATGCACCAGCTGTTGTAAAATAAGCCGGTTTGTATCATAAATTATAAAAGACTGTTCATTTATTTGAGCAGTCTTTTTTTTTGTTTTAAATTTTACCAATTACCAATTACCAATTACCAATTACCAATTACCAATTACCAATTACCAATTACCAATTACCAATTACCAATTACCAATTACCAATTACCAATTACCATTTAGGCAGTAGGTTGGCATGCTCCATTTTATGGTTTCTTCTAATTCAGTGGTATTCATAATACGTCGCAAAATGCTAAGTGCATCTGCGAAGTGCTGATTGACTTCAATGTATTCTTCTACTGAGGTTACTTTTTTCATTGGAATTGGTTTAGCTTCCGAAAAGGCGTTTAAAGAATCCTTTTTTACTTTTTTTAATAGCCCAAATTAATTCTCTTGGATGACGTTTTATTTCACTATTAGGTCCAAATTTCCCTCATGCAAATCCTGTTTTATTTTTAGCATTTCTTAGATCAGCTATAGCCCAATCATTACCTTCCAATTGATTAAAAAATGGAAAATAAGATGTGTTAGCTTTTTCAAAATCGATTTTATCGAATAATTGACCTCCGTTTTCCCAGATATCATAAACAACTTTATCATGGATGTCATTGAGGTAATTTTCTGTAGGTGATTCATGAAATTCTAATAAGCTACTTAAAAAATCATTTAAATTATCAGCGTAGCGTATAAACACAGCCGGATCGTGGCAAGCGTAATATACATGCCCTAATGAGCCATCATTTAATATATCTAAAACCCAATGATTACCTAATCCATCGTGTCCTAAAGTCACAGAAAACGGGCATAATTCAGTGAATCCAAATTGTCCTATTGAAGAAAAATCAATATCATCTAAACCGTAATCTTCCCAACCACGAGTCTCTTTTAAAATGTTAATAAGCTCATTGTCAATGGTATGATTGGGGAATAATGGTTTTAATTTTTCAATTTCTGAAGCTGTTAAACCATCTTTAAAATCTAAAGTATAAGTTTCACCATCTTCATCGGTAAAGGTTGAAGATTTTAGTTTTTTAAGAATTGCTATATTATTCATGTTTCGACTTTGCTTCGTATTATATACTATGCTGATTATTCAGAAGTTTATGATGTGAATTATGCGCTACGTAATACCTTTTCCATTTTTCGTCCTTTTGCTAATTCATCAACCAATTTATCTAAATAGCGTACTTCTTTAGTTAGTTGAGTTTGTATATCTTCAATTCGGTACCCACAGATAACACCCTTAATGAGATGTGCATTTGGGTTTAGCTTAGCTTTCTCAAAGAAGGTTTTAAACGTGACTTTATTCGTGATGAGTTCTTGTAGCTTAGTGTCATCAAAGCCAGTTAACCATGTAATCACTTGATGTAATTCTTCTTTTGTTCTGCCCTTCTTTTCAACTTTTGTAATATAATGCGGATAAACCGATGCAAATGTCATTACAGCAATGCGTTCGTCGTGTTTTGGTGTTGTTGTCATAATGAATGTATTGTAATTGAAAACTAAAGTATTTTGGTTCTTAAATTTAAGCATAAAAAAAAATAAGCAGTAAACTAAATGCTATAGTTTACTGCTTATTGAAATTATTATGAGTCTTTATAAAGGACTGAAACTATTTTTCTATAGCCGTTAACTCTGCGATTTTACAAATAACTTCTACAGCTTTTTGCATACTTTCTACGGGTACATACTCATAACGTCCATGAAAATTATGACCACCTGCAAAAATATTTGGGCAAGGTAATCCCATATAAGACAATTGAGACCCATCAGTTCCTCCACGTATCGCTTTGATTAAAGGAGTTACACCAACAGCTTTCATTGCTTCTTCTGCAATATCTACAATATGCATTACAGGTTCCACTTTTTCTTTCATGTTGAAGTATTGATCTTTTATTTCAATCTTAAAAACTTCACTTTCGTATTTAGTGTTTAAATCAAAGACCACTTTTTCCAATAAAGCTTTTCGAGCTTCAAACTTATCTTTGTCATGATCTCTAATAATATATTCGAGCGTTGTTTCTTCAACATCTCCTTCTATATTATGTAAATGGAAAAACCCTTCGTAACCTTCTGTACATTCTGGTGTTTCTAATCGTGGTAAAATATTAATAAACTCTGAAGCATAATACATGGAGTTGATCATTTTACCTTTTGCGTAACCAGGGTGTACAATTTTACCTTTCACTTTTACTTTAGCTCCTGCAGCGTTAAAGTTTTCATACTCTAATTCTCCAACTTGGCTACCATCCATGGTATAAGCCCAATCTGCACCAAATTTTTCAACATCAAATTTATGCGCTCCTCTGCCAATTTCTTCATCAGGAGTAAAACCAATTTTTATGGTTCCATGTTTAATTTCAGGGTGATTAATAAGGTATTCCATAGCTGTTACAATCTCAGTAATACCAGCTTTATCATCAGCACCTAAAAGGGTTGTACCATCTGTTGTTATTAAGGTCTGACCTTTGTAAAGTAATAAGTCGTCAAAATAATCTGGAGACAAAATAATATTCTCTTCAGCATTAAGAACGATATCTTTTCCGTCGTAATCATTAATAATTTGAGGTTTCACATTAGCACCTGTAAAATCTGGAGAGGTATCAAAATGAGATACAAATCCTATAACAGGTACATCGTGACTGACATTACTTGGTAAGGTTGCCATGATGTATGCATTTTCGTCAATAGACACATCACTTAAGCCAATTGTTTTTAATTCTTCAACTAATTTATTGGCCAAGTCCCATTGTTTTTTGGTACTCGGAGTGGTTTCAGAATTAGGATCAGATTCAGTGTCTATAGTAACGTAACTTATAAACCGATTTATAATATGCTGCATAAAATTATTTGTATTTAAAAATTAAAGCTTAAAGGTAATAACTGGAAGTTTAGAATGGTTAACGACATCTTCAGAAATACTTCCACCAAAGAAATGACTTAGACCTTTTCTTCCATGAGTAATCATTGCTATGGCATCAGCTTGTTGTTTTCTAGCAAAATTTGAAACACCATCTTCCACATTGTGATCTGATATGCGCGCAATGGTAACGTCGCTTTCGTTTAATTTAGCCAACTTTAAGAACGTTGCTATTTTCTCATCAATTTCATCAGTACTTAAAAAGGTTAAGTTTGGTGAGTTAATATGTAATAAAGTCGTTTTTTGACCTAATTCAATTAATAATTCATGTGCCTTTTTAACAGCAGGAACACTTTCTTCAGAAAAATCTGTAGCTAAAACGATATGTTCAAAATTAACAGATTTTGGTTTAGACTTTATAACTAATACAGGTGTATTACTGTAACGTACAACTTTTTCGGTGTTAGAACCTGTAAAGACGCCATCGTGATCACTGTGTCCTCTAGAACCCATAACAATTAAGTCTGCTCTAACATCAGCGGCAACTTCTGCAACTTCTTTTAAAACTTTATGATATTTAACCATTGGTGTAACTTCAAGTCCTTCAAGATAAGGTTGATCTAAAAAAGCTTCAAACTTTTTATTGGCAACCATTAACATAAACGCATTTTCTTCACCTCTTTCAGCGCTAGAAGCAGAGAAAATAGACTCAGACATTTCTAACATATGCATTACTATTAATTCTGAATTGTGTTGTTTTGCTAATGCAGCTGCCGTTTCTAAGGCATATTCTGAGTGTTTAGAAAAATCTACGGGAACTATAATTTTTTTCATGATATTTTGATTTTGATTAGTGTTTCAAAGTTAATAAATTTAGAGGGCATTAATTATGATAATTGACAGTTTATGATAAAATTATTACTTCATTATAAAGAATAGATGCTTATTTTTGTAAAGCAAAATCGTTCTCATGTATAAAGCTTTAGTCAGACCCTTTTTATTTCTTTTTGATCCCGAAAAAGTACATTATTTTACCTTTTCGTTAATTCGGAATCTATCTAAAATACCAGGAGTTAAAAGTATCTTTAAATCTCTTTATGTTATTGAAGACAAACGATTAGAACGTGAATTATTTGGATTAAAATTTAAAAACCCTGTAGGTTTAGCTGCAGGTTTTGATAAAAATGCCGTTTTATATAATGAATTGGCCAACTTCGGATTCGGTTTTATTGAAATAGGAACGGTAACTCCAAAAGCACAAGAAGGAAATCCTAAAAAACGCTTATTCAGACTAAAAGATGATAAAGGCATTATTAACCGCATGGGTTTTAATAATGACGGTTTGCAAGCCGCTATTTCTCAACTTAAAAAGAATAAAGGGCAACTCATCATTGGTGGAAATATTGGAAAAAATACGCAAACCCTTCCTGAAAATTATACTAAAGATTATCTAGAGTGTTTTAATGCCTTACATCCTTATGTCGATTATTTTGTACTTAACGTCAGCTGTCCAAATGTCGGTAGCCACGCTAAACTGAATGATAAAGATTATTTGTTAGAGCTGATTTCTAGCGTAGAAAGTGCCAATACTACATTTAGTAAGCAGAAACCCATTCTACTTAAAATAGCACCAGATTTAAACGACGTGCAATTAGATGAAATTGTAGAATTAATTGCAGAAACAAATCTCGATGGTGTTATTGCAAGTAACACGTCTATTGACAGAACAGGTTTAAAAGCGAGTGACGCACGACTTAACGAGATTGGCAATGGTGGTTTAAGTGGACAACCAATTAAAGACAAATCGACTAAAGTCATTCAGTACTTAGCGGATAAAAGCAATAAATCCTTTCCTATTATTGGAGTCGGAGGTATTCATTCTGCAGAAGATGCTTTAGAAAAAATAGCAGCTGGTGCCGATTTGGTTCAGGTGTATACTGGTTTTATTTATGAAGGACCTTCTCTAATAAAACGCATTAATGAATTGATATTGATTAATCAATAATTTTGAATTTCGAAATTCTTACCGCATTTATAGGTGCCACAATGGCTTTGGCATTCGCTCCAGGACCAGATAATATTTATGTCTTGGTCCAAAGTATTAGTCATGGTAAATCTTATGGAATGGCAACCGTTTGCGGTTTAATAACAGGTTGTATAATTCACACGACTTTATTAGCCTTTGGGGTTTCTGCTATCATAGCAGCAAATGAAAACCTATTCTTTGGTATTAAACTTTTAGGAGCGATTTATCTGTTATACCTAGCTTACAAAGTCTTTAAATCTGATGCAAGTCTTAATTTTAATTCCGAACATGTGCCTAAGAAAAGTCTAAAACAATTATTTGTTCAAGGTTTTTTTATGAATGTTCTCAATCCAAAAGTGACCATTTTCTTTTTAGCTTTTTTTCCGGGGTTCTTATTTAGTGAAACGATGAGTACCGTTTGGCAGTTTTATATTTTAGGAGGCCTTTTTATGTTGGTCTCTTTTATTATTTTTTCTATTATAGCGTTGCTTGCAGGACAAATTAAAACCTACACCTTAAAGCATAAAAACTCAGGTTTCGTTTTAAAATGGCTTCAGATTGTGGTATTTGTAGGGATTGCGGTTTTTATTCTCATTTAGAAAGCTATTCTATATGACTTATGTTAACACATTGAGATAGTTATCGGAATCACTAATTTAGAAGAATCATTTATGCTAATTATTATCGCCTTCAAATTTAACTTCGAGTTCAATTTCAATTTCAATTAATGTATATTTGAACTAATGAATAAAGCGGTTAAAATAATAGAATGCCCAAGAGATGCCATGCAAGGCATTAAGGCTTTTATACCTACAGAAAAGAAAGTACAATACATTCAATCATTGCTTCGTGTCGGTTTTGATACTATTGATTTCGGAAGTTTTGTATCTCCAAAAGCAATTCCGCAAATGGTTGATACGGCTGAAGTTTTAGCGCAATTAGATCTGAGTAAAACGGAAAGTAAATTGCTCGCTATCATAGCAAATACAAGGGGAGCAAACGATGCTTCGGTGCATTCTGAAATTGATTATTTAGGATTTCCATTTTCAATATCAGAGAATTTTCAGATGCGTAATACTCATAAAACGATAGCTCAATCTGTTGTGACCTTGTCTGAAATTTTAGAAGTCGCAGATAAAAGCAATAAGCAAGTTGTAGTTTATATTTCAATGGGTTTTGGAAACCCTTATGGTGATCCGTGGAATGTAGATATCGTAGGAGAGTGGACGGAACGCTTATCTAAAATGGGAGTTAGTATATTGTCATTAAGCGATACCATTGGAAGTTCAGATCCAGAGAATATTAACTATTTATTTTCAAATTTAATTCCCGAATATTCAAACATAGAATTTGGTGCCCATTTGCATACCACACCAACGTCTTGGTTCGAAAAAATTGACGCCGCCTACAAAGCGGGTTGCCGACGTTTTGATGGAGCTATACAAGGTTTTGGTGGTTGCCCAATGGCAAAAGATGATCTTACAGGTAATATGCCAACTGAAAAAATGTTGTCGTATTTTACTCAGAAAAAAGCTCACGATCTCAATGCGATGAGTTTTGAAAGTTCTTATAATGAAGCGACTAAGATTTTTAGTGTGTATCATTAGTAATAGATTCAAAGTTGTATTTTTTTTTCTTATTCAAGACTTCAAATGAGTAAAGACTTAAAATTCCATTGTTTAAGTCAGAATTCACTACAAAGTTTATTTAAAATTAATCTAAATAAACTTTGTGTAATTACTATTTGTTTTAAATTTGCAGCTTAAAATGAAAAATAATTCATATCAAGTCTAAATAAGAATACTAATGAAGAAAATTACCCTTAGTCTTATCCTTTTAATTGCATCATTTACATATGCGCAAACTGTTCCAGATTCGTTGTCTACTAATCCACAAACGCAACAAAATGCCGCACAGCGTATTTTATCAGGAAATATAAATACAGGTGTTACGGTTGGTGGTTATGGAGAGATAACATACAATCAACCAGAAGCAGATAATGGCGAATTAGATGTACAACGTTTAGTATTACTTTTTGGTTATAAGTTTAACGACCGTGTACAGTTTGTTACAGAAATTGAATTAGAGCATGTAGAAGAAATTTTTGTAGAGCAAGCTTTTGTGCAATATAGTTTAACTGATAATGTAAACCTTAGAGGTGGTTTAATGTTAGTGCCTATGGGAATTACTAATGAGTACCACGAGCCAACAACTTTTAACGGAGTTGAAAGACCAAGTATAGACAAAAGTATAGTGCCAACCACTTGGAGAGAAATTGGTTTTGGTGTTGCAGGTCGTTTAGATGATGTGTCATTGCGTTATCAAGCTTATGTTTTTAACGGTTTTAAATCTGTAAATGGTACTAAGGTTTTAGGAGGAGCAAATGGTTTGAGAAATGGAAGACAAAAAGGAATTCAATCTACAGTAGACTCACCAAATTTTGCGGCTAAACTAGATTATTATGGTTTACCAGGTTTACGATTGGGATTGTCTGGATATTTTGGAAGAACACAAGCTGAAGATGACATTGAAGATATCGATGGTACTAGTGTTGGTATTTCTATGATTGGCTTAGATGCACGTTATGCTTACAAACGTTTTACGGCAAGAGGTCAATATATACATGCTAATATTTCAGATACCGAAGATTATAACACACTTAATAGTGCTGATTTAGGTAGTGCATTGCAAGGTTGGTATGTTGAAGGTGCTTATAATTTATTACCACAAAACAAGGAACAACAGTTATTTGCATTTGCACGTTATTCAGATTACGATACACATGCTTCTGTTGAAGGTGCGTTAGTAAAAAATGATGCTTACGACAGAGATGAGTGGACATTTGGTTTAAGCTATAAAATTGCACCAGGAGCTGTTGTAAAAGCAGATTATCAATTTTTTAGTGATGCAACCGATGTAGATAGTCCTAACCAATTAAATATTGGCTTAGGAGTTTGGTTCTAATAAAAACAATTTAATACTATTGTAATATGAAATTAAGTAGCATTATCATTTTAGTAATATCTATTCTTGCCTTCGGGTTGCCTAAAAACATTAAAAAGAAAGTAGATTCTGAAATAAAGAAAACGTATTCAGTGGAATCATTTTCTTTCGATGCTAAAATAATAGATTCAAATGTTGCAAAAGAATTACCTTCAAAGTTTGGTGCTGATAATTTTTTCGAAATTAAAAAAGACACTAAACCTTTAGGATATGCATACGTGTCTAAAGCACCAAGTAAAACAGATCAGTTTGATTATTTGGTGCTATTAGATCCTAATTTAGTTATTGTTAAAACGAAAGTTTTAATTTATCGTGAAGATTACGGAGGAGAAATAGGAAGTAAACGTTGGTTAAAACAGTTTATTGGTAAAACAAAGGATGATGAGTTTAGATATGGTGATAATATCGATGCTATTTCTGGAGCAACCATTTCAGTAAGATCCATGACAAATGCTATGGATGACTTAATGAAGTCCTTAAAAATATTAAGTGATAAAGATCTCATATAATGATAGTAAATGGCCTCATTGAAACATTTCCAAAGGAATTAAAGCTGCTTATTGCAGCTTTTGTTATTGTATTAAGTGTTGGTTTTTACACGGGGCTTTTGTTTGTGGGTGAAACATCTTCAGCAAATCCTAATGGAATAGAAGAACAATACTTAGGTAACGAAGATGATGAAGAAGCCGATGTAATGAGGTTTAAAAAAAGTGAACAAGAAATGCTCACTTTAGTCCACGGACATATTTTATCTATGTCAATTATTTTCTTTCTAACTGGCTTAGTTTTAGTAACAACAAGACTTAATTCTAAGTTAAAGATCTTCTTATTAATAGAACCTTTTGTTTCTGTAATTTTAACTTTTGGAGGACTTTTTCTTTTGTGGAAAGGCATGCTTTGGGTAAAGTATGTGGTTATGTTTTCTGGTTTATTAATGACATTGTCTTATACAGTTGCTGTTTTTATAATTCTGAAACAATTAGTAAAATCATCATCACGTTATAAACAATTATAGAATTAATTATTAGGGTAATCATTTAGATTTTCACATGATAATAAAAAAAAAGCCTTCATTGAAAAATGAAAGCTTTTTTAATATCTATTTAAAAAGTTTACTGTAATAAACTATATACAAATTCAGGATGACCACGTTCTCCTTCTGCATTTGTTAAGGCTAAGAATTTCAATTTGTAAAGATTACCATCTGTATCATTAATTATATAAAAGACGTTATCTTTAAGAGAAGGTAATGAACCTGGTCCTCCACCATTTCTCCAGCTGCTTCCTACAATTCTTTGATCATTAGAAAAATTAGACGCAGTAACATCATTTATCGTGAAATTGTCATAAGATAGTTCCGTATTTTCTTCAGTATCTATCCTATAAACATCTACGTTAGCTAGGTTATTTGAAGCTACAAAATCTCCATAGAAATAAGCACCATAACTATCTGGTCCGGCGAAAACTTCATCGGTGAAAGTTGTAAAGTTTAAATCCCAACTTGAAGATGTTGGTTCAACGTTAACAATACTCTCTGTATTAAAGCTAAAGAATGTAAAGTTATAGTTGCTGTCTTTAGAGATTGTGATTTCTTCATGTGTAGTGGCGTCCAAGTCGGCATATTGAATGGTGTAGTCATTCCCGTTTCTTAATACTCGGATTTTTTTCCAACCTCTTTCTTCATCTTTTAAATCAACAGAACCAGTTGTAGGTGTTTCTGTGCCTACTTCACTACCTAGATTAATCAAATATACTTTGTTTTCAGAGTCTGTAGCAGATATTTCACTGATAGCAGTACCATATATGTTTCCGTCAAAAGCATCAACAAAAGCTAAATTTGCAGTATCAAAAATACCAACTTTAGCTAGAGGTTGTAAATCTATTACTTCTTGAGTTGTTGAATTTACGGCATCAATATCATCAAATGGTAATTCTGCTGCAGCCATTTCTATAGAACCATTAATAGCAACCCTGAACTCCGAACCAGAGTAAAATCCTAAGTCCCAAGAATCACGTTGCGCTGATGTTGTTGTGTTTGTACTTAAATCAATATAAACTTGGTTTTGTTGATTAGGGCCTCCAACTTCTGGAGCGATAGAAGCACCTTCAATCACAATAGTAAGCGGGCCAGAAACGTCGTCGTCGCTACTACAGCTAGAAAATGCAATAATACATAGGCATAAAGCCGTTTTTAAAAATTTATTTGTCATAATATTTAGTGTTTAAAAATTTAGGTTATATAATAGTTTTAAATAAAAAGATCTTCCATAGCCTAACAATAAAGCATTACTGTTAGTAGAGTGTGTGTCACCAGTAGCAGTATTGCTAACGTTTACATTGGTGACATCGAATAGGTTTCGTGCACCAAGCGTAACTTTAATTTTATTGTCTAAAAATGATTTTTTAATAGAGGCGTCTAACCAACTGTAAGCATCCGTTGTTGCTTTTGAGAATGTTGAATTACCATCCGTATCAGATCCAGACGCTAAGTATTGTTCTTGCTCTCCGTTGTATTTTAATAATAAGGTGAATGAGGTATCCCAAGGCTCCACAAAATAGGATGCACTTGTATTGACTTGAAAATTGTACAGAAAATCATCAGTGCCATTAACTTCATTACTATTGATTCTAGAAATGCCTTGAAACGTTGCGCCTAAGTTGAATGATAACTTATCTAATTTTAATGAATTTTCTAATGAAAGACTCCACAGTTTAAATTTATCAATGTTTATAAATTGATATCGCAATGGGCTGGTATTAACGACAGCCAAATCAATTCTATCTGAAACATCTACATAGCTTAACTTTAAGTTGTTGACTAAAGAAAGCTCATTAAACCAACTTCTCTTTTTTAGATTCACAAAGGCTGAAAACCCATTCTCTGGATTTAAGTTTTCATTACCCTGAACATCATGATTAGAATCTACAAAATAGTAGTATAACTCTTCAAAATTAGGTGTTCTATAGGAGGTGCCAACGTTGGCTCTAAGTTCAAAACCATGATCCATTAAATAACGCGCACTTAAAGAGCCCATTAATTTCGATTTAAAAAGTGAATTATATTCATAGCGTACACCAGGACGTAAAGAGAATGCATTGGATAAGTTTAATTCCGAAGACCCAAAAATGGCTGAATTAGTCTGCTTATTGGTTTTATCTTGTTGGGTAACATCACCTGAAGCTTGTGTGTCAAAGCCTTCAATATAGCGGGCTTCATAACCGAGTTGGAAATTATAAAAATCACTTTTCACTAAGTTGTCTATAGTTCCTTTAGAAAAGAAGACTTTACTAGATTGGTAGGTTTCATCCGTTTCATTGCTGCGTTCTTTACTTAAAATGAAATAGTTAAATTCGTTTAAGTCGCGTTCTTGTTGTTGGTAGGAGAGTGCTACGTTATAGTTAGCTCCAGAATTTAAGTTGCCATCAATATTAAGGTTGTTGACAAATCGGTTGGTGGTAAATATACGATCTGTAGCAGATGGATTACTCGTTTGATTTTGAGTATCAATATTCGCTCTTACGGCGGCATCATAGTAGTTAATTTGCTCGTTAAAGTATTCAAACTTGTATAGTACTCTAAAATTATTGCCTTTATAATTAATTAAAGCATTGGTGTTTAATTGTTGTTTAGGTAACCATTCATAACCTCTAAGACCGTCATTTTGGTAATAATCTTGTCCTTGGCGTTCGTTGAAAAAACCTGCGAAATCATTTCGGTTAGCTCCAATTTTAGCCATCCATTTCTCATTAATATTATGAGCTACACTAAAGGATTGTATATGTCTACCTTCATCAAACAAAGCATACTCATCACTTACGGTTTCTTCTTGTAAATAGGCTCGAATGTTCCATGTGTTAGCAATAGACTTTTTAGTTATGATATTAATCACTCCAGAAACAGCATTCGCACCAAATTCTACTCCCATGGCACCTTCAACGATTTCAATACGTTCAATATCATCGAGATTAATTTGAGTTAAATCAATGTCATTCCCTAAACCATTATCACTAACCATGGGGATGTTATCCACCAAAATATTGAAATATTGCGAGTCTAATCCAAAGAACGAAATCGTAGAGCGTCCTGTTTGGGCATTAGGAATTATAGTAAGGTTAAGGTTGAAATTTAATAAATCGGCCAAATTGTTTGCCGCAACTTGCTCAATCTGAGTTCTATTAATAACAATGACATTATGTACGGACTTTTTAATAGAGGTTGGATTATACTGGCCAGTAACAACGACTTCTTCTAAAGGTTTAACTTTAATACTGTCCGTTGGTGTTTCACTTTTTTGAGCAAAAGACCACGAAAAGAAAATAATTGAAAAATAAATTGGGATTTTATTTTTATTTAGACTCATTCTTGATAAATTTGTCGCAAATATATAATCTTATTTTAATTCATTCTAAATAAGAATAGTTTTTTTTAAATAATTTTTAAACACATCATTTATCTTTTAAATATGAAAAAAGTAGTATCAGTTTTAGCCATTGTATTAGCATTTACTTTAAGTAGTAACGCACAAAAAAAGAAGACTCTAGATCAGGAAGCCATTAAAGATATGTGTGGTTGTTTTGAAGTAACGTTCAATTTTACAGAGACCTTCAACTATAGTAATGATTCGCTTTACAGACCTTCAGAAACCAAAGTTGATAAAGGTTTAGAGTACGCTTTTGCTATAGAAGATGAAGATGATAAAATTTCAATTCAACATTTATTACAAGTTGGGCGACCTGATAGTCCACATATTGTAAAACACTGGAGACAAGATTGGTTATTTCAAAACCAAGACTTTTATATGTATAATGGCGATAATAATTGGACCTTTGAAAAAAAATCTAAGGATGCTGTAAAAGGACAGTGGACACAGAAAGTGTTTCAGGTAGATGACAGTCCACGTTATGAAGGTTCTGGTACTTGGGTTCATGTAGATGGTAAGAATTACTGGGAAAACACAACAACAGCGCCATTACCGAGACGTGAATACACCAAACGTAGCGATTACAATATTACATTAAGAGGTAACCGTCACGAGATTACTAACTATGGTTGGGTTCACGATCAAGATAATGATAAAGTGTTACGAGAAACTGGAAAAGAAGATGTTATTATTGCAAAAGAAAAAGGATTTAATACGTATAAAAAAGTAGATGATAGTAGATGCCAAGCTTCAATAGACTGGTGGAAAGCGCAACAAGGTAAATGGGCTTTAGTAAGAACCAAATGGGATGCTGTTTATGGTAGAAACAAAGATTTAACTCTTGCTGAAAAAGTGGATAATAAAGTGTTATTCAAATACTTATTAGATGACGAGATTACAGCGAAAAAAGATATCAATAGTATTATAGAATCTTTTGTAAAATAAATAAGTTTAAAATAAATCAATCATATATGAAAACAATTAAATCGATATTAGTCACCCTTTTTGTGGCCTTGTCTTTATCTACCTTCGCACAGAATGAAAATATTTTTTTAGATCGTGAGTTTTGGGGAACCCAACCAACGGTAGAAACTGTGAAACAGAAAATAAAAGAAGGTAACAATCCTGCTGAAGCCAATGGTAATAATTTTGATGGAGTCGTTTATGCAACCTTGCAAGATGCACCTTTAGAGACGATTACTTACATGATTTCTCAAAAAGGAAATGACGTTAATAAATTAACGCACGATGGTAGAACCTATGCCTTTTGGGCAGCTTATAAAGGCAATGCTGAATTAGTGCAATACCTATTAGAAAATGGGGCAAAAACTAATATAACAGACGATAAAGGGAATTCTATAATTAATTTTGCTGCCGGTTCTGGTCAACAAAATACTAAGGTATATGATCTTGTTATTAAATATGGATCAGACGTACAGAAAGATTTAAATCCAGATGGAGCAAACGCTTTATTAATAGCAGCGCCCAATGATCCATATTTTAAATTGGTATCCTATTTTCAGTCTAAAGGTTTAGATATTAATAGTGTAGATAGTAATGGTAATGGCATTTTTAATTACGTCACCAAAAAAGGTGAGATAGAATCTTTAAATGCTTTATTAAAAAAAGGAATCAAAGGCACTGATCAAGCTTTTATATTTGCAGCAAATGGCGCACGAGGTACAACTAATGGTATTGAGGTTTATAAGTACTTAGAAAGTGTAGGTTTAAATCCGAATGTAACTAATAAAGAAGGTGAATCGGCACTACATATTTTGGCAGCTAGAAGCAAAGATTTAGATGTAATTAAATTCTTACTAGATAAAGGCTTAAAGGTGAGTACTAAAGATTCTAAAGGAAATAATGCCTTAATGCATGCAGCTTCAAGCAATAACTTAGAGGTCGTAAATCTTTTAGCTGATAATTTAAAAAACCATGATGATATAAATAAGAAAGGCCAATCGGCTTTAACTTTAGCTGTAGGTGGTAATACTTCAGATGTTGTAGCGTTTTTAATCAAAAAAGGTTATAAAACTGCTCTTGTTGATACAGATGGAAATAATTTAACCTATTATTTAATCGAATCATATTCACCTAAGAATAAAGATGTATTTTCTAAAAAAATGACATTATTAAAAGCGAATAAGGTCGATTTAACTAAAGTGCAAAAAAATGGAAATACTTGGTTTCATTTGGCAGCTGAAAAAAATAGTCTTGATTTATTAAAGTTGGCATTAAAAATGAATCAAGATATCAATGCAAAAAACAGTGAAGGAAATACAGCTTTACATTTGGCTGCATTAAAAGCTAGTGACGATGCTATTCTTAAGTTTCTTATAGAAAATGGAGCAAAGAAAGACATAGTTACGGATTTTGAAGAATCTGCTTATGATTTAGCAAAAGAAAATGAGTTGCTAAAAAAGAGTAATACCTCAATTGAATTTTTAAAATAATATAATTTTGAATATGAAGAACATACGTACAATAGCATTATTATGTGTCGTAATATTTAGTTTAGTATCATTTACTAATCCAGTAGAATCTACAAAGTACAAATGCATGATTCAAATGACTAACTATACAGGTGAAGGTGCCTATATTGTTATTTCATTATTAAATTCTGAAGGTGACTATGTAGAAACCTTAAACGTCATTGGAGACGATGATGAGTGGTATAATACAGTAGAGTCTTGGTGGGATTTTTACGGCAAAAAACGTAACGATATTGATGCTATCACAGGAGCCACAGTGAGCGGAGGAGAGCGTACCATTAATGTTATTGAAATTGATAACGACAAACTAGATAAAGGTTACAAGTTAAGATTCGAAACCGCTGTTGAAGATCAAGACTATTATGAAAGTGATGTGGAATTTGAGTTAACTTCAGAGACCATTAAATCTAAAGTTGAAGGAAAGGGATTTATCCGTTACATCCGAATGATGCCTCAATAAAACCGACACTATGACCATTTCCATTTGGAGATACAGTCATTTAGTTTTGGCTGTCATATCTTCTTTGTTCATTTTAATAGCATCGGTAACAGGTGCTATTTTGGCGTTTGAACCCATTACAAATCAGTTGCAACCGTATGCTGTTTCTGGGGCGAACGAGATTTCTCTTGCTGAAACCTTAAGTGTGTTGCAACAAGAGTATGATGAAGTTTTTACACTCGAAATTGATAATAACGATTTTGTAAGTGCGTCAGTCATTACCAAAGAAGGAGACAGTCAAACCTTTTATATCAATCCTATTACCGGCGAAAAATTAGGTGATATTATAAAGAAAGCACCAATTTATGAATTCGCAACCAACCTTCACCGCTCGCTATTTTTAAAAACAACAGGTCGTATTTTAATTGGAGTCGTATCCTTTTTGTTATTTCTGATTTCAGTAACAGGAATTCAACTCATATTGAAGCGTCAAGGTGGTATCAAACGTTTCTTTTCTAAAGTGGTTAGAGAAAATTTTGATCAGTATTACCATGTCGTTATTGGTCGATATACCTTGATTCCTATTGTGATTATTACGCTTTCAGGTGTGTTTCTATCACTTGAAAAATTTGATTTACTTCCAGATTCGAAAATTTCACATAACTATCCAGAACAGGATGACGTTGAAAACAAATTAGACATCATAGAGTTTCAAACATTTCAAGATATAAAACTTGAAGATGTGAGCTATGTAGAATTTCCATTTTCAGATGATATTGAAGATTATTTCACTGTTAAATTATCTGATAAGGAAATTTTAGTCAATCAATATACAGGAGCTATCGTCAGTAATCAAAACACTTCGTTTGTAGCATTAGCGTCTAATTGGAGCTTAATTTTGCATACAGGTCAAGGGACTATTTTATGGTCAATAGTGTTGTTATTAGCGAGTTTGGCCATTTTGTTTTTTATGTATTCTGGCTTTGCCATGACGTTAAAACGACGAAAAGAAACTTCTAAAATTAAGAATAAATTCAAAAAAGATGAGGCAGACTATATCATTTTAGTAGGTTCAGAAACAGGAAACACTTTTAATTCTGCCAAGCTATTTTATGACGCATTAATCGCAGAAGGTCATTCGGTTTTTATTGCGGCTTTAAACGCGTATTCAGAATATAAAAAGGCTAAACATGTCATCATTTTTTCATCGACTTATGGCGAAGGTGAAGCTCCAACAAGTGCTTCAAATTTTGAAAAATTATTTCAAAAAGTGCAGCAGAAGCAAACGATGAAGTATGCTGTTGTTGGTTTTGGATCGCTTATGTATCCTGACTATTGTAAATATGCCATTGAAGTGGATGAGATGTTTCAAAAGCAAGACAATTTTATAGAACACCTTCCGCTTTTCAAAATTAACAATCAATCGTTTGAAGCTTTTAAAACGTGGATTAAGGAATGGAATGAGCGCACTAATCACGATTTAAAAATTAAGTTTCAAAAACCTCAAATCAATTTAAAAAAATTAAAAGAGTTTAAGGTTATTAATAAATCAGAGCCTAATAATGACGATTCATTTTTAGTACAATTGCGACCACATAAAAAAGTAAAATTTGAGTCTGGTGATTTATTGTCTTTATATCCGGAAGCCGATTTTATTGAGCGTCAATATTCCATTGGTAAAATAGAACATGACATTATTTTAAGCATCAAAAAACACGAATTTGGGGTCTGCTCTAATTATTTTAATGACTTAAAAGTCAACGAAATCGTTAAGGCGCAAGTTAAACGAAACTTAGATTTTCATTTTCCAACCGATGTAAAAGACGTGGTAATGATAGCCAACGGTACAGGAATTGCACCATTTTTAGGAATGATTAATGATAATCAAAGTCAAATAAAAACCCATTTATTTTGGGGAGGACGCACACAAGATTCTCTAAGTATTTATGAAAATATTATAGATTCAGCGTTTAGTAAAAAGACCTTATCTAGTTTTCATATTGCGTATTCACAAGAGCAGAAAGATAAAATTTACGTTCAAGATTTAATTTTAGAGCATCAAGAACTGTTGAGTGGTGTTTTGAATGCTAATGGAGTCATAATGATTTGTGGTTCTGTGGCTATGCAAAATCGCGTTTTAGAAGTGTTGCATACCATCACTACAACACACTTAGACAAACCGTTAAGTGCTTTTGAAAACAACGATCAGCTTAAAATGGATTGTTATTGATTATTAATAGATTGTTAAGTGTTGCAAATAGCCTTTCAATATGTTATAATTTGTCAATATTAATTGTACTTTTGCGTGCAATTAAATTTTAATTGCCATGACAGCACACGAAAATAAAATTGTTGGAGAAGGTCTTACTTACGATGACGTACTCTTAGTTCCAGCATTTTCAGAAGTTCTTCCTCGCGAAGTCAATATTCAAACTAAATTTACACGAAATATAACCATCAACATTCCTGTGATTTCCGCAGCTATGGATACGGTTACCGAAAGTAAAATGGCGATTGCCATGGCGCAAGAAGGTGGAATTGGCGTGTTGCACAAAAACATGACGATTGAGCAGCAAGCGGATAAAGTACGAAAAGTAAAGCGTGCAGAAAGCGGTATGATTATCGATCCTGTAACCTTACCATTAACCGCTACTGTTTTTGATGCCAAGTCTAATATGGCCGAGCATGGTATTGGTGGAATTCCAATCGTTGATGACAACGGAATCTTAAAAGGGATCGTTACCAACAGAGATTTACGTTTTGAGCACGAAAGCAAAAAAGCCATCGTTGATGTTATGACTAAAGAAAATTTAGTCACTGCAGCTGTTGGAACCTCTTTAAAAGATGCTGAAAAAATTCTTCAACAAAACAAAATTGAAAAATTATTAATTGTTGATGATAATTATAAACTAAAAGGTCTAATTACGTTTAGAGATATCACTAAGGTGACGCAAAAGCCAAATGCAAATAAAGATTCTTACGGAAGATTGCGTGTTGCAGCAGCTATTGGTGTTACTGCAGATGCGGTAGAACGTGCTTCTGCATTAGTAAATGCCGGTGTTGATGCGGTAATTATTGATACTGCTCATGGTCATACCAAAGGTGTGGTTTTAGTTTTAAAAGAGATTAAAAAGAAGTTTCCAAAATTAGATGTTATTGTTGGTAACATCGCTACTGGTGAAGCTGCTAAATATTTAGTGGAAGCTGGAGCTGATGCTGTGAAAGTAGGAATTGGTCCTGGATCAATTTGTACAACTAGAGTAGTGGCAGGAGTTGGTTTTCCTCAGTTCTCTGCGGTTTTAGAAGTTGCTGCAGCTATTAAAGGTTCAGGTGTTCCTGTGATTGCAGATGGTGGAATTCGTTATACAGGAGATATTCCTAAAGCGATTGCAGCTGGTGCAGATACGGTAATGTTAGGATCGCTTTTAGCTGGAACAAAAGAAAGTCCAGGAGAAACGATTATCTACGAAGGACGTAAATTTAAATCTTACCGAGGCATGGGATCTGTAGAAGCCATGAAACAAGGAAGTAAAGACCGTTATTTCCAGGATGTTGAAGATGATATTAAAAAATTAGTTCCTGAAGGTATTGTTGGTCGTGTACCATATAAAGGTGAGTTGGTAGAAAGTATTCATCAGTTTATTGGTGGACTTAGAGCAGGAATGGGCTATTGTGGTGCTAAAGATATTGCCACTTTAAAAGAAACCGGACGTTTTGTGAAAATCACAAGTTCTGGTATTAATGAAAGTCACCCACATGATGTTACCATTACTAAGGAAGCACCAAATTATTCTAGATAACCAAATTCCTGCGACAGTAGGAATCTATATATTAGCAAAAAAAAACAGCATCTTTAAAGGTGCTGTTTTTTTTGTGCCTATAATAATCTAGGGGTTGTTTTAACGTCTTTTTATTGGGAATTATTCTAGACCTTGTTTTTCAGGGTTCCAAAAAGGTTTTGTTTTTATTCGTTTGGTGTCCCAATGCAATTCTTTTTTAAAAAAGTGATTTAAAGCAATACAGGTTCTGCTATCACCAGCAATATAAACTAGCGTTTTATCTTTAAGAGTAGGGATGATGTCTTTTATTTTAGTGATGATTTCACGGTATGGATTTTCAGGTAATTCATAAAAATTAAAAGGAAAATGCCCATCTATATCCGGAAATAATTCACTTTTATTAGAATTGTAGATGACACTAACGATTTGTTTATCCTTGCCAATATTTCGGTTAAACATGTATAAATGAGACAAAGCAGAAAGATCTCCTATCATGATATAGCTATCCGCTGAATCATCTGCTATGAAATTACCTTTCTTCCATTTGTAATAAACGGTATCGCCTTCTTTACAATGTTTTGCCCATTTCGAGCCTACACCATTGCTATGTGTAGCAATTGCTAAATCTAATGTGCCTTTTTCTTTATCAATATCCCAAACGCTGTAACTTCTTATTTTGTCTTTCATTGACAGTTCTTCTTTGCCAATACCTACAGCCATTCTTAAAAAAGCACCAGGTGTAAACGATACATTACGAATGCTGTCTCCTTGCAGACGAATTCTAAAAGCACTCTTAGAAAGTGTAACCTTTTCTATAATAGTAGCTTCTTCTAAGATTATATTTTTTAATATGTTTTCTAAAATACGCAATAGTCTTAAATTTAGTTTTGAACGTGACTTTGATAGTAATGTTCTATTAATTCTAAAGCCGGTTTATGTGCTCTACCAGTAGCTCTTTCGTAATCAGAAGGCACATCATTAGCACCATTCTTAATGCCTTCGTAAATTCCGGCGATGATAGTACCTAGAAACTCACCAAGCTCAGCTATTCTATCTGCTTTATAAGCTGCTACAGAAAGAGCATTATAAACTAGTTTTGTACCGTAAACCTGATTAATAAAATCGGCTAGTTGCTTTTGGGAAATCGCTTCACCGACTAAATTATAGGTATTACCATTATGCTTTTCTTCTAATAACATTTTAGCATAGGCAAATCCTAATTCTTCTCGACTCGTATACGTACATTTACCATGGTCTGCAGAATTTCTTATCTCACCTTCTTTTATGTAGGTATCTATATATTCTAAATCGGGTTCAATATAAATGCCGTTTCTACCAATAACCCATTGTAAACCGGAATTACGGATGTCTTCTTCTGTTTGACGATTACTTTGTACCACAGGACTAAAAGCATTGTTTTCTTCAGTACCTACAATACTCGTATAGACTATTTTCTGCACACCGTTTTGTTTAGCTGCATTGATAACATTGCGGTGTTGTTGTATTCGTTTCTGTGGCTCATCCATACCTGAAACTAACAATACGGTGTCTATACCTTTTAAAGCGGCATTGAAATCTTCAGGACTATTGTAATCTCCTTTTCTAACTTCTACTCCTAAGTGTTCTGCTTTTTCTGTGGTTCGTGCTATGGCTATAACATTTTCTTTTTTAGTAGCTTTTAAGAGTGCTTTTACAATAGCTGCCCCTAAATGTCCGCTTGCCGATGTTACTGCAATTTTCATAATAGGTGTTTATTTATGAATGTTTCAATTTTAATTCTTCTAACTCTTTTTCAAGTTGATCGGCTTTCATTTTAAATTTATCCATAGCCTTTTTTAGTTGCTGGATTTTTTTAAAAGCCTCTTCATCCTGAACTGCTTGATATGTAGTTTCTCCTTCTTTTACTTTTATTTTAGAATAGCTCCCACAAGTTGGGCATTTTGCGACGTCGCTCATAATATGTTTTATAGCAAAGGTCTTCATATAACTACGATTGTAAAAGGTAAATCCGTTATTAAAAATGGTAAATCTGAAACCTTAAGACTAAAGTGAGGATTTGAATTCCTTAGGAGAAAGGCCTGTGTGTTTTTTGAAAAACTTAGAGAAATTGGTGACTTCATCAAATCCATTTTGATAAGCCACTTCTTTTAGACTTATAGTGCTACTAAAAATGTCTCGCTTAATTTCTAGAATCACGTAGTTATCAATAAAATGTTTGGCAGTATTTAAGGTACTTGCTCTAACTATGGTGTTGAGATGTTTTGTAGATATGTTTAGTAGTTGTGCGTAATCTTTGACGTTCCGTGTTTTAATATGATTTTCTTCCACCAAATTTTTAAAATTCATAAAAAGACTTTGGTGTTTTTTATTGAACGTTTCATCAGTGACTTTATGAGCTTCGCGCTCTAATTTCAATAAAAATAGCTCTAATATTTTAGCAATTATTTCCTTTTGAGCGTAAGTGTATTTGCTTTGAATCTCTTCAGTTATCCTTTCTAAAAAAAAGTCAGTTAAAGTGCTGTTTTCAACTAATGGATCTGAGATATGATAGTTGTATAAATGCGAAATAAATTTGACCGATGATTTTGAAAAATATTTTAAAATAAAATCCTCTGTAAATACGACGAGATACCCATCGTATTGAAAATGATCTTGAAAAGCATGTACCTGCCCTTTTGCAATTTTAAGTACAGAGCCTTTTTGGATGTTGTAAGTCTTTAAATCGATTTGATGTTCACCTTTACCTTCTGTAACAATCAATAAGGCAAAAAAGGAAATTCGGTGAGGCTGATATGGGTTGTGATTAGGATCTTTTTTAATTCGTGAGAATAATTCGTCTAATGAAATACATTCAATATCCGTAGCTCCTTCGCTACTTTTAAAAGCTACATTTGGGAAATGATTCAATGATGAATTGATTTATAAATTTTGAATAAAAATAACAATTAATATTGATTGTGCTGAGTTATACAAAATAGTCAATCGTTAACTAGTATTAAAAAAAAAGCAGCATCAAGAAGATGCTGCTTTATAACTGTTATTTAAGTGTATCCTTAAGCTTTACTAGCTTTTACCGGACAACCTATAGCTTTAGTGAAATTCGGACTTGGTTTCTCTCCCTTTTCCAAAGCTTCAATAGCGCCTTTAACAAAGTTGACTTTTACATCTTCAGGTGATTTTGCATTATCATCTATAGTACCAATATATTGTACTTTACGTTCTGCATCTAATAAGAAAACATGAGGTGTTCTTACAGCTCCATACTGAGGATATATTTTTTGACCTTCGTCTACTAAGTAAGGAAATGTAAATCCTTTGTCTTCTGAACGTTTTTGCATCGCTGCGTAACCTTCTTTTTCGTTTTCAGGACTGTTAGGGTTAATCGCAATTACAGGATACCCTTTTGGTGCATATTCATTGTTTAATGCAATTAAACGGTCTTCATATAATACCGAAAATGGACATTCGTTACAGGTAAATGTCACGATATAACCTTTTGCATTTTCAATACTAGCTAAAGAAATCATAGAACCATCAACGTTCTTAAGATTGAAATCCGTAGCAACATCACCAATTTTGTAACCTCCAATTTCTTCTAGGGTTTTTGTTTGTTCTGGACTACCTCCTTTAGGTGGTCCTTTTCTATCGCCTCCATGTGGTGGCCCTTTTCGGTCTCCGTTATGTGGAGGGTGTTCTCCTTTATGATCTTTATGTTGATTTTCAGCAGAAGGTTCTCCTGTTGTATTTCCTTCATTTTTACAAGATACAAGTACACTTGCAGATAAGCCAATAATGGCAATTAGGACACTAATTCTTTTCATGTTTGTTTTAATTAAGTTTATGTATTTGGTTTTCTATGTCTTCTAAATTCTCGAATGAACGTTCATAAAATAAGCGTTCATCTTTGTTGAACATAATGGTAAATGGAATGGCTCCAGACCAATTAGGATCTATTTTGTCTATCCAAGTATTAGAATCCGGATCATCTAATAACACGACTTTAGAGCTTATATTTTTTTCCTTTAAAAAAGGCTTAAGCTTTGTTTCAATATCTTTTGGGAAATCTAAGCTTACCAAAATGACTTCAACATCAGGATGTTTTGCTGCAAATTGTTCAATGTATGGTAATTCTTTGACGCAAGGAGCACACCACATGGCCCAAAAATTAATGAGATAAGTCTTATCAGATTCCGTATAAATTAAGGGTTCAAATTGATTAAAATCATAAACAGGAATGTCTTGATTAACATTCGTAGTCGTATTGGATTGTAATGTTTTATCTGATTTAGTGTTGTTGCAACTCATAAGAAGGCTGAGTGCTAAAACGAGATATAGTGGTGATTTTAGGGGTTTTATTTTTAATAAATTCAAAATGATGTATTCTATTATTTTTTGTAAGACTCCATCAATGACAAAAGGTTTAATTTAAAAGTGATTTTTATTAATTAAACCAAACAGCATAACCTTCGCGTCGCAATTCTAATGCTATTTGTTCTTCTGCTTTTAAAGCTTCAGCTCTAGTGAAAAATGGATCGATATGATTAAAAAGACTCGGACGTAAATAGGTACCGTATTTCTCGACAATATTCGCAGATATTTTATAACCTTTTTTATTTCGATGCCCTGTTTTATGTTGAAGAAAACGTTCTTTTGGAGTTTTACTTGTCATGCCAACATATAAACATTCTAATACACCATTAAATTGTGGATTGGCATTCCTGAACTTAGCATTGTCGGTAAAGACACGCTTAGATAATTCTATAACATATATGGTGTAAAGCGTTTTTGCCATTTTTAGATGTATAGACTCTATTTGTCACCGCTTAGTACGCGATAATAATGGAGTAACTCTTTATCATTATTTGGTAGTCTGCCAATACCTTTTTAACTAAAACCTAAACGCTCTAATAGTTTTCTAGAAGCTAAATTAGTTTCAAATGTTTGGTTTTTATTTTTTGAAATCGTCCTTGGTTAAATTAGTATTGAATTTTATGTTAGTCCAACTTACGATAATCCATGGCTTGTCATCGACGTCTGCATTCCATGTTGAAAGCTTATATTTTCGTTTTGTCGGCATTAATAAACCGTCAACTTCTTCATAGTCTAAAACCATCAAATTTGGAGTTTCCATTTTTCCAAAATCAGCTACTGTAAATAGAAACTGATCAACTAAGTTAGTGTCTTTATTAATATACAATTGGTAGATGTCTGTAGGTTTATCATTTTTTGAATCGAAACTCACCTTTACAACATCATAAGTTTTGCTGTCGATAGTTTTTTCTTCGATAAATTCATAATTCACTCCTGGATCTAATAATTTTTGAAACATAGTAAACCAGTAAAAATTTGTAGGTCTGTTAAAAGCCGCTCTTTTTAAGTAGTCTTCATTAGTTAAAACGTCACCGTTATGTTTTAACCAATAGTCGTTGCCGTCATAACCTTGTTCTATTACCCCTTCAAGGTTGGCTAATGTTCTTTCATGGGTATTATATGCTCCGTATGATAATTCACCGTCAAAAATATATTTTTCAGTAGAGCTATCTGTTTTTCCATCTGGTGTTTGGTAAGTATACGTGTAAACAACATCTTTTAGTTGACTTAACTTTTCGTAGTTACCTACGTTCTGAACCATATTAAAAACTAGTTCATGCCCTTTATTTTGAAATTTTGGAGCCTGTTCCTGTTCTACAGTGCTAGTTTTATTTTCAGGTTTTACTTGGTTCTCGTTTTTACAAGATACCAAAAGGCTAATTAAAAGAATACTTGTTGTTAGGTGAAGTCTCATTTATGGTAAAATTAAGTTAGTTATTATGCAGTCATTATTGTAGTAAGAAGGCTTTTAATACGTCATAAGAATTAATAGCGATTGCTACTTTTTCTTTGTGCATTACAGCTTCAATTTGTGGAGGTAAATCTATGTTTTCTCTAATTACGTCCTCAACAACATCTAAGAATTTTGTTGGGTGAGCCGTTTCTAAAAATACAACATGAGCCTCATTTTCTTTTAAGTAGTCTTTAGCTCCCAAATACCCTACAGCTCCGTGAGGATCTGCAACATAATTAAAATCATTATACAATTCTAAAAGAGCAGCTTTTGTCTCATCATCAGTGTAGCTGTACGATGATAAATTAGCTTTTAACGTATCAAAGTCATTATTGTGTAATTCTTGAATTCTGATAAAATTACTCGGATTTCCAACATCCATAGCATTACTAATCGTTTGAACAGATGGCTTAGGATTGTACGTTTGAGAAATCATATAATTAACAACCGTAGCATTTGCATTGTTGGCTGCAATAAAATGTTTAATCGGTAAGCCTAATTTTTGAGCCACCATACCAGCACAAATATTACCAAAATTACCACTTGGAACTGAAAATACCAGTTCTTTGTTTTTAGACTTGAGCTGTTTGTAGGTAAACATAAAATAGAAAAGTTGCGGTAACCAACGTGCAATATTAATGGAGTTGGCTGAAGTCAATTGCATTTTGCTCGTTAATTCAGTATCCATAAAGGCTTGCTTTACCATGTCTTGACAATCATCAAAAACACCATCAACTTCTAAGGCAGTTATGTTTTGACCTAGTGTCGTTAATTGTTTTTCTTGAATATCACTTACTTTTCCGCTAGGGTAGAGGATAACGACATTAACACCTTTAACACCTAAAAAGCCATTAGCAACCGCTCCGCCTGTATCTCCAGAAGTCGCGACTAAAACGGTAACATCTTTAGTGTTAGTTTTATTAAAGTACCCTAAACAGCGTGCCATAAAGCGCGCACCAACATCTTTAAAAGCCATTGTTGGACCATGAAATAACTCGAGCGTTGAAATGTTTTCATTGATTTCAACTACTGGAAAATCGAAGTTTAATGTTTCTTCCACAATAGTTTTTAAAACGTCTTCTGGAATTTCAGGAAGTATGAATTGCTTTATCGCTTCAAAAGCAATTTCAGAATTGGACTTGTCTTCAATAGTCTCAAAAAATGATGCATCTAAAGGTGTAATAGATTCAGGAAAATATAAACCTTTATCTGGTGCTAATCCTCTTACAACAGCATCTTCGAAGGTTGTATTTGGAGCTTTTTTATTTAAAGAATAGTAATTCATAGTGTTTTGACAGAAGACGGGAGACTGAGGACAGACTGCCGAATTCATTTTTAGTTAATGTTTCTTTTGAATGCTGCCATTTTGTTCATTAAGTGAAAAGCAGAATTGTATAATTCGATAAAAATTTCTTCTGAGATATAATTTCGTCGTTTTGCTTTAAATAAACAAGTTACTACTTCAGCCAAAGAACGAATTGAGTATCCAATAAATTTACGTTGTTCAGGATTTGATTGACCAATTGAACCTTCAGAAATATTAAGAGCAATAGAATCTACAGCTCTCATAATTTGCGATGTTAAATTAAACTTTTCTTTATTTGGAAAAAGTTGAGAAACATCATTTATAACTTCTCCGAAATCCATAGCATCTTGCCAAATAATCAGTTTTTCAAATTTGAATTTATTCATAATCTCAATTTTAATTCTCTTCCATTTCTGTCTTCCGTCAATAGTCTTCCGTCATTTATTCTACAAAACCCGAATCCCTTCGGTATTAATCTTAGAGACATAAGTTTCAAATTTTAGATCTGTTTTTGAATAGACCTCTTTAATCGCCTTTTCTACATTTTTGGCAGTAACTTCTCCTTTACTTAGCATAAAAATTGAAGGTCCAGAGCCAGAAATTGCACAGCCTAAAGCACCTGCTTGTAATGCTGCTGTTTTAATGTCATCAAAATGTGGAATCAATTGCTTACGATACGGTTCAATCACCACATCGTGCAATGCGTCTTTAATTAAGTCGTAATCTGAAGTATGTAAAGCATGCACCAAACTACCCACATTTGCCCATTGTGTAATAGCATTACTTAATGGAATCTCTTTAGGTAAAATAGCGCGAGACTCTGAAGTTTTAATTTCAATTTGCGGATGAATTAACGTCGCAAATAAATCCGATGGAGTAGGTAGCTCTAATATTTGTAAAGGTGAGGCACTTTTTACAAGTGTAAATCCACCAAAAATAGCAGGAGCCAAATTATCCGCATGTTCACATTGACTAGCCAAAGCTTCGCCTTTCATAGCAAAGTACGTCAGCTTCGTTTTATCTAATGGTCTTCCGAGGAGTTCGTTCATTCCAAAAACACTTCCCGCTGCACTGGCTGAACTACTTCCAATACCACTGCCTGGTTTTATGTTTTTATAAATTTCTATTTCAAAACCACAATCGGGTTGTAAAGCGTCATACATGGCTAAAGCCGAAACTCCAGCGACATTTTTTTCGGCTTCAAACGGTAAATCATAGCCTTCAATTTTGGTGATTTTAATACCTTTTTGATCCATTTTTCTAATCACCATTTCGTCACCAATAGTGTCTAAACAAAATCCAAGTACGTCAAATCCACATGCCACATTAGCTACCGTTGCGGGTGAAAATATTTTAATTTCTTCAGTCATCATATTAGTTATTAGCGATTCTAATGATATCAGCAAATAACCCAGACGCTGTAACATCTGCACCAGCACCAGCACCTTTAATAATTAAGGGTTGCTCAGGATAGCGTTGCGTGTAAAACATTACAATATTATCTTTTCCTTTTAAGTTGTAAAACGGATGGCCTTCAGGAATTTCTTGAAGTCCAACTTTAGCTTTTCCATCATTAAATTCTGCTACAAACTTTAATTGACAGTTATTGTCTTGTGCAGATTTAAACAAGCCTTGATAATATGCTTCGTCTTCAATCAATGTTTTGAAGAAGTCATCAACCGTATCAGAATTTGAGGCGTTTTCGGTTAAGAAATTGTCACTTTCAAGTTGAGATAATTCAATAGCATGACCACTTTCACGAGCCAAAATTAAAACTTTACGAGCGACATCAATTCCGCTTAAATCTATTCTAGGATCTGGTTCAGTATAGCCTTCTTCTTGTGCTTGCTTTACAACATCGTAAAAAGTAGTTTCAGCATTAAAATTATTGAATATAAAGTTTAAGCTTCCAGATAATACAGCCTGAATAGTGTTTATTTTATCCCCGGACGTAATTAAATGACTCAAGGTATCTAGTACCGGTAATCCTGCACCGACATTAGTTTCAAATAAAAATGACGCATTATATTGTCGTGATAAGGCCTTTAATTCATTATAGTATTCAATATTACCAGAACAGGCTATTTTATTACAAGCGACTACAGAAATACTTTGTTTTAAATAGTTGCCATAAATATTAGATACGGCTTCATTTGCTGTAATGTCCACAAATACAGAATTTCTTAAGTTCAAGTTTTTAGCGTGTTCAAAAAAGCCATCTAAACTTGCTTTTTCACCGTTCTCTAATTCTTCCTTCCAGTTTTTTAAATTAATGCCTTCATCATTAACGACCATAGTTCGAGAATTGGATAACCCAGCAATTCTTAGGTTGATTTTAAAATTCTCTTTGACGTAGGTTTTCTGCTGTTTAATTTGCTCAATCAGGCGTTCTCCAACATTACCAACTCCAGTAATAAAGAGATTAATTTGTTTGGTTTTGATTTCAAAAAACTGCTCGTGTAAACTATTTAATGCTTTTTTTACATCGTTTTTATGAATCACAGCCGAAATATTACGTTCAGAAGCCCCTTGAGCAATGGCTCTAATATTCACGTTGTTTTTTCCAAGTGTACTAAACATCTTCCCGCTTATACCTTGATGATTTTTCATTTTATCACCAATTACGGCGATGATAGATAAGTTGGTTTCTAAAACAATAGGATCAATTTTTTGCAGCGCAATTTCATATTCGAAAACAGAGTCAATGGCTATTTTGGCACGTTGCGCATCGAGATCAGATATTCCGAAACAAATAGTATGTTCTGAAGATGATTGTGTAATTAAAATGATATTAATTTTCTCTTGAGCAAGCGTTTCAAATAACCGTTTACTAAATCCGGGCACACCAACCATACCATTACCTTGTAAGGTAAGTAGGGCTACATTATCAATATTGCTAATTCCTTTTACAGGCGAATTTCCATTTGGAGTTACATTTTGAGTAATTGTAGTGCCAATAGCATCAGGATCTAAAGTATTCTTAATCACAATAGGAATTTTCTTTTTAAGCACAGGCATCACTGTTGGAGGATACAATACTTTAGCACCAAAATGAGATAACTCTACAGCTTCTTGATAGGACAATTCTACAATAGGTGCGGCTTGTTTTACTAATTTAGGATTAGTGGTGTACATACCACTAACGTCTGTCCAGATTTGTAATTCATCAGCATCCATGGCCGCTGCAATAATAGCCGCTGTGTAATCTGAACCACCACGACCTAAAGTTGTTATTTCACCATTGATAGAGTTTGATACAAAACCAGGCAATAAAACAATAGGGCTAGAGTTTGAATTAAAAAAGGATTGGATATTAGTGTTTGTAATATCGAAATATACCGTAGCATTATTAAAATTTGAATCTGTAACAATTAGTTCTTGCGAGTTCTTCAATGCCGCATCGATTGCTCTAGACTCTAATGTATAGTAAATTATAGTCGAAGATAATTTTTCACCAAAACTTAATAATTTATCCTTAGTTTTTGGAGACAATTCATTAATAAGATAAATACCATCTAAGAGACTTTTTAGGTCACTTAATTTTTCTGTAATTAAATCATGTAAATCATCCTGCTTTTTTTGTATTGATTTATCGTTATCAGGATTTAAAAATAAACCTTCAATTACAGCATTGTGAATAGACCAAATGGTATCATATTTATTTTTGTAGTCTAAATCTTTATTACAAGCCAAGTTTCCTGCTTCTAATAATTTATCTGTAATGCCACCAACGGCAGAAACCACAACGGCAATATTGGTTGTTTTAGATTGTTGGTCTAAAATAGAAATAACTTTATTTATGTTTTCGGCTGAACCAACTGATGTTCCACCAAATTTGAGAACTTTCATACTAAATATATTTTAAGAGAATAAAATGTCTGTATAGACAATTAGGGACGGAGAACATATTATAAATTACCCCAAAGGGTAATAATCGTTGTAATAAAAAACATAAATGCACACATAGCGTGTGAATTGGAAATTATTGATATGTTATTTTTTTTCTTCATTACATCTCAAATGTATTATTTTTATAACAATAAAAAAACAATTCGTTTCTTTTTAGGGATTTGTTAAAAATAGCGCTTCTAATTATTAAAAATGAAACGAAACTTGCTGTTTGCAAGCGCTTTTAAAATCATACGAGTGCTATTCACGAATAAATTTTTCAAGCTTAAGAAAAATTACGTTATGAATATGCCATTAAACATCTATAAAACAATACTTATAATAACATGAAATTATTTTCGAAAGCACAAATTTACGAAGGAGATAAATTAACCACAGAACGCCAAAATATATCTTCTACAGATTTAATGGAGCGCGCAGGAACTCAGATATTTAATTGGATGCATATGCGAATGCAAGGGGCGCAAGTGCCAATTCATGTATTTTGTGGTATCGGAAATAATGGAGGTGATGGCTTGGTTTTGGCAAGGCATTTAATTACCCACGGCTATAATGTGGTAACTTACATAGTGAATTGTAGCGATAAGCGTTCTAAAGATTTTTTGATTAATTACGATCGTATTAAATCCGCGTCTAAGAAATGGCCAATAATGTTGAGCTGCAAGGAGGATTTTACCGAAATTGAAATTGGAGTGGATGACATAATTGTAGATGCTATTTTTGGTATTGGTTTAAACCGACCACCAAATGATTGGGTAGCTAAATTATTTCAGAAGTTTAAAGCCTCTAAAGCATTTACCTTGTCTATTGATATCCCTTCAGGATTATATACAGATAAAGCAGTAGAAGACGAGAATGCCGTTGTTTCTGCGGGTTATACTTTGAGTTTTCAATCTCCAAAGTTGGTGTTCTTTTTGCCGGAAACGGAACATTACATTGGACAATGGGAAGCATTAGATATAGGCATAGATCGCGATTATTTAATGCAAACCGAAACGGAGGTAGAGTTGATTTCAAAACATGAAGTCTTACCTATATATAAACCGAGAAGAAAATTTGCGCATAAAGGAGATTTTGGGCATGTTTTGATTTTAGGTGGAAGTTACGGAAAAATAGGAGCTGTTAACTTAGCGAGTAGGTCAGCTTTAAGTGCTGGTGCAGGATTGGTAACTGCGTACATTCCAAAATGTGGATATCACAGTTTGCAAACGGCTATACCAGAAGTTATGGTTGTTACAGATGAAAATGAAACGCATATTTCAAATATTAATTTTGAGATAGAACCAACTGTAATTGGTCTTGGCGTAGGGCTTGGTACTTCTGCAGAAACGGCAAAAACACTCGAAGCATTTTTAAAGAAAAATAAAGCTTCATTAGTGATTGATGCAGACGGTTTAAATATTTTGTCACAAAAGAAAACACTATTAAAATTGTTGCCGGAACAAACCATTTTAACGCCACACCCAAAAGAGTTAGAGCGGTTAATAGGAAAATGGTCCAATGATTTTGAAAAACTAGAAAAAGTAAAAGCTTTTTCGGAAAAATATAATGTTATTATCTTAATTAAGGGAGCCCATTCTATAACAGTAAATAAAAATAAGCTTTACGTTAATACGACCGGAAATCCAGGTATGGCAACCGCAGGAAGTGGTGATGTCTTAACCGGAATCATTTCGGGTTTAATAGCACAAGGCTATACAGCTTTGGAAGCAAGCATTTTTGGTGTGTATCTGCATGGTAAATCTGCTGATATTTCTTTGGAAGATTATGGTTATCAAAGTTTAATAGCGAGTCACATAATTGAAACTATTGGTGAAGCTTATATCGATTTATTCAAACAACCAGAGCAGCCAAAAGAAGAAGCGCAACAAGAAAAATAAAGACATAAAAAAAGCCTGTTTAAATAAATTTAAACAGGCTTTTAATTCTCTGATGTTGGAATTAGATATTCAACTCGTTAAATAAATCAATTAGAGCAGAACTAGAAGGTCTCGGTGCATCTGCACTCACAATATTTCCATTAGGATCTATTAATAAAAATCTAGGAATACCATTAACCTTATAGTCTTGTATAAACTGTGATCTAAAACCGTTATCTGCAATTAATTGCATACCACCTAATTCTTTCTCGTTAACCATCTTTTTCCAGCCTTTATAGGCTTCAGCAGCATCACCTTTGTAACCACGACCTTCATCCACAGAAATGCTTACAAACTCTATATTTTTTCCTTCGTATTGTTTTTCAACCTTTTTAAGAGCGGGTATTTCTTTAATACAAGGACCACACCAAGTTGCCCATAAATCGATATAAACATATTTACCCTTTAAATCAGAAAGTGACGTGTTACCTCCGGCATAATTTTCATAATTTTCAAAAGCAGGAGAAGCTGACCCTTTAGGGAAAGCGTTAAGTGTGGCTTGTTTGCTTTCCATAAATTTAGAAAGTTGCTGTACCGTCATATCTATGTTTTTATCCATAGAGGCAACATGAGTAGAATCTACATCAGTATATTTAATTTTTAAATCTTCGTATGCAGATTTATAACCTTTAATAGCTTCTTCAACTTTTTTCATATCACTAGTACCTACTAAATCTTCAGTAAAATAGTTTTTAGAGATTAAAAAAGACTGAACAGAAAAATTATTTAGATCTGACGCATCACCTTTAAACACCATAGAATCTATAAACGATTCATAATCGGTTTCAAAAGATGTTGTGTTGTCATTTTCTAGGTAGATCTGACCATATTCTTTTCCATGTTGGAAGTTATAATCACCAGCGACAACTTTTAAAGTATCTTTAAATGTACCATCCTCATTAACGGTAATAATTTTTTCGAAATCTCTTCCTTGAAAAACCTTAAGAGTTTTACTTTCATCAGGATTTGCTATCTTCCCAGAAAGTGTAACATAATCTTTAGGTTCTCCTTTGCATGCAAATAAAGTTGCAGCAATACCAAGTAATAATAATCGTTTCATAACTCGTTTTTTTGTTCGAATGCAAAAATAAACATTAAAAAATTAATGCTTTGCTGGAATGAATTATTAACAAAATCTTGTAAAATCCAATTATATTCCCAAATTTTGAGAACTTAAAATCATTCCTTATGGATAACTATCATATCATTTCTTCTGACGCTTTAGATATTGTAACTATTTACAATATTTTTTATAAAAATAAAAAGCTAAAACTTTCAGAAGCATCAGCAAACAATATACAGAAATGTAAAACATATCTAGACGAAAAGTTAGCTAGTGAAAAAAAACCAATGTATGGTATTAATACGGGGTTCGGTTCTTTATATAATGTAAAGATTTCAGATGCTGATTTAAGTCAATTGCAAGAAAACTTAGTAATGTCTCATGCCTGTGGAACAGGTGATCGTGTGCCAGAATCTATAGTTAAGGTGATGTTGCTTCTAAAAATACAATCACTGAGTTATGGTCATAGTGGAGTACAGTTAGCTACAGTAAATAGACTTATTGAGTTTTTTAACAATGATATATTTCCATTCGTTTTTACCCAAGGTTCTTTAGGGGCTTCGGGTGACTTAGCTCCATTAGCACATTTAGCTTTGCCGCTGTTAGGAAAAGGAAAAGTGGTGCATAACTCAAAGGAGTACGATGCCGCAACTATTTTAGAAGAGTTTAATTGGCAACCAATTACATTAGAAGCTAAAGAAGGTTTAGCTTTGTTAAATGGCACGCAGTTTATGAGTGCTTACGGTGTTTACTTACTGTTGATGTCTCATAAAACATCCTATTTAGCTGATATTATAGCTAGTATATCGTTAGATGCTTTTGATGGTCGCTTGGATCCTTTCCATGATTTAGTACATGCGGTAAGACCACATCCAGGACAGCGTAAAGTGGCAAGGCGTTTTAATGAGTTTCTTAAAGGAAGTGAGCTTATTACGCGAGAAAAAGAACATGTACAAGATCCCTATTCGTTTCGTTGTATTCCTCAGGTGCATGGAGCAACAAAGGACACCTTAGATTTTGTTGAGAAGGTGATTTTAACTGAAATCAATTCTGTAACGGATAATCCTAATATTTTTCACGAAGAAGATTTAATTATTTCAGGAGGTAATTTTCACGGTCAACCTTTAGCTTTGGCATTAGATTATTTAAAGATCGCCATGGCTGAGATTGGTAATATATCTGAGCGTCGTGTTTTTCAATTGGTATCTGGTTTAAGAGGTTTGCCTGCATTTTTGGTTGATAATCCTGGTCTTAATTCTGGGTTTATGATTCCACAGTACACCGCAGCAAGTATTGTTAGTGCTAACAAGCAAATGGCAACACCCGCAAGTGTAGATAGCATTGTGTCTAGTAATGGCCAAGAAGATCATGTAAGTATGGGCGCTAATGCTGCCACGCAGGCTTATACTTTAGTTACAAATGTAGAACGCGTAATTGCTATTGAGTTGATGAATGCGTCACAAGCCTTAGAATTTAGAAGACCTTTAAAAACATCTCCTTTGTTAGAGTCGTTTTTAGAGCAATACAGAAAAGTGGTGCCATTTATTAAAGTAGATGAAGTATTACATGATTCTATAGAAGCTTCAATTCAATTTTTAAAAGATGTAGATATTGAAATTGATGAATTGTTTTTGAATCATTACGATTTAAAATAAAATTGAATTTTAATAACTGATAAACCTAATAGGTTTTATTAATCCATTTGAGTTGTTTCTTTTGCCCATGTCACAGCATCTTCTAATTCAGTAAAAATCTTGAAGGGCTTTTTGAAAAACATTTTTTCTATTTGGGCATTTAACTTTGCCTGATAATTTTGAGAAACCACTGCAAAACCGATTAAGTTTTTAATTTTTTCAGTTTGATAATAGATTTGTGGATCCACAGAATACGAATGCACTCTGTGTGTAATATAAATAAATTGTTTATTATGGAAATAGGTTGCACTGATATCAATTAAAACATCATTGTAATTGGGAGAAATAGTGACGCCTTCTTTCATTACGGCCAATACATAATTGTCGTAAATCGTTAATTCTCCAAAGATAAAAGTTAGCTTTTTTATCATATTTTTTTATAGAAATATCTTTGTTAAGATAAAAAAAAACTCCTTCATTACGAAGGAGTTTAAAATTATAATTTTTAATTAGATTTAAGATTCAGTCGTTTTACTAGATGAAGTTATGTTAATACTAAGTTCACCTGTTTCACTATCTAAGTCCATCATAATGGTATCACCTTCATGAATTTTAGAATTGATAATTTCTTCTGCAAGTGCATCTTCAACATATTTCTGAATCGCTCTATTAAGAGGTCTTGCACCATATTGCTTGTCAAAGCCTTTTTCTGCAATATAATCCTTGGCTTTATCTGTAAGTTTTAGTCCATAACCCAAGTCTTTTATTCTGTCTATAAGCTTAGTCATTTCAATATCAATAATTTTACCAATATCTTCTTTTTCTAAAGCATTAAATACAATAACATCATCAATTCTGTTTAAAAACTCAGGTGCAAATGCTTTTTTAAGAGCATTCTCTATCACAGCTTTGGCATGATCTGATTCTTGAGCAACTGCGGCTGCAGTACCAAAACCAACTCCACTTCCAAAATCCTTTAATTTTCTGGCTCCAATGTTAGATGTCATTATAATGATCGTATTTCTAAAATCAATTTTACGACCTAAACTATCCGTTAAATATCCATCATCTAAAACTTGCAATAACATATTAAAGACATCTGGATGTGCTTTTTCTATTTCATCTAAAAGGACTACAGCATAAGGTTTACGTCTTATTTTTTCTGTTAATTGACCACCTTCTTCGTAACCTACGTATCCTGGAGGTGCACCAACTAAACGAGAAATAGCAAATTTCTCCATGTATTCACTCATGTCGATTCTAACAAGGGCATCGTCGCTATCAAATAACTCGCGTGCCAATACTTTTGCTAGTTGTGTTTTACCAACACCAGTCTGTCCTAAAAAGATAAATGAACCAATTGGTTTATTAGGATCTTTTAATCCTGCTCTATTTCTCTGAATGGCTTTAACTACTTTAGAAACCGCTTGGTCTTGACCAATAACTTTTCCTTTTATTAGTTCTGGTAATTTAGAGAGTTTTGTAATCTCTTTTTGCGCAATTTTATTTACAGGAATACCTGTCATCATAGAAACGACATCAGCAACGTTGTCTTCTGTTACAATTTCGCGATGTTGTTTGGTTTCTTCTTCCCATTTTTCTTGGGCAGTAGCCAATTCTTTTTCTAATCGTTTTTCATCATCTCTAAGCTTTGCAGCTTCTTCATATTTCTGCTTTTTAACGACGCTATTCTTGGTTTCTTTAACTTCTTCAAGTTTCTTTTCTAATTCAAGAATCTGTTTTGGTACATCAATATTAGTAATATGAACACGCGAACCTGCTTCATCTAAAGCATCGATAGCTTTGTCTGGTAAAAAACGTTCCGTCATATAACGACTCGTTAATTTTACACAAGCTTCAATCGCTTCATCGGTATAATTCACATTGTGATGCTCTTCGTACTTACCTTTAATATTGTTTAGGATTTCAATCGTTTCTTCTACTGATGTTGGTTCAACAATGACTTTCTGAAAACGACGCTCTAAAGCACCATCTTTTTCAATGTATTGTCTGTATTCATCTAAAGTAGTTGCACCAATACATTGTATCTCTCCTCTTGCTAAAGCGGGTTTAAACATATTAGAAGCATCTAAGCTTCCGGTTGCTCCACCAGCACCAACAATAGTGTGAATTTCATCTATAAAGAGAATAATATCATCGTTCTTTTCAAGCTCGTTCATCACGGCTTTCATACGTTCTTCAAACTGCCCTCTATATTTTGTGCCAGCCACTAAACTTGCTAAATCTAAAGTTACGACACGCTTATTAAACAAGGTGCGTGAGACTTTACGTTTTACAATTCGTAAGGCTAGACCTTCAGCTATGGCAGATTTACCAACGCCAGGTTCTCCTATTAATAAAGGGTTGTTTTTCTTTCTTCGACTTAAAATTTGAGATACACGTTGTATTTCTTTTTCTCTACCGACAACGGGATCTAATTTATCCTCTTCTGCAAGTACAGTTAAGTCTCTTCCAAAGTTATCTAAAACAGGTGTTTTTGATTTTTTATTCGTTTTATTAGATTGTCCACTAAATGGATTCTGTTTTGTTTCTTCCTCTTCATTCATGTCATCATCAGAAAACGATTCTGCTTTGGGAGTGTCTAAATAATCATCTTCGCTAGTTATCATAGATTTAAATTCTTCTTTAACGTTATCATAATCTACTTTTAGCTTATTTAAAAGCTTTGTTGTAGGGTCATTTTCATTTCTTAAAATACACAATAATAGATGTGCCGTATTTATTGAGGTGCTTTGAAATAATTTGGCTTCTAAAAATGTTGTTTTTAAAGCACGCTCTGCTTGTCTGGTAAGGTGTAAGTTCTTTTTTTCGTTAGATGTTGTTACGATATTAGGGTTAGCCGGACTCAATATCTCTACTTTACGTCTTAAGTGGTTTAAATCCACATCTAAGGCGCTTAAAATATCTATCGCTTTGCCATTGCCATCTCTTAAAAGACCTAGCATTAAATGTTCAGTACCAATAAAGTCATGACCTAAACGCAATGCTTCTTCTTTGCTATAAGCAATAACATCTTTAACTCTTGGGGAAAAATTATCATCCATATTATATTCCTTTCTGCTTTAAAAATAATAAAAACATATTGACTATAGGTCAAAAACTATACCTAAACCAAATGAATTTTAAAATGAGTCCTAAATAACTTGAATTTAATTGTACTTGAATGAATAATTAAAACCTTAGGGTTTGTTTGTTAAGGTTTTGTCTATTAGTGAAATATGAGTGCAATAGAAACGAATTATTGGTGTCGTTTTAATACTTATTTGATATTTATCAAATGCTTGAAACGAAGAGAGTAAAAAAGCATTTTAAATCAAAGGAAAATAAGAGATACTTATTAACGAAAAAGATATCCAAGATTGTTAATAAAAATTCCCAAAAACCTGATTAATTTTGACTATAAACAGTAGTATTTTGGTTATATTAGCACGTTATTGAAATTCACAAAAAACTAATTTATTTTATATATGGCAGAAGGAGAAAAACTCATTCCAATTAACATTGAAGATGAAATGAAATCGGCTTACATTGATTATTCAATGTCGGTCATTGTGTCACGTGCGTTACCAGATGTAAGAGATGGTTTAAAACCAGTTCATAGACGTGTGCTTTACGGTATGCACGAGCTTGGTATTAGAGCAAATAGTGCACATAAAAAATCAGCAAGAATAGTTGGTGAAGTTTTAGGTAAGTATCACCCACATGGAGATACCTCGGTTTATGATGCAATGGTTCGTATGGCTCAGGAATGGAGTTTACGTTATATGTTAGTTGATGGACAAGGTAACTTTGGATCTGTTGATGGTGATAGTCCTGCAGCAATGCGTTATACAGAGGCTAGAATGCGTAAAATATCTGAAGACATGTTGGCAGATATTGATAAAGAAACTGTAGATCATAAATTAAACTTTGATGATACATTAGAAGAACCGACTGTTCTTCCAACGCGTATCCCAGGGCTTTTAGTAAATGGTGCATCTGGTATTGCCGTTGGTATGGCTACCAATATGCCTCCGCATAACTTAACCGAAGTTGTAGATGGTACTATAGCTTATATTGAAAACAATGATATTGAAATCGATGAGTTAATGCAACACATTAAAGCACCAGATTTTCCAACAGGTGGAACAATATATGGTTACGATGGTGTTAAAGAAGCTTTCCATACAGGTCGTGGACGTATTGTAATGCGTGCAAAAGCTATTATCGAAGAAGTACAAGGTAGAGAATGTATCATTGTATCTGAGATACCTTACCAAGTTAACAAAGCAGACATGATTAAAAAGACTGCTGATTTAGTTAATGAAAAGAAAATGGATGGTATTGCTTCTATACGTGATGAATCGGATAGAAATGGTATGCGTATCGTTTACGTTTTAAAGCGTGATGCAATTCCAAATATCGTTCTTAATAAATTATATAAATATTCGGCTTTACAAACGTCTTTTAGTGTAAATAATATTGCACTAGTTAATGGTCGTCCACAATTATTAAACTTAAAAGAATTAATTCATTATTTCGTAGAGCATAGACATGATGTTGTGGTTAGACGTACAACTTATGAGTTGCGTAAAGCAGAAGAACGTGCACATATCTTAGAAGGTTTAATTATAGCTTCTGATAATATCGATGAAGTTATTAAAATTATTCGTGCGTCATCTAATGCAGAAGAGGCTCGTAATAGTTTAATTGAACGTTTTAAATTATCTGAGATTCAAGCAAAAGCCATTGTTGAGATGCGTTTGCGTCAGTTAACAGGTTTAGAACAAGATAAATTACGTTCTGAGTATGATGACATCATGAAAACAATTATAGACCTTAAAGATATCTTAGACCGAAAAGATCGTCGTATGGCTATTATTAAAGAAGAGCTTGAGGTTGTAAGAGACAAGTATGGTGATGAGCGTCGTTCTGTAATTGAATATGCAGGTGGAGACTTGAGTATTGAAGATATGATACCAGATGCACAAGTTGTGATTACTATTTCTCATGCAGGTTACATTAAGCGTACATTACTTACAGAGTATAAAACTCAGCATAGAGGAGGAGTTGGACAAAAAGCATCAACAACACGTAACGAAGATTTCTTAGAACATTTATTTGTAGGTACTAATCACCAATACATGTTATTCTTCACGCAAAAAGGGAAATGTTTCTGGATGCGTGTTTATGAAATTCCAGAAGGCTCTAAAACTTCTAAAGGTAGAGCGATTCAGAATTTAATAAATATTGAGCAAGATGATAAGGTGATGGCTTTTATTTGTACGCAAGATTTAAAAGATGAAGCCTACATTAATAGTCATTATGTCATTATGGCAACGAAACAAGGTCAGGTTAAGAAAACATCTTTAGAGCAATATTCTAGACCAAGATCTAATGGTATTAATGCCATTACTATTAAGGAGGATGATGTATTATTAGAAGCGAAGTTAACAACAGGTGAGAGCCAAGTGATGTTAGCCTTAAAGTCTGGTAAAGCTATTAGATTCGAGGAAGCTAAGACAAGACCAATGGGTAGAAATGCTTCTGGTGTTCGAGGTATTAGACTTCAAGATGAAAAAACAGATGAGGTAATAGGTATGATTGCTGTCGATGATATGGAAAGCAATATTCTTGTAGTTTCTGAGAATGGTTATGGAAAACGTTCTAGCTTAGAAGATTACAGAATTACCAATAGAGGAGGAAAAGGTGTAAAAACTATTTCCATTACAGAAAAAACAGGTAACTTAGTATCTATTAAGAATGTAACCGATGAGGATGATTTAATGATCATCAATAAATCAGGAATAGCTATTAGAATGGCTGTAGCTGATTTACGTGTAATGGGTAGAGCAACACAAGGTGTAAAACTCATTAACTTAAAAGGAAACGATTCTATTGCGGCTGTGGCTAAAGTAATGAAAGATGACGAAGAGGAAATCATAATAGATGTAGATGCTGAGGTATTAGACAATGAAGACTCTATTGAAGATGGCACGGCAATTGATAATAATGACACAGAAAGCGAATAATTAACAACAAAACGATTTAATACAAGATGAAAAAATTACTGACATTAGTGCTAGTTGTAGCAATTACGTCATTGTCTTTTGCACAAAAAAATGAGATAAAGGCAATAGAGAAAGCACTTAAAAATTCAAATTTTGCTGATGCTAAATCAGCAACAACTGAGGCGGAAGCTTTAATTGGAAGTATGGACGATAAGTCTAAGGCTAAATTTTATTTATTGAAAGCAAAAGCATTGTATGCAAACGGCAACGGTACAGATGCTAATGTAGATGAGGCTATAACAAGTTTAGACAACTTGAAAGCGCTAGAATCTAAGATGGGGAAATTAAAGTACACCCAAGAAGCTAATGAAATGACAACAGGTATGGTTAATACTTTTTTAACTAAAGCTAATGACGCATTTACTAATAAAAATTATAAAGTAGCGGCAAAAGGTTTTGAAAAAGTATATAGAATGTCACCTAAAGATACCTTGTATCTTTATTATGCCGCTTCTTCTGCAGTAACAGAACCAGATTACAATACGGCTTTAGATTATTACCTGCAACTTAAAAACATGGGGTATAGTGGTGCACAAATGAATTACTATGCAACTAATGTTGAAACTGGCGAAGAAGAAAACTTTGCTAATAAATCATCAAGAGATTTTTCAGTTAAAGCGAAACTACATAAAGATCCTAGAAATGAAAAAAGTGAATCTAAAACAGCTGAGATTGTAAAAAACATTGCTTTAATATATGTTTCTCAAGGGGATAATGAAAAAGCATTAGGAGCTATGGCAGATGCTAGAGCTGAAAATCCAGATGATATTGGTTTATTATTATCAGAAGCGAATGTTTACCTTAAAATGGGAAATAAAGAGAAGTTTAGATCTTTAATGGAGGAAGCGACTGAAAAGGATCCTACTAACGCAGAATTACAATATAATTTAGGAGTATTAGCTGCAGAAGGTGGTAATTCAGAGGCAGCTATAAAATATTATGAAAAAGCTCTTGCCATTAATCCAAACTACGTTGATGCTTATAATAATTTAGCAGTAGTAATTTTAAATGGAGAGGCTGAAATAGTTGAGCAAATGAATAATTTAGGAACCAGTTCTGCTGATAATAAAAAGTATGATGAATTAAAAGAAAAGCGTACTCAAGTATATCAACAAGCTATTCCTTATTTAGAAAAAGCGTTAGAATTGAAAAGTACTAATGTTGATGCTGCAAGAACATTAATGAATATTTACAGTGCACTTGGTGAAACTGATAAATTCAAAGCAATGCGAGCTAAAATAGAGGAAATTGAAACTTCAGCAAACGGTAATTAAAAATTACAGTAAACCATAAAAGAAAAAAGCGACTGAAAAGTCGCTTTTTTTTATACAATTTTTTTAATAACCCTTAGCTTATGAGTATGTGTGTTTTTATCAATATTATAGATACCACTATGATCTAAGCGATCAATTCTTACTTTACCATGCGCATGGATAATATAATTATCTTCCATTATAATACCAACATGCGTAATGTTACCTTCTGCGTTATCAAAAAAGGCTAAATCACCTGGTTCGCTTTCTTCAATAAAACTTAAGGCTTCACCTTGGGTAGCTTGTTCTGATGCGTCTCTAGAAAGCTTGTAACCGTTAAGCTTATAAACCATTTGCGTAAAGCCAGAACAATCAATTCCAAAGGGCGTTTTTCCTCCCCATAAATAAGGAGCATTCAAAAATAGAAAAGAGGATTTTATAATATGCTCTTTAGTACATTTTGAAGTTAACGCAGCACCATCAAAATTATGATTTAATAAATTCAAGCCATTTAAATCCGATCCAACAGGAATAGGATATAAATTATTAGAAGCATCTGAAACAAATTCAATTAAGTCTTTAGATAAATTAATATCAGACTTATCTAAATTATTATAGTTAGATTCTTCAATTTCTAGATATTGTTTATTATCTATCCAACCTTCATACTTATCAAAAGCAAAACGAATACGGCTCCATTGCTTACGTTGTTCTAAGACCTTAAAGTAATCACCATATAAAGCTTGCGTTACCATTTCACTGGTATCGGTAGGTTCTAATCGTATTGGTACAATTCCAAGATTGCAAATGCCGTATTGCATAGGGTTTAGTTAAGCGCGTTCTAATACCATTGCAGATGCACCACCACCACCATTACATATAGCAGCTGCACCTAATTTAGCGTCGTTTTGGTGTAATACATTAATTAACGTAACTAATATTCTAGCTCCAGAGCAACCTAATGGATGGCCTAAAGAAACAGCACCTCCATTTACATTTACGTTTTTATCAGTTAATCCTAAGATCTTCATATTTGCTAAACCAACAATAGAAAATGCTTCATTAAATTCAAAGAAATCAATAGCATCCAATTCTACATTTGCTTTAGCTAGTGCCTTTGGTAATGCTTTAGATGGTGCAGTCGTAAACCATTCAGGTTCATGTGCAGCATCAGCGTATCCTTTTATAGTCGCAATAGGCTTTAAGCCTAATTCTTCTGCTTTTTCTCTGCTCATTAAAACTAAGGCGGCAGCACCATCGTTAATTGTAGACGCGTTTGCAGCAGTTACTGTGCCGTCTTTTGTAAATGCAGGTCGTAATGCAGGAATTTTATCCATCCTTACATTAGTATATTCTTCATCTTTATCTACAATAACAGGTTCTCCTCTTCGTTGTGGAACTTCAATAGAAATCACTTCATCATTAAATTTTCCATTCTCCCAAGCCGCTTTTGAGCGGTTATAAGATTGAACAGCATAAGCATCTTGATCTTCCCTAGAGAAATCATATTCCGTAGCACAGGCATCTGCACAAACGCCCATAGCGTTATTATCATATGCATCTACCAAGCCATCTTTCTGCATGCCATCTTCTAATGTTGCTGGTCCGAATTTAGTTGCGCTTCTTGCGTGGTAATAATGTGGAATTAAACTCATGTTTTCCATACCTCCGGCAACAACAATATTAGCATCACCTAATTGTATCGCTTGCGCAGCTTGCATTACGGCTTTCATACCAGAAGCACAAACTTTATTAATAGTGGTACAAGGAACGGTGTTTGGTAAACCAGCATAAATAGCCGCTTGTCTCGCAGGTGCTTGTCCTGAACCAGCTTGAACAACATTTCCCATAATGACTTCATCCACCAATTCAGGTTTCAAGTTTATTTTATCTAAAGCTCCTTTAATAGCAGCAGCTCCTAATCGTGGTGCTGGTACTGTAGATAGGCCACCTAAAAAACTTCCGATAGGTGTTCTTACTGCTGAAACTATAACGACGTCCTTATTCATTGTAATTATATTTGATGTTATTTGATGCGAAATTAAACATTTTTTGAGAGATTTGAGAATGTATTAATGATATTAGCCTTCTAAAATTCTAATATTTATTACATTTGATTGTATATGAATGTATTCTTCAATAAGTGGTATAAGAATCACGCTTTAGTCTATAAGATTTTGTTGTTCATTGTAACAACATTGTTTATAGTATATCTGTTTCCTAAAACAGGAAAATTTAGATATTCATTTGAAAAAGGGAAACCTTGGCAATCTGAAAATTTATACGCTCCTTTTAATTTTGCTATTAAAAAGTCTCAAGCGGAAATTGATGCCGAGAAAAATGAAATTAAAGACCGAAGTCTTGTTTATTTTGAAATAAATAGAGACGTTAAAGATGAGGTGTTTTCTGATTATTTAGCACGATTTAATCAGGTGTTTAAAGACTCTAGTAATTTTATTAGTGAAAACTCAGACTTATATAAAAAGGGAAAAACAATAGTTAATAATCTTTACAACGTTGGCGTTTTAGATTTAGATTACAATTATGCGGATGATAGACCGGTAAAATTAGCGACAGCCAATAAAGTTGAAAAAGAAATTCAATATGGCAGCTTATTTGAATTGAGTAATTTACGGAGTCGTGTTGAGTCTGATATGGGGAATTCAATTCCTATTGATGTAAAAAAGCGCATGATATCTGTTTTTTTCGATGTTATAAAACCTAATATTAAATTAAATGGAAGCCTAACAGAGAAGGCATTAGAAGAAGAATTGTCTAGAATATCCCTAACAAGAGGTCGTGTAGAGAAAGATCAGCTTATTATTTCAAAAGGTCAGGTTATTGAAGAAGCGCAATATGATATTTTAAGCTCGCTAAAATCTGAATATGAATCGCAAGTATGGAATTCAACCAATTACAATTGGGTACTTATAGCCTATACTTTGTTAGTGGCTTTGGCTCTTCTTATGCTATTATTATTTCTTAGTAAGTACAGAAAAGAAGTTTTTTTAAACAACACTAAAGTTACATTCATATTTTTTAATATCGCGTTAATGATATTTTTAAGTACGTTAGTCATCAACTTTAATTCTCAATATATATATGTAGTGCCACTATGTATTTTACCATTGGTTTTAAAGGCTTTTTTCGATGCGCGATTGGGGTTGTTTACGCATGTGCTTACCGTGTTGCTTTTAGGTTTTGTAGTGCCTAATAGTTACGAGTATATGTTCCTTCAGATTATTGCAGGTATGGTTACTATATTAACTGTTTCTGAATTGTATAAACGCGCAAATCTTTTTATATCTGTAGGACAAATAACGTTTATATATATCATAGCCTACTTTGCGTTTTTCGTAATTCACGAAGGGCAATTAACAGGTTTAAAATTTGAGATTTTTGGCATGTTTATTCTTTCTGGTTTGGCAACATTATTTGTTCAACCTTTGATTTATATATACGAAAAAATATTCGGATTAGTCTCTGATGTATCACTCTTAGAGCTTTCTGATACCAATACCAAATTATTGAAAGAATTATCTAACAGAGCACCAGGAACATTTCATCACTCGTTAAACGTTGCCAACTTAGCAGAAGCATCAGCCAACGAAATCGGAGCAAATGCCATGTTGGTTAGGGTAGGAGCCTTGTATCATGATATTGGTAAGATGAATAATCCGACGTATTTTACAGAAAACCAGAGTACAGGTATTAACCCACATGATGAATTATCGAATAAAGAAAGCGCGAAAATTATTATAGATCATGTTTTAAACGGCATTGAAACCGCTAAAAAATATAATCTTCCAGATCGTGTTATAGATTTCATAAGAACGCATCATGGCACGAGTTTGGTTTATTATTTCTATATGAAGGAAAAGGCAACAAATGAAAATGTTGATATCAGAGATTTTACTTATCCTGGACCAACTCCATTTAGTAAAGAAACAGCCATACTTATGATGTGCGATAGTGTTGAAGCAGCTTCTAAAAGTTTAAAAGAACCAACAAGCACTAAAATTAATGATTTTGTTGAGAACATAATTAACAAGCAGATGGAAGGTGGTCAGTTTCTAAATGCTGATATCACCTTTAAAGAAATTCAATCGCTTAAAAAAGTACTTAAGTTTAAGTTGGCTAATATTTATCATTTGAGGATTGAGTATCCTGAATAAATACAAGTAAAATCTATTCTTTTTCTGATTTAAATGTAATTTAAAGAGTAAAAAAGTTTATTCTATTTCTAAATGGATTATACTGTAATGGTTTGATATTTATTGAAATTACTCTTGCGGAATAGGGTGTCTTAATTAGTTATATGTTAAGGTGTAACAAAGGAACAGAAGCTAAATGCTAGTAAGATGAAAGAGTAGCTTTTGAAAAGTACAATCCTAATAATGTTTTGAATTTCTTTAGATTAAGATCGTCTTTTTAACCGATTTTTGAGATAGATTATATATCCAAAAGGAAATTCTATAAATGATATAAATTCAGACTATAATTATATATTGGTTCTAACCCAAAAAAGCCCTAGAAAATGAATTCCAGGGCTTTTTAAAAGTATAAAATAATAATTAATCAATAATTATTTTTTTAAGGAAAACCTTATTAGAACTAGAAATTACACGTAACAAATACATGCCAGGAGCGAGGTGACTTATGTCTAATTTTTCAATACCATCTGCATTTAGCATTTGCTGCCCGGTCATATTATAAAGGGCTACTTTAAAACTTGCATTATCCTGTAGTTTTATGTTTAGAACATCATTAACAGGGTTAGGGTAAACCATAACTTGGTTTGTTTTGTCGTAATCTGAATTACTCAACGACGTAAAATCTATAGTGTACGTAAGCAGTCCTAGGTCAAAACTTCCTATATAAACTTTAACTGAATTTTCATAAAATTGATAGGCAGCAGAGCGGCTAGAGATACTCAACAATTGTCCATTATTAAAAGTGTCCCAGCTATCACCACTATCCGTAGAAAAACTCAAGGAAAATTCAGATACTTCCGATGTATAGGTTGTGGCAACAATAGCGCCTTCTGTTTCTGTTGAAAAGCACAGTTTAAAAACCAAATCGGTAGACTTCTGTACCCAATTTTCTCCACTATCTGTAGAAATAAATATTCCCTTTGAAGTTGCTATAGCTAATGTATTGGCATTAAAAGGATCCCTTTTCAAATCGAAAATAAGATCATCTGACGTCATAACTTCTAGTCCGTTACTATCGTTACTCCATGTGTTACCATCATCGGTAGAAGAGTATATTTCTACCCCTACAGATAAAGTAATTTTACCAGAACTGTCTATTAAGATACCGTTTATTATATCTAGAAAGGGTAGTGTAATATCTGTTTGCACTACACTATTAATATCTGTAAAATCAAACTTTTTCAATACAGTATCACTTGGCGAAAAGCCTGAAAAAGCAACCATTACCGTTTCATTAGCTTGAGGGTAGGTGCCTAACGCCGTAAACCCATTCATATACAAGGAGGTCAAAAAATGCTTTGTAACACCATTGTCATGGCTCACTTCAAAATTAGAACCCATGAAACTTGGGGTTAAAGTAAATATTCTATTCGCTGTTATTTTATCTGCTAAAACAGTTGGACCTGGGTTAGATGACGAATAATTAAACGGCAAAACATTGTATTCTAATTCTAACTCTGTATTCAAATCGCGATGCACAAAACCAAATCGCACACCATAATATAAATTAGCATTTTCATCGTCCAAGTACAATTCCAAATTGCCTTCACTTGCATAATATGGACTTTTTAACCATGTAACGGTCTCACCTCCATCTGTTGAAAATAATGGGACATAATTACTCGTTATAAGTACTTCTTCAGAGTTCTGTGGGTTGAAACTAGCATGTTTCCCGAAACTATAACTTAAAGGATTATCCTCCAAATACACTATATTTTGCCAAGTAGCACCAGAATCTCTAGAAATTACAATTTCATTTTCTTCCAAAATAATAATCTGTGAAGGATTAAGAGGATTGTAATGAATTGTATTTATACCATCTAAAACTCCCGTAGTCCATGTTATTGGTACAATATTGAAAGTCTCGCCTCCATCTGTAGATTTATATAGATTTTCAATTGTAGAATCAAAAGTTCCAGCTGTTCCAATTAAAAGGGTTTCTGTATTAGAAGGGTCAAAAGCTATAGCTTCTAAACTAACACCGTCAAGCTTAACCTCCCATGTTTGTCCTGCATCTTCTGAAATAAGTAAGCCAGCTTCCATACCTCTAGCAAGAAATAATTTTTCAGGATTATTAGGGCTTATAGCAACATTAAATATAGACACGGCATCATAGTCTTGAGCATCGTAAACTGTTTCCCAGCTTAATCCGCTATCTGCGGTGTAAAACGTTTGACCTAAATTAGTGTCTACTAATAATATATCGGAATCTCCTTCGTAAAAAGAATATGATACTGCATTACCGTTTAAATTTTGGTTAGGCAAATTAAAAGTTTTTGAAACTTCATTCGATGTAATATTATAAATCATTATAGCACCATATGGACGGTTTGGTGTTATAGCTATAAAACTTAAGCCTGTACCATCTGCAGTTAGTTTCATCTCTTCAATTGAGGCAGATTCACCAATAGGCAAAGAGTAAAGAATATCCCAGCTTCCTCCATTATCTGTAGATACTAATATATGATTTTTTAAAGTATGAGCGTAAACCTTATTAGGTACATTGGCGTCATAAGTGAGAGAGAAAATTCTCCCATAATCTTCAGAACCTAACACTTCGAATTGAGCAAAAATAGGTTGAATACAAAAGCTTAAAAAGAAAAGGTAAGCAGTAATTAATTTTTTCATGGTTTTAATTTTGATTAGAATTCAATACTATGCACAAAAATTCTTAATCTTAGAAATTACCACATAATTACTGTGACAGCTCAAATAAAAAGTGTGACATCTAATGCTAAATACTTGATATGTAGCTATATAGTTGCTGACTGTCCTTTAGGCCAATTTTACTACTTATCCTTTCTTTACGTTTACGAGAAGCTTCTACGGTAATATTAAAAAGTGACGCAATTTCTTTACTAGAGAGGTCCATGTAAAGATTACTTAAATAACGGATATCGTTAACAGTGAGTTCAGGATGATTTTTTTTTAGGGTTGAAAGAAAACCATGATTCACCTCTTCAAAATGTGTTAGAAAACTCTCCCATTCTGCATCACCTTTCAAAAGCATTTTCAACTCTTTTACTTTTTTTGATAGCAATGCATTTTTGGTTACTTCTGTTTGCCCTGAAAGACTATTAATTACTTCTTTTAATAACTCATTTCTGCTTGAAATTTGTAATGCTTTTGTTGCAAGTTTCCGGTTCCGATTTTCAATTTCATTTCGTAACCGTTCTTGCTCTAGTAGTGCCATAGTTTCTTTTGCAACTAACTGTTTTTCCAAAAGTAAATTGTCACTCTCCTTTTTTTGAAGTTCCAAATTTATTATTTCTTTGCTACGTTTATTAAGTATTTTGCGTTGCTTGTTTTTTAAATACATATTCCTTAATGCCCAAGCAATTAGAAAAATGACCAATATAGCAGCACCCAAAAGTCCGTAAAGCGTCGTTGTTTCCCTTTGGTTTAGCTCCTTATTAAGTTTTAATTCTCGTTGGTAATCTGCAATTTCAAATTTAACCCTATTGGTTTCAAATAGTTTGCCGTTCTTCATATTATTAACCGATGCATTCAACGAAATCAGAGAGTCTTTGGCTCGCAGTGCTTTACTGTACAACTTGCTTTTTTCATAAACAGTGGCAAGTTGCTCGTATGCCATTATTTTATTTTCATAATTTTCTGCTGCATGCAGCGCTTGTTGGGCATATAAAATTGAATTTTCGCCTTCATCAATATCTTTTGCAATGTTGGATAGTAGAATAAGAAGCAACACGCGTTCTTCAATATTGGCAATTGGGTCTAGTTTTGGTAATATTTGTTGTGCTAAGGATTGTGCCACTAGAAACTCTCCTCTTTTATATTTATTTTCAGCCAGTGCAATATCACCAATAATAGCGATTGATGGCTTATGTTGTAGCATTTCATTTGCTTCCTTCAAATAATTCGTTGCCTCATCCAATCTGTTAAGTTGGTTGGCAACAATACCTAAGTTAACGGCATAAATACCAATTTTAATACTTTCATTATGTTCTTTTGCTTGTACATATGCTTTTAAAAAATATTCTTGAGCCTTAAGCAAATCACCTTCTTTACTATAAAGGATGGCAATATTGTTTAAAACTATCATCTCTTCATTATTATCCAAATGTTTTAACGCAATGGTATATGCTTCGAGATAATTGTCTAGCGCTTCGCCGTAATCCAACATAGCATAATAGTTGGTGCCAATATTATTTAAGGCCAAAAATTGCTGTTTATACCATTGGTTTTCCTCGGCAACAGTTCGTACATTAGTTAGTATCTCTAGCGATAGCGGATATTGCATTTCAATCCGAGCCTCAATCCCTTTCCTTAATAAACTGTCTAATTGTGCAGTGTTTTGGGAGGATAGTAAAGGGCAAAAAAATAATATAAAATAGTTGCTAAAAAAACGCATAGGATTTAGGATAGACCAACATTAGTAAAAGATAAATGTAAGGATAATATTAATTATACAATAAATCTATTTACTCTCCTCCGCTGATTATGTAGGGAAAACGAGATTATTATCAAATACAATTTTTGTTTAAAAACAAGAAGTAGTATGGATCATTAAAAACGAGCATCAAATTTTATTAAAAAAATAATTTGTGTGTGTAAAGTGTGTGTGATTCTGAAAACTTGCATGAAATAATTTTAATTATTAACTGATATTTGATCATAATTTGTGGGTGGGAGAGATCTGTTTTTAACGCGTATTAAAAAAGCGTACCTCTTTATTATTAAGGTTTATAGAACTATTTGTTAAAAACACAAAAGCCTCAACATTGCCATTAAGGCTTTTTGTGATCGCACCAGGATTAGAACTTAGGTCCGCCTGCTTAGAAGGCAAAAAAAAAAAGCAAGTCTATTGTTAACCGAACAGCATTGAAATTATGTATCCGTATGTTAATTAGGCTTATGGTTCTTTTATTTGCTTCATTACTCATTCAATTATTCGTTCTAAATTAAGCTTTAAAAAATTTCAACATTTAATTTCGCTTAACCTTTACACTACGATCCTTTAAAGCGTCTAAACCCAATTTTGTAGATGTTACTTGGTGTGATATGGTTTGTAAAAAAAATGATAATGATACAATATCCCTGAATACGGTTAGAAAAGTATGTGTTTAAATGTTCAATTTTGTAAGGAATAAAAATTTACAATTATGGATTTTAAAACAATGTTACAGTTACCTGTATTAGATACTAATGAGGTTTTAGCAATAGTACAAGAAATAGCAGATATAGAAAGAAAAGAAGAAAGACCGCGCATGCCTAAGGTTGCAATCTCTACACATTCTGATACTGCTTCTGGATTTTTTGTAAACTATGATGCAGAAAAAAAAGTAGTTTTATTATGTGATATTTATGATCGCGATGCACAATTTCAATATATAGAAGTCCATTCTATTTCTTCTATTTCTTTGAGCAACATAAATAAGCATGCCTACCTTTTATCGGATGGAAACATTCCTTTTACTCCAGATGCTGATGATATACCAACGGTACTTCAGCTTAAAAAAGATATTAAAAATTTAGAATTAGAAATTAAAGTCGCTTTAGATAAAGAAATTTCTATAGTTTATGTGCATGATGGAACTCCAGAAGATTTGGATAAGTTTTATGCTTCAAAAGTTGTACCGTTATTAAAAGATACACTTTTTAAAATAGCAACAGATCACTTAGCAAAAGCAGCGTTTACAGAGGCCATTTCCACTATTAACTTCTGTTTGGGGAGCGAGAATAACTTAATAAGGGATAAAGAGGTTGTTACTGTCACCATAGATACTTCTAAAGGTTTAAAGAGTTTTATTAAAGCGAAACAGCTGCAAGATCAAATCGAAAAATTTTTATAACACTAAAACAAAACAATATGCAAGACTCTAACGTGGTTAGCCGAATAGAATTATTAATAAGAAAAGATAATAATACAGAAAAAGCTTTTGTCTTAAGTCATTGTGACTATAGTTTTAATAATGATTATTATACTGAAGAAAAAAAACCGATAGACGTAAATTTTTCAGGGACAACAAAAATGGTTAATGATCCTTTATTTATGGCATGGATTTCTAACCAACCTGGAGAATGGTCTGGTAGCGCTAAGGTTTATCATAGAGATCAAGAAATAGCTTCTGTAGTTATAGAGTTTGATAAGGCGACTGTGGTCAGTTTTAGTCAGTCTTTTTCTGAATATAATGCGCATAGCGATGCATACTTTAGTATGGTTATGAAGGGTGTAACGTTTAATACTGTGAGATTAAACTAGTAAAAAGTTTCCCCATAAATACAGAAAAGCCTTTAAGAAATTAACTTAAAGGCTTTTCTGTATTCTACTAAGAGTCATTTATTACCTCATAAAAAAAGGAGAAAACCAATCTTAGCTTCTCCTTGTTTTCTGATCATAGCTTTAAAACTATAAATTATTTTCTAAATATTCACGGATTGTTAAATCTATAAAATAACCACTGTGGTGACCACCCCAACATGCTGTTAAAGAAAATACACCATCCTCTAATTTTAATTCTTTTTTAGCTTCAGCACCTTCATTTGGGATGCAGTATACTTCAATAGAAGTCACACTTTCTGCCATGGCCTCTTTACCCATATCGTCTTTACAAACCAATTTTATACCATCTGTAAGGCGCTGTAAACATACACTTGGCACAAACTTTATAAAATCTAATTCAAAGGTGTCCCAATTAATATGTATTGGCAATTCTTTACCCACGATTTCATTAATTTCTTGTTGGTAATCAGCTAAATATTGATCTTCTATAGATTTTGCTGCTCTTTTTTCTTGTAATCCCATAATCGTTATTTTAATTTAATTAATACTTCAAAGGTATTGGAAGTAATAGGTTGAAAAACACCCTGAATAAGGGAATAAAAAAACTCACTGAATTCCGTGAGTGCTTTGCTAATAGATTGCTCTACATTTAAGTTTCAAACTTAAAAGCAATGAAAATTACAATTATATCTATTATTTGTCTTCTAGTATTAGTACTCATTTTAGCGGGATGCTCCAAATATATTGGAATTCCTAAAAAAAAAGCAGCACGTAATTTAGAAGCATATTTACAAAACAAATACAAAGGAAAATTGGCTTATAGTGATTTAAGTCTATTTTTTAATGCCGCAACTATGGATCCTAATATGTATGGGATGCTAATTTATGATAAGGACATTCCGGAAATAGAATTTTATACGCATCTTAATCTTAAAAATATATTAGAAAACGACACTTTACCCATGTATCCTATTGCAGACGCAATGACTGTGGATGATTTATATAAACGTGCCCTAACACGTTATGAAACCAGACAAGCGGTGATTGCCGATTTTAAAGAAGAAATTCCTGAAATAAAGTTTTCTACAGAAATTATTGATTTAAATTTTAAGACAGATATAAAACCAAATGAACTGGAAGCTATCGTGGCACGTTTTATAGATAGGTTAAGTCAATCTATTGAAGAGTTAGAATCGGCCTATCAATTTAGTTTACGAATTAGAACAACTAGTCATCCAGAAGGTTTTATGATTATTCCGTTAGAAGTTGAAGACAGTAAATGGCATGCTAAACCAATGTTATTGTCCGAAAAAGCAGTTGGTTTTGAAACTTTAAAAACAATGATTCTAAAAAACATACAGGCTAAATTAGAAACACCATATCCTTATTATAAAACAACGGAGCACAGTAAAATATATATGGATAAATCGACTTTGTCTAGAGGGGCTTGGGTACAGTATTTAGAAGATAAACGGATTGTAAATAAAGGAAAAGGTAAATGGAGAAATCCACAAACAGGACTTTACGTTGTGTATTTTGATTTAGAAACTAAATTTATCTATCGTGGTGAATTATTAACTGATGAGAATGATACCATGTCTTACCGTGAAGAATTAAGACAAATCTTGGACACCGTTGAAGCGGAAGGGATTAGAATAAAATAACAGGGTTCTAATAAACGTTTTTAAGAGTACATCACATCGGCTTGAATTTTAGTATACAAGCCAATGTTTCTATTAATCAAACAGGCCAGATTCAATGGCATATTTTACAGCACCTGTTGTGGTTTTAGAGCCTGTTTTTAAGAGAATATTTTTCCGATGGGTTTCTACTGTATTGACAGAAATAAATAATTTTTCTGAAATTTCCTTTGAGGTCAGTTCATCTCCTAAAAGGGTTAAAACTTCTTTTTCACGCGGAGATAATTCTATGTTTTTATACTTTTTTCGCTCAAACACACTTTCCAAATAGCGTTGTTTTATAATCTCCGAAAAATACTGTTCATCATTTAATACTGTCCTAACCGCTTTTTGTAATTCTTCTTTACTGGTAAATTTCGGGACAAAACCATCCGCGCCTTTTTGTATCACTTTATGCACGGTTCTATGATTGTCTAACATACTCAACATTATAATTTTTACATTATTATGTTTTTTCTTTAGTTCTGTAAGTAGCTGTATGCCATCCATTTTTGGCATACTTATATCGCTAATAATTAAATCAATTTCAAACTGATTGAGTAATCTAAGTACTTGCTTTCCTTCGGTTGCTAAATGCACGTCACCTATTTCTTGCATATCGCTTAAAATGGTATTAATACCTTCAAGGAACATTAAGTGGTCGTCTGCTATTATTATATTTGCTTTTTTCACAATGTATTAGTTTATGGGAATGTCTATAGTTATTGAGGTGCCATGCCCAGAATTACTATCAATATCTAAAGTGCCCTTTACTTTTTGTAAACGTTCCTTAATATTTCGGAGTCCTATGCCTTGTTTTTTATTTTTTTGAAAGCCTATACCATCATCATTAACTACAATATTTAAATGATCTTTATGCTTGGTGAGTTGCACATCTACATGCGAGGCTTCTGCATGTTTTAAAATATTATTAATTAATTCTTGAACAATGCGATAAGCATCCGCCAAAAGTTCTTCTGATAACAAATCAATGTCTTCTTCAGGAAAGAAAAAGGTTTGAATTTTAATATCTGATCTTTTTGTGATCTGATCAATAAAATCACTTAAGAAACTTGTAAAACCTATTTTTGAAAAGGGCAGTGGGTGTAATTGATGCGACAGACTACGCACATCGATACATGCATTGTTTATGGCTGCTGCAATACGTTTAGATTTAGGATCTTCTTTCTGGTGCTCTGTATAATGCTCATAAGCAATTTTTATACTTGCCAAATCACTTCCAATGCCATCATGAATTTCGCGAGCTAAGCGCGATCGTTCCTCTTCTTGTCCTTCTTGGTACCGCTCTATAACAGATAATTTATGATCATTTATCATTTTTTTTAGCTGCTGTTTGGCATTTTCTTCTTGTTGTAAACTCAATTCTTTTTGCGCATGTAAACGCTGAATGTAGAAAAGTCTTAGTATTATTAAGGTGAGTAGTACAAATATAAATCCAGCAATAAGTGCATTTCTAATGAGTTTTTGTCGTTTTACAGTAAGTTCTACTTTTTGTAATTCGGCTTCACTTAGTTTTTGTTCTTTTTCTAAAAGTTGAATTCGGGCTTCTTTTAACTCTGCTTCATAGCGTTCTTGAATTGTTACGACGTATTTCTCCTTATCTAAGGAATTCTGATCAGCAACACTTGTAACTCCTTTTTTATAAAATTCTAATGCTTTTTTGTAATTGTTTTCTTTTTGATAGAGTTGCGCTAAATTTTTATAAATATCAGATTTATATTGTAATAATGATTGTTCTTCTCCAATGGCTAAGGCGCGTTGAAAATAATTTATAGCCGATTTGGTATTCCCTAATTTACTTTCACAAAGCCCCAAATCGTTTAATACAATAGCAATGTCTGAGTTGAATTTAACTTCTTCTAATAACCCCAATGTTTTCTTTAAAGCCATTATGGCTTCTGTACATTTACCTTCTACGACCAACATTTGGGATAAATTAATATTTACATAGGCAACAACCGCTTTATTTCCTTCTTTTAATCTGTAGTCTAAAACAGTTTGATAATGTTTTCGTGCCTGATCAAATTTACCTTCTTCTTTGAGGATATTTGCAAAGTTGAATAGGGTAGTGAGTACACCATCATCATCGCCAATAGTTCGATACAAATCTGCAGCTCTATCTAAATTTTCGGCAGATTTTTTATAATCCTTTTGGAGTAAATATAAAGTCGCAATATTTTGATAAGCGTTAGCCTCTTGTACTTGATTACTCGTTCGTCTTGCATACCGCAAACACTCCATATAGTTGTCGATGGATTTTGGGTATTCTCCCAAACTTTTATAGGCAGAGGCTAGTATATTATAACAAGCGGCTAAGCCTTTTTCTATACGTAATTCTTTAAGTAGCGCAATGGTTTCATAGGTGTACTTTATTGTGTTTTTGTAATCGCCAGTAATGTTACCCAAATTACCTAAGGCATATAGTGCTCTAGCTTCTTGAAGGTTTTCATTTAAACGCCTACTTTCTTTAAGCCATTGGAGTGCTGCTTCCTTTGCTATTTGCGGTTTAGTATGCACATGCTCACCATAGACATTAGATAATGAGTCTAATATAATGCTATCTGTATTTTGAGCAGAGGTCGACAAAGTTATGCCTAGAACAAGGCAGACAGAGACAATAAAAGATGTAGGGAACAACGTCATTAAATGGTGTAAACTTAATACCTTTAGGTGAAATAAGACGTGATAATGCTAGATTTGACATTTTTTAACAATTCCAATTCCTCTTCACCAAAATCTTCATCGTATTGTAAAAGTTGTTCTAATACATTGTGTAGCAAAAAATCGTCCGACGAGAAATGGGTTTTTATATGTGTTAGTTGATCATATAAGGCCTGAACTGATGGTTGGTCTTTACTTAAAAACATAGCGCTGTATTTGATATAACCTTCTATATCTTCTAATTGTTGAGAGAGTAATTTATGGCTCCTCAACATCATATTATATTCATCTTTCGGGAAATCAAAAAAGGTGTAATCGGGATAACTTTGTATGGAATGCTGAAGTGTTTCTAAGGCTTTTTTCGGCTCGTTTTCTTCATTGTAGAAATTGTAAAGCTTAAAAAACGTTTTGTAATCACTTGCTTCTGGGGCTTGTTCCTTTGCAGTTTTGTAAGCCGATAAGGCTTCTGCATTATCAAAACTATCTTCGGCACAACTCGCTACCATTTTAAGATAAAATGCTTTATTATTTGCCATATGTGCAGCTTGACTAAGATTGCCTATTGCGGCATCAAAATTCTTCAGAATCCAGTGGATTAAACCATTGTTTCTAAAGTCTATAAAAGTTGTTGGCATTTTAACCAAATCCGCTTCAGAGGCTGGTGCTAAATCTTCAGGTTTGGGTAAATAATCATAATAACAAATCCACTTAAAGACAGGATACAATTCTGGCGCTAATTGTCCTTGTTCATGATTATAAATGGCATATTTATGGCATTCTTTATAATCGTCCATTTCTAAAAGGGCTTCCACACATAAGTTCATAGTGCTGCAGTAATCTGAATCACCAATCTTGTAATAATTTATTTCAGATTGCATGTCTTCAAAAAACGCGGTATAGTTCTGATTATTCATATGAATAATCATCCTTAAGTTATACAACCAAGGCGCATAAGAATGTGGTGGTAAAGGAAAATCTTCAAGGGCTTCATTTATAACAACGAGTGCTTCATCAAACCGAGAAAATTTCACCAAAGCACGTGCTTTAAAAAATAAGGTTTTAAGCGTTGCTGGCTGTCTACTATGAAATTGTTCAACAATATCTAAAATCCCTTGCCAGCTTTCTATACGGCTATTCACTTCTAGTAAATAAAATAGATACTCACTCATTCTAAGGCCGTTTCTAAAGGCTTCGTGATAGGCTTCTCCGGTTTGCTTATAATTTTTAACAAAGAAAAAAGCACGTGCTTTTAAAACGAATAGGTTCGGGTTTTTAGGATTCAAAGTTAAACCTTGTTGTACACATTGATTTAAAACATTTCTATCTTTGGTATGATAGTAAGCCGAATCGCCATAGCGTAAGTAATAATGCTGCGCCAATTGCCATCCCGAGTTTGCAAAATCTTGCATATAGACTTTAAACTCTTCAAAATTACTATAGTCTTCTTCCGGTAATTGTGGTTCGCCAGGATCTTTTATAATTTGAGAAACCATATCGTATCTCATAAACGATTGAAAATAATCGACCAACAGCATACGGGTTCTATCTGTAATCTCTAAATGTTTCCATTCAGAATTCCACAAGGCTTTGTTATCTATAGATTTGTTTTCCCACATTGCCACGTGCATATGGGCTAGGGTTTGGCTAGGTAAATCTAAACGCTCATCAAGTTGTAAGCCTTTTAAAACGGATTTATTATGCGTTGCGGAAGCTAAATCTAACAATTCATTACAATCTGCCTCTTCATCAGAATCACGGATGTATTCTAACTGCGCAGCTTGGATATCCCAAAGTAAAAAACGAGCTTCTGTTAAGGCAGGATAGCACTCTAAAAGGTACTTTAAAACCAAAATGGCGTCTTGGTAGCGTTTTTCATTTTGCAATTTAAAAGCATAATGCAATTGTATGGTATCGTTATACGGATAACGAACTAAAGCATCCTCGTAGACACTTTGTTCACATGCTTCGTAAAAGCTACAGACGTATTCAAAATCTGATGCTTGTACTTGTCCGTAATCTATTAAACCTTGTAAATACGACTTTAAGACCGGCATATTCATTTCTTCGTAAACGCCTAGATACAACATATAAATGCGGTAATATCTAGCAAAATCCTCGGGTTCGCTGAGTAAAGTTACATATTCTTGAATATCACCAATTACTGATTGTAATGCCTGGTACTGATTATTTTTATAATGCGCTTCTGCGCGCTCTATGTAGCTGATGATGTCGTTTGATGATATAATCATTTGTTCCAGTTTTTAAACCAATCGGCGTGTTCAATATGTAAGCGTTGATAGTGGTCCCATAAGGTGGTCATATTTGGAAATACACTAACGTCTTGTTCTGTAGCTCCTAAAATGAATTCATCTCCTATACACACATTTCTATGGAATTCTCCCCAACTTGAAAATGTAGATTTTACGGTAGCATTAACTTCTTCTAAGCGTAAAATTATTTCTTCGGTAGTGATAAAACCTAACACCAATCCTAATCGCATTTGAAAAATAGACATTGCCATTTCGTACCCCGTTAGTTTTTGTTTTTTTAAACTAAAACGGTATTTCCACACCATTTTATAGGTGTTTTGTGTTTGCGGGTTATTTAACGCTTGGTATTTGGCTTCAAACGTTTTTGTGGTGTCATTTCTAAATTCAGAAGCTAATTTTTCAAAAGCTTGAGAAACCATTAATCCGCTTTCGTAACGCATTAAACTATTGCGCAAATGTAAGCCTGATTTTATACCTAAAATGGTTAATAATCTTTCGGCTTGCTTCACGTGCATTTTATCGTCTAAGTTAAAGCCAGACCAACTGCTTAAGTTAGCTTGCTTATGGTTTTTCTTTAAAATCAAGGCCGATAAATTTAATTGGTCTTGGATTTCGGGTGTGATATCTTGTGTCATTATATTAAGCATTTATTTGGTCTGCCACTTGCAATAGTGCGTTGGCTAATGGTTCTGAATACGCTCCAGATTTTGCAATCGTCTTTAATCCCATAGCATAAGAGGTGGCTAAATTGCTCCCTTTTACCAAGTGTACAAAAATGTTTTTGCTAAGGTTACCGTAAGTTTCTAATGCGGTTCCGGGTGCTAAATCGGTATCTAATAAAGTCATATATAATATTTGACCAAAACGCATTTCTAAACCAGTTTTGTCATTTGTTAACCAGGTTTTTAAATCGTCAATATGCGTGTTGAAAAAGTCTAACAATTCGCTTTCGCAACCTGCCGTTTTATAAGTTTCTAAATTGTTAAGTAGCGCCTCTACATAATGCTGATTCACTTCAATAGCATTTATATCAATTTTTGAAGTCGAAATAGTATTTATAGATTCCTCTGCGGATTCTGATTCTTGAGTGTCCTCAGCGTCTTGTTCTGTGGTTTCTTCAGTCTCGGTTGCTTCGGTTTCTAAAACAAACTGACTATAACTTTCAATTTGGTCGTATAATGCATCATTACTACTGAAACGAGAATCGTCGCTATTACTATATTCGTATAGTTGTGTGATGGTGTTTAGGTGAAGTTTTTCGTTATTCAATTTCCCTAGAAAATCGGTTAAAAAGACTTCAATATCTGCGGAAATAGATTTAAAAATAGGATTGGTGGTTTCCTTACTTTTACAACGTTTATGAAAACTAAGTACACGGTTTATCAGGCGGTGTATAAAGAAACCAACATCTTCATTATGAAGGTTAAAGTACTGCGCTATGCGTGTACCTTGTGTGGTTAAGGCTTCAGGAACCCAAACGGCTTCTTTTGTTAAGCTGTAATAATAATCGCCTAAATAATTAAACAAAGCTTGAATAGTATTTAGGGTTAGTGGACGATTTTCGTTGATGTAATGTTTGCGCGCAAATTGGTTACAAACATCAGTCGCATTAGCATCTAAATCTTTAAGTGCCCAAATTTCGTTAACGCGTGTAAAGTTTCCTGATTCTACACATAAAAACCCTAAAGTTTCTGCAATAAACGGAATGTTTTTTGCTTTAACAATAGCGCTCGCATCACGTGTAGCGTAAGCTAAGTTTAATAATAAACGTTGTAAATGTTCTTGCTCTTTCGCAGTAAATAATTCTAATAAAGCTTCGCCAGCATCGCAAAAGGCTCTAATTAAAAACTGATTTAAAGGGTTTTTTAGACCTTCATTTTGTAAACGTTCAAACCAAAGCAATACGTTTGAATGCGATTGTGCTATGCTGCGAATTACAAACGGTCCTGTAACCTGAACATCTTTTCCTTTTAATCGCATTGTGGGTAGTAAGTCGAAACTATCATCTTCTAAAAATAATTTAGAAAAAAGGGTGTTGAAGGTTTCAGAATGATTTTTAAATCCCGTTTGCGGATGCGCAATTTTAAACCAAAACGGAATACATTCTATAGGTAAATTGTTAGCGGTATTTTCGCTTAAAATTTTAATACCGTAATCTTTAAAAGCTTCCGAGTTTAAATTGGCACCACTATCGGCCATTAACCAGTCTAAAAAATTAATATAGCCTGCATCTTGTTGTTCCTTCGGAAGGCTTGTGCCTCGCGTATTGAATAATAACACATCTCCAGAATCCCACTTTTTGTTCGCCAATGTCTGCATTAACGGGTAATTCCCTTCAGCAGTTGTTAAATGTAACAGGGCGTCACTTTGAGCATCTGCCCAAATTAAACGCTCTTTTAAAGCTTCAATTGCAGTCAAAGCACTGTTTGGGTTAGCTTCGTAAAAAGCGGCCAAATCGTTACTGAACCAAGGGGTTATAATATCGTAAGCTGATTTCTCATACACACGACCAACCGGTAATAATTGATGGAATTTATAAATAAACAGTTCCCAATTCCCTTCAAAAAAACAATTAATAAAGTTGGAATCTATGGTGAAAGGAAACGTACTTATAGTCTCGTCGTCTTGTTTTACGGTATAAGTTCCGGAAAGTAAATTGTGCTTTAAGCAATTCTGAATGAGATAGTCAGAACTCAACACATCACGAATGTCAAAAATACGTTGCATTAAAAACTGAACGATAGGCAGTGCGGCTTCCGATGGACTTTCAACCAAAATCTTTATAACTTGAAAAAGTTGCTGTTCTATGGTTTCAGAAAAGGCTTCCGACTGAAAATACCCTAGATTAAAAGTCAGAAATTCAACTAGTTTTTTTGTGCTTTTTTCATCTGGATAAAAATCTTTTTCTAATAAAGGCAACCAAGCCGTTACAAAAGAAATCCCTTCTGTGGTGTTGGCATAACGTTTAGGATGAAAGTAAATTTGTTGCGCAACTTGCGTTGTGAAATCAGTAGTAATTCCGCTGAAATCACTATTATTTTTTATGTTTTTATAAACATCCGTGTCTGTAGCTTCTAATATTTCTAAAACCTGATGTAGGCCTTTTGTTTCTGAAGCTTCTAAAGTATCGAGCTTTAGATTTGGGATAATATGTGTTTTAAAAATGGCAGACATTTGCTAGAGATTGTTCAAAATTTATATTTTTTTACACGAGTGTTATTGAGCGATATAAAACCATTCGTTGTCTTCAATTTCGCTCTCAGGTCCTCTTAAGCTTTCAAAAAAGGAAACGAGGTCGTTGGCTTCGATATAGCCTATTTCTTGGTCGGCACCAAAACGAATAATTTGTCCGGCTTTTCCTTTGGTATTTGGCGCAAAATCGAAAGCTATAAAATTCCCGTTTTCTAAATCGAAAAACGGAATCCAGTACGGTGTGGTGTACATTAATAAGGCTTTCCCTTGGTTGGTAGAATAGGTGTCCAACAAGTCTTCTTGCGTCCAGTCGTCATAAATATCCTTCCACTGTTTCCATTCGTTATAAATATCTTCTGTTCCCATAATTGCGCAACGGTCTATGCCGTTATGAAGGCTTAAATAATCTTTAATGATTTGTGGAAACGGGTAGCCGGCTTCTTTTTCAAATGTTTCATAAATGGCCTCGTTATTTGTAGGCGGATGAAGCGTTAATTTTTTTTCTGAAATTAAACCGATAAAAGAGGCGACCAAGGCTTTCATATCTATTTCTGCATCAAGTTGAATATGTGGTGCTAGAAAATCAGATTTCTCTTTTGCCAATTGTTCTGCTATAAATTGATTGGGAATGAAGTAATTTATAAAAGCTCCTGTGTGTTCCAAAAACCTAATGTCTTTTAAGTTTGAAGTGGGGTGCGAACTAAAACCATTCTCTCTAAAATTATAAACTGTGGCGCTTTTGTAATGTTCATCATGAATAACGGTAAACCAAGCCTTAAATTCGGCAGTATGTTCTATTTCAACAGTAAAAACCGTTTTGTCTTCTAAATACCCAACGGCATAGAATTTATGGATGGTTTCATAATCTGGTGTAATAAAAATGAGCTTTAATAATGGCTTTCCAGACAATTTGGCTACAGCGTCTAAAAGTGTATCTCTAAACGTAAAAGAGTTACTATGATGTTTTGGATTTTCAAGGACTGGAAAGGTATCGATTTGAATGGTTTCAAAAATAAAATCTGTCCATTGTAAATCTTTAAACTCGTCTGAATATGCTGTATAATTGGTCATTTTACGCTTGTAAATTTAGAATGCTAAGGTACTTTGGAACATCGTGGTTTTTATCACTGAAACTAGTGATTTTGTAAAAGAAGCGACTTCTTTAATCGCTAATTTCACTTTTCAATGTGCTCTCTAATATGGGAAATTGCTTAGCTTCAATCTGACTAACAAGACATTTAATTTTCTTTTCTTTTCCGTCTGGATTCTCATACGTAATCACGATGACTTTTTTTTCAACCGCAAAAGATTTAAGTGCGCTATAAGGCACCGTTGTTTTACCTATAACTCCTGGTTGAAACACAAAATGGGTCTCAAAAAAATTGAAAACTTTACGCTTTTTATTAAAGGCATAGAGACCAAAAAATACGATAGCACCGACTAAAGGAATCACTGATTCTATAGATATATCTTGTAGGGAAATTAGGCAAAGCCCTATCATAAATAGTGCAAAAACTAAGGGTTTATATTTTGCTTTAGAACTTAATTCAATCCCAGAGTCGTTGTCTGTTTTGGTCATAATAAATTTTAGTGTTTTTTCCTGAAATCATTTAACGTTGTGCTGAATTCTTTAAACCCTTTAGTCTAACAGCTTCTGTATACATTCGCGTCTAGGGCCATAACTTCCATACACCGTGTTGAATTTGATATCTAATTTTTGAAGCAAATTAGCATAAGAAAAATGAGGTAATTGGTCTAAGCACGTTATTACAAGGTTTTTGTTGCTGATTAAATCTTGATGATGAATGGCATCGCAAGTTAAGGCATAATTCAGTAATTCGGCATCTAAAGCTTGTGTTCTAAACACGCCTTGAAACTCGTTAGTTACATTCGCTTCATTTTCATTGTTTTGAAGGCTTACAGCTTCGGTTTCTGCCATTGGGCCGTTGCCGTGACGCGTTTGGTAACAGCGCGTCACATAATAAATATCAATTTCTGAAATCGTTTTTAAATGTGATTTGATAAGCTGAATCGCATTTTTAGAGCTGGTATAACTCCACGTGGTATGCGGATGAAAACCGTGTTGGGTGTCGAGCAAAATGCCTTGGCTACCTTCAAAAATAAAATGCTCGAATTGGTCTTCTAAATCAGATAATGAGGCGATGCTATAAAACTTTTGTATGGCCGAACAACTGTCTATAAAATAATCTTCATTATAGTCTTTGAGTTCGTTTTTATAATACTCTTGTACTGCTGTTGGCTGACTTTCTAAACAGGTTTTGTAATAATTTTTGATACTATTTAGACGTCGTTTTACCACCCAATCAAACTGTAAATCGTTGGCGTAAAAGAAAATTTCAGCTTTATTTCTTGCAATGGTCGTTCCGAAACCCAAACCGCAAGAGCCGTGATGCTGTTGCTTTTCTAAAGCGCGATTATAAGCAATATCATAAATTGTGGTTATCATCGCTAATGGATGAATATACAATTTAGGCTGATAATTTTTTAAAAACTCACCTTCGTCTAAAATGGCTGTCGGAAATAGAGTAGTGTGTTCCGAGTAATAGGTTGGGACACCTAAAAACGTCCCTGAACCAAAATTACTAAAGGTATGCGTTAGTGCTTCCGTACTAACCGTATGCCCAATTTGATGGCCTCCAGAAAACCGAACCACTAAACTTTGTTCAGGATGTTGTGATGCCAAAAAATCGGTCGTTAACCCTTTTCCGGCATCACCAAATCCTAAATCTATAACTAAACTACACTTTGGCATTTATAACATATTTTCTACATCTACAGAAGCACTTCCTGTGGTTGTCTTTGTAGATGGTGTTGCACTAGGTTTATGGTTTTGAATCACCACGTCTGCAATACGTTTGGCAACGGTTTTATAATCTGCAATTTCTAGGAAATTATCTCCTAAAAGCGCTTTCCAATTCCCTTTGCGTTTTTCTTGTTTAGACCATTCGTTATGCTCTAAATGCATATGAAACACATTGTATTTTTCTTTCGCTTCCTCAATAATCGCTTCCGTAGTAATGGTTGCGGCTTCGTCTGCACTGGTATAACGTTTAATGATTTCTGCAGGAATGTTAGGAAATACAGGCTCGTCTCCAATAGTGAATAAAAAGCCTTTTTGTTGCCGCTTTTCCCAACAATCAATCGCTGTATGTCTCGCCGCGAATAAATGCGCTAAATTATACCCTTCTTGATTGTTTCCGCCACCGCCACCTTCAAGGTAAACACGGGTTAACCAACGGTCTAGTAATTCGGCAGACGATTCAAATTGTCCTACTTGTAAAGGCGCTCTGTCGTATATAAAATCGCCAATCCCTAAAAACAAGACTTGCGGATCTTCAATCCCAGCTTCCATTAAAGAGCCAATTAAATCGGGTAAGGCTTCTTTAACAATATGCTCGGGTACAAATCCCATACTACCCGTAACATCTAAAGCTACAATTATAGATACCGTTTCTGGATGTTCTTCAGAATCTCTAGACTCTCTAACAATCACCTCAGACGGATCCATTTCAGAATCTATTGCTCTAGATGTAAATATTTCTTCTCTAGACTTATTACTGTAGCCTTTAGATCGACGTAATTTTGCATACGCATCGTGACTAAATCTTCCTCCTCCCATAATTACAGTTCGTTTATTGTACCACCAAATAAGTGTGTGTAACGCTTTTTGGCTAATTCTAATTTAATTTCTAAGTTTCTAATCTTTACAGACATATCTAAATCTTTGGCCACATACTCTTTGGCGTCAAAATCGGATGCCAATACCAAACTATTCGCGTCAGTAGGACTCATATCTAGCATATTGTCTTGTTCGCGTTTTAAACGTTTTAATGCCAAGGCCAAATCTTCCGTTTCACGTTTGTACATCAATTGTGCATCTTCTGCAATAGCGTGAGCGCGGTCGTCTCTTATTTTATCGTTGTTGCGTTTTAAAGATTCTAAAAACGCAGCAGTTTTGGTGTTATCTTCCATAAAAAAGGTTTTTTACAAAGTTAGTGGGCGAGGGCTTGGTTTTTATCCCTGATAACAGTGATATTAATTTGTGAGCAATACTTCTGAAGAAAAAATCACGGAATACAGGCATTACTTATTTCAGTAAGCGACTTACTTTTGAAAACGCTTAAAACCAAGTTTATGATTGTATTACATTTATCGTCTAAAGGATTTCAAATTAATTCAGAAACCATCACATTTCCAGCATCTTTAACACAGTTAAAAGCATGTCTGAATGAAAATTACAGAACTATAGAAGGAAAAAACACGACGGTTTTTACTTGGGACGATTTAGGAATATTAGCCTACTCTAAAAATGGAGAGGTGGTAGAGTCGTTAACGGTCGCTTTAGAATTGGAAGCTTATGAATTTAGTCCGAAGCAGACTTTTGGAGGTATATTTTATTTTAACAATCAGGATATTGTACGTTATTATAAGTCGCATAAACAGCAACACGTTAAATTATTTAAAGGAGATAAAAGTGGTGCATTGGTGGTCAATGACATAAGTGCTTGGTTTTCTGTAAGAAGAGAAAATATTAACGCTATTGAAATTAGTGAATATACGCCTTATGTGCGTGGTGCAGGCATTCCTAAAGATAAATACAGCATTCAACCTTTAGATGAAGAAGTACTTACGTTTGTAGATTTCGGATTTAAATTATCGGTGATTGAAGAGTTGATGTATACGAAAGGTCTAATGGAACCCGTATTTGATTTGTATGAATTTGCAGATTGGTATCAAGGTCGTGAGATTGATATTGATGATGAAGGTTACGAAACTATTGCTGAAGTCACCCAATATTTTAAAGACCTACCCATACCAAAACGCTTGGCTTCCGAAATCACCGACTTTTACCAAGATGGCGGAAACGATATTTATATGAATTTATCTCCATTCTCAGGTGGTGCTGTCGACTATTGGGATATTGAAACCGCTATTGATGCCAAACAATTTCCGAACCTCAAAAAAGTAACTTTATGTTATGCTACAGATAAAGCTTATAATGAATTTGAAGAAATGGGCATTGAAACGGAATGGCTTTGACATAAAAGACAAAAACATTATAAAACAGGCTAGATGAGCGTGTTTTTTTATGAGTTAAGTTTAAGTGTTCTATAAAAACAAAAAAGATAGGGTTCTAAATTTTCACTAGTTTCAGGGATAAAATTATGAAAGCTAGATTCTAATTTTGTCGTGTAAAAATAAAACAACGATATCATGGGATTAACTATTTCAACAGGCATTTTAGCAGATTTTAAAGCCAACGAACCAGAAGGTTACGAAGCTTATAAAGTGATTTTTGATAATATAAATATAATATTGACAGAAAATAATGTAGAACCTTACCAAGAACCAGATGCAATGGAAACAGAGCCCTTGCAATTTGGTGGTTTTCCTTATCGTTTTCTACATCATTTAAGACGTTTTTTAGCACATGCTTGGGAGAATGAAGATAATGACAATTGGGTGCCAACACCTTTTTCTCCTGAAGAAGAGCCAGAAGGTGATGCTATTTTAGAAGATCATTACTCTTATATGTCTAGTCACCTGTTAACGCATTCAGATGCCGAAGGCTTTTATCTTCCTATAGAATTACCAGAGGTGCTTTTTGATACCGATGAAAATCCTGTTCCTGGTGCCATGATTGGATCGTCTTATAGTCTTTTAAAAGAGTTAAAAAGTTTGACACCACATTTAGGTATCGGATTAGACGAAAATAACAGCATTACTAATGTCGATGAATTGAACACAATTATTAAAAATGAAAGTGATTTTTGGATAGAAATATTAGTGTGTGTTACACTTATAGATGCTGCAAAATTTAGTATTAATAACCATACCGCTATCCTTTTTAATTAAAACTGAGTCCTTTTTTAGTTTCAAATTCTTCCCAATACAAACCTTTAAATAGCACTCATGAAATTAACAGATAACAATATAGAAAGCATTAAACAAGAATGGAATGCGTTGGGTAGCACCTATGCTACTGAAGTTAATACCATGGTGAAATTTGGTGATGCTTACGGTTGGGAAAACTGGAAAGGGGAGGAGCCTAAAGATGAAAGAAACCATTTGGCCGATGCTGTATATCAACTTTTAAAAGCAGCCAATATAAACCATACCGTTGACCAATTTAGAAACGATTTTCCACCTGCACACACGCCATTTATCAAGTTTATGCAAGATCACGGGCAAAGTATTGAGCAATTACACTTTATTGATGCACAGAAAATAGTATTTGTTGTGGGTACTGCTTATCAAAAACGACAAGCCTATGTATTAACAGAGGATATAACGCTTAAGTTAGATGAATCTATTACAGCTATAGGTAAATCTAAACAACAGAATGTTTTTGCTATAGCTTCAAACAATACCATTATAACGACACAAGGTTGGGAGGGTGATATTATTGCAACTTTTAATTTAGATAAGTCAAAGAATATAGGGATTACAGAAATGATTCCTTTTAACGATGGCTTAAAAGTTCTATTAGTGTCCTCTGATGGAATTTTTATTATTTCTAGCGATGCTGAAAATAGGATTCATCCTTTGCCAGATTTAGAAGATGACGAATGGGAACCTTACTTGGATATGGAAAATGCTACACTGTCTAACGATAATAAATATATCGTTGTTGGCGATCAGTGTTGCGATCATAGGATTTTAGATCATAATGGTAATGAAATTGGTGAAGTTGGTCCACAATCTTCTTATCCAGATTTCTGTTTGTTTTCTATAGACGATACACAGTTAATTACCAATTCGTGTCATTTTTATAATGGAGTAACCATTGGAGTAGATACTTCAAATGTAAAAGACATTAATATAGTGGCTTACAAAGAAAGTGAAGATTATACAACTATAGATGATGGCATGCGTGTGTATTGTGGTGTAGCAACTTCAAAATATTATATTTTAGGTGATGCCTTTGGGTATATAAAAGCGATTGACAAGCAAGGCCATTGCATTTGGAAATACTTTTTAGGATCTACAATTACAAGTATTACTATCTCTGAAGACGAAAATACTTTGTGGGTGGGTTCTGCTTCAGGCATGCTTCATAAACTACAATTAAATAAAGGTTTTAGAGACAGCCATTCTATAGGAACCGGTAACCATTATGAAGATTTTCGCCTGATTTTCTGGAAAGACGAGCCTATAATGAAATGGTAAAACAGCAATTCTTAAACTCTTTAATTTATTTATAGTAGAGTGAAATGATCTAATTAAAAATCATTTCACTCTGTATAATATTTAGTAATAAAAGCACGCCTATAAAAGCGTGTTTTTTTTTGTTGTTTTCTGCGGTGAAAACAAAACAACCTGAATTCAGTATGGGTCAATCTCACTAGTTTCAGGGATAAAATAGAGTGGTGTAAGTTCTAATTTTGAATTGTTAAAAAAACACATTCAATATGAAAAATACTTTACTTTTTTTAGTGCTAACCCTAGTCCTATGTTCTTCTTGTAACAAAAAAACGTATTCAGCATTGTATCATGATAATCTAGTTTTAGAACAAAATGACACGAGATATTATCTACCTAAAGATCTATTAAAATTTGAAATCATATATACACTTAATGAACCAAGATATCAAAAAGGAGACGTAGACAGAGTTTTGAAGTTACAACCAACAAAAATCACGATTGAAGATCCAATTGTAATAACAAAGCTTTCAGTTCCTGATACATCTAAAATGTTTGTAATTACTGGGAAACAACTATCCGAAACACGTTTTGTAAGTATGGATATAGATTCAGAAAACTCGGCTTTAGAAAAAACAACAAGTACATCTGTTAACCATAAGGATAGTAAAATGCATGATTATTCCGCATTGACAACCTCTCGTATGGAAACGAAAATGTATGATGCCGTAATAGAATTGAAGAACAATATACCTGAAATAGTATCTAAAAAAGAAGCAGAACGTTCTTTAAATACAATGTCATTTTATAAGAGTCAATTTAAAATCCTGAATGAAGATTTTCAACCTTATATTAAACAGTATAAAGTGAAATATACAGTTGTTATCGATCCGTTACAACTCTATTATAAGGACGGAAATTGGTCAAGTATTGAAGGCGATAATGTCTACCATTCTATTTTCCCAGAGCATATTTTTGTAGATAAAGGGGATTTAAATGATATTATAACAGTAAAAGTGACTCAACCTAAAGCGGCTTTATTAGACGAATTGGTAAGCGAAGAACCTGTAGAAGGCATTATTTACCGAAATACGTCACCACTAAACATAGAAGTAGCATTAAATGACAGCACTCTATTAACTGATACCCTAGCATTAACGCAATTAGAAACATTTAAAACCATCTCTGTTAAGGATTTTGAAGCAGCAGAACCAACATCTGTACTGTTGTTTAAATTTAAGACATCTAAAACTAGCACAGATATTATTCCTAACTTTTTAGAAAACACAGAACCTATAGATTTTAATTCATCGGAAACTATTGCAGAATCTCAAATAGCGATTAAAAAAGCTTATAAAGAAAAATTACAAAATATAGATTTACTTATTGAAAAACTTAAAGAGCGTAAAGCAGAACTGTAAAGTAGTTGTGATTATAATATCACTGAAAACCGTTACTTAAAAAACGAAGTAAAGCTTCATATTTGTAATGCACCAAGCGTAAAATGTAACCTTATGGACAAAGCTAAATTTGAAGAGATAGTTAAAATTGAAAAATACGATTTATATAAAAAAGAAGCGTATCTAAGATCTATGAGTTTACCTTCTATTAAAATAAAAGGAGAAAACCGCAGTAAAGAAAATGTAGGTTTAAGTAAACAAGGAGGCTATCCAGAAGTGCCTGAAGATTTTGAATGGCCTAAACACGAGTTTGGTGATTATCGTTTTGCATTACAAATTAATTTAAGTGAAATTAAATTTGAAACACCACTACCAAAAACAGGAATGTTAAGCTTTTTTATTGCCAATGATGATGATAAAAATGTATTTTATGGCGCAAAAAATTATGCGAAAGTCTATCATTTTGAAGAAGGAACGCCGTTAAAAACCTATGTAAACCCTAATTTAAATTACTACTATGTAGATCATTGTATACGCATTGATTTGGAAGAGAATGTAGATCTTCCTTATAGAGAAGAGTTATATAAAGACAAGGGATTAAATAAAAAGCAACTCGATTACGTATGCAGTAAAGTACCAGATATGGTAAGTAAAAAAACGTTTAGTTATTTATTTGGATACCCATATTACAATACGCTAGCTTATGATCCTCGTAAAACGGATGAATGGACGTCTTTACTTACTTTGCGATGGAATAATGTTTTTTCTTGGGACTGGGATATGGATGAATTTTTAATGTTTTTTATTGAAAAAGATAAACTTGCCAAAGGTGACTTCTCTAACATTAGAACTGATTTAGGGTAATATTACAAGTATGAATATAACGAAAGATCAACTCAAAAAAGATCCAAGAACCGACGATTGTTATAGAACAACCATTTTATCTGGACAGAATACAATTGATATCAGCCTAAATTTAGATGAAATCACTTTAGATAAAATGATTGCTTTAGGGAATTCATTTTTGGAAGATTTTGAAGATAAAGAGAAAAATGCAACCGATGAAATAGTAAGTGCATTTCACGAAAATTACAATGAAAACTGGGCAGATGAAGAAAATGGTTATCCTGTATTAAGCGCGAAAGAATTCAGACAGAAGTTAACAATAACAGCCATTGCTTTTTACGCAAAAGACTTGATAGACGTCGTTTATAATGAAGGTGGAATGTTTGGGAATCATTATTTAATCGCACAATCTTATGACGGTAAAACTTTTGATGACACCACGATGTTTGGATAAAAAACACAAGTATGACAGTAGAAGACCTAAAAAATAAAATTTCTAAACCGGTTACTAAATTTAGTACAGGCGGCTTTAGACCCAAGAATACCATTGAAGAAAGTTGGATAGGTAAAGTCTTTGCTTATAATGAAGATGAAGACATTCCGTTAGATAAAAACGGTAATGCGATGTTGCCTTTGGCACAATTTCACCTTCCCAACTTACCTTACGTACACCCTAATCTTAAACATACAAAACTAATTACGGTTTTTATATCGGCAGAACTTCCAGAATGTTTTGAAGAAATGGGAGAGCGTTGGCTAATTAGAGAATATGATAACCTAGAAAATATTCAGATTAAAAATATAGAAAATCCTAATTCATTTTTAAACGCCTTTCCGCTACAAGCAGAATTAGACGAGAAAGATTTCCCATTATGGGATGGTGGCGGTTTGTCTATGAAAGATGAAGCTGAAGTTTTAAAATTAGAAAACGAAGGGATTATTGATGATTATTTTGATATCACAGATCATATATACGACCATAAAATAGGCGGTTATCCTACTTTTTGTCAATCTGGAATTGGAGATGCAGAGGGCTTTGGAGAAGGTTTTCAGTTTGTGTTTCAAATTGTATCAGACTACAAAGCCAATTTCAACGTGGTAGATGGTGGGAGCTTAATGTTCGCCAAAAATAACGACACCAAACAGTGGAGTTTGTATTACGATTTTTATTAAAAGTACTACTTATCTAGGATGGAAATCCAATGCTAAAATATAACTAACATATCATATTCATAAACTATGAGTCAAGACAACAATATCATTTTTGCTAAACAAAATCAAAAAATGAAAGCGGCTTACCTAAAAGCACAAGAAACGTTTAACTATTTCTGGAGAGAAATTTATTGGGAAGCTAAACGTATGGTTCCTGCACATAATTTATCGCTGGTAAAGATTCCTTTTCAACAAATGGATGAAGCTGATGACGAACCTACTGTAGAACATATGTGGATTAGCGAAATAGCTTTTGATGGGGAAAATATTACGGGTGTTTTAATGAATTCACCTAACCTATTAACCAATGTTGCGGAAGGCGATACGGTAACGAGGAAAGTCTCTGAAATATCAGATTGGATGCTAGCCATAGACCGTAAAACTTATGGAGGATATACCATTCAAGTCTTACGTTCTGATATGACGGAGGAAGCAAGACAACAACACGATGAAGCTTGGGGATTAGATTTTGGTGACCCTAACCATATTCTAGTGGCTTATCAGCAGGAAGAAAATGAAGAAAACCTTATTGAGCACCCTATGAGCAAAGTAATGGAACAACCTGCTAGAGAATTTTTTGAAGCTAATCTAGATGTCGTAAAGGCTGCAGATGAAAACGGAGTAACCAGATTACATACCGAAACTATTGCGGGAAACAAAACAGCTGTAGAGATTTTATTAGAATTAGGTGCCGATAAAAATGCCAAAACCAATACAGGAAAAACAGCTTTAGACTTTGCGATCGCTTTAAATTGGTCACATATTATTCCGATGTTACGTTAGTCCTAATTTATTAATACCATCCTTAAACTAATTGCCAATGATACTCGCTTTTGATACTTATTATTACGACGGAAAAGCCAAAACCATTGCGGTAAGCTTTAATGATTGGGAAGATGACGAACCAATACAAATCTATACAGATATTATAGAAGGTGTAGAACCGTACGAACCAGGTTCCTTTTATAAACGCGAATTGCCGTGTATTTTAAGTTTACTAAAACAAGTGAATTTAGATGAGGTAGAATTAATTATTGTAGATGGTTACGTGATTCTAGAAGAAAAACACTTGGGTTTGGGAGGCTATTTGTACCAAGCTTTAGAGCATAAAATTCCTGTTGTAGGTATTGCAAAATCTGAGTTTGTGTCTAAAACAGCTGTATTTAAAGAAGTGTTTCGTGGCGAAAGTAAAAAACCATTGTATGTCACCGCTATTGGTACGGATAGAGATGAAGTTTGTAACGCCATACAGCGTATGCACGGTAAATACCGAATGCCAACATTACTACAGATCGTAGATACTAAAACAAAAGAAAATACTAAAAACTAATATTAAAAATCACAACTATGAATGACCATTTAATTATAACATCTGTAGATGACCTAAAACCAATGTTTAGAAAAAATTATAGAGAATTTATTGCAGAAAAACCAAGGACTGTTGTTTTTGAGGAAGAGGAATTTAAGTTATATAATTTTGAAAAGATGATGGAGCTTACCAACATAGATGGAATGGAAGTCAGTAAAATTCACGCATTAAATCCGTATGTTAAAACGTTAAGTGAATTTATGAATCCGTCATTTAAAGATTTAAATGGGTACAAGTGGAGTTTAGAAAAATTAGCTTTAGGTAAAGCTATTGGTGCTAATTCTGAAGGTGATTTATTGTTTTTTGGTTGCTATGATAATACTAAAGTACATTTATTTCGTCACGATGATGGCAGTATAAAGAGAACTAAATTAACCTTGTTTGAAATTATTAAACAATTTTCTGAGTAAATTTCAGGTATTCATCGTAAATAAAAAAAGCCCAATTATAAATGTATAATTGGGCTTTTTAGTATTTTTATGACTGAAATTATTCGGTGTATCTTAAAAATAAATGGTTTTTATTTTTAATGATGTCTGCTAATTTTTCAAATTCTGATGCTGTGGTGTTGTACAATTTTGCCAAGTCAGCTATCAATGCTTTTACTTTATTGTCTTCTAATTTTTCATTTTTAACAAATCCTAAAAAGGAAGCGCCTATACCAAAAAGTTCTAAATTATAAGTTTCAAATAAGTACTTCGATAACGCGTAATTTTCAAAAGGACTGAAATCGGCATCAAAATATCCATTCGGAAATCCTGTAAGTCCTTCGTATGGTTTTTCAACAGGAAGAATTTTCAGGATAACTTGTTGGTCTAAAAAGGCTAATGGAGATTCATTAATGTTTTCTAAATCTATTACATCGTCTTCAGAATTACTTATGCCTTTTTCACAAACCGTTTTAAAATCAATCCCTTTTGTGTGTTTTAAAAAGTTTTCTCTTATAATGAAATATTCTGATGGTGTAGACAAATGCCCCAAATGTTCGTTGTCTTCATCAAAACAGGCTTCATCAAGTCCAGATAAATCATAGCCATCTGTATCCAATAGAAAATTGGAGTCACAAGCGTGACCACTAGTATATTCGGCTTGACCTAAATCATCAAGAGTTAAGATTATGGTCTTGTCGGGATGATTTTGTTTATAGGTTTGGTAAACGTCCATAAGTTCCTCGTACGACTTTATATTTTCGATTAAGAAACTGTCGAATAACAATTCGTGATAAGGCGAACGATTATTAGTTAATTTTTCTATGTTCATAAGTTTTGTTTTGGGCTATCGGTATTATGTAGATCTAAAAATGTAATGAGCTATTAAGCTGACATACGGTTAATAGCTTCCATATGTTTTAAAATAATAGGCACAAATAGGGCAAATTTGGCATTAAATTCTTCTTGGGTTTTAGACGTGTTTAGATTAGCGCCCATAGTCATCCAAATGTTGAATAAAGCGTCTTCATTGGAAGCTTCATCAGTATCAATATTTAAGGCTTTAATCAATTTGAAGTTTTCATCTTCACTATAAAAACCAGAGGTTTTCACAATTTCAAAAACGAGTTCAAAGATGCTTCGGGTATCTAAAAGTTCACTGATTTTTATTTCGGCTTCTTTTTGGGTACTTATAGACTCAAAAATGTCTACCATTAAATTTTGTACTCTGCCGTTAATACTGAAGTCTAGATTTTTCAATTGTTGTGTATTTAAGTTTTAAAATAATTACCGATGCTTGCACACCGGTAATTATGTCTTTATTTTATTCTGAAAATTATAGAGGAATATGGCCTACAATGTCACAGTTTTTTACTGAATACACCAAGTCAGCGATACGCTCGTTAGGGTTGTCATCATCATTCCAATTGTACTTATGTAGGTAAGCAAACTTATCTTTAGTCTCTTTATCTGCGTGTTGTGAAATAATCATTAACTCGCCATATTTTGAGGTCGAGACGAATAAATCTTCTGAGTCTAGCATAGCGTGAGCTTTTTGCATTTCTACTTTGCTAAAAACACGTTCACTAGCAAAATAAGAATCTACAGAAATAAGCGCTTTATTGTTTAGTGCTTCAGCATATTCTAAAGTCGATTCTAAATCATCTAAGTTTTGGTACGCATCGTCAAGCAGTTTTGTACCGTCGTAAATTTCTAAATCGGCCATAGTTAAATACACGTAACCATCTGGTGTATCTATCCCATACACCGCAACTATTTTAGAAGGATCCCCTTCATTATCGCCTTTTATAGCGGTGGTTTGTAGAATTTCACCATCTAAACGGTCCCAAGTTCCTGCTTTTACGATAGGATATACTTTGTATTCGCCTTGGCTTGCTTTTGTTACGATAGCCTGAATGTCTTCTAAATTATCTGTTCTATTAAGTGGATTGACTTTCATCTTATTTGTTTTATTGTTTAGCACAAAATTAGAGAAGCATCTCAGTTTTTTTATCCCTGTATTCAGCCATTTGATGATTTAATTGTATCTCCATAAGATCAATTTTGTTCCGTTTAATACATAAAAAAAAGGTAATCACGTTTTTGTAAATACCTTTTTGTTGTTCTTATTTTTGTTCAGATTTAATATTGAATTTTATTGAAGCGTTATGTTTTATGCGTCTTCAGACAAATTATCCAAGGCGATATGTCCCGTAATACGGCCTGCTTTCATGGTAAAAAGAATATTCGCTATAGGCGCATTTCCGTAGCTATCGTCTTCCCAAGCATCCTTGTGTAAGTTTAAAAAGGTTCCGAGTAAAGCTTCGTCTGAGTCTCTTGAAATGACCATCATACAAGAACGCCTTGGTACGGAAACAAATAATTCCTCGGCTTCTAACATAGCATGAGCTTTTAACATATGTGCTTCATTGAGAATGCGTTCACTAGAAAAATCGTTTCCACTAGAAGTCAGAACCTTATTTTGTAATGCTTCAGAATAGGTGAATTCTGTTTCATAATTTCTTAAGTTTCTAAAAGCTTCATTTGTAATTTCCTTTTGATCCATAGTTTCTAAATGCTGTTGCGTAAGAAATACAAAATTATCTGGTGTATCCATTCCATAAGCAATAACGATTTTTGGCCCAGCTTCTGTTTGTATTAAATTAGAATTTAATGCTCCAGCTCTTAAACCCACCCAATTTCCTGGTTTTAAAATAGGATAGATTTTTTGATCACTATTTTTAGTCTGTTCAACTATTTTGTCTATTTCTTCTTGAGATTTTTCTTTTCCGTAAAGTGTACCGCTCATAGTGTTGTGTGTTTATTGTTTCCTGCAAAATTAGAGTAGCAATTGTCATTTTTTATCACGGTATTCCGCTATTTCTAAGTGTACTTAATTAGTTACAACGTTTAATTCTATAACATTGAAACCATAAAAAAGGCATCCTTAATTTTAAGAATGCCTTTTTTTTCTGTGTTTTTTTAATTGAATTATAATGGAATATGTCCTACAATACTACCATCTTTTACAATAAAAAATGAATTTGTAATAGGTGCGTTACCAAAACTATCATCCTCCCAAGTATGGTTGTGTAAAAATGCAAATTTATTAATCGTGTCTTCATCTGCTTGTCTTGAAATAATAGTCATACAAGTTCTTCTAGGGATAGATACTAATAATTCTTCAGCGTCTAACATGGCATGTGCTTTTAACATATGTGTTCTAGAAAGAATGGTTTCACTAGAAAAATCGTTTGCGTTAGCACCAACTGCTTTATTATCTAAAGCTTCAACAAATTCTAATCCCGTATCACAGTTTGCTAAATTTTCAAATGCTTCTTGTGTAATTTGTTTAGCATCCATAGTTTCTAAGTGTTTTTTAGTTAAAAACACAAAGTTGTCTGGCGTATCCATACCATAACCAATCACGACTTCAGCGCCATCTTCGGACGGAATTAAAGTAGAACTCAAAGCTCCTGCTTTTAATCCAACCCAATTTCCTGGTTTTAAAATAGGATAGATCTTTTGATCACTATTTTTAGTTTGCTCTATTATTTTTTCTATTTCTTCTTGAGATTTTTCTTTACCGTGAAGTGTACCGCTCATAATGTTGTTTTTTTATTATTTATTACAAAATTAAAGAAGCATCTCAGTTTTTTTATCACGGTTTTCAGCCATTATGAGATTTAATGGTTTACCTAAATAGGGTGTTTTTGTTTAATTTATTGAAAAATAAAAGTTGTTCTTATAGATAAGAACAGCTTGGTTATTGGTGATAATTAGCTTGTTTTTAGACAGAAGTTATTTACGGACAATCTAGTGATGCTATTAAAAACTGACCGTCTTTATTTTCAATAATTGCGATACTACGTGTGATGCCTATGCCTTTAAAAATGTATTGGTTGTCTTTCTTTTCTATAAATTCAGGCATTAAAATAAAATTTCCTTTTGAAGTGACATCAATTTTAGGATCATGCACTGGTAATTGGTGATAGACTTCATGTAATGTCATATACTTATATAGGTAAGTATTCTCAAAACAATCAACAAAATCAGTGTAGGTATGAATTACATTTTCATAGGTGGTTATATCTTCTTCAATTTCAAATGGCTTGTCGTTAAACTTTTCAATGCGCTTTTCTGTTGTTTTATGTATAAGTTTTCCTTTAAAATCAGGAATAAGAACGCCGTCGTATACCTGTTCTAATTGAGGTCTAAAAGTTGTCAAGTCTGAACTGTGAATAAACCCAGAACAGCCTTGGCCTTTTACTTCAACAAAATGTCCATGAAGTTGAAATCCTTCACCAATGTGTATGGATTGTTTTGTTTCAATAATTTTCTCTGCAACAATTTTCTCTCCAACTGTAATGCGCGTTATCAATTTTGAATCTAACGAAGGTTTTTCATAAAGTTGCGCTCCAAAAATAGTGATGACAAAGAACGTGTTTTGGGCACTCTTTTCTTTTGAAGAATTACCCGTTGTCCTTTTAAGACCTGCGCTTTTCATTGTTTCAATGTTTTGAATTGAACACCTTTTTTGTGAATTATTTCCTTAGAAATAGAAAACGTTGCTAAATCTATAACATAGCGTTTAGATTTATAGATATACGATACCTTCTCTATTACCACTTCTTATGTAATAAAGTATATTAGCGATATGAGTATTGTCGTTAGTTTTATCGTTCCAATTATGTCGATGCACGTATAAAAACATATCTAAGAGATCTTTATCTGAATCTTTAGGAATAATAAGTATATTACCACGTCTAGGTATAGATACATACAATTCTTCTGACTCTAAAAAATCATGAGCCATACGCATTTGTGTATAACTAAGAACTCTTTCATTAGAAAATCGAGTTCCATTTGAACTCAATACTTTATTATCAAATTCTTTTTCAAACTTAAATCCTTGTTCAAGCCCGTCTAAGTTGTCGTTAGCTTCTTGATATAAGTTTCTATTCCCAAAGAATTCTTTATGTTTCTTTCCTAGATACACTAAGCCATCTGGGGTTTCTACAGCGTAAGATTCAACAACTAAAGGAACATCTTTATTATTATCTTCAGTAACTTCTACATTATATAACGCACCATTTTTAACACCAGGCCAACTTGCTGGTTGTAGCACAGGATAAAGTTTATATTCTCCATCTACAGCTTTTTGTACGACTTGGTCTATTTCTGCTAAATAGTGTTCTTTTTCTTCAGGTGTCATAATTATAATTTTGATGTTTTGTTTTAGTCAAATTTACATGATGATTGTAGGTTGTTTATCACCGTATTCAGCCATTTTTAGGTATAATGGATTATGTAGGAAAATGTGATTTTAAAGCATAAAAAAAGGTGTTCTTTAGTATAAGAACACCTTGTTAAATTTATAGTTAAGTATTTATTTTAGTATTTTAAATACATAACATGATTAGGGTTTGTATGCGTCTCAGATATTTTAAAATCATAAGCTCCAGCAATCTCAAAGCACATTTTTGTATAAAAATTTATCGCCTTTTGGTTTTCTGTCCAAACGACTAACCAAATTCCGTTTTGGTGCTGTTTTTTAGATAGCGCAATATTAAAATCGAGTAATTTTACACCTAATTGTTTTCCTTGAAAGGCTTCTAAAAGATAGATGCGGTCTAATTTGGTAATGTTTTTATCGTTTATATTTATATTAGGACATTGCAATTCTATTTTTGAAAATCCAGCTATGGTTTTATTAAAATAGATGAGATGATAATCTACCTGTTTGTTTTCGAATTCTTTACGAATAGCTTCGGTATTGTAGGTTCTTAAAATGAAGTTATTTATATCCTCTTTAGAAGCACTATGGCCATGAGATTCGGAAAAGGTCTGTTGTGCTAGTTTTGCAATTAAGTCGGAATGCTCGGCATTTGCTTTTATAATGTCAACCATTTAAATACCTTTATTTTTTAGTTGGAACTTCTTTTTTTTGCGAAATTATAGTATTTATAAATACTGAAACTCTAAATTTTAGTTAAGAATTAATGTTTGTAGTTGAATAATTTTGGCGTCCACAAATAGAAATGTGCCGTGTCCGGAAACTTGTTTTGTAAAAAGCCTAATATCATCACCAGAAGAAATACCAATGTTTACATCAAATAAAAATTTTGCGTTTTTAAAAGCGAAAGAATTGTTTATACAATCTACAGAAATATGAATTGGTTGTAATGTAACAGTCCAATAACTAGAAGCTTCATTACCAAAATTTGTATTCGCTAATAAATTTCCCCAGGTTGTATTATGGTTAGAAATTTGTGTTGCTAATTGGTTTTGTATGTTTTCTGTTTTCATATTTGCTGATAAAAAACTACCAATACGTACCTACTAAAAACGTCATTCTTATAAAGGCAATTACACTTTCTGACGTTAAATCTAAAGGCGTTTTTAGATCTGTAATTTCATCTTCGTCTACAAATACTACAAACAATCCGTCTTTAAAAGCGAGTAAAACATTATCGATTGCTTTTTGCAGATTAGCTAAATCTGTGTTGGCTAATTCGCCAAATTCTACTTTACCGCTTTCTGCTTTTTCTTCTATTTCTGCCGGACTTAAAAAACCAATGACATTAACTTCTGTTCGTTTTTTATTAAAGGCTTCTACTTGATTTTTTACACAACCGATTAATAGTTCTTCTAAATTTTTCGGGTTTTCGTCTAGAGTAAAAGGTACTTTTTTTACTTTCTTTTTACCTAATCTTTTAAGTTGTAACGTTAATTCCATAATATGCTAAATGCTTTTTGCGTTAGGGATTGCCGTGAAAAGCCCACAGTGCGATAGCACGAGGACTTGCAACAGAAAGCCCGACCTCGCCTAAGCGAGGTAACGCCCTAATGATTGTATTAACTATTTATCTGTGCTAAAATTGTTGGATCTTGAATTTTATTATCTTCTGAAAGTAATTTCATTTTAGAAATAATCTCGGCAGATTTTGGATCGTCGTCTACAAAGGGTAAAAATAGTCGACCTCTATGCTGACTATGAACAGGAATTATAGATAATGCGAGTCCGTTTTTACTGACCTGGCCACTTCCTAAATGAATACTATATTCGCCAAAGGTTCCTTTAATAAACACAAAACGTTCTTTAACGGTAATGTTTTTAAGTTTAAATAATTTTGCAGATTCTTCTGCCAAAGCAGCACGCATTTGCATGGTACTATGACTTGCTTCTGGGTCTACACCACCAACGTGCGCAACGCTAACCACCAAATCGATATCGCGCATAATTTCGCTAAAAATTACTGGCGGAATCTCTGTAAGCGGAATGTTTTTATAGCTGTCTATGGAGTGAAACTGAATCACTTCTAAAGTTGGTGCCTCTATATCTGAGGGTGAAAACCAATCTGCCATTGCATACATCGTAGCAATAAAACCTTGCTTGTGATATACTTTTTGCAAGCCGTCTTCCATACTTACCGTCCAACCACGACCACGCAATAAAGCGACGGTTTTTTTAGGCTGAATTTGATGTCCTTGGTAACGCTCAGACCTATTACTATGCTCACGCTCGTCGTTCGTGATTAAATACAACTCTCTAAAAATTTGTTTAAAGGGTTGTGTAATGCGCTCTGCAAATACATATTTTTGATATAAGTCCCAAGCAATCGATTGGTATAAATGAGAGGCGTGTGCAATAAGCAACACATCATCTTCTGCCAATGCTTGCACTTTACCATCGGTATCTACCAGTGCACCATTGTTGTAAAATCCTGAAATTTCTTTTTCTGGAACATACAATACTAAGTTTTGCAACATGGCTTTTACAATAGGATGTTGCATTAACTCGTGAATTTCTTTAGCCGAAAATTCATCTTCATTAACCATTGCGTTTTCTAAAGATAAACGCGTTCTGCTGTATTGTTTAGACAGGTAATTTTTATTGTCTTTTAAAGCGACCACTTGCTTGTCTTTGCGTAGTTTTGCTGGTATGTTTTTTAGTGTTTTACCGGCTTTGGTGACTTTAATTGTGGTTTTACCTAACTCTGTAATGCCAAGTTCTATAACCGTGTCGTCTATGGTGACTACCGCATTTTCCATAATGGCTTGCGTAGCTTTGGCTTCCATTGCCCAACTAAAACGTACGCGGTCCTTATAACCCGCATTACGAGATAAGTTATCTAATGCAATCTCTACAGCGGTAGCTTCACTTTCTTGACGTTGTGCCCCAAATTGCTTACTTTCTTTTAAAAAGGTTTGCAAGAGGTTGTAACGTTTTAATAAATCTTTTTCTGGTACGGTTTTACTTAACGGAATTAATCCTAAAGCACGCACGTAATCTTTATCGCGTTTGTCTTTAATCTTCTTAAGCGTTTCGGTGATTTTAACTTCACCAAGCATTACGCTAGAATAAAGTTTTACTTGTCTATGTCCGTTTCCATCGGTAATATATTTAGCAGCATCGTGAAGCAGTTTCCAATTGGTTTTTCCTAAGTTTTTGTACACTTTGTTAAACCAATCGATATCTATAGCGCCAAGTGCAAAGTCGTTTTTAGGAATGTTAGAATAACGTGCAATAATGGTTTCTTTTTCACTATTCATATATTCTGAAGCGTGCGCTTGAAACCACCAAACGGCGTTTTCTAGGTTTTCAATTTTTAAATATTCACCCACAACATTGGCCCATTGTGTAGCGTAACAGGCTAACTCTATCAAGCGTTTTTTACTTACTTTAGAAGCATCGGCTAGTTTGGCGAAATCGGCATAAGATTCTGTGTCTTTAAAGGCCGTTCGTTTAAGAATAGTACTGAATTTAGATTTTTTACTATCGCCATAATAACTATAACCACGCTCAAACGTATCTTTTCCTAAACGTTCTAAAACGCGAAAAACATAATCTACACCTTCTACGCGGTGAATACTATTAATATAGCCAGAAGCTGGTGTTGCTAAATCACCACGTTCTAATTCTGTTTCCAGCAGGTTGGTTTTTAAAGGTAGAAATACGTGTTTTGGAATGCTGTTACGTTCTATTCCTTTTTTAAAGTTCATTCTGTAATTAAAACCACCATCCATAATACTCATTATAGAATGATTGTTTAGCGATTGGAATAGTAAATCGTCATCATTAATTAAACCGGCTTTGTATAATTTTAGGGTGATTTCTACCTCTGGAAACTTTAACGTTCTCTTATTGATATTCTCTTCTGTAAGCACTTTAATGGTAGTGGCCTCACTAGGATGTTCCATATTTTGAGCCGATAAATACATTTGAATCGCCCAATATTTATACAGTTGCTCGTTGGTTAGCTGATCTAGATGATTTAAGCCAAAATTTGGCGTGTATTCCTGAATTATGGTTGTCCAATTATGAGTTATCGTGCTGTAATAGGTTCTTTGCTCTTGAAATTGGGTGAGCTTGTGTTTATCAGGGAAATTAGCAATCATATCCTCATACATCTTAAACTTAAAATCGCCCACCATTTTATGGTCTGCAAAAGCCCAAAACAAACGTTTTAAAATTTTGTTATAGGTTTTAGATTTTGAGTAATAGCGTTCTACTTCTCCTAAGTTTAAGCCCGCCAAATCTGGGTAATATTGCTGTAAATACGGCTGAAGAATGGTATAGGTTCCAAAAGGTGCTTCTCGATTATTGATGTAGCGAATAACCGAATACATTTCAAAATCGTTAAGCTCGCTTTTTTCATACCAAGAAATCCAAAGGTCGGCGAGTGGTAAGTTATGCAGTTGCTCTAAAGCTGTGGCATCTTCACCTAACTTTTTCATATCGTGAACCCCTTTATTAAGATACGTGGTGTGCATTTCATCATCATAGGCTAACATCTGATATTCGTGATTGCGATGTTCTGTAACCAAATTAATTAACTGATTGACTTGAGTCACAATTTTCTTTACATCAATAAAATCTTTGAATTTAAACCCAGAAGCCTCTGAAGTTGAAATGCCTAGCTTATCAAAAATATTAGTCTTTGTTTTAAAATGCAATTGCGGAATATAAAGCGGTGATAAATTATTGTAATCTATAGCACCAAAACCATTACTGTAATTATATTCTTCTGTGTTATCAGAAAATTTATCTAGATAAACTTGCTCGTTTTTAGTGATTTTAGGACGTTGCTTATAAAGTGTTATCTGTTCTACTGTAAAATTAGATTGTCTATTATTATCGTGTAAAAGCGTCAAAATTTCTAAAGCTGCTAAACGTTGTTCTATATTTTTAGCTTGAATTAAATTGGTGGTGCTATGACGTAAAGTATCTATAGGTAAGTTTATTAATAACTGTATTAGCGAAGTCCGTAACATTTTACTTTTTCGTCTTAATAAATCTTCAATAATCTCTAATTCGGTATCGTACAAATGCATTTTAAGGAACAGGCTTAATCCTGTAGCCATTACCAGTTCGTTTCTGTTGTAAATGGCGCGTCTTGCTAAAGCTCTTTTCCAAGAATTTTTGTCGTAATTTAATTCTACTTTGTGCTTTATTTGTTCTTTGTTGTAGTATAACGAATAGCTGTAGTTTTTAGGGAACACCTTTCTAAAATAAGCTTCTCTAAATTCTGAAGGAAAATCTTCAAAATCAGGCGCCATTAATTCTAATTGTGCTTCTGTAGCACTATTCATTATAAAATTGAAGAAATAGTCTGATCCTGGGATAAAACTCCACCACGAGAATATTTTACTTTCGTAAACTTTTCCTTTTTCTGAAGCATTTTTAGCAACAGTAAGTAGTTTTTCGAAGGTGGTATTATTTAAAGACGTTTCTGGTAAGTTTACTGCCATCCAATGATCTAAGGCGTAATCTTTTCCAATATGCTCTATAAAATAAGGTACTAGCGCATCGTTTGTTTTATCGGTTTGACTCATAAAATACAGCGAGAGTATCTTTTTATTTCGGTCTTCGCTATCAAATACAATGTCTAGTGCTTTTCTATTGGCGGTATCCACATCTAAAATACCAATAGCCCAAAGGCCAACTAACACTTCAATATTATCTTTACTTTTTAAATAGGTATCTACTTCTTTTAAGTCGAAAATTAAAGAATGCGCGAGAGTCAATATGCGATTGATAACCGCTTTTTTAGGCATTTCCCAATTCAAACTAAACCAGGTACAAACCGCTCTAGTTACACTACTAAAACGGGCTAGGTCATTATCTATAATAACCTGTAACATATACTTAAACGCACCAAGACTACAACTATCTAAAGTTTCTAATATGGTTTGCCTTAAACCTTCTTGACGTTGTGCTGCAAGTAGCAATTTGGCAACCATTTCCCAGTGTTTTTCCTCTTCAGAATACAACAGCGCTTTGATAATATCTGAACTTACGCCACCAATCTCATCTTCTCCTTGAATAATATCGTCTAGCAACGCATCAAATGCACCTTCTGCATTGTGTAAAATAATGGCTAGAAAAAGATCTTGGTTACCTGAAAAGTAGGTGTTGTATTGAAACTGTTCTATTAAAGATAAGCCACCAAACCCCATTCTACTGGAATTCAGAAAACCTCTAAAAGCTACTATTTTTTTGTGTAAAACATCTTCTCCAGCTCGCGATCTAAAGGCTTGCCTGTTATAAGAATCTTGATAGGGTAAGGTGTTTATAAAATCCCACATTGCTGCTAAATACGGTGCTTGAATAACACCGTATAACTGCATCCCTAAACGCATCCCTTCTGGTGTGGTCCAAGGATTTATATTGAAAGGATCTTCAAAGGCATCAATAAAATCATACTGATTATAATAGACACGTTTATCTTTTTCTATACCAGCAAGCACTTTTGCTAAAACACGATAAGGCTCAGAATACGCACGAAATTCAAACCGGTCAACGGCTGGTTTTGCGTATTGCTCCAAGTATTTTCTAGCATCTTCTATAGGGATCATATCTCTTAAATATTTTTAACTATGGTCATTAACAATAATTTGTCTTTTTCTAAACAAACTGAATTACTGATGGCAAGGTAAAAGAAATCTGTTTGTTAAAACTCACGGTATTTAGTGATTTTTATAAGGGAATTTTTTTACGTTTTAAATATCACAGAATACAGTGACAAATGACACCGCGTTTTAAAATAGGTTTGTAATATAAAATTAAACAGCCTTATGATATTTGCTAAACACGAACTTGGTTTCAACTTTTATAAAGACGAAACATCTTTTGAAAAAATTAAAGGATGTGAAAATTATCCTGAAGATTTTTATTACGAGATTTTTGTACTCGCAAAATCTACTAAAAACAAGCAGATTAGAACCGAATGTACCAATATCATAAAAAAACAGGCACCAGAAGCTTTACAATTAGCTTTAAAGAGTCGAAAAAAAATAACGCTGATAGAAGATTCTTCTTCTTTTAAAAAGAAGCTGATTACTATATTAGAATACGGCGTACTCTCAGAAGACTTAGACCTTTTTAAACTATACACACTGGTTTGTAGGCGTTTAACGCTTTCGCTTGAATATGCAAAAAAAGAAGTCATTGAGCTTTTCATGGAAACACCACGTCTTTTAAGTCAGTTTAATGGTATTAAAGAATTAACAATTAGCACCTCTAGACAAGAAGAAGGTTTTAGAAACGTTGTAAACAACATAACGCAACTTACTTCATTAGAAAAACTTGAGCTTGAAATTGATTATAAATACATACCAGAAGAACTAGAACGATTAGTTAACTTAAAAGAGTTTATACTAGAAGCACCTAACTTAGTACGGGTTCCCGTAGGAATAACCAAGTTAAAAGCACTTAAAAAGTTGGAGTTTAGGGGGAGTTTTCCTTATGGTGAAGACGAGCCTAACCCTAACATAGTTAACTTTACTTGGCTTAAAGAATTGACAAGTTTAAAGGATTTAAAAATAGGCTCTTTTGCGGTACAAGATCTCTCTGATGTTGAGCTTCCGCTAAGTTTAAAAAAATTAGAGCTTTTTAGGTTTGAGAATTTAACCGCTTTACCAGAAACACTTGGTCACTTGCCCAAATTGAAAAAATTAAGGCTAAGTGGTATGAGGGAGCTAGAACAATTTCCTGCATCTGTTAGTGAATTTAAAACCTTAGAGGTTTTTGAAGCTATTCATTTATCTAAATTAAAAAAAGTTCCTGCATCTTTTATTTTTGGACCAAATATTAAACGTCTACTAGGTTTGTATACAGAGTTTATGCCTTATGGAGTAACACCTGTAACTAAACTAAAAAGAATCGTTTTCACCAATCCAGAGCTTCTTAGTTTTGTATTAGATAATGCCTTGTCTTTTACTAATTTAAAAGAGATAGAAATTAATTGTGATGCACCACAAAGAAGAAGTCCACATACGTTTTCTGCATTTAAAAAACTTAAAAACCTTAAGTATAAATTAGCACATCATTTAGAATGGGTTTTAGAGGGTATTCACAAATGTAAAAAGCTAGAAGACGTTTTTATTTCTGGTATATATAATGGAGCTGATGCTGAAATAACGAACGCTGACGTTACTAATTTCCCTCAAGCATTTTCTAGAGTAAAGCATTTACAAACCTTACGCATACAAAGTGCAAAAGCACTAGTTTTAAATACAGATTATTTACCTATAAAGACAGACAGTCTTACCATTACAGATATAAAAGTCATTGAGCCAGGTGTTGAAGATTTTGAGGTAACTACTATAAAAGTAATAGATACACCTATTACCGCATTGCAAAAATTTTATTCGGTCATACGTGCTAAAAAAATTAAGTTAGACGATGTAAACAGTGTTAAAAATGAGACTTTGGATTTTGATAATTTTAAAGACCCTGAAAGCTTTAAAGATTTTATATTTAATAGTAATGTAAAAGGCTTAGACAAAGCATTAAAAACACTTTGTAATTTACAATCACTAACCATTGATTTTAATAAAGATAATGCCGAACAAAACAATGGTTTAACCGCTTATACACACCATAATTTAAAAAACTTAACCATTAAAAATTTTAATGGTAACACTAATGTTATTAAGTTATTATTGGAGCATACGCCTCATCTAGAATTTTTAGAAATTTACGAGTGTGTAGGACTTGTAGATTTACCTAAGGTTACTTTAAACAAACTAAAAACACTGAAATTATTTTATAGCGATGATATACAGTCTATAGAAAACTTAACAGTGCCCAACATAGAACTTTTTAAAGTTTTATCGTGTGACAATTTTGGTTACGATGCTATGGTTACGGCATCGCATTGGAAAACGCTTAAATTTCTTTGGTTACAAAGCATTAGTAGAGATCTTGAAACCTACCCAGAGACCATTGCAGACTTAAATTTAGACACCTTTTTTATTGATGGATTTTTAACTAAAAGACAAATCCCGAAATGGATAGGAAGAATGAAATCCTTACGAGTTTTAGGCATAGAAAGCTTTAAGTATTCCCCATTACCGGAAGAATTAGCTGAATTAACCCAATTAAAAATAATGAGCATTAGAAGCTGTGATTTTACAGAACAAGTGTCTGATAAATTTAAGAATCTGAATTTAGAGGAATTAATTTATAGGTTTTCAAAATTTAATGGAAACAATATGAAGTGGTCTAAATTTTACGCATTAGCTGGAAATAAAATATTAAAAGAGGATTTTGATAACAGAGATGAAAAATATAATCTGTACTGTTAAAGAAATTAAAGCACAACGTACTGTATCTAAAAAAACTGTTTCCAAAAGAAATTTATACTTTAAAAATTAACGATTACTATGACAAAACCAACAGAAATCCCTGAATTCACCTATTATAAAATGGATGAATATTATGAAGAGATTAAAAAGTCTAAAAACTTTCCAGAAGATTTTTATTACGAAATTTTTACGATTGCAAAAGCAACAACAGATAAAGAAAATAGAGCAGAGTGTGCTAACATCATAAAAAAACAAGCCCCAGAAGCTTTGCAACTAGCCTTCAAAAGCCGAAAAAAAATAACACAAAAAGGAAAGCGTGTAGCCAGAATGATTTCTATTTTAGAATATGGATTGCTATCTGAAGACTTAGACCTTCTTAAATTATATAACCTAATTGGTGGAGCCTCAGAACTATGGCTTTTTCATTCTTCGACAGATTTTTTAGATCGCTTGTTAGAACATCCACATATATTAAGCCGATTTAACGGCATAAAAAGTTTAGAAATCCATTTAAAAGGACAAGGCAATACCTATGATAGTATAATTAAAGAGATATCAAAATTAACGTCTTTAGAAGAAATAGATCTCGAAGGTGATTATGAACAACTACCAGAGGATTTTGGTAATTTATCAAATTTAAAAAAATTAAAGCTTGTTGCGCCTTGTTTAAAAAGGTTTCCAAGTACAATGTCTCAGCTAACATCCTTAAAAAAAATACGCATTGAAGGTGATTATTGGATTGGAAGAATTATTCCTAATATGAATCTAACCGATTTTAATTGGCTTACAAACCTTACTAAATTAAAAGTATTCAAACTACGTTATGTAGGCGTGCAAGACCTGTCTCAAGTCGTGTTTCCCGCCTCTTTAAAACGTATAGAATTGTTTTACTTAAATGAATTAACAGCATTACCTAAAGATGTTAGTCATTTAAAGCAACTAAAAGAGTTTGAGATTTTATCTAAAAGCATAGATAACTTACCAAGTGGTTTTGAAGATTTACCAAAATTGGAACTTTTTAAACTTCATGCGCCTAAGATAGATTCCATATCGTCTACCTTGTTTTTTGGAGATGCGTCTAGATGTTTTGGAGATACACCTAGACCTAAATTAGAAACAAAAATTACATATAGCGAAGAAACTAATATTACACCAATGACGGAAGTTAGTCTGCGAGAGTCTATAGAAATAGATTCGCCTAAACTTCTGAACTTTGTGTTAGACAATGCTTCGTTTTTTCCTAATTTAAAGACGATAACTGTAGATTGTGAAGCACCAGAAATTCCGCATAAAACATCATTAGCTGCATTTAAAAATTTAGCAACGCTTCATTATAAACTAGAGCATAAATTAGATTGGCTTTTTGAAGGGATTGAGCAATGTACAAATCTTAAAAATGTAGAATTATACAGATTTCAAGAGTGGCATACTAAAGATATAAAATTAGCGGTTAGAATTTTTCCAAATGTATTTTCAAAAATAGCTCAGTTAGAAAACCTGACCATTAAAAATGCGAGTGCTTTAATTGTAAATACTGACTATTTACCTAAGCATATTACCAATTTGACTATTTCTGAAATTAAAGGCATAAATGCAGGAACAGAAACGTTTGATGTGTTTAATCTGGAAATTAAAGCCACACCAATTCTTAATTTACAGGAATTTTATACAGTAATTAGTGCAGCTAAATTTAATCTTGGACATAGAAATGATGACGTCAATAATGTTTTAAATTTTGAAACCTTTAGACATCCAGAAAAAATTGAATCGTTTGATTTTACCAGTGATGTGAGTCAGTTAGATAGCTTGCTTAAAAACTTCATCAATTTAAAAGAGCTTACCATTACATTTAAAAAAGCTAATCCAGAACATAACAATGCATTGACCGCTTTTAAACACCCAAATTTAAAAGTATTAAGAATTGATGATTATAACGGAACTACCGAAGCTTTAGAGCGTTTATTAACACATACACCAAACCTTGAGTTTTTAGGAATATTTGAAGCTAAAGGTTTTGATGATTTCCCTGCGGTAACCTTGCCTCAGCTTAAAAAATTAAGAATGCAGAGTGTCGCGCTTAAAACCATAGACAATTTAAACGTTGACACTATTGAAGCGGTAAAACTGATACATTGTGATCAGATTAACGATAAAAGTATTGAAGCCATATCGCGTTGGAGTTCTCTAAAACACCTTTGGTTAGAAGGCTTAGATGAAAAAGGAAGCATATATCCAGAATCGATTTCTGAGTTGAATTTAGAAACGTTTTTTATCAGTGCACATAACAGAGAAGAAAAAATACCAACTTGGATTGCGAATCTAAAAAACCTACGTGTTTTAGGGATAAATAACTTTAAACAGGTCATTTTACCTGTAGAATTAGCCACATTAACACAGCTGGAAGTATTAAGTATTAGTGGTTGTGAATTTTCTGAAAAAGTATCTGAAGAATTTAGAAACCTTAACCTACAAAAATTGGTGTATTGGACCTCTAAATTTAATGGTAGCAATATGAAATCTGAACTCTATGAGCCACTAGAACATAAATTAGTGTCTCAACGTAATTTTGATGATATAGATAGTGAAGTACCTTTTAGAATGTAATGGCATACACTTTATCGCAAAAAAAAAAGCTTCATATTTCTATGAAGCTCTTTGAGCGAGAGACCGGGTTCGAACCGGCGACATTCAGCTTGGAAGGCTGACGCTCTACCAACTGAGCTACTCTCGCATTTTGTAATTAAATTGCTTTAATTAATGGTATTTCAATATGTAAAATCGTCATGTTTATTTTAGATTACTTCGCTTCGCTTAGTATTCTGGATTGGTGACTCAATCCAAATGATTTTTAAATGCTGTTTTACAAAAGTTAACTTTTGATAACTTCTCTTTAAAAATCATTTGTGGGGAGAGCAGGATTCGAACCTGCGAAGACGTAGTCAGCAGATTTACAGTCTGCCCTCGTTGGCCGCTTGAGTATCTCCCCAAAACTTTAATTCAATATTTCAAACTAAAAAGACTCCACAATTCAGGATGTCTTTAGAGCGAGAGACCGGGTTCGAACCGGCGACATTCAGCTTGGAAGGCTGACGCTCTACCAACTGAGCTACTCTCGCAATTTTGGTAAGCGAGCGCAAATATATAAATATTTTTTAAAATTGCTTTGATTTCTGAACATTCTCAAAAAAAATCTGACTTTGGCTGAATTTTTTAATGGAAAGGCACAATTAAGAAGTCTCAAAACATAGAATTTTGCCTTAATGCTGTGTATAAAAAAGCACTTTTGGGAAAAAAAACAAGTAAAAAAACTAATTAGGTCTTACTAAAGTGCTCTTAGTTTCCATCAAGTACTAATCTGAATATAACTAAAGAAATTATTTTTTTTAATAATTCATTATTTATAATCAACTAATTATAAAGACCCTTTAAGCTTATTACGGTAATTATATATCATATCATTAGGTTATTCTTAAAAATGGTTGAGCTACTCTTTAGATAGTTGATCTAAGAATATTTTGATTGACACATCTGAGGGGATGTTTAGTTTCTTTTTTAATCGGCTTCGGGCTACTTTTACCGTATCTGGTGTTACATTTAAGATTGTTGCAGTTTCTTTTATAGACAAATTCATTTTAGTTAATAAGCAGTAGCGAATTTGTGTATCTGATAGATTGGGATATTTGTTTAATAATTTAGCCGACATAGTTGGGTATTCAGATTCTATTCTTTTTGTAATAATAGACACGTCTGAAGCAGATTTGATAAGGTCGTTTACTTTTTGTTTGGCAGCTTCTAACTTTGGTATTATTGGTTTTTTTATTTCGTTTAGTTCGTTCTTAATTAATGTTAGTGTTTCTATACGCTGTGATAATGCCATAGCAGAAGCTTCAAGTTCGTTTTCACGAAGTATAATTTTTTCTTCGAGTAATTTTTTCTCATTACTCTTTAGAACTTCTATAGTTTTTTCTCCTTTTTTATATTTTCTAAATATAAGAATGCTACCTAATATTAAAATGATACTTACAAGTATGGCGCTAATACTTAAATAATAAAGTTTTTGCTTTTTGTTTTCTATCTCTAATAACTCAATGTCAAAACTTATTTGTTGGCTTTTTTGCTTTTCCTTAAGCAGCGTTATGTTAGAGTCAATATAATTAGAGAGGGCGTTTTTTTCATTAGATCTTAAACTATCTACCAATGCATCTTTCTTTTGATATATTTCAATAGCTTTTAAGTACTGCTTATTTTCTGTGTAATATTCAGCTAGTCTATCATAGGTGTCTTTTTTGTATTCAGATCCATTTGCTAGTTTAATGGCTTCTTTTCTATAAGCAATTGCTTTTTCAAGATTTCCTGCAGCATGATAAAATGTACTTAAGTAAGCCGTATTATTAAAAATAAGATGCTGATCTTTATTTTCTAAGCAATATTTTCTCACAGCTAAAGCAGAGTCAATGGCCTTTTGGTAATCACCTAAGTTAAAATAATCATTTGCTAACCTGTTCTTATACCACCAGATTTCTGAAATGTCATTATTTTTTAAGGCTAAGTTTAATAATTCTTTGTGCAAAGGATAACTTTTTTCAGGCATTTCCTTTTGGACATAATTTGCTGATATATTTTTTAATAAAAGCTTTTTTGTAAAAGATCCTATATTAACAGTATCTTTTAATAGCGGCGTGAGTACTTCTAGTGCTTTGTCGTATTGGAATTTATGGTAGTAAATTTCTGCAATTGAAATGTTGTAAGCTATAAACATTTTAGTGTCATCTTCTGAGATTAATGGGTAAGCCTTAAAATAACTTTCTAAACCTTGTTCGGGCAATCCAAATCCATTAGCTAATATCTGACCTTTATTAAAGTAATACTGAGGAAGTTCTAATGCTTTTATTAGTAAGGTATCAGCTTTAATACTTTTTGTTATAACTTTTGTTTCAAAAAGGTCTGCATAATGTAAAACACTATCAATATTTGCTTTTGCACTTACACCATAATACCACATTAATGATTTATAAGCGGAAAGTATGCCTTGGTCGTAAGAGAGTTTTTTTGATTGTCTTAAAAGTTTATTGTGAACAAAATAAGCTTCTTCAGAGGCTTGTCCGTAAAATTGATTGTGTAAACTGTCTAAATCACTAATTTTAATTAAAGACTCATTATTTTGAGCATAGCATGTATTACCAAGAAGGAGAGTGAAAAGGAATATACTAGATTTTTTTAAGGCATTTAAAAACATAATTGCTTTATGATTTTGTTAATTTGAGATGCTAATTCTTCTCAAAAATGGATTGTTACTTTTCTTTATAATTAAGAAATTCTTTAAAGCCTTTAATGATAATGAAAGTTTATAATATAATTAAGGCTTTTAAATTTATTTATAATTTTTTGTGATAATCATGATTTTGAGGTAGTTTTTTTATTAAAATCTATACGTTATTGGTCATTTATATTGAACTCTAATATTTTTTTATAGAGCAATTTAAATGTTAATTTTTTTGCTTGGAAATAGTATTATTGAGTGATCTTTGTTTTTGTTATCTCTGTTTTCTTTAAAATAAATTCAACTAAAGTTTAATAGTTTTAGTTAATTCTCATTTATTTGGTAATATTCCGGTGTTTTTTGTTGTAATCTATTCGTTTTGTTAATAGCTTGTTTTTTAGTGTTTTGTGTTGTTTTGTATCTTTTAATTTTAACATGATTACCTTTTGATAACCCTTAAAATTCAAGAATAAGGAAGATAATGTTCAATTTTAGCTTCATAAGTTTTAAAACACTTGACTCTTTAAAAAGAGCGATTTTTTTATTCCTAAAAAACACTAACCTTTAATAACTAACTTTATGAGAAAAATTACTTTACTATTTTTTGTGGTGATTGCTTTTTGTTGGCGATCTAATGCACAGTTTACTGAGAGCTTTGAAACGGAAATTCCTGCAACATGGACTATTTTAGACCTCGCTAGTACGAATGGATGGGTCTGGGATGATACACCAGAAGGTGATGGTGCACAAGATGGTTCTGCGGTTGCAAGGATTGAATCTGGGTTTGATGCTCCTAACGATGACTATTTAATTACCCCTCAAATTGCAGTGGTCTCTGGTTTAAACGATAGATTGACATTTTATACCAAATCAAGAAGTGGTTTGTTTTCAGAGCCTTACGAGGTGTTGTTGTCTACAGCCACAGCTACTGCTGCGGACTTTACTGTAATTCTACAGTCAGAAAGCGAAGCTCCTGAAGATTGGACTAAAGTGACTTTGGACCTGTCTTCTTATAATGGGCAATCAATTTACGTTGCAGTTAGAACAACATCTTACGGTAATTGGGAATTATTTGTTGATAATTTTGTAAACGACACATTTCCTGCATGTATGGAGCCTACAGATTTAACATTAGAAAATATATCTAATGCCTCTGCAGATTTCGCTTGGACAGAAAATGGTACGGCTACAGCTTGGAATATAGAGATTGTAGATGTAACAGCAGGTGAAGTTGCAACTGGTGCTGCAACGGTTAGTGGAGTTACTAATCCTTATACACTATCTAGTTTAGCTTCTAACAACGAATACGAGTTATATGTACAAGCAGATTGTGGTGTAGAAGGTCCATCTATCTGGGTAGGTCCATTAGCGTTTACGACGTTTTGTGACGCTTTTACGGCACCATATATACAAAGTTTTGAGAATGCAGGTAATATTCCTGATTGTTGGACAACGTTTAGCGATTCAGGAGAAGAAGATTGGTTTTTTAACGAATCCGGTCCAAATCATGTTGGAGATGGTGGAGACCTTTCAGGGAGTACATTATCAAATGGTTATTATGCTGTTTGTGATGCGTCGAGTAGTCATGGCCCTAGATATTTAATGAGTCCTTTTGTAGATGTTAGTGTATTAGCGACACCTGAACTTCGTTTTTATGAAATAAGTAATGCTGAGGATTCCGATAATGCACAATTAGATGTAGAAATTTGGGATGGATCTGCATGGAATCTTATGGGCACATATAACACAAATACAGATGGTTGGGAGTTAAAAATAATAGATATAAGTACTTTGACATTTACAGGACCTGCACAAGCTCGTTTTACCTTTTCTGAACCTAACGGGGGTGGTGATGATGATATTGCCATTGATGACGTCGTTTTTGATAACCCTATAGCTTGTATCTTTCCTGCAGATTTATTAGTTGCAAATGTTACTGCTACAACAGCCGATTTATCATGGACAGAAACAGGTACTGCTACAGCTTGGAATATTGAAATTGTAAATATAACTGCAGGTGAAACAGCAACAGGTGTAGCAACACTATCTGAAGTTACTAATCCATATACAATAACGGGTTTATTACCAAACACCAATTATGAATTTTATGTACAGTCAAATTGTGGTGTAGCCGACGGAAATTCATTTTGGATAGGACCTGTATCATTTCAAACAGATTGTAATGCACTTACGGCACCATATACAGAAGGTTTTGATAATGGTGGTGCAATACCAGACTGCTGGAGAATGTATAGTGATTCAGGAGAGGAAGATTGGATTTTTCAAGATTCAGGGTTAAGTCACGTTGGTGATCGTGGTGTACTATCCGGAAGTACAGCAACAGGAGGTTTCTATGCAGCAGCAGATGCTTCTCAAGATCACGGTCCTAGATATTTGTTGAGCCCTTTTGTAGATGTAAGTACACTGACAACACCTGCATTAAGTTTTTATGAAATAAGTAATTCAGAAGATTCTGAAAACGCACAATTAGATGTTGAAGTTTGGGATGGTTCTGCTTGGAATCTTTTGGCAACTTATAATACAAATACATTGGGTTGGGAATTGAAGACTTTAGATATTAGTGGTTTAACTTTTACGGGGCCAGCACAAGCGCGTTTTACATTTTCTGAAGTTATTGCTCCTGGTGATGTTGACGATGATATTGCTATTGATGATGTTACTTTTGGTGAAGCACCAGATTGTATGGCTCCTACAGTCCTATTCGTATCAAATACTACATTGACTACAGCAGACGTAACTTGGACAGCTAATGGTATTGGTACTAATTGGAATATTGAAGTTGTTAATATAACTGCAGGCGAAACAGCCACAGGGTTAGCAACGGTATTTGGGGTTACAAACCCATACACACTTACAGGTTTAGAAGATGATAACCATTATGAAGTTTATGTGCAAGCCGATTGTGGTGTTGACGGTGTTTCTACATGGACAGGTCCATACGCATTTGCTACAGCAATTGTTCCTCCAGCTTGCGAAGGTATTTTTGTTGATGGAGGTGGTAGTCATGGAAGTTATTCCGAATCTGAGTTTTCGTCTTCGACTATTCTTCCGAATTCAGCTGGAGAAGCTGTAACTATTACCTTTACATATGTTGATATAGAAGTTGATACTTTTGGTTCTGGAGTACAAGATGGTTGTTATGACTACTTAACTATTTATAATGGGCCAGATAATACATATCCTGTTTTAGCACAAACATTGTGTGGACAAGATAGTAGTAATGGAGATAATACCATCGTAGCCGATAGTGAACTTCATGTCGGTGATTCTTTTACATCTACAGATGTATCAGGAGCGTTAACTATTGAGTTTAGATCTGACCCTTTTACGAGTTTAACAGGTTGGGAAGCAACAGTTTCATGTGCTGTTTTAGGTGTTGAAGATGTGGTTAACGAGGCTACATTTACTTACTACCCTAATCCCGTTACAAACACATTAACATTAAATGCTCAAAAAAGTATTGAAAATATAACGGTGTATAATATGTTGGGTCAAAAGGTGTTAAGAACAGATCCTAATAATATTGCTAGTGAGTTAGATATGTCTAGCTTAAGTATTGGTACTTATTTTGTTAAGGTTACTATTGAAAATGTAACGCAAACGATACGAGTAATTAAACAATAAATTTATTATAGAACACAGAAGCCACTTAATTTTACTATGTGGCTTTTGTTGTTTTTATTGATTTAGGATTTAACAGGTGTCTGTTTAAAAATTGATTAATTTTTTTTACCGAATTAAATAAAAATTGAAATGAATAAGAATATCTTCAAACTGACCTTTTTAGCTTTCTGTTTGCTAGGGAGTTCAATAGCTTTATGTCAAACAATACCCTCGCCAGTTGGGGTGTCTTGTCCTTCTAATAACTCTACTTACGTATTTACAGAAGAATTTGATGATTCTGATGGATGGGTAGGGGACATAACAACCAATAATATTGGTGGTAATTGGGAAGTGCCAGGTAATTCAGATAGTAGCGGAACCGGTCCAAGTTCAGCATTTAGTGGTTCTAATTATATGAATTATGAAGCTTCAGGTAATGTTAACCAGCAGTCGTCATCAATAATTAGTCCTGTTATTGATCTTACTACAGCTACAGATGGGGCTGAATTATCTTTTTATATGCATGCTTACGGTGATAATATGGGAGAATTTGAAGTTGGGGTTTCTACTTCAATTTCGGGTCCCTTTACAAATGTATTTGCATGGACAGGTCAATTACAGACGTTTAGTTCTGACGCTTGGGTTCCGGTAGGTGTAAATTTAGATGCTTACCTCGGACAATCTATATATCTTGAATTTAAGAATACACGAGCAACTTTTAGTAGTAGAGCAGATATGTCTATAGATTTAGTACGTGTAGAAACCTGTGGAACATTTTGTATTTCTCCAACTCCTTCTCTCAACTACGTGAATTCTAATGCTTCAAATGCTTCTGCTAGTTTTTATTGGGTCGCTAATGATAGTGAAACGTCTTGGGAGTATGTTGTACAACCTTCAGGATCTGGTATTCCAGCTTCGGGTATAGTGTCTTCAGTTACAAATATTATTGTAAATGATTTATTGTTTGGAACGGAATATGAAGTATATGTAAGAGCAAATTGTACAAATGGTAATAGTATTTGGGCAGGCCCCTTAACGTTTACTACTCCCATACAAACAGATTTTATAGTAGATTGTAATGCCGGCCCCTTAGTTGAGTCTCTATGTTATGGTGATGATGGAGTGACTAATCCCGAAGTATTTACTTTTACAAGTACAGATGGTACCCCTTTAACATTAACTTTTCAGTCTGGTTATATTCAACAGGGATGGGATCCATTGGTGGTTATTGATACAAATGGCTCTTCTATAGTTGCTTTTGAGAATTATTTTTTCGGTGACGAAGGAGATTTAACAGGTGTTACCTATACGTCTACAGGAAATAGAATCTCATTTTATGTAGCTTCAGATGATTTTGTACCATCAAGTTGTGCTAATGGTGATGATCCAATGAGAGGAGGTATTACTTATACCGTTAATTGTGCTACCTGTACAAATTCAGAGTCAACCTTTACAATTGTAGATGATTGTGACAATGGCGATCAGTTTTTATTGGATGTTAATGTTACGTCTTTGGGTACTGCTTCATCTTTAACCTTATCTAATAACATAGATTTAAGTACAATAACTATAGATGCTATTGGAACTTATCAAATTGGTCCATTTCCTTTTTTTACAAATGTAATCTATACTTTAAATAATGACCAAGATCCTAATTGTGTGTATAATAGTTTGCCAATAGTGGTAAGAGCTTGTCTTCCTGAAAATGATGAGTGTGTAAATGCCGAAATTGCAGTAGTAAATACAGGTGATGATTGTACGCTATTAAATTATGGGACTATATTATCTGCAACTCCATCTAATGTATCTGGAATATCTTGCGAAGGAGATCCTGATGACGATGTGTGGTTTCAGTTTACCGCTATAAATGATATTCAAATAATAGAGTTTATAAATATTGTTGAAAACGAAATATCTTCAGGTCTTAATCATGCCGTTTATGAAGGTGCTTGTGGAAGTCTTAACGAGTTGTATTGTTCAGATTCAAACTCTAGTGTAACACCTCAATTAACTATTGGTGACACATACTATATTAGAGTATTCTCAGAAGGTTCTGAAGATGAAAACGTAACTTTTGATTTATGTATTAGAAAAGGTTTTAATAGTATAGAAGTAAGCGATAATGTGTATACCGTAGATGAATTGGTGCGCGATATCTTATTTAATAGTCCATGTGCTCAGGTATCTAATATTACTTATTCTACAGGTGTTAACTTTAATGATAGTCAGCCTAATGGTATAGGCTATTTCTCTATGGATGGTGAAGGGTTTCCTTTCGAACAAGGAATATTGCTAAGTACAGGTCATGTTGTGGAAGCAGGAGGACCAAATAATGAATTAATAAATTCGGGTGGAACATCGTGGCCTGGAGATTCTGATTTAGATAATTATTTAGGGGTGTCATCTAGAAATGCAACTATAATTGAATTTGATTTTGTACCATTATCAAACACTATCAGTTTCGACTTTATGATGGCTTCAGAAGAGTATACAGGAGCAATAGGTGGAACAGATGAGTGTACGTATTCTGATGCTTTTGCTTTTCTCTTAACGGATGCGGAAAACAACACAACTAATTTAGCCGTTATTCCAGGGACTACAACACCAATTTTAACAACAAATATTCATCCAGAAAATGAGGCTTGTCCAGCGATTAATGAGGAGTATTTTGGAGAATACATCACAGAAAACTTACCACCAATGAATTTCAATGGTAGAACAGTTGTTTTTACGGCTCAATCTGCTGTGACTATTGGAGAAACCTATCATATTAAATTGGTCGTTGCTGATGATTCAGATCCACAATATGATACTGGTATCTTTCTTAAGTCTGGTAGTTTTGATATTGGAGAGTTAGACTTAGGTGATGATATTACTATAAGTGCAGGTACGGCTTCATGCTTAAATGAACCAATTACTTTAGATACCAACTTACCTGATCTTGAGCATTATTGGTTTAAAGATGGGTTACTTGTTTCTGATGCTTCAGGATCTGTTATAACGGCATCTGAGCCAGGTGTATATACGGCACAAGTCATATTTTCTAGCGATTGTATTCTTAGTGATGAAATTATCGTTGAGTTTTTATCAGTCCCAGTCGCTAATCCAGCCATTGATTTATTAGAATGTTCTGCAACCAATCAAGCGCTATTTAATCTCATAGATAATGATAGTTATATTTTAGGATCTCAGAATGCTTCAGATTATGCTATTACATATCATGTCTCAGAACAAGATGCTATAGATAACATAAGTCCATTACCTGCTATTTATAGTAATATTTCAAATCCTCAAGTTGTTTATGCGAGAATAGAAAATAATAATTCGGGATGTTTTTCTACAACCTCATTTTCTCTAGCAACTACAGCTCCTTCGCATACAGCGTTGAGTATAGATTTTATAGAATGCGATTTTGATAATGATGGTTTGGCAAGTTTTAATTTAGAGGATCATGATTTAGAAATTCTTAATGGTCAGGAAACTTCTCAATTTAATGTGTCTTATTACACATCAGAAGCAGAGGCTATATCCGCTACCAATGCACTAGCAGGTTCTTATGACAGTGCTGGCGAAACTCTATTTGTTAGAGTAGAGTCTGTCGATTTCTCAGATTGTTATGTAACCAATAGCTTTGATTTAATAATTGGCAATCAACCTATAACCAATTTTTCTTCTGATGTAGATTATGAAGTCTGTTCTAATGCTTCATCTCCAATATATATTGAAGCAATTCCTGAAAATTATTCTTTATCTGAAGTGTCTATAAGCTGGTATCGAGATGGTGGGTTAATTGATGATGAAAATAGTTTGACTTTACCTGTTTTAGAAGCTGGATTATATGAGGTTGAAGTCATGTTTAATGATACAGGGTGTATTGGTGTTGATGAATTTACCATAATAGAGTTAGAGACTTGTGTATTCCCAGAGGGTATTTCACCTAATAACGATGGTAAGAATGATGCCTTTGATCTTGGAGCTTTTGATGTTACTAAGTTAGAAATCTTTAACAGGTACGGAACTAAAGTATACTCTAAAAACAACTATACCAACGAGTGGAAAGGTCAAACAGATGATGGTGATGAGTTACCAATTGGGACTTATTTCTACACCGTTATTTATGAAGGTGGAGCAAAGTCAAAAAGCTCTTGGGTATATATTAATAGATAATTAAATAACAGAATCAACTACTAATTATAATGAAAAAACTCACTATTATAGCGGTCTTGCTTTTAGCATTTAAAATGCACGGACAGCAAGACCCTCAGTACACACAGTACATGTATAATATGAACATAGTCAATCCTGCTTATGCAGGATCAAAAGAAAACCTTTCTTTTGGACTATTGTACAGAACTCAATGGACAAAAATTGATGGAGGCCCAGAAACAGGAACGTTTTTTGGGCACTCCCCAATTGGTAATAATTTAGGTTTAGGTGTTTCTGTTATAGCAGATAATATCGGACCCGTAAAGGAAACAAATGCTTATGTGGATCTTTCTTATACTTTAAATTTAGGAGGAGAACACAAACTCGCATTTGGTATTAAAGCTGGTGCAACGTTTCATGATATTGGATTAACAGATATAGACGTTATCGATCCTACTGATGATTTTTTCTCTCAAGGTATTAATTCAACGACGCCTAATTTTGGGGCAGGATTCTTTTACTACACTGATAAATATTATGTATCATTATCTGCGCCAAACTTATTATCATCGGTTCATTTAGATAATAATGGGACTAAAATTGGTTCAGAAACACAGCACTATTTTTTAACTGGTGGTTATGTCTTTGATCTTTCACCTAATACAGAACTTAAACCTTCTGTAATGGTGAAATCTGCATTTGATGCACCAACATCTTTTGATGTAAACCTTAATGCTAGATTCTTTAAGAAGTTTGAAATTGGAGCCTCTTATAGATTAGACGATTCGTTTTCTGGTTTAATAAACATAGCTGTTACACCTTCTGTTAGGGTAGGATATGCTTACGATGCTATAACTTCTGACATTAAAAAATATGCACCTGCATCGCATGAGGTCATGTTATTATTTGATCTTAATTTTCCGAAACGTGTTTCTCGTTCACCAAGATACTTTTAATCAGTTAAGCTAAAACAATTATGAAAAATTTTAATACACTATTACTTATTACGTTAATGAGTAGCTTTTGCTTAACTGCTCAAAACAGCGATACAAAAAAAGCAGATAAACATTTTGACCGATACGAGTTTGTAAAGGCTGTAGATGATTATAATAAACTTGTTGAAAAAGGTAAAGCGGACAGCTATGTTTACGGGCAATTAGCAGAAAGCTACTATAATATTTTCAATACCGTTGAAGCAGAACGTTGGTATGCCAAAGCTTTAGAGACTTCAAACGATCCAGAAATGGTTTTTAAATATTCACAAATGCTTAAGGCAAATGGTAAGTATGAAGCGTCGAATAACCAGATGGATAAGTTTACAACCATGCGTCCTGCTGACAATAGAGCAACAGCATATAGAGCCAATCCGGATTACTTACCTAAAATTTTAGATCAAGGTAAAAAATTCAACCTTCAAAATGCAGATTACAACTCTGAACAGTCTGACTTTGGAGGTATCCTAAATAATGGTAATTTATACATTACATCTGGTCGTAATAACAGTAGAAAAAATTACGGATGGAACGATCAACCATTTTTAGATATCTACACCGTTGCTAAAAATTCAGATGGATCTTCTCAAGAAGCAACATTAGCGAACAACAAAATTAATACAAAATACCACGAAGGATTAGTTTCCTTTTCTCCCAATGGTAAAACAATGTATTTTTCTAGAGAAAGTTACTTTGAAAAAGATTACCAAAAAGATTCTCTAAGCAGTGCAAGATTTAGTCAACTTTATTTGTTTAAAGCTACTAAATTAGGTGATGATTGGGATATTGTAGAAAGTTTATCTGTTAACAGTAAAAGCTATTCTGTTAAAAACCCTTCAGTTAGTGCAGACGGTAAAACTATTTACTTTGCGTCTAATATGCCAGGTGGTTATGGAAATTTTGATATTTACAAAGCATCAATTAATACAGACGGTACTTTAGGTGAACCTGTTAACATGGGACAAAAAATAAATACAGAAGCACAAGAAATGTTCCCATACATTAGTAGTAATAATACGTTGTACTTTTCATCTACTGGTCACTTAGGCTTAGGAGGTTTGGATGTCTTTTATACCAAAGAAATTGATGGAAAAATATCTACAGTTCGTAATGCAGGAATTCCGATAAATAGTAATGCAGATGATTTTGCTTTTATAATTGACGAAGAAACTAATCAAGGATTAGTGTCTTCTAATAGAGCTGGAGGAAAAGGAAGTGATGATATATATGAGTTTAAAAAACTAGAACCTCTTTGTGATGTATTAGTTATTGCAACTGTTTTAGATGATAAAACGCGTGAGCCTATTGCAGGTGCAACCGTAGCATTATTTGATACCGAAGGAAACAAGGTCGTTTCTAAAACAACGGATACAGAAGGTTTAGCTGAATTTATGATTGAGTGCGAACATGACACTGAATTAGAAGTTATAATGGCTGGCTTTGATAGCAGGAAAGTACAAGTAAAAGGTTCTAATGAAGAAGAAAACAATGTTCAAATTAATTTAGATCCTATCGAAAAATTAATTTTAGCTGAAACTATAGATTTAGCACCAATTTATTTCGATTTTGATAAGTCTAATATTACAACACAAGCAGCATTTGAATTAGATAAACTAGTTCAGATAATGAACAAATATCCTGAAATGAAAATTAATGCAATATCTCATACCGATTCTAGAGGTCTAGAATCATATAACATAAACCTTTCAGATCGTAGAGCTAAAACTACAGTACAGTATGTAATCTCAAAAGGTATTGATGAAGCTCGTATTTCTGGAGAAGGTAAAGGTGAAGCTGAACCTAAAGTAGATTGTTCTACAGGTTGTAATAAAGCACAGCATGCAGAAAATAGACGTTCTGAATTTATTATTGTAGATAGTCTACAGCAATAATTAAAACGATAAGTTTTGAAAGAAAAATTAGAACATCAGCATTGGTTAAAATTTGAATTAATTGAATTCTGTAAGAAAAATGAATTATGTACACAGGGAAATAAAATTCAACTTAATGAACGAATTGAAGCTTTTTTTTATAAAAGAGAAAAAAATGAGATGTCTAATGCTTTATTAAAAAACAAGCGCAGAACTATAAAAAAAATCTAAATAAGTCGAGGGGCCTTAGGCTTTTAACTTACTTTAATTCTAGGGTGCTTGAGCTTTCTAAGCTGAGCACCTTAAAATGATTTGCTTACAATCTGTCACATTATTTATGTTAAACTGTAAAAGTAACGATCTAATAAAAGACTTTACTATTTATTTTAAAATCAATTTAGAGTGAAAAAAATTATATACATATTCATGTTTTTAGTTATTAAAGTCGGATTCTCGCAAGATCTTTTAATGCAAGATGGCACCTTTAATCGCTGTGCTCCAGATTTGTTTTATGATTCGGGAGGAGAATTAGGTTCTTATTCAGATAATGAGAGTTATGTTACTACAATATGTGCTGAAAATAGTGGTGATCGTGTAAGTGTTAATTTTGTCGAATTTTTAACACAACTTAATCAAGATTTTTTAACCATTTATGATGGTGATGATGTGTCAGCTGATATTATAGGTGTGTATACAGGAGTTTCTTCGCCAGGTTTTGTTTCGGCATCAGAAAGTAACACTTCAGGCTGTTTAACTTTTGCGTTTACAAGTAATGAAAGTGGAAATATAGATGGTTGGGTGGCTGAAATAATATGTATCACACCTTGTCAGGACATTATACCGTCAATTAATAATACAATACCTATACCAAATGAATCTGGTGTGATTGGAATATTACCAGGGGAAACTGTAGATTTTTTTGGAAGTGCAATGTTTTCTTTAGATGGCTCAGGTGCAACTTATAATTGGGATTTTGGAGATGGAAATACAGGTACAGGAACAGAGGTTTCAAATACATTTTTAACAGATGGCACTTTTATAGTGACACTAACAGTTACGGATAATAATCCTTTAGGGTGTTCTGAAGTTACTACAATACCTGTTTTTGTAATGGGGCCTAATGTAATAATAGATCAAAATATATTTACGCCTGAAGAATTAATAACAGAAGTGCTTATTAATAGTCCTTGTGCGTCAGTCTCTGACATAACTTGGTCTACAGGATCAAGTATTACTAGCTCGCAACCTAACGGTATTGGTTACTTTTTTGGTGATGGATTAAATTTTCCTTTTAGTGATGGTATACTTTTAAGTTCAGGTGAGGCTAGTGATGCAAGAGGGCCTAATAATCTTAGTTTAGGTAATGGCTCTAATGTTTGGGGTGGAGACGATGACTTAAATGCAGCTTTAGGTGTGAATTCTCATAACGCTACATTTATTCAATTCAATTTCACACCGCTTTCAGATAAAATAAGTTTTGAATTTTTAATGGCTTCTGAAGAGTACAATATGGGCTCTTTTGAATGTGTTTATTCAGATGCTTTTGCTTTTTTATTAACAGATTCAGCGGGCAATGTTTCAAATTTAGCAGTGATTCCAAATACAAACTTACCTGTATTGGTTACTAATATTCACCCCGATAATGGTGAAAGTTGTGGTGGGGCTAATGAGGAATATTTCGGGGAATATATACCATATAATCAACCACCAATAGCATTTGATGGTAGAACAGCAGTATTTACAGCACAATCTGCTGTTATTCCTGGTGAAAATTATACTATAAAATTAGTAATTGCTGATGATAGAGATAATACATATGATTCAGGAGTATTTCTTAAAGCAGGAAGCTTTGATTTAGGGGGTGATTTGGGTGATGATATTACTATTGAGGCTGGTAACGCCCAATGTGGTGGTACAGAGATTGTATTGGATACAGCTGCACCTTTCGCTGATCATGTATGGTATTACGCTGCAGATCCTACACTACCAAATAATAGAATGGAGATTGAAGGAGAGACAGGTTCTATGCTTACGGTTACAGAAACGGGTATATACTCGGTAGATGTTGCGTTTGAAACAGTATGTCAATTTTCAGATACTATTTTAGTTGAATTTATAGGAAATCCAGTAGTAAATCTAGCTCCAGACTTAGTAATATGTAGTAGTACTGGGGAAGAAGAATTTAATTTGTCTGAAAATAATGATATTGTATTAGGTGATCAAAGTTCTGCAGAATATTCCGTTACCTATCATCTTACTGAAGACGATGCAATTGATAATTTAAATCCGTTACCAGACCTTTACACTAATGTGTCTAACCCGCAAATTCTATGGGTTCGTTTAGCGGATGTTTCTCAAGTATGTTCAGTAGTCACATCATTCCAATTGTCTGCGGCATCAGCTCCAACCATCAATGCCGTTCCAGATTTAGAAATATGTGATGATGTCGATAATGACGGTTTGGGTAGTTTTGATTTAAGCGACCAAACATTAGGTATATTAGGGTCACAA
>NZ_QREI01000007.1:0-229498 GCF_003386275.1 Winogradskyella pacifica | reverse complement strand
TGTATAATGGCCAGTCATGTCAATAACTCTAATGGAACTGAAGATGATGGATTGGATATTCGTAAGACCTTACAATTAGCCAATAAATTACTCCCCTTTGATGAAGGTGAGTTTTTAGATAATGTGAATATTTTATTGAAGCATAAAGACTCAATAAGATAACCTATATTAATGTGAATTACTACATAAACAGATATAAAACTAGTACTACATTGCCTATAACACTAACAACGAACATCACCACAGCCCAGTTCGGATAAATTTTAGCCTGCATAATCGTATTCTCAAAACGGTTTTCAAAGCTTTTTATAGATTTTAAGCAAGATGTCATTTGCTGCTTATGGATTTCAATAGTAGTTTTATAGTCTGCTAAATCCATTTTGATTTTGGTTGCTTTCAATTGATCCTTTATTTTTTCTAACTGCTCTACACCATTTCTAAAATCGTTAATCTCATTAACCATTAGTGTCATTTGTTCTTCTAGTTTTTTCATGATTCTATCTTTTTAATTTAATATGAAGTGCCTATTTGTATCGCCTTCTTAATTACTTTTTTCAATATGAATTTGGACAATTTTAAAGCGATGTTTGGCGTGAGATCAACCATTTCACCTGCTATTTTAACACCTGCCGTTGTACCCTTTAAGATTTGCGCACCTTCAATGCCTGCTATTTGTTTCCCTACATTACCTATAGACATGTTTCGGTGCACTTCACTGCCCTTTAGATTATGCCCTTGAAATTCAAACCGAAACCCTTGTAATTTGTTTTGATTGTTTATCGTTGGAATGACTTTAACCTTATTGGTCTCCATTGCCTTTATATAGTCATCAAAAGATTTCGGTTTAAACTGTCTCATGGTTAGATCATGTCTGCGTTTGATTTCAGTTCGTATTTCTCTTAGGTTGAATTCCTTTTCAAATTGCACTTGTTTTACAGTAGTTAAGCCCATATATTCAGCTACTTTTTCTGCCGCTAATTGACTTCGCTTTCCTATAAAACTGTCATTATAAGCTACACCTTTGAAATCAATGCGATTGACATACAAATGAATGTGCTTGTGATCTTTATCTTGATGAACAAAAGCTATAGCCTGTCGTTCTCCAAGCTTCATTTCGTTGATAAACTGTTTTGTGATGTTATATAATTTCGATTTATCCAATTTTTTGCCATCGTCTATGGTCGGGCTTATTACAAATGATAACGTGTTTTTTGAGCAATGATAATTTTGGTTCTGGAGCATTTTAAATTCTTGAGTGATTTCAGCTGGTGAATCTCCATGAAGAAACTCTTTCAATACAATTTCTGCATCCTTTTCTTGATTCCAACCATAAGACATCGATGCTTTGGTATGTGATATACTTTTACCCTTTCCTATCATTGTTGAATTTTTTTAAGATGAGCCTTTATTTCATTCGCCAAATCATAGACCGCTTCTGTCAACTTGGGATTTCGTTTTCTGTACATATTTCCAATGGCCTTAAAATTGTTATGATACTTAATGAGCATTTTATAGATTGCAATATGCTCTTCCTTAAAACGTTCTTTGATTTCCTTTTCAAATACAGCACGTCGGATATACTCACTCAGGCTCAATCCTGCTGCTGCTGCTTTAATACTTAAAAGCTTCTTCTCATATACAGAACATCTAAATTTAACGAGGGCTTTTTTCGCCGTAAACACTCCTTTTTTTTCTTTGCGACCATCGGGAGCAAACAAGAATGTGTCCACAGACACACATCTTGAATTCCTACCCAGAACAATTTCCCTACCGGTTGCATCCATTTTTAAATCCAAATCCAAAGTATCAGAATGTTTTAGTAATTCAGTAGGAATCTTTAGATCCTGCTTCTGTTCATCAACTGAACTAATGATTTCTTCTTTTCTCATGGCACAAAAATTCGTTTAAGTCTTTATGGTTTTTATAGAAGTCACTTTTGTCCTTAACATGACTGTATTTTGTCGTTAAATATTGAGCCGCATTTTGTCCAGCTGAATCACAATCTAAGTAGAGATGAACAGCTTGATAATTCAAAATTCTCGTCTCTATTTGTTTTATAAATGAAATGGAATTTAAAATCAACACATCAGAGTCTTTTAATAGTGTTTCATTTAAAACCGCCAAGGATAATAAATCGAACATCCCTTCCAACATGATTAATTGACATTTATTTCTTTGAAGATATGTATAGAATTTTGGGCTGCAACTATTTTTAAAAATCTTGTTACGCAATTCCCAACCATCCTTATTGTTCCTTAAACCAATGGCAAAAAACTTGGAGTTATTAAACGTGTACCAAACTTCTTTACAATAGAATTTGGCAATTCCCAATGGAACACCTCTACTATTTAAATATTGGATCAAAGCAGGATGTGTTATCTTCTTTACGCTTGTGACTACAATACATGACACTTCTTCATTTGAAATTTCGTCTAATAAGAGTGATTTAGTCGCTATATTTTCACTCAAGAATTCCAAAGCTTCTTTAATTGAACACTTTAAAATTCTGCAAACTAAGTCTATTACGTTTCCGCCTACACCCTCGCCGTGGTCATACCATCGGTTCCTTGTTTTAGAAACTTTAAAAGAGGCTTGGGTTTCTGACCTGAAAGGACTTAGAAACCAAGCTTCTTTTTCCGCTGTCTTTTCTGGAAAGTGCCCGAGTTTTGCCAGCGCTTTTTCGATGGAAAAAGTTCGGGCTCTTTCACAGTTTATTTTTCTTTTCATAAGCCAATATGTTTCAAGATATTTTATTTGATATGATAACAACACCCTCAAGACACATTCTTATTAGGTCTACGTATTATCTTTTTAACCTCATTTCATCATTCGTGTATTTTTATAGCAATCCGTCATCATTATTTTTTTGATGATAAAATGATGACATTTTGATGACAACCTTAGCCCTTGTTTTTACTAGATTTAGCACTATCTGTCATCGTTTCATCAAAAAAAGTCTAATATGGTAATGTGTTTTTCTTTTCATCTGCCTTTTTTACGAGATCTAATCATAACCTCTTGTATTACCTGTAAATAATAGATTTCCACATCATCATTTTATCATCATTTCATCGTATTCTAAGCTTCACAGAAATACTCCGTTAGAAAATCCTTATTTATAGAATAGTATCTCCCCTTGGCATCTATCCGCCCTAACCCTCCGTCTTGCCAAATCATTAATTTACTATAAGCCATCGAGTTATCTTGATTCACTAGTTTCCATTCCCTTTTAAGAATATGTCTCAATTGAGTAAGATCCGTTTTGATACGTGTGCGGCTCAATAGCTGAAGGGCATCTAGTGGACATAAACATATTTCTTCTATCTCCAAAGTCTCCATGGCACTAAGAAGAATACTAGCAAGCTCTTTCTCTACACGATTTCTGTTGTTCTGCATTAAGTTTTCCAAAGCTTTGGTCTTAATTTGCGAAGGAGAGAACCACATTCTAGTTTTATTTACACTAATCAATTTACGATGTTGTAAATGGTAAAGAAATGCAGCAATTTCTGATTCCAAGTATTCAAGAAACCGTGTTTCCTCTTTTTTTATGGAAGGTATTCTCAATACCCAAAAACGGGTTTCATTGTTGTCTATCTTAATAAAGTTATCCTCGTTGTTACTACAAAGAATAAATTTCCCAAAGAATTCTACTTCTCTTTTGTCTTTTCCTTTAGCTTCAATTTTATTAAAATTGGTTGTGCTCAAGTACTTAATCCGCTCTGTCAATTCTTCTTTATTAAAAAGCACCTCGTCTATACAAATCAAAAGCTTATTGGCCCAATCTGCATTGAATTGGCTACTGAAGCTATCATTGGTCAGATAAGTCAAATTATTGTCAAAAATCATTTTTAGCCATTTTAGAAAGGACGTCTTACCTGTAGAACGCTCCTTGGACACCAAACATAAGATGGGTAGTATCTGGATGGGCTTTTCGAATAACAACTGTAAATAATCCATCCCTATATCCAACTGCTGACCAAAAATATGGTTCAATAGTTTTAAAGTATAAGGAAATTCACCTTCTTCAGGTTTATGTGGCAAGGGAGCATACGTATTGTAGAAACCATGACACTCCCTTTGAAAGTCAATATGACTTGGAAGACAAGTGAACCCATCATATTTTTTTATGGTACCAATAAAACTTCTTCCATGATCTTGTCGAATTGTTTCCAATGTCCATGGTACAATGATTTCATTAAAATGTCCAGCAATAGTTGGCACTTGTACCGATTTATAATAGGACGTTCCCACTCGGATGTATGTTGCGTCATTCATAATCCTGATTTTCTATTTCGTAGCATCTGTTTATTAAACTGCAATTCCAAGAATTCATCAGAAAGATTGGGTTCTCCTAAAAGCCATTCATCAATCTCTGCTTTACTGAAGAATAGTTGACGGATGTGTTTGTTTTTGCCTGTTGGTATGAGTTTTAACTGCGAAAGTTTGTATATTTTACTCTTGGACAAACCTGTGTATTTGACAAGGTCATTGATATTCAATACTTTTTTGCTGTGTGAAAGCAGACCTTTAATATCCTGCAATAACTCCACAACATTTTCTTGCTCATTCATAATCTTTATGTTTAAGAATTAATAATGAGTAAAAGGCCTTTCACTTTAATTGTACAGAACAAACATATGACGTTAAATACAGTAAAAACAATAGAGAAATGCCGATTGCTTTAGGATTGCCCTAAGTTTTCCCTATAAATTGAAAGATTATAAATATTAAGAGATACCCAACGCATTTGAAATGTCCCTTCGCATATCATCATAACTCCCTTCTTCGGTCGCAGAACACCATTTGGAGTAACTCGAAGGAAGCGTATTTTGATTTATTTCTGAGTCTTGAAACGTAAAGCGTTTCGACATAAGGATATTTAATGACTCTTTGGGTTTGGTTTCCATTCTAAAGATCCCTCCACGCACTATCAAATCCAAAAAAGTAAATAAAAAACGAATGTTTCCAGATTGTTTGTTCTTAGGAGTTTCTCTTATTACAATTTTTTGCACTGCGGGGAGCCCATTGATTAACCTCAAAAGATTCTCAACATCATTATTATCAAAACCAAAAAAAACGGTATCGATTCTTGATTGAGACAACTGTAAAAAAGAAAAACCTTGTATATTGTTTTTGAACAATTCTTCAGATTTAAACCAAGTAATCACCATCAACAATGACAAACTAAATAATAATGTAACGAAAATGTAGCTTGCAATAATTTGCATCAAGGAATAAGCTACAGTAGAAATTAAAAAATAAAGCGTTAATGGTATTATGCAAAATAATATTAAAACGACAATAGAAAGTTTGTCAGTGGTTAACAAGCCATATCTTACCCAGAGAAGTTTAAATTCCTTTCTACTATGATATAACCAATTCGCGAATATTTCACCTAATCGTTCCACATTCTAAAGATAAGAATAAATGAAAACAAAAGAAACACCAATTGTTGTACAGATGTTGTACTGGTGCAAAAAAAAGAAAACCTCTCGATTTCTCGAAAGGCTTGTCTTTATTGCAGTGGTCCCACTTGGGCTCGAACCAAGGACCACCTGATTATGAGTCAGGTGCTCTAACCAACTGAGCTATGGGACCCATTAACATTGCTGCTAATTTTACTCTTATTTAAAAGAGAGTGCAATATTACTACATATTTTAAAACTCTACAAGAAAAATAAATCGTTTTAATCCTTTATCTCTTGACAAAGCTCAATTAAAACCCCATTAGTGGATTTTGGATGTAAAAAAGCAATTAATTTGTTATCGGCACCTTTTTTTGGTTGTTTATGAATCATCGTAAAACCTTCTTTTGTTAAGCGCTCTATTTCTTGTTCAATATCATCAACCGCAAAAGCAATATGGTGCATGCCTTCTCCTTTTTTCTCAATGAATTTTGCAATCGGACTATCCTCATTAGTAGCCTGAACCAATTCAATTTTATTAGGACCACATTTAAAAAATGAAGTTTTTACTCCTTCACTTTCAACATCTTCAATCTTATAATGGTCTTCGCCAAATAAGGCTTTAAAAAGTGAATTCGATTTTTCAATGTCCTTAACAGCGATTCCTATATGTTCTATTTTTTTCATCCTTTATGCCTGCGAAAGCAGGTATCTCTTTATTTAATTCTTAAAATTATCATTAGTAATAATCATTTTCTACACTCAAAAATAAGATAATCCTTAAATAACCTCTACTTTTGCAGACGATTAGTTATAATAATCATCATGGAAGAATTTACACAAAGACAGAAAAAAATAGGAGGTATCCTCCAACAAGATTTAGCAGAGGTTTTACAAAAAGCAGCTACCGATGGTGGTTTGCGAGGTGTTATTATCTCAGTAAGCAAAGTAAATGTAACTACAGATCTCTCTGTGGCAAAGGTTTACTTAAGTATTTTCCCTAATAAAGAAGCAAAACCTTTACTCGAAGGGATTACATCGAATAAGCCTCTTATTAGGCACGAGTTGGCGCAACGTACACGTCACCAACTTAGACGTATGCCACAATTAGAATTTTTTATCGATGACTCTTTAGAATATATTGATGGTATTGAGCGTTCTTTAAAAGGCGAAGACAATCCATTAGAGAATCCAGACTTATTAGGCAAGCGTAAAAAATCTTAAGTGAATTTTCCTTTATATATAGCAAAACGTTATCTGTTTTCTAAAAGCAGTAATAATGCTATTAATATAATGACCTTAATTGCTTCTGGTGGCGTCATTATTGCTTCAGCAGCACTTTTTATTGTGTTATCTGTATTTGCGGGTTTAAAGGATTATAGTCTTAATTTTTCCACTTTTGTAGATCCTGATTTGAAATTAATACCTTCTGAAGGTAAATCGTTTCAATGGTCCGAAAATGATCATACGTCCCTTTTAAAAATTGAAGGTATTGCAGCCTCTTCCGAAATTATTGAAGAACGCATTTTTATTAAATCTGAAAATAAAAATCTTATCGCCACCCTAAAAGGTGTAGATAAAAATTACCAAAATGTTACGAGTATTGACTCAATGGTAACCAAAGGAAATTGGATTACTCCTAATAGTAATGAAGTTGTTTCTGGTTGGGGAATTTCTAATAATCTCTCTTTTGGTGTTCTCGATTATTTAAAGCCACTATCCTTTTATGTTCCCAAGGTTGGAAAAGGTCAAGCCACTTCTATTCAGGGCTATTATAATTCAGTCTATGTGAATAATGTTGGTCTATTTGATATCAACGAGCAGTACAATAATAATTATGTTTTTTCGGATATTGAACTGGCTAAACAATTACTTAATTATAAAGAGAACCAGCGCAGTGCTATTGAGATTAAATTGAATTCTGATGCTAATGAAGATCTTATTAGGTCTCAAATTGAAACTGCCTTCGGAGATAAATTCAACATAAAAAACAGGGCTGAATTAAATGATGCGTTATTCAAAATGTTGAATACCGAAAACCTTGCCATCTACCTCATCTTTACTTTAGTCATTATCATTGCATTATTCAATGTTATAGGTGCGATTATAATGATGATTCTAGATAAGAAGAAATCACTCAATACCTTATATTACTTAGGAACGGAAACCAAAACTATTAAATCTATTTTCTTTTTACAGGGTAGTTTAATGACGGTGGTGAGTGGACTTATTGGAGTTACTCTTGGATTACTAATTGTATTTACACAACAGTCTTTTGAGTTTGTAATGCTAACTCCAGATTTAGCGTATCCTGTTCGTATTAATTTTTTTAATGTCCTTATTGTTTTAATAACCATTTTTGGACTAGGAATTGTGGCTTCTAAAATTGCCTCTCAGCGAATTACTCCTAGCTTGATAAATAGCTAAATTAGTTTAGGATTTACAATTACCTATTCATCTTAATTTGCGCCTTTGTGACTTAACAATTATTACACAGAGTTACGCGGAGATTGCACAGAGATTCACAGAGAAAAATAAATGCTATTCTTTCAATAAATTTTACTAAAAAAATCTATCCAGATTTGCGCCTTTGTGACTTCGCGAGAATCATGACTACACTGAGCTTCGCAGAGTTGACACAGAGATCCGCAAAGAAAAAAAGATAGTAGATAATAACTAGAGTTTACTTTTTTTGGAATTTAGTTTTTGTGGCTTGGTGCTTAAGCTTTGCTAAACAAACTGATAATCAGAAAACACATCCAATACCTCATCAAAAGCTGCAAATACATCTTTAGAATCATCACTAGTCACCATTTTCATTCGGTATTCTTTAAAATGTGGAATGCCTCTAAAATAGTTCGTGTAATGTCTTCGGGTTTCAAAAACACCTAAGGTCTCCCCTTTCCAATCAATAGCCATTTGAAGATGACGTCTGGCCGCATCCACACGCTCTGCTAATGAAATAGGTCCTAAATGTTCACCTGTTTCAAAAAAGTGTTTCACTTGTTTAAAAAACCATGGATTTCCTATAGACGCTCTACCAATCATAGCTCCGTCTAAACCATAAGAATCGCGCATTAACATCGCTTTTTCAGGCGTATCGATGTCTCCATTTCCAAACACAGGAATATGCATACGTGGATTATTCTTTACCTCTGCTATCGGTTTCCAATCAGCATCACCTTTATACATTTGTGCTCTGGTTCTACCATGTATAGATATCGCCTTACAACCTACATCTTGTAAACGTTCTGCAACCTCAACAATTTTAATAGAATCGTGATCCCAACCAAGTCTGGTTTTCACAGTTACAGGTAAATTAGTGCGCTTTACCATTTCGGCAGTCAATTGCTCCATTAAACAGATATCCTTCAAAATACCTGCTCCTGCACCTTTTGAGACTACTTTTTTAACCGGACAACCAAAATTGATATCAATAATATCTGGATTCGATTTTTCGACGATATCAATAGTTTGCAACATGCTTTCCATATTGGCACCAAAAATCTGGATACCAACTGGCCGTTCTTTTTCGTAGATATCTAATTTCATAACGCTTTTTGCTGCATTACGAATTAAACCTTCACTAGATACAAACTCTGTATAAACGACATCTGCTCCTTGCTCCTTGCACAATGCACGGAATGGAGGATCGCTTACATCTTCCATAGGTGCTAAAAGCAATGGAAAGTCTGGTAATTCTATGTCGCCTATTTTAACCAAGAGTATATATTTTGATGCAAAATTAATGCTTTTTATCAAAAGACCTCACAAGTTTTAAAACTTGCAAGGTCTATCTATATATTAATTATGATGTTCTTAGCTTTATTTTTAAAACTGAACCTTAGTATCTATTGTTTCCTCTCCACGCTTTACTGTAATACCAGCTTCATCACCATTATCAAAAACAGATAATGCTCGCATATAACTCATCATATCTGTTATAGTGCTGTCTCCTAATTTAAGAACCACATCACCTTTTTGTAAACCAGCAGCAAATGCAGGAGTATCTTCTCGTGTACCATCGATTCGCATGCCTTTTCCATCGTATAAATAATCTGGCACAACGCCTAGTCCGACTTTAAAACGTGGTGTTTCTTCGCTTTCATTCTTTGTTTTACGAAACGCTAATTCTCCATTATCATCTAAATCAGTAATAATATCGAAGATGTAATCTGAAATTAGATTCATGCCGTCATAGTTCAATTTATCAGAATCATCACCTGGTTTGTGGTAATCTTCATGCTGACCTGTAAAGAAATGCAACACCGGAATGTCTATTAAATAAAAAGACGTGTGATCGCTAGGTCCTACTCCACTTTCATTTTCTACAATTTTGAATTTATCATTATTAGACTTCAAAGTTTGTTTAAACATCGGAGACGTTCCTGTACCGTAAACAGCCAAAGTGCTATCGGCTTTCATTCTACCAACCATATCCATATTAATCATATAATTAATAGATTCGGCATCGATAGTTGGATTTTTAGAAAAGTAATTAGAGCCTAATAAGCCCATTTCTTCCCCTGAAAACGCCATGAATAAATAATTATTTGTGTCTTTAATTTCAGCCTGGTCATTTTTTACTTTTAATCGACTAGCCAAATTCAACATTACCGCAACCCCACTTGCATTATCATCTGCTCCATTATGTATGGCTTTTTCTTCACCACGAAATAAAGACCCTTCACCACCATACCCTAAATGGTCGTAATGTGCTCCAATAACAATCGTGGTTTTTGCATTATTATCTATAAAGCCAATAACATTATGTCCTGTAATTGTACTGTCTGCATTGGTTGTAAATTCTACTTCGCTATGCGGATCTGTTTTAGGCTTAAAAGAAAAGGATTGTAAATACCCTTCCGTTCCTTTTGGTTGTACTCCAATAGCTTTAAAACGCTCTATAAGATATTCTGAAGCTAACACTTCTCCTTGTGTTCCGGTTTGGCGACCTTCTAGTTTATCATCAGCTAAATATGCAACATCGTCTTTAATATTATTTTCAGCAACTTTAGGTTCGTTCTTACAAGATACAAATCCCGCTAATGCTAATAAAATTAGTGCTCTTTTCATTTCGAATTCTATTTTTTGATTTATTTGAGAAACTTGTTTTGCCAACTACCACTGAATCATATATCAGCGATATATCGTGGCTTATTTCATCTATAAATCTTACTTTTGCACAAAATTAGGTAATAAAAGCCACTTATTATAATTCTTTAATTATGAACAGAATCGTCTCAATTTTAATTCTACTCGTTACATTTTCGTCTTGTAAAAACGATACTAACACCACCACTGAAGCGACTTCTGGTGCGACTAAAAAATACGATTCTTTAATCTATCCTGAAGAAGTACATTTTAAGTCTTTAAGACAAGTCACTTATGGTGGCGATAATGCGGAAGCGTATTGGAGTTTTGATGATAAGCAATTAGTGTTTCAATCTAATAACACAAAATGGGGAGTTGAGTGTGACCAAATGTTCATAATGGATGCTAACCAAACGTTTACAGATAGTATTGCGCCTCCTATGGTAAGCACAGGAAAAGGTAGAACAACTTGTTCGTATTTTATGCCAGATAATAAGCATATTATTTATGCTTCTACACATCTTGGTGATGAAGCCTGCCCTGAAACCCCACTTAGAAAAAACGGAAAATACATTTGGCCAATCTATGATACCTACGATATTTTTGTAGCCGATTTAGAAGGTAATATTGTAAGCCAATTAACTAACGAAGTGGGTTACGATGCAGAACCAACAGTTTCTCCAATGGGAGATAAGATTGTGTTTACCTCTACACGAAGTGGTGATTTAGAATTATATACCATGAATATTGATGGTAGCGATGTAAAGCAAATAACAAATGAATTAGGTTATGATGGTGGAGCGTTCTTTTCACCAGATGGTACGAAACTAATCTTCCGTTCTTCGCGTCCTAAAACTGAAGAAGAAATTAAAAATTATAAAGATTTATTAGCTGAAGGTTTAGTTGAACCAACAGATATGGAATTGTATATCTGTAATGCTGATGGTTCTGATTTACGTCAGTTAACTGATTTAGGTAATGCGAATTGGAGTCCGTTTTTTCATCCTTCTGGTGAGAAAGTGCTGTTCTCTTCTAATTTTGAATCTGAACGTGGATTTCCTTTCAACTTATACTTAATTGATATTGATGGAAAGAATTTAAAACGTGTTACACATAGTGAAACCTTTGATGCGTTTCCTGTGTTTTCTAATGACGGTAAGTATTTAGTCTTTTCTTCTAATCGAAATAATGGAGGTGGACGTGATACGAACTTGTTTATTGCAGAATGGCAAGATTAGTTTAAATCTTTAAGCCTTTCGCGTTCTTCAGCACTTGTAGTACGTTCATTAGTATTAAGCTTTGTATTACCAAATTTATAACGGAAGCCTAATTTTATATATCTACTATCCAAATTTACAAAACCAGAGCTAGACTGGTTTAAATAACGTGTTGACGTTTCATAGTTTTGTAGATTAAAGAAATCTTCAACAGCTAGAGAAATAACTCCTTTTTTCTTAAAAACAGTTTTTGATAGACTCAACTCTGAGACCAATCGGTCTTCAACGGTTTGAAATTGTTGTAAATTTTTACCAATCCATGTGAATGTCAGACTCGCACTTAAACTTTGATCTTTTAAAAAGGAAAAACTATTGTGTAAAATACTATAATTAGACCATTGATCTTGTGTTACAAAGCCTTCCCCAAAATTAGATTCTTCAGAAATATTATAAAAGGAGGTTACAACATAGAGATTCCAGGTACTGGTTGGATAATAATCAAAAACAAAATCGAATCCATATTCTACTTTTTTATCCAAATTTATTGGTGTAAAAGCGACTTCATTGGTTTGATTATTTTGGCGAGGTAATTCTACAATATCACCATCATAATTCATATAATACGCTTCCACAGTAAAGTGCTCTAAAAAATTACTTCCTATTTTATAATGATCTCTATACGTCGGCACTAAATTAGGATTACCCAACACAACGGTGTTCTCGTTTAAGAAAAATGTAAATGGATTTAAGTCCGTATAACTCGGCCTTGTTATACTGCGTTTATATGTTGCATATAAGTTCGCCTCTTTTAAAAGCTGATGTGATAAACTGGCATTAGGAAACCAGCCAAAATAATCTTGAGTATTTGTTTCTATTAAGGATAACGATTCTCCTTCAATATTACTTTGTTCAACTCTAAGACCAAGATTTAATTCCCATTTGTCCCAAGATTTAGCATAGTTAGAATACGCAGCAAAGACCTTTTCATCATATTTAAACGCATCTGTATTATTAACGTCTAAGACTTGTGAGTTTCCTACAACATCTAATTTTGTAATGTCACTATCAGTATTGACATTAGAATATTTTACTCCTGTACCAAAACTAGAAGTCTCATTAATTGGTAAACTGTAATCAATTTTACCAGTTATAATATTTGTTTTCTGATTAGAAATTGAATTAAACTCAGAGTCTCCACTAAATAGATTATTCTCATCATAATTATTAGTGAATACATTTTGGTCGCGACTATAATCGTAAATGGTATAATGTGCATTAAATGTTAAGTTGGCGCTATTTTCAAAATCGCGTCTAAAAATTAAATCGGTACCAATATTGTACTTGTTATCTCTAGATAAATTATCTGCTGTAAACCGCTCTTGAAAAACTAAATTTTCATCCGTAATAGTCGTGTTATTTTTTATTTGATACTTATAATAAGGAGTGTATAAACCTGTGCTTGTTAAACTCAACGTATTTTTATCATCAATATAATAATCAAAATTAAGATTAAGATTATGTGTTTCGGACCAGGTATTTCTATTGATATTAGATTTCCAGATTTCCTCAATGTTTCTTGAGTCATCTAAAAAATTCACGGTATCGTCTTGGTCTCTATTGATTTTATTCTTAGTATAACTGTAATTAAGATTAAGGTTGAATTTATTGTTTTTAAAATAATGACTCGTTCCTCCGTTATATCTAGGAAAAACACCTTGTGTATAATTTGTAAATACACTACCTCTATAACCTGTTACTATATTTCTACTCATTATAATATTAATCACAGCACCAGAATCTGCATCATAGCTTGCAGGCGGATTTGTTATCACCTCAACGGATTTAATACTATTTGCTGGTGCGCTTTCCAATAGCGCAATGAGTTCATCGGAAGTTAATTGTACACGTCTATTATTAATATAAACGATTGCTGGTGTACTTTTAATATTAATAGTGCCTTCTGAAACTATAATGCCCGGTGTATTTTTTAAGACACTAAGTGTAGAACCTTCTATTAATGCTGTATTCTCTACATTAAAAATTAAGCGATCTGGCTTACGTGTTATAGTTGGTTTTTTAGCTATAACAGTGACTTCATTTAAATTTTCGGGAATATCGTTTAGTTGAATGGTTTTTAAATCTAAATCTCCTGTTAGGACGATTTTTTGTTGAAACTCTTCAAAACCCAAATAGCTTATTTTGAGGTAAAATGTTGTTTCTGATAAATTAATTAAACTAAAAAATCCATTATCGTCAGTTGAAGTACCTTTTAGATAATCACCATCAACCTCTGTTAAAATAACAACATTCGCAAATTCAATTGGACTACTATTAGCGTCGACAATGCGACCGGTAATAGAATAATCTTGAGCAAGTACCACAGTAGAAAGCATACAAATGCCTACACAAAAAAAAAGGCGCAAACGGATAATCATAAAATAGGTTTGACTGCAAGATATAAATTGTTTTTTACTTACTACTGTGGTTTTACCGTAATTAGCACTCTTTTTATTGTTGAATTTGATACGTTAATGCACAAGAAATCGATTATATTTGCCAATTACTTATTGCCTTAGAAAAGAGACATGAAAAATATTCGTAATTTTTGCATTATTGCACATATTGACCACGGAAAAAGCACTTTAGCAGACCGTTTATTAGACGCTACAGGTTCTGTAACTGCTCGCGAACAGCAAGCCCAACTTTTAGATAGTATGGACTTGGAACGTGAGCGTGGTATTACTATTAAGTCCCACGCTATTCAAATGGATTATATGTATGAAGGCGAAAAATATGTACTTAATCTTATCGATACCCCTGGTCACGTAGATTTTTCTTATGAAGTATCACGATCTATTGCTGCTTGTGAAGGAGCCTTATTAATTGTTGATGCCGCACAGAGTATTCAGGCACAAACGATTTCTAATTTATACTTAGCATTAGAGAATGATTTAGAGATTATTCCTGTGTTAAACAAAGTGGATTTACCAAGTGCAAATCCAGAAGAAGTTACGGACGATATTGTTGATCTTTTAGGTTGTGATCCTGAAGATGTCATTCATGCTAGTGGAAAAACAGGATTTGGTGTTGAGAATATTTTAAAAGCAATTATCGAACGCATTCCGGCTCCAAAAGGTGATGTAAATGCGCCTTTACAAGCTTTGATTTTCGATTCTGTTTATAATACATTTAGAGGTATTGAAACCTATTTTAGAGTTTTCGATGGTGAAATTAAAAAAGGACAAAAAATAAAATTCGTCGCAACAGGAAAAGAGTATTTCGCTGATGAAGTTGGAACGTTAAAATTAACTCAAGTTGCCAAACAAAGTGTAAAAGCTGGTGATGTTGGGTATTTAATTACAGGAATTAAAACTGCCAAAGAAGTAAAAGTTGGTGATACCATTACAGATTTTGCTAAGCCTACAACCAATATTGTTGCCGGTTTTGAAGATGTAAAACCAATGGTATTTGCTGGTATTTATCCTGTGGATACAGAAGATTACGAAGAACTACGTAATTCTATGGAAAAGTTGCAACTAAACGACGCGTCTTTAGTGTTTATGCCAGAAAGTTCTGCTGCTTTAGGTTTTGGATTCCGTTGTGGATTTTTAGGTATGTTACATATGGAAATCATACAAGAACGTTTAGAGCGTGAGTTTGATATGACCGTGATTACTACCGTACCTAACGTGTCTTATCATGCGTACACAAACAAAAATCCTGATGAGGCTTTTATTGTTAATAATCCAAGTGACTTACCAGAGCCTACCACTGTAAATCGTGTTGAAGAGCCTTTTATAAAAGCTACCATTATTACAAAATCAGATTTTGTAGGTAACGTAATGAGCCTGTGTATTGAAAAACGTGGGATGATTATCAACCAAACGTATCTAACAACAGAACGTGTAGAGTTAATTTTTGAAATGCCATTAGCCGAAATTGTTTTCGATTTTTACGATCGTTTAAAAACAGTTTCTAAAGGTTATGCCTCTTTCGATTATCATCCAATAGGAATGAGAGTCTCTAAATTAGTACGATTAGATGTGTTATTAAATGCACAGCCTGTAGATGCACTTTCTGCTTTAATCCATGCAGATAATGCACAAAACATTGGTAAAAAAATGTGTGAAAAGTTGAGGGAGTTAATTCCAAGACAACAATTTGATATTCCTATTCAAGCTGCTATTGGTGCCAAAATTATTTCTAGAGAAACAGTGAAAGCACTTCGTAAGGATGTAACAGCAAAATGTTATGGTGGAGATATTTCTCGTAAACGTAAGTTATTAGAAAAGCAGAAAAAAGGTAAAAAACGTATGAGACAAGTCGGTAATGTTGAAATACCTCAAGAAGCATTTATGGCTGTTTTGAAGTTAAATGACTAACCAATTCCTTTGAAAAAAGGAATCTTAAACTTTTGAAAACGGTGCTGAGTTAAGGCAAAAAAACATTTTTATTTTATCGTATTTAGGCCTCTATATTGTATAAGATTTAATTCCATAGTTCATTTAAAACAATAGCTTTTAAGAATTTTATACCATAATCTAAGGTTCGCCTGATGGAGATTCCTGCCTTCGCAGGAATTTATGAGACAAGTCGGTAATGTAGAAATACCTCAAGAAGCATTTATGGCTGTTTTAAAGCTAAATGATTAAGCTTCATTTTAAACTTATATAATAAAACTAAAAAGATTCCTACGTAAATAGGAATCTTTTTAGTTTTATAATTACTGCTTTATTTACAATAGTAAAGTAGCGTCTATATTAAAAATAGTTACTCTTCATTAGCCACTTTTTCCACATCAAAAGGTTTACCTAAATATACCAATTTAAAACCTTTTCCTATGGCTTCTATTTTCGTCTGATGTACTGAAATAATATGGAGTTCTCCTTCTTCATCTTTTATAAAAAGAGGAATAGTATACTTATCCTTACTCGCCATTTCTATTAGACTTTCGTAATGCGCTGCATCATCTATGTCTATTTCTTGTATTGCAGGATATTTTCGCGTTACCTCCATTAAATTAATATAGTCATCTGTCGGAGAGAATAAACCTTCTACTGGGCTTTTTTCTGGAAAGTTCATTTCATCTGAAGTCACTAATCGATACGAACCATTTTCTCCAAATTCTTTGCTGAATTTTTCAATTACATAAGCATTGATATCTGAGTTTCCTGTCATTGCCATAATATAACCCACATCGTTTAATTCAATATTATCTGAAAGTGTATCAGCATATATATTAGAATTTAAAGCTTCTAAACCTAATTCGTGTGCCTTATCTATATTATTTTGATTGCTGTCTATTAAAACGACATGTCTTCCGTTATTTACTAAGTAATGCCCTAATAATCGTGGTAATTTTGAAGCTCCAATAATTAAAATTCCATTAGATTTTGTTAAAAACACACCAACTAGTCTTGCAAATAAACGCGCCGTGGTGGCGTTTAATAAAACGGTTCCTAATACAATCATAAACACCAAAGGTGTAATGTATTCTGCTCCTTCTACTCCTTGTCGCATTAATTTACTTCCAAAAAGTGAGGCAATACCAGCTGCAACAATACCACGAGGGCCAACCCAACTTATAAACAGTTTTTCGTTAAGATTTAGTTTGGATCCCTGAGTACTTACAAATACAGCTAATGGTCTTATGACAAAAACAACAATAGCAAAAAGTATAGCAGTATCCCATGTGTAAAGTAAAAGTAAATCTTCAATATCAATATTTGCCGCTAAAAGAATGAATAAAATTGAAATTAATAAGACACTCAACGATTCTTTAAAGTATAGTAGTTCTTTGATGTTGTCTAGTTTACTGTTTCCTAATACCATGCCCATAACCACAACTGCTAATAAACCAGATTCGTGTGCAAATAATTCAGATTCAACAAACACTAATAATACGGTTGAGAGCGATACGACATTTAATAAATAATGTGGAATCAACTTTTTATTAATCGCAAAAGCTAAAGCGTGGGCAAACGTGAAACCAAATGTGGTACCAAATAATACAATTTTACCAAATTCCATTAAAGCTGTTTTAGTAAAACCACTGTCACCTCCAACACTTATAAATTCAAATACCAAAACGGCAACTAAAGCGCCTATAGGATCAATAAGAATACCTTCCCATTTTAAAACGGTTGAGACATCTTTTTTAAGTGGAATGTTTCTTAAAATAGGCGTTATTACAGTTGGTCCTGTAACAATGATAAGTCCTGCAAATAGAAACGATAAATCCCAACTTAAGTTAAATGTATAACGTGCTACAATACCAGCACCAAAGAATGTAATGGCAGAACCAACGGTAATTAGTTTGGTAATTACTGGGCCTACATTTTTAATTTCGGATCGTTTTAAGGTTAGACCTCCTTCAAATAAAATAATACTTATGGCTAGTGATACAAAGTAATATAAGCTATCTCCAGGAAATAAGCCTTTTGTGCCATTCCAAATCGGCTCTATCCATTTGGTACCATCTTCACTTAAAAATTCTGCTGCAATTGGCCCTACTAAAAGTCCGATTAAAATTAAGGGTAAGATTGCTGGTATTTTAAATTTCCAAGCGACCCATTGTGCTAATATTCCAAGAATAATAATTCCGGCTAGTTCTAACATCTATGTTCTTTTTGCGTGAAAATACTAAATTCTATTTTTATAGAAAGCTTCCTTTGAAGTTATAAAAGGGATTCTTAGTTAAAGTTATCCCTTGTTATCCTCTTCTTTTTCTTCAGATTTATAATATACCCGTTTTAAACTCTTCTTTAATAAGGTAAATCTATAAACCCCAATGATAAAAAAGATCACACTAAAGACAATTGCCGTAAATGCTAAGTATTGAAAATTAGCAAAGTCTTTAAGTTGGAATAAAGCAATAGCTCCTAACAACAAATATAACGACGAACGAATGTAAGATAAAAGCGTGCGCTCGTTAGCTAATCGGGTACGCTCTATTGCTAAGTAATCTCTAAGAATAACTTGTTGGTCTGGTTTAAAATCGCGACCAAATCGTAAGAGTTTAATTTTCTTAATTTTTAGTGGTGATTTTGATATGCGTTTCATTGATAATTCATTTTATACATCTAAAAGTAATTATTTTTTAGAATAGATATAAGATTATACAGCTCTTAATTGTTAAATATCCTCTAATTTATATAGACTAACAACAATTAGTTTTAAAGCTTTTAGTAATTTGCATGACTTTATAAAAAAATTTGCAAATGCAATTATATCCTATTCAGTCCGGAAATTTTAAGCTCGATGGAGGAGCCATGTTTGGTGTTGTGCCAAAATCCTTATGGCAGCGTACCAATCCTGCGGATAACAGCAATATGATAGATATTGCAGCGCGTTGTCTATTAATTGAAGATGGTAATCGCCTTACCTTAATTGATACAGGAATGGGTAATAAACAAAGCGATAAATTCTACGGGTACTATTTTCTTTATGGAGATGATAGCATAGATAAATCATTAGCCGCTCACGGATTTCATCGCGATGATATTACGGATGTGTTTATGACGCATCTTCATTTTGATCATTGTGGAGGAAGTATTCAATGGAATAAAGACCGAACAGGTTATGAACCTGCCTTTAAAAATGCACACTTTTGGAGTAATGCCGATCATTGGAAATGGGCAACAGAACCTAACAGACGTGAAGTCGCTTCGTTTTTAAAAGAAAACATTTTGCCAATGCAAGACAGTGGACAATTAAAATTCACTTCAGTTCCTAACAATCCTATTTTAAAGAATTCTGAGTTAGGGTTCGACATATTCTTTGCTAACGGACATACCGATAAGCAAATGATTCCTATGATACAGTATAAAGGAAAAACCATTTGCTTTATGGCAGATTTATTACCAACTGTTGGTCATTTACCGTTGCCTTTTGTAATGGGTTATGATACCAGACCTTTATTAACTCTCGATGAAAAAGAGTTGTTTTTGAATATGGCTGCAGACAACAACTTCTATTTATTTTTAGAACACGATGCGCATAACGAAATTATTACGGTTAAACACACAGAAAAAGGTGTACGACTTAACGAAACATTCACAACAAACGAACTATTTAAATAAAACAACAATAAATAATACACATGAAACATTCATATTTCACTTTTGATCGCCAAGAGAATGATTATATGAATGTACCATGTGACCTTTAAAAAACAATAAACATAGACACATGAAATTTAATTACAGAATAATAGCCTATTTAGGATTTGCAGGAACACTATTTTTAGGATGTGGTAGCACTGGAGAAATTCTTTCTACACCAATCGAAAACATAGATTCTTCACCTTTAAAAGTTACAGAATTAACAGATGTTGAAGCTAAAAATTGGGGACACCTAGACCTTGTCAATGATACCATTCCTGGAATGAGTGTTGATAAAGCTTACACTGAAATTATTAAAAATAAAAAAGGAACTAAGGTTATCGTTGCTGTCATCGATTCTGGTATTGACATTGATCACGAAGATTTAAGAAATGTACTTTGGACTAACGAAGATGAAATACCAAACAATGGAATAGATGATGATAAGAATGGCTACATTGATGATGTACATGGATGGAATTTCTTAGGATATGGTTATGATGAGCAGTTAGAATATGTTCGTTTAATAGCAAGCGGAGATACTTCTAATCCCCGTTATGATGAAGCTGTAGCTTTACAAAAAGAGGAATATGAAACCTATCTTGGTGCTAAAACCAGATATGAGCAAATTTTAAGTGTCTTAAAAAATGCTGATGAAAAATTAACAGCACACTTAGGTAAAAGCGACTATACCATAGAAGAGGTTAATGCTATTAAAACAGAAGATGAAGCTTTAGGCCAAGCCATTCAAATTGCACAAAATATAAATGCAAACGGTGGTACTTTTAAAGACGCTAATGCAGAAATTACTGAGCAATTAGAAAGTTTTAATGAACGTTTAAATTATCATTTTAATGTTGACTTTTCGGGTCGTACTACTGGCGATGATATCAATGATTTATCTGATATAGGTTATGGAAATGGAAACGTTAAGCCTGTTAAAAAATCAGAATCTCACGGAACGCATGTTGCTGGTATTATTGCTGCAGAGCGTAACAATGGAAAAGGAGCAAATGGTGTTGCTAATAACGTAGAAATTATGTCAATTAGAACTGTTCCTAATGGAGATGAATACGATAAAGATGTCGCATTAGCTATTCGTTATGCCGTAGATAATGGTGCAAAAGTAATAAACGGAAGTTTTGGTAAATCGTTTTCTCCACATCCAGTATGGGTAAGAGATGCTATTAAATATGCGTCTGATAATGATGTTGTATTTGTACATGCTGCTGGTAACGACAGTAAAAATGTGGATGAAGGTGCTAATTTCCCAGATGATAATGTTGATTTTGTTGAAATCTCAAACACATACATTAGAGTGGGTTCATTAACCTCAAAATATGGTTCTAAAATTGTCTCTGGTTTTTCTAATTATGGAAAAAAGAATGTGGATGTATTTGCTCCAGGATCTGCTATCTATTCAACATTTCCAGAGAATGATTATAAAAGCATAAGTGGTACATCTATGGCATCACCTGCTGTTGCTGGTGTCGTTGCTTTAGTACGTTCTTACTACCCTAAATTAAGTGCTGCACAAGTGAAGCAAGTTATTGTAGAATCAGGATTACCTTTAACAACAAAAGTTGTTGTTGGTGGTGATGCTTCTAACGTTAAGTCATTTTCAGATTTATCTACATCTGGTAGAATCGTTAATGCTTACAACGCCTTAATTATGGCTTCAAAATTATAATAATCCTTTTTGGATTATATTAAAATAATTGGGTTATTTAGTCAGTACATCTAAATAACCCAATTTCTTATAAAGTCTCTATATTCATTAAAAACATATGTTATGAAACATTCCTTTCTCAGTCTTTTTTCACTTCTAATTTTAGTCTCTTGCGGTTCTACCGAAAAAGCGCTTCAAAGCACTAATTCAGTTAACGCATCCACATTTGGCTATTGGCAACAACACGTAGATTATACGATGGAAATTGATATGGATGTCAATAACTATCAGTATAAAGGAACACAAAAATTGGTTTATACCAACAATTCACCAGATGTACTTAATCGGGTGTATTATCACCTCTATTTTAATGCCTTTCAACCAGGTAGTGAAATGGATGTGCGCTCTCGTACTATTAATGATCCAGATCGTCGTGTCGGTGATCGTATTAGTAAACTTCAGCCGAATGAAATTGGTTACATTAAAGTTAATTCATTACAACAAAATGGAACTTCAATTTCTTATGAAACTGTTGGTACGGTCTTAGAAGTAACGCTGAATCAACCGATTCAACCAGGAGAAAAAGTCACTTTTAATATGGATTTTGATGCTCAAGTGCCTATTCAAGTTCGTCGTTCTGGTAGAAATAGTTCTGAAGGTGTAGCCTTATCGATGTCTCAATGGTATCCAAAATTAGCAGAATATGATGATGAAGGTTGGCACGCAGATCCTTACATAGGAAGAGAATTTCATGGTGTTTGGGGAGATTTTGATGTAAAATTATCTATCGATAAAGACTATATTGTTGGAGGAACAGGCTATCTTCAAGGAGAACCAACTTTAAAATCTGGAAAGAAAACCCATCATTTTAAAGCTCCTAAAGTGCATGACTTTACTTGGGCTGCGGATCCGGATTATATTCACGATACGTTGCAAATGCCAAATGGCCCATTACTTCACTTCTATTACAAGAAAACATTAGATCAAAAGTATTTAGACAATTGGAAGAAATTACCAGCGGAAACTGCTAAACTTATGGAGTTCTTTAGTGAACATATTGGAGACTATCCATATGATCAATATTCAGTAATTCAAGGTGGAGATGGTGGTATGGAATATGCTATGTCTACATTAATTACTGGTGAGCGAAGCTATGGCAGCTTACTAGGTGTTACAGCACACGAGTTAGCACATAAATGGTTTCAATTTATACTAGCTTCTAATGAATCTAAACACGAATGGATGGATGAAGGCTTTACAAGTTATATTTCTAACTTAGCGATGAATTCTCTGAGTGAAAATAAAAAATCGAATCCGCTTTCTGGATCTTATAGAGGCTATTTAGCTTTAGCAAATTCTGGTGTAGAGCAACCGTTGACTACGCACTCTGACCGTTATGCTTCAAATGGAGTTTATGGTGCTGCTGCTTACAGTAAAGGTGCTGTGTTTTTAGCGCAATTAGGGTATGTCATTGGAGATGATAATTTAGATAAAACCATCAAAAAATATTACCAAGATTTTAAATTTAAACACCCAAAACCATTCGATATTATTAGAACTGCAGAACGTATCACCGATTTTGAACTCGATTGGTATTTTATAGATTTTGCACAAACTACTAATACTATTGATTATGGTATTGCTTCAGTTGAAGGCAAATCCATCACCTTAGAACGTATTGGTTTAATGCCAATGCCTTTAGATATTTCGGTAACTTATACGGATGGTAGTACAGAGAATTTTTATATTCCGCTACAAATGATGCGTGGAGAAAAACCAACCTCAGCAACTACTATTAATGATTGGGCTTGGGCAATACCAACCTATTCATTCGATGCTAAAAAAGCTGTAAAATCAGTAGAGATTGATAATTCTCAGATGATGGCAGATGTTGATAGAACTAACAATGTGTTTACAATTAAATAAACACTTGTAATATAAATGTTTTAAAACCGCATCATGTTGATGCGGTTTTCTATTTTTGTTAAACTAGATTAATTAGAAAGTGAACTTCAACTATTCAAAAAAAGATAAACTCAAAAGTAAAAAACTCATAGAGCAACTTTTTACTGAAGGCAAAGCCGTAACCGCTTACCCTCTAAGATTAGTGTATCTTAAAACTAAGTTTGAAGATGACTCACAACTAAAAACAGGTGTTTCTGTCAGTAAACGATTGCATAAAACAGCTGTTTCTAGAAATCAAATTAAACGGTTGCTTCGTGAAGCTTACAGACTTAATAAACCCCTATACTTTAACAATAGTTCTGTATCTTATGCGTTTATGATTTTATACCTTAGTAAAGATGGAACAACTTTTGATAAACTTGATCAAAGTATAAAATCATTGTTTAAAAAATTTTTAGTAAAAACTGAGCCATTCATAGAACCAACAGATGCTAATACTTCTGACAAATGAAATGCGTTTGTTTAAAATTTATCCTTTAATTGACACATGAAAAATCTTCTACATAAAAACGTATTATTTCCTGTATTGGCTGTGCTTATATTTTTTGGTACTACAGCTTTTAAAAATGATTTTTTTGAAATCGCGAAGCAAATAGAAATATTCACCACGCTATTTAAAGAAATCAACATGAATTATGTGGATGATACCAATCCTGGAGACTTAATGGATACGGCTATTAAAAGCATGTTAGACGATTTAGATCCTTACACCCAATTTTATAACGAACAGGACGTAGAAGCCTCTAGAATTAACAATGCAGGCGATTACACAGGTATTGGAGCTAAGGTATTAACATTAAAAGATAAATTGGTTATTGTTGAACCTTACCAAAATTATGCAGCAGATAAAGCTGGTTTAAAAGCAGGTGATGAAATTATTAAAGTAGATAAAGTTACCGTTGCCGATTTTAAAGATGACGCTGCCAACTTATTACAAGGAGCAGCAGGTACAGAAGTTTCTGTAACCTATAAAAGACAAGGTAAAACCAATACTGTAAAAATTATTAGAGAATCTTTAGAAATTAAAGCTGTGCCGCATTACTCTATGGTCGATGAAAAAACAGGTTATGTAGTGCTAAGAAAGTTTAATGATAAAGCCTCTTCTGAAACTATTAGCGCAATAAAAGCCTTAAAAAATCAAGGAGCTACGCAATTAATATTAGATTTAAGAGGAAATCCTGGTGGTTTATTACATGAAGCGGTTAACGTCACTAATATTTTTGTACCTAAAGATCAGTTAGTGGTAACCACTAAATCTAAAGTCAAAAAATACAATAAAACCTATTATACACAACGCGACGCTGTTGATACTGAAATTCCATTAGTCGTATTAATTGATGGTAAAAGTGCTTCGGCAAGCGAAATAGTTTCTGGTGCTTTACAAGATATGGATAGAGCTGTAGTTGTTGGTACACGTAGCTTTGGAAAAGGTTTAGTACAAAGACCAAAACCATTGACTTATGGTACACAAATGAAGATTACAATCTCCAGGTATTATACACCATCTGGACGCTGTATTCAGGCCTTAGATTATTGGAATCGTGATGAAAATGGTAAAGCCACGAGAACACAACAAGAAAATTATAATGCATTTAAAACTAGAAATGGACGCGATGTATTTGATGGAGGTGGTGTAGAACCAGATATGGAGGTTGAGTTTTCTAAGCATACAACAATTACCAAAGCTATATCTAATGAAAATTTGGTTTTCAACTTCGCCACTGAGTTTTATTACGATAATAAAATAGAAGATTTAAAAAGCTTTTCACTGTCGGATTCGGACTTTAAAAAATTTAAAAACTACATAAAAGCAAGCGGTTTTAATTTTGAAACTAAGACTGAAGTTGCCTTACATGATGCCATAAGAATCGCTGAGGAAGAAGAACTAAAAGCGGTTATTAATGCAGAATACAACGATTTAACCCAGGCTTTACAAGCGTATAAATCCAATGCTATTGACTCCAATAAAACGCAATTAAAAGCGCTACTTACAGACGAAATAATTAAACGTTACTTTTACAGTGAAGGTTTATATACGTATTACACTGCTAATAATTCAGAAATAAAAAAAGGTTTAAGTATTCTTAATAATCCGTCTCAGTACGCAAGTATTTTGAGATAGCACATAAATTATTTATATTTAACCTCTTAAATTTTTTCTATAATTGAGAAAACTATTATAAAAACATGAAACCCCTAATTATCTTTTTATGCCTATGTTTTCAGCTCTCCTTTTCTCAAAAAGAATTGAAGCACGAAGTCTATTTTGAAACTGATCAACACGATATTCCTGAAACAGAACACAGCAGATTATTATTATTTTTATCTAAAATTGAAGATGTCGATATAGAAAAAGTAACTATATATGGTTTTACCGATGATAGAGGTAGTGATAATTACAATCTTGTATTATCTCAAAATCGTGCAGATGCTATAAAAGAAGTGTTTTCTAATAATGAATTTGACGAGTCAAAAATGACTAATGTTGATGGAAAAGGTAAAATATTAGTCAATATTATTAAAGAAAATGACCTTAACAAAATACGTGGTTTAAACCGTAAAGTTGAAATCGTTGTAACTCCTGTTTTTCCACCAAAACCTAAAGAAGAAAAGCCCGTAGTAGATAAAACTGAAGATTTATTAAAAGGTGATTTAAAAGAAGGCGATAAAATTTTACTCGACAATTTATTATTTAGAACCGGTTATAGCTATTTAACCAAAGAATCTAAAGTTGTACTCGATAGAATTGCAGAAATTTTAGTAGATCGTACCAATGTTTATTTCACTATAGAAGGCCATGTATGCTGTACACAAGGTGAAAGAGATGCCATTGATCGTAAGACTAAAAAACGAAATCTATCTGTGGCTAGAGCAAAATATATCTATGATTACTTAGTAGATAAAGGTGTTAAGCATTACCGTATGAAATTTGCCGGTATGCGAAGAAAACAACCTCTTGGAGGCGAACCTCAATTAGATAGACGTGTCGAAATTTTAGTGACGCGTATTTACGAAAAGAAATAATTAAGATTTAATCATATTTATATGCGGAATACCATCTTCTAGGTACTCTTCTCCTACTTCTTTGAATTCTAAATTATTATAGAAGTTTTTTAAATACATCTGTGCGGAAATCCTAATAGTAGTTTCGTTATAATGCGTTTTAATAGCCTCTATAGAAGCCTTCATAATAGCGTAACCATATTTAAATTTTCGTGCTTTTTGTTGCACAACAACTCTACCAATACTAGATTCTTCAAAATAATAGCCTGGTTTAAAAACACGTGTGTAAGCCACTAAGACATTATTATCATAACCTAAAATATGAAGTGCTTTTTGGTCCTTTCCATCGATATCTTGGTACACGCAATCTTGTTCAACGACAAACACTTCACTTCGTAATTGAAGTACATTATAAAGTTCTTGCGTCGTTAAGTCTTCGAAATTTTTTGTTATGATATCTAGCATTAATCTTGTACTATGACCTCTTTAGGATCTTCTTTATTAAACTCTGGTTGAATGGTGACATGGTTGATATTAAATTCGTCATGTAAGACCGTTTCAATATCTAAAAGCAATGCATTAAAATCTGTTGTAGAAATATCTTCTGTTAAGTCTAAATGCGCTTCTAAATGCAATTCATCGTCACTTAAATTCCATATATGAACATGATGTAGTTTACTAACTTTAGGTAACTTATTAACAGTTCTTACAACATCTTTAATATTAATAGTATCTGGTGTAAACAGCATTAACATACCTGTAGATGTTTTTAATAGAGCGTAACCCACCCAAATTAAATACAAAGCAATTAATAAAGTTAATAAACTATCTACCCAAAACAATTGATAGTATTTCATCAATAATCCACCAATTAGTACCGCCACACTAGCCAACATATCTGTAAATAAATGCAAATACGCCGAACGCATATTGATATTATTTTTAGAATCTTTTCTTAATAATAAAACACTCAAACCATTTCCTATAATGGCTACAATAGCTAACCAAATAACTAAGTTAGATTCTATTTCTTGAGGATTATTAAAACGTTTTACAGCTTCAAAAATTAAGATAATAGCGACTATTATTAACGTACTAGCATTAACAAAAGCTGCTAAGATTTCGGCACGTTTATAACCAAAAGTTCTATTAATAGAGGCTTTCTGCTTTGATAAACGCGAAGCGACATAACTCACAATTAAAGATATAACATCGCTAAAATTATGTAAAGCATCACTTAGTAATGATAAACTACCTGAAACGAGTCCACCAATAACCTGAGCTACTGTAATAACAATATTTAATACTATTGATATTAATAGCTTTTGACCTCTTAAATCTTTAGGACTGTGAGAATGGTTTTGATGGAGATTCATTTGATATCAATTTAGAATTGATATTAACATGACGCCGGGATCTTATCCACACGGTTTTGATGACGACCACCTTCAAATTTAGTCTCTAAAAACGTATCTACCATTTTTATAGCTTGTGGTATAGACGTAAAACGTGCTGGGATACATATAATGTTAGCATTATTATGTAAACGTGTTAATTCTGTGATTTCATTCGTCCAACACACACCAGCTCTTACATGCTGATACTTATTAGCCGTCATAGCCACTCCGTTTGCGCTTCCACAAATAAGAATACCAAAATCTACTTTTTTAGTTTCTACATCTTTAGCAACTGGATGTACAAAATCTGGATAATCAACACTATCTAAACTGTCTGTTCCATAATTAGTAATAGTATAGCCTTTACTCTCTAAATGTTTTATAATGGCAAATTTGTAATCTGGGCCTGCGTGATCGTTTCCTATTGAGATAGTCATAATAAATTGTCTTTACTTATTAGACATCAAAGTTAATAATTGCTTACAACTAAGCATAACTTATAAGGGCTTACTTATTCATTAGTTTTAAGTTTGAAAATGATATTTTAGATATAGCTTATTAACACTGTTGATAACTCTAAATAAAATGAAGTCTAATTGTTAATATCTGTTTACAACTATTGAAAACAAAAATTAGGATTATTCAGTTATTTTTCCAAACCAAAATTAGAACTTCATAACCTAATTAGTTAGCACTTTTTTTAAAATAAGTTATCAAACTAAAAAGATGTGAAATGAACAGTATTTTTAGAAATACATGTTAGCTAATTCTATTAACATTCGTTATTAACAGTTGTTAATAGCTTTTTAATTTAGCTTAAAGATGAAGCGTTTAGATGTAAACTTAGTGTTAACTAAAATGTTGTAAAATGTAAACTACGATTAATCAAAATAAAACTTCAAAAAGTTATAGCCACTATTAACATACTATAATAACCACCATTTATTTTTTTAAATTTTAAAAGAAAACTGATTATATGTATATATATGTTCATAACTGTAAATTTTAAAAAAAATAAGATTTATGAATTTCTCTTTTAAAGTATAGTTAAGTTGAAATAATAAGATAGAATATGTTTCTCTTAAATAGAATAGGGAATAGGTATGTTGAGTCGCATTGTTAAATAGTACTATTAAAACCTTATACTTTTAGTTGAAGTATCACAGGTATTAATACGTTATTACTATTAATTTAACCTTAAAGAAACACCATTAAAAAATTAAAACGTAACTTTGTACCAAACTTAATAACCTCTCTTCGCTAAAGTTAAGTTTTAAATAAGTTGTTATTCTTAGACTTATTGCTAAATCTAAAGGATTTGTAAGCTTACATAGAATAACAAATACAATAAATAGATTACAATTATAAATGACAAAAAAGAAACACAGGAAACCTTCAAATAATAAGATTTCCAACCTTACAAATACAATTCTTAGTATTTTAAAAAAAGACAGAAACGCAACATTCAACTATAAACAAATTGCAGCAAAATTAGGCGTTAATGATGCCAGTAGTCGCAATCAGATTATAAAAAAACTTCAACAACTCAAAGCAAAAGAAGAGATTGAAGAAGTAGATCGTGGTAAATTTAAAGCAGTTGTTAACAACGAATATCATACTGGTATTTTAGATCTTGGTGCTAAAGGCAACGGATATATTATTTCAGATGATTTTGAAGACGATATTTTTGTAGCTTCAAACAATATTAACAAAGCCTTAAATGGCGATGAAGTAGAGTTCTACGCTTACAAACGAAAACATAGAGGTAAACAAGAAGGAGAAATTACCACTATTATAAAACGTGCAAAAACGGAATATGTTGGTACCATTCAAATTCATGATAAAAAAGGATTTGCCTTTGTTGTAGCAGATAGCAACAAAATGTACACCGATATTTTTGTGCCTATCAACAAAATTAATAAGGCAGAAGATGGTGATAAAGTACTGGTCTCTTTAGAAGATTGGCCAGAAAAATCAGATTCACCTAACGGAAAAGTGATTGAAGTTTTAGGGAAACCTGGAGAACACAGTACAGAAATCCATGCTATTTTAGCAGAATATGGCCTACCATTAGAATTTCCAGAAGACGTTGAAGCCTTCGCTAATAAAATTGATACCTCAATTACAGCCGAAGAAATAGCGAAACGTAGAGATATGCGTAAAGATTTAACCTTTACCATAGATCCTAAGGACGCTAAAGATTTTGATGATGCCTTATCCTTTAAAGTATTAGATAATGGCTTATATGAGATCGGAATTCATATTGCAGATGTTTCGCATTACTTACAACCAGGAACAATTTTAGATGATGAAGCTTACGAACGTGCGACGTCTATTTATTTAGTAGATCGTGTAGTGCCAATGTTGCCAGAAATATTATCTAACGGAGCCTGTTCATTGCGTCCACACGAAGAGAAATATACCTTTTCTGCAGTGTTTCATATGAATGATAAATGTGAAATTAAAAATGAATGGTTCGGTAGAACGGTAACCTATTCTGATGCCCGTTTTGCCTACGAGGAAGCACAAGCAATCATTGAAAATAATGCAAAAATTAACGAGGTTGACGTTTTAAAGAACCCTGATAAAATAGATACTACAATTCCGGTTGAAGTTTCATTAACCGGTGCAGCATATCAAACGTCTGTAGAGGTCGCTCAGGCCACCATTAAAATGAACCAATTAGCTCGAAAAATGCGTACAGCACGTATGCGAGATGGAGCTATTTCTTTTGATAAAGTTGAAGTTAAATTTAATTTAGATGAAGAAGCAAATCCAATAGGTATTCACTTTAAGACCAGTAAGGATGCTAATAAAATGATTGAAGAATTCATGTTATTAGCCAACAGAAAAGTATCAGAATATGTTGGAAAACAAAAACCTGAGAAAACTTTTGTATACCGTGTACACGATGAACCAGACGAATCTAAACTAGCACAATTACAAACGGTTGTGGGGCGTTTTGGACATAAATTAAATTTTAAAGATAAAGGCAGTATTGCATCGTCTTTAAATAATTTATTAAAAGATGTTGTTGGTAAAAAGGAACAAAATTTAGTAGATACGTTAACGATTCGTACCATGTCTAAAGCCGAATATACCACACACAATATCGGTCACTACGGATTAGCATTTGAGTACTACAGTCATTTTACATCGCCAATTCGTCGTTATCCAGATGTTATGGCACACCGTTTATTACAACAGTATTTAGATGGTGAAAAATCAGCTAATCAAGAAATTTACGAAGAGAAATGTAAGCATTCTAGTAATATGGAATACTTAGCAACGAGAGCTGAGCGCGATTCTATTAAATACATGCAGATTCGTTTTATGCAAGATCACCAAGACGAAGAATTCTTGGGAGTTATTTCTGGAGTTACGGATTGGGGAATTTACATCGAAATTGTGTCTAATAAATGTGAAGGTATGGTGAGTGTTAGAGATATGAAAGATGATCACTATCAGTTTGACCAAGATCAATACGCTATGATTGGTCAAAAAACCGGAACCATGTATCAGCTTGGTGATGAGGTTATTGTAAAAGTTAAGAATGCAGATTTAGTTAAAAAGCATTTAGATTTTTACATGATAGGTAAACCAGAAGCGTAAATAATTTTGTAATAGTTCAACCTAAAAAGGGACTTATAAATAAATTTTTAATAGATGATTCTTACGACCACTAATTCTATAGAAAACCATAATATCATAGATTATTTGGGTATTGTAACTGGTGTTGCCATAAACAAACAAGCTATTGCCATGGGATTTAGTATGTCTAAATATTACAATAAGTTACAAGTTAGTATTGAGACTGTAAAAGAAGAAGCGTTTCAAACGTTACAAGATAACGCAGCTAAGCTTAACGCAAATGCCGTTGTAGGTATTAAAGTAGAAATTGAGTTAACAACCTCTAATTATGCAATGGTTTCTGTAACAGGAACTGCAGTAAAAGTTGCCGTTTAATGAAGACAAGTACAAAAGCTGGCATATACGTTTTTTTAATATTTGCCGTTATTTATGTGATGATCAGATTTAGTATTCAAGCTATTTTTGTAGATATTAATCAAATGGTATTAGCAGTATTATCTGCTGTATTCACTATTATTTTAACTCCTCAAAGACGTATTGTTAAAAAACGTTCAGGAGAGGAAATTCAGTTAAAATGGTTATTTATGAAAAAAGTGTTTACCTTAAAATAAGGATATTTTATGAAAAAGATAGGTTTAGTATTAGCGTTAGTTTGCTCTTTATTTATCAATGCTCAAGATGGTATTGAAAAACAAGTTGGTGAATTTTCAATCGTAAAGGTGTTTGATTTAATTCATCTTAAAATGATGGCTTCTGATGAAAATAAAGTCATTATTTCAGGTAAAAACAGAAATGATGTTGAAGTTGTTAATAACAACGGAAAACTTAAAATACGCATGAATCTTAGAGAAAGCTACGATGGTGACGATACGGTTGTATTACTATATTTTACTTCTGTAGATGAAATTGATGCTAATGAAGGTGCAAAAGTGACTGTAAAGGAAACTATAAAGCAATACGAAATAGATTTAAGAGTACAAGAAGGAGCAGAGATTACGGCCGATTTAGAAACGACTTATGCTAATTTTAGAGCCGTTACTGGAGGTATTATTAATACAACCGGAAGTTCTAAAAATCAAGATATTTCAATTTATACTGGCGGCGTCTTTAATGGTGAAGATTTTATTACCGAAAAGACAGACGTTAGTATTAACGCAGCTGGTGAAGCTTATGTCCATGCTACAGAATCTGCCAATGCTAGAATTAAAGCAGGTGGAAATGTCTATATTTATGGCAAACCAAAAGAAGTTGAAGAACGTACAATTCTTGGTGGTAAAATAAAACGTATGTAAGTTCCGTTGAGTTTCTTACATTTGTGTAAACCGCAAGTTTTACATGTTAGACGATATCTTAACAGCCATTCCCTTTGGAATAATTTTAGCCTTTACTATTGGACCAGTTTTTTTTGTACTATTAGAAACTAGTGTAACCAAAGGCATTACTAGTGCCATTATATTTGATTTAGGTGTAATTTTCGCTGATATTGTTTTTATCTTAGTTATTTTTAAAAGCACAGATACACTTTTAGAAAAAATAAAAGACGATCCAAAATTATTAGTTTTTGGAGGTACTTTATTGATTATTTACGGATTAATCAGTTTTATAAAAACCTCTAAATCGTTCCGATCTATTGTAAGAGAACATCATAGAATAGAGCTTCCTAAAAAGGATTATGGTAAGCTTTTTGTAAAAGGATTTCTACTTAATTTTATCAATATTGGTGTACTATTAGGCTGGTTAGGGTTTATAGTGATTGGAACTTCTATTACAACCTCTGAAAACGGCGTAGCTATCTTTATTGTAACCATGTTAATAGCTTATTTTTTAACAGATTTGGTTAAAATAGCGGCTGCAAAACGACTTAAAAGTAAACTGACTCCACGACGAATTTTTAAGACCAAAAAAATTGTAGCCTTGGTTATTTTAGTTTTTGGTATTATACTATTAAGTCAAGGTTTATTCCCGAATCTTTATGAAAAGGGGATAGAACAGATTGAAAATGTTAATCCTCTTGATTAATGTCAACAAATGAAACTAAAATCTTAACTTTTCCGTTACGAATAGCCATTATTATCTTAATTTTTGGTGCATTATTCAAAATTATGCATTGGCCTTTTGCACATAATTTAATGTTGCTTGGTGGAGCTTCAATCGGATTATTATATACTATTCGCTTCGTTTATAAAAAAGAGAAATCCATTTTAGATTATACTAAATTGGCTATGATTTTAATATGGGTTTTCAATTATTTAGCAAATACATTCCAGATTTTTTATGTGCCATATATCTATGAAATACTGCTGCTTATACTCTTTATTTATTGGTTTTATGTAGAAGGTATGTCGTATTTTAAAAGTAGACCATATAGGAAGAATAAATTTCTAAAAGCAGTCTACTATATTTTAATTGGATTAACAATTTTTACATTAGTATTCGGAATACTTTTTAAAATTCAACATTGGCCTTATGGCGCTTTATTATTTACAATTGGTGTGCTGTTATTAAGTCTTTTATTGATTTTTGATTACTTTATAGTAGATAGAAGAGGAGTTATAGAATAATAATGAGTTAAGATTCATGCGAAAAAAACTCAACATAGCTTGAAGTTCTCTCGAGGTCATCAAAACGTTAGGATTCGAGTCGCGTATCTATTAATCTAAATTTTCTAAAAATTTGAAAGATAAAAAAGCCTCAACATAAATTGAAGGGTTTTAGAGGTTACTAAAGCGATAGGATTTGAATCGCGTATCTATTAATCTAAATTTTCTTAAAATTTGAAAGATGAAAAAGCCTCAACAAAAATAGAAAGCTTTTTGAGGTCATTAAAACGTTAGGATTCGAGCCGCGTAACCATTAATCTAAAATTTCTTAAAATTTGAAAGATGAAAAAGCCTCAACATAAATTGAAAGCTTTTTAAGGTCATTAAAACGTTAGGATTCGAGCCGCGTAATTATTAATCTAAATTTTCTAAAAATTTGAAAGATGAAAAAGCCTCAACATAAATAGAAAGCTTTTTGAGGTCATTAAAACGTTAGGATTCGAGCCGCGTATCTATTAATCTAAATTTTCTTAAAATTTAAAAATAAAAAAGCCTCTAAGAGAACTTAGAAGCTTTTTGAGGTGTCGAGCGGATTCGAACCGCTGTAGATGGTGTTGCAGACCACTGCCTAGCCACTCGGCCACGACACCCTTTATTCCTTTAAAAAAAGGAATCTCATCAATTTAAACTTAATTTAACGAGAGCGCAAATATAAAAATTATATACGTTATACCCTAAATAGCTTTACTTTTTTCGCTTTTGAGTCATTTTTATCGTAACCATCTCAACATCACCACCAATTGGCGGATTAATTTTACTAACTGCAACTGTAGCTTTAGTAATTAAGGCTTCTTCAATAAAAACACGATTCAAAATACGCTTGGCAACCGTTTCTAAAAGCTTAGAAGGTTCTGCCATTTCTTCTCTAACAATTTTATTCAGTAACACATAATCTACAGTATCACTCAATTCATCAGATCCTGCTGAGGTTTGTAAATTAGCCTTAACTTCAATATCTACTTTGTAATCACTACCAATAGCGGTTTCTTCTTTTAAACAGCCGTGATTAGCAAAGACTCTTATATTTTCAACTTTTATTATTCCCATAAAGCAAAAATAATATAAAAGATATTAGAGCGCTTGCTTTTAGAACCAAGAACAAGGACTAATTTGTAATTAATTAATGGATATTATTTAAAAATTGTATTAAGCGTCTTTATAATCTGACCAATTAGTTTCTCGATAAACCTGAATTACTTTATATTAATTTGATTGTTAAGTATTGGTCACTGAGCGTAGTCGAAGTGACATTTACAATAATTATGTAAAAAGATAAAACTCAAATAAAAACAGAATAAGCATCAGTTACCACTAATAAGTCTTGTCTCTTGGTTCTCGATTCTTACAGCGAAGCGATCTTTACGCTTTTCTAACTCGTAAACAAATCAAAAATGTTACTAATAGCACTAGTTTTAGCTTTATAGAATTCAGTATACGTACACTTTTTACAAGTAACTGATGTAAATTTTTTATTCTGAATATCAAAGATTTTAGAAAACGTACCACCAGTGGCTCGCATTTGGTCAACAGTATAGGTGTTATTATTGCATTTCGGACATTTATAGTTCATTTTAGTCTTCGGTTATTGATTCATACTATCAGACTAAAAAAGTAAATAAATGTTACAATTTGTTTAATTTTACCACCTGGAATAATGATGTTGAGAATTGTAGCTGTATAAGGATTTCACCTAACAGCTAATACCTAACAGCTAACACCTAAAACATGTCAGAAGAAAAAAAAGCACTCAATTTCATTGAGCATATTATAGAAGAAGATTTAGCTAATGGTTTATCAAAAGATAAACTTCGCTTTCGTTTTCCACCAGAGCCAAATGGGTATTTACACATAGGTCATACCAAAGCTATTGGTATTAGTTTCGGATTGGGTGAAACGTACAATGCACCCGTAAATTTAAGATTCGATGATACAAATCCTGCAAAAGAAGAGCAGGAGTATGTAGATGCTATAAAAAAAGATATTGCATGGTTAGGTTACCAATGGGCCAATGAATTGTACTCGTCTGATTATTTTCAGAAGTTGTATGATTGGGCAGTTCAAATGATAAAAGATGGCAAAGCCTATGTCGATAGCCAAACCTCTGAAGAAATTGCACAACAAAAAGGAACTCCTACGCAAGTAGGAACAAATAGTCCATATAGAAGTCGTAGTGTTGAAGAGAATTTAGATTTATTCAAACGTATGAAAGCTGGGGAATTCCCTGCTGGTACACATATTCTGCGTGCTAAAATTGATATGGAAAGTCCAAATATGCTCATGCGAGATCCTATGATGTATCGTATTATGCATACCGAACACCATAGAACAGGTAACGATTGGTGTATTTACCCGATGTACGATTGGACACATGGAGAAAGTGATTACATTGAACAAGTGTCACACAGTTTATGTTCATTAGAGTTTAAACCACATAGAGAGCTTTATAATTGGTTTAGAGATCATATATACGACTATGCTAAGGAAGCATTGCCAATGCCACCTAAACAACGCGAATTTGCACGTTTAAATCTAAGTTATACCATAATGAGCAAGCGTAAGTTATTACGTTTGGTTGAAGAAGGTATTGTTTCTGGTTGGGATGATCCTCGTATGCCTACGATATCTGGTTTACGTCGCCGTGGTTACACACCAAGTTCTATAAGAAAGTTTATTGATAAAGTAGGTGTTGCTAAACGCGAAAACGTCATTGATGTATCACTTTTAGAATTTTGTATTCGAGAAGATTTAAACAAATCTGCGAATCGTGTTATGGCGGTTTTAGATCCGGTAAAAGTGGTGATTACTAATTATCCTGAAGACAAAGAGGAATGGTTAGAAGCTGAAAATAATCAGGAAGATGATTCTGCAGGCTTTAGAAAAGTGCCTTTTTCTAGAGAAATTTATATCGAAAAAGAGGATTTTAAAGAGGAAGCAGGAGCTAAGTTTTTTAGATTACAACTTGGTGGTGAAGTCCGTTTAAAAAACGCGTATATCATTAAAGCCAATAGTGTTGTAAAAGACGACAATGGAGAGATAACAGAAATCCATTGTACCTATGATGAAGACACCTCTAAAAAAGTAAAAGGAACACTGCATTGGGTGTCTATAAAACATGCAATAACTGCAGAAATTAGAGAGTACGATCGTTTGTTTATGCACGAATCGCCAGATAGCGACAAGGACAAAGATTTTATGGAATATGTAAACCCGAAATCTTTAACGCTTAAAACTGGTTATTTAGAACCTAGTTTGGCAGATGTTAAAGTAGGAGAGCAGTTTCAATTTCAACGTTTAGGCTATTTTAATGTCGATGATGATTCTACAGCTGAAAAATTAGTCTTTAATAAAACAGTTGGCTTAAGAGATAGTTGGGCAAAGCAAAAACCAAAACCTCAGGCTAATGAAAATCAAAACAAACCAAAGCCGAATCTGCAAAAGCGTTCTGCTATAAGTGTTATTCAACAATTAGGGAAGAAATACACCAATTTAGCTGAAGAAAAACAACTAAAAGCGAAATCTGAAATAGAAGTGCTTGCTAAAGATGTTAGTTATGATGAATTAGAGCCTTTATTTGGCACAGCTGTAAAAAAAGCAGGTACACGTATCGCAACTTTAATTGCGTTGAAAGTGATGCTTAAAAATGGCTTAGAACGAAATGAGGCTATTAATGAGTTTATTGAGAAGGCTAAAGCCGATAAGAATGAGGTTTTAGTTGCTGAGGCTTCAGATATTTAATATTTATATTTTCTTATTATTTTAATGTACCTACAAGGTTTTCAAATCCTTGTAGGTATTTTTTTTTAAAAATTAAATAATTTAAAGTAGTTTAGGGTGTCTAAATTTCAAATTCAAATACATGAAAAAAATTACGCTCATTCTAACGTTACTTCTTATTGGAAATACCGTTTTTAGTCAGACTATTACTGGCAAAATTGTAGATATTGATAATAATCCTATTCCTTATGTTACACTTCAGATTGGTCCAAATTATGGAGTTATAACTAATGAGGAGGGTGTTTTTACACTAGAAACAGATAATTTTTCAGACTCGGATAACGTTTCAATTTCATGTTTGGGGTATAAATCATTAGAATTTCAACTTTCAACATTTACAAAACCAACATATGTTTTAGAAGATTCTATAAGTGAGCTTTCAGAAGTTTTTATTACAAACAAACTTTTGTCTATTGAAGAAATTTTGGAAAATGTGAGAGCAAATATCTCAAAAAACTATCCTGTAAATGATAATCAAAGGATTTTTATGAGAGAAAGCAGCAATTTTAATATTAAAGATTTCGACTTTGAAGTTTCAAAATCTTCCAATTTCAACAGAGCAACAATTAAAGACATTAATAAAAACTTTGAGACCATGAGTCAACTGATGGTCAATAATAATTCTAAGTTTTATGAAGATACACTATTAGACCTATTGCATATTGCAGATAGTACGCAGAGTCATGTTATCAAATCTACTAAATTAGTGAATGTAGAAAAAGATTTATCTACAGATGCGGTGAATGGTAAATTAATTAAAAGTGTACTTAATGTGTTAGATTCTTCGGCAACCTACAAATTAAAAACAAGCATATTTACTATTGAAGATTCACTTAAGGTAGGAAAAATTTTAAAGGAAGATTCTGATGCTAAAAAAGGAGAAACCACTGTAATTAATAATAAGGTATCTAGGATTATTAGAAATAATTCACTGGTAGAAAACTCAAATTTAGATTTTATATTCGAAGATAAAGGCTACGAGTATTCAATTGACGGAATCAGTTATCTCAACGATGAAGCAACTTACAGCATTAGCTTTAATCCCACAAAACGTTCTGCTAAATACACAGGTAAAATGTATGTAAACACGTCCGATTTTGCTGTTGTAAAGCTAGAATATGAATTTGCTGAAAATAGAACGGGTTCTAAAATGAATCTTAAATTTTTAGCAGGCTTTAAGTTCGAAGAAAATGCGTATCGTTCTACAGTGATTTTTAAAAAGAATGAAAATTCTGTTTATGACTTGTATTTTATCAGTCAAGAAAATGGAAACTATGTTTATATCAACCGTTCGCTTAAATTTATTAGAAATAATACCGCTGAACATACCGATAAACAACAGTTAAAATTAAAGTTTATGATTGAACAAGATTATATAGCTAAAAGTGAATTATTCTTTATAAGTAAAGGATCATTGCAAGGTGATTCAGCTTTTAAAATTACTAAAGAATATCCAATAAGTTATATATCAAAATATGATCCTTCTATTTGGAAAGATTATAGTGTTCTTAGTCCTGTACAAGAAATTATAAATTATCAAACGAACTAATAAAGCTTGAGGTTTTAACAATTATTTGAGATAGACTGAATTTATAAAGACCTAACTTGAGATAAATAATGTTAATTATGGATAAATCACAAAAAATACTTACAAAAATCTCTATAGTAACTAGAGATATTGAAGAAAATTACCCAGAACTTCAAAAATATTTAAGCGAAACCAGAAGTACATTGCCTAATGGTTCCAGTGAAACTGAAAGTTTAGATACATCAGATTTAGAAAATTATCTCAATGAATTAAAGGAAATTCGAGATAAATACAAGGAAGAACACTAAAGTATAGTGTCATAAATATATTAAAAGCCTCATAATCAATAGTTATGAGGTTTTTTTGTACATTTAAAACAACTAACTAATCACACTATACTATGGAATTACCAATTAACTTTATTGCCATTCCCATTGCAGCTGTGGCTGCTTTATTTATTGGAGCATTATGGTACAATCCTAAATTTGGTTTCGGAATGGCTTGGATGCGAGAATCTGGAATGACAGAAGAGCGCATGAAAAGCGGAAATATTGCAATTATTTTTGGCTTAGCATTAGTGTTTGCTGCCATGTTGAGTTTTTTGTTAATGCAATTTACAAACCATCAATGGGGAGCTTTAAGCATGGTAGGAGCAAAGCCAGAATTAGCAAAACCATCTTTTGAAGCGTTTATGGCCGATTATGGAAACACATTTAGAACATTTAAGCATGGTGCCTTACACGGAGCTATGTTTGGGATACTTGGGGCACTTCCAATTATTGGAACCATTGCATTATTCGAAAGAAAAAGCACAAAATATATCGCTATAAATGCTGGGTATTGGATTGTTACATTGACCGTAATGGGAAGTATTCTTTGCGGTTTATAACGAATTGAAATAAAAAAACCTCGAAAATTAACTTTCGAGGTTTATTTATCATTTAATCTTCTATGGGTTCGACCTTCATTTCATCTTCAGGAATCTCCAGAGCCGTTTCAAAATTTGGTAAAATTTGTTTTGTTAAAGCGTCATTTTTTAATTGCTTAGCTTCAATAAACCACCAATACTTATCTGCTTCATTATAAATTCCTAAGAGGTAACTTTTAGAAGAAATACGTTGTCCGGACATCACCATTTGATTGTAACCTTCAATGGCACATCGAAACTGACCTTGTTCTTTAACAATTTCAGAAACACCGTTGATATCAGCTTTTTCAAACACAAAGCCTTGTGCTTTCATATTCTCAAAAGTAGATTCTATAACCTTTAAAGCAGCGTCTTTACCACCCATCATGTCTAATACCGATGGAAGGGTATGTTTAAGAACCGTTTCAAAGTCCATTTTTAAGGTTGCGGTAGAGGTTATTTTAGCATCCTTTAAAGCGTCTGTTTTGGTTTGAGAAAAGCCATTTACGCTTGTTGCTATTAAAACAAATAGTAGTATCCTTTTGATATTATTCATCATCTTTCTTTTTCTGATTTTTCATGGCCTCACCAATTTGATTGCTCGCTGTAAAACTAGCGACCATATCATTTAACATTTGGCTTCCTGCTTGTGGAGAATTAGGTAAAAGAATTAGATTACTATTCGTTTCGCTACCAATAGCTTGCAAAGTATCGTAATGCTGTGTTACCACTATTAATGCTGAAGCTTCTTGACTGTTAATACCAACACGATTTAAAACATCAACTGATTCTTCTAAACCACGTGCAATTTCACGACGTTGATCAGCAATACCTTGTCCTTGTAGACGCTTACTTTCTGCTTCTGCTTTAGCTTTTTCAACAATTAAAATACGTTGTGCATCACCTTCATACTGAGCCGCTGTTTTTTCTCTATCTGCCGCATTAATACGGTTCATGGCTATTTTTACTTGTGGATCTGGATCGATATCAGTCACTAAAGTTCTGATAATATCAAATCCGTAATCCATCATTGCATCATTTAATTCCGCTTTTACAGCCAATGCAATATCATCTTTCTTCACAAAAACATCATCTAATTTCATTTTTGGTACTTCGGCACGTACCACATCAAATACATAACTCGTAATCTGATCATGTGGATAATCTAACTTATAAAACGCATCGTAAACACGTTCTGTGACCACTTTGTACTGTACAGAAACTTTTAGTTTTACAAATACATCATCTAATGTTTTGGTTTCAATGATAACATCTAATTGTTGAATCTTTAAACTCAAACGTCCAGAAACCTTGTCGACTAAAGGAATTTTCATATGTAAACCCGATTGACGAATACTGTGAAATTTTCCAAAACGTTCAATAATGGCAGCGGTTTGTTGCTTCACCATAAAGAAGGATGAAAACAATATAAATAATGCAATTAATAAAATTGGAACTAGGATAAATTGACCCATAATAAGTTTATTTAGTTAAAAAATAAGTGTCATTAAAAGTAAGTTATTTAAATTGAAATGCAGCAGATATTACGAAGTACAACATTTTTAAAATGACGATATTCTATTTTACGGATTCAATAATTTTAGAATAGCGTCATCCAATAGTTTTACATTAGTTATAGTTGCAGAAATAGAATCAGCCTTCACGGTGTCACCATTTTTAGTATACCCAATATAGTTTCGCCAACCTTCAGAGCGTAAGTCACGTCTTTTAGAAACTAAAGTAAAAAGAGAATCGGCTTCTAAACGTTCAATTTCTGAAACAGGATTTTCAATAGAAACCTCAGGATATAAATCTTTTAAAATTTTCTGAGCCATATAAAAATGACCAATTTTATTAGGATGTACACCATCTGGAACAAACGTAGAATCCACTGTTATACGTTTCATATTCGCTAAAATAGGATTAAGGTGATGGTGTAAATCTATAACTTGAAGTTCTTCTGTTTCGAGACTTAATAACCAATCAGAATAGGCCGTTAAGACGTCATTGTATTTATAATAAGGGTGCCAATATGCATGAGGTTCTCCTTCTTTTGAAACGCGATCTGCAATCGGATTAGGATCAAAAAGGGTAGGAGTCAATAAGATTAATTGAGCGCCAATACCTTCAACCTTAGTTTTTAATTCGGAAATCCCATTTTTGTATTCTTGAAATCTAAGACTGTCTAATGGATGATAGTTTCCATCATTCATCCCATAACAAGCCAAAACAACATCTGGTTTTATGTCTTTTAAAGCCCTATCTAAACGTTCTCTAACATTAGGTCTTGGAAAGTCGCGATTAGGTTCAGAACTACCAGAAATAGTCTCACTAGATAAGCCAATACTGATAATATCTAATGAATTATCAGTATAGTGCTTACGTAAATAATAGTCTATAAAGTCTACATAATAACCATGTTGTGTGATGCTATTACCTAATATCAACACACGTTTATTGTGTAATGGTAATGCTACAGTATCTATTGGTAATTCTGCTTTTTTTTCACTTTTACAAGACGTGGCTATACCGAGACTAAATACTAAAAGGAAAAAATAAGACTTCATAATTTATGGTTTTTAGATATAAAGTATTCGAAAAATACTTTTATAAATTTACACCCCTAAAGTCCCCTCTAGGGGACAATTGTCTTATTCAGCAGTATGGATTGTCCCCTTGAGGGGACTTTAGGGGTGTTTTTAATATTTAAACAAATTAAATTTACTTGATTAAAGTCTCAATACGTTTTACAGTTTCTGTTTTACCAATCATATACATAATATCAAAAACATCTGGTCCTTGTAAGGCCCCAACTAAAGCGAGTCGTAATGGCATCATTACTTTTCCAAAACTAATTTCATTATCCGTAATCCAACCTTTAATGTTGGTTTGAAGGTTTTCAACCGTAAAATCATCAGTAGCATTAACACGTTCAATAACAGAGTTCATAATATCAGCCGTATCTTCTTTTAAGGCTTTTTTAGAAGCTTTTTCATCATAAGATGTCGGAGCCGTAAAAAAGAAGTGACTTAAGTCCCAAAAATCGCTAACAAAAGTGGCGCGCTCTTTTATTAATCCCACAGCCAATGCGATGTAATTCACATCCATTTCAGCTAATTCTGGTTGTGTAGCCTTAAACTGTTCAGCCAAATTCAAATCTAATTGCTGCTGCATGTAATGGTGATTAAACCATTTTGTTTTATCCGGATCAAAACGTGCACCTGCTTTATTAACTCGTGCTAAATCAAAATCTGCAACCAATTGCTCTAAACTAAATATTTCTTGTTCTGTTCCAGGATTCCATCCTAAAAAAGCTAAGAAATTAACCACAGCTTCAGGGAAATACCCATCTTCTTTATAACCTCTAGACACCGTTCCATCTGGTGCTGTATATTCTAATGGAAATACAGGAAAGCCCATTTTATCACCATCACGTTTACTTAATTTACCTTTTCCTGTTGGTTTTAAAATCAATGGTAAATGTGCAAATTCTGGTGCATCCCAACCGAAAGCATCATACAATAATTGGTGTAATGCTAAAGAAGGTAACCATTCTTCACCACGAATCACATGTGTAATTTCCATTAAATGATCATCTACAATATTTGCTAAGTGATAGGTTGGCATACCATCGCTTTTAAACAAAATTTTATCATCTAAAACATTGGTGTCAATCTTCATGTTACCACGAATAATATCTGTAAGATGTAAAGTTTCATCTTGTGGAGATTTAAAACGAATCACGTAATCATCACCAGCTTCAATTTTAGCTTTAGTTTCCGCTTCAGTTAATACTAAAGAATTTACCAAGCGTCCTTTTGCACGGTTGTGCCAATTGTAGATAAAGGTTTTTCCTTCGGCTTCATGGCCTTTACGTTCTGCATCTAATTGCTCAGAGGTATCAAAAGCATAATAGGCTTTTCCGTTCGCAATTAAATCATCTGCATATTGTTTGTACAAATGCTTGCGTTCACTTTGTCTGTAAGGACCAAATTTTTCATTCTTTCCTGGACCTTCGTCAAAAGACATACCGCACCAATCTAATGATTTTACAATATACTCTTCAGCACCTTCAACATAACGGTTTTGATCTGTATCTTCTATCCTAAGAACAAAATCACCTCCATGTTTTTTAGCAAATAAATAATTGAATAAAGCGGTTCTTACACCACCAATATGTAAAGGTCCTGTTGGACTCGGTGCAAAGCGCACACGTACGTTTTTAGACATAACGGAAAATCGAAATAGTTTGTCATTCTGAACTTGTTTCAGAATCTAGCGCAAAGATAGTTTGATAAGGTTTTAGAACAAAGCAAAAGAATCGTTAAGATACAATCATTGATTTTGGAACACGTTTATTCATAATGGCAAACCAAACTGGCGGAATCATAGCTAATACCATTGAGGTTGGATAGCCATATGGCATTTGAGGACTGTCGTCGTGGCAATCTAAGATTTGATATTTTTTGGTTGTTTTATAATGATGATCGCTATGTCTGGTTAATTCATACAGTACAATTCTTCCAATAACGTGATTAGAATTCCAGGAATGAATTTCTTTAACACGTTCGTAACGACCAGATTTCGTTTTTAATCGCATTAAACCATAATGCTCAATATAATTCACGGTTTCGAGAAGCACAAAACCAATAATTCCTGCAAAAATAGCAAAGAGTAATGCTGTAGTTTCAAATAAATAGCAAAGAGCAATTAAATAACTAATTTGAAAGAAAACATACCAAAACATGTCATTTTTAGTTGAAAATAAGTGTTTTTCGTTGTTTTTGAGCAATTTTAGTTGAATCTTCCATGCATTAAAATACTGCCGTAATGTTGAGGTGAACCAAAACGCATATACACTTTGGTTATAACGTGCTGTGGCAGGATCTTCGGGAGTAGCCGCATGTAAATGATGACCAAAATTGTGTTCAATATAAAAGTGCATATAAAATGAAGGAAGCAGCAGTGCTTTACCCAAAGAACGTTCGTTTGTGGTTTGTCTATGACCAAGCTCATGTGCCACATTTATGCCGTTCACACCCAAAACAATTCCAACAGAAATTATAATACCGACAAATTCGTAAGTTTCTAATGCGGTGTTTGATACGGTAAATAATCCATAAATAACCAAACCATAAACAATAGGGAGATTTAAATACAATAACCAATCAAATAGCTTTTGTTTTAATTTAGTATCAACTTCGATAGGCTTTAAATTTTGACTATCAACAGGAAAAATAAGCTCTAAAATCGGAATACAAACAAATCCAAAAATAGGAGTCGCCCAGACCCAATAGCCTTTAAAATATAAACTAAAGAAACAGACTAAGGGAATTGAAAATGCGGCTAGATATTTAAGGTCTTTCATATGTCGTTTGTCATTCTTTTAGAAGTAGAAATGCACGTTTAAGTTAAGAATGCCTCAATTTGAACCTAATTTAACACCAAAAACCTCTAAATTAACAGAATCTTACCAATTTTCCCGAAATTGCAATTAAAATAAAATCGTAGTTTAGTCAGTTAAAGGTAATATAGAGTGTAGTTTAGCTTTTTTAGAGCATTATTCCTGAAATACTCTTAACGATTATTGGTAACCAAAAGATTGTTAGTGCCTGTAGTTCCGACAGCGTCGGACGCAACGATTTTCAGAAATAATGAGCTATAATCATTGTTAAATTAGAAAATCAAGGATTGAAAATATAAGGTTTAAAGTGGAATATAATTATCAATGTATCAGCGATTGGTGCTTGCAATTTCCTAATAAATCGTTTTGATTTTTTGGTTCGTTTTGTATCAAGACAAAATGAACATTGAAAATAGATTTAAAATTAAATGAACAATTTCGAAACCATAAAACAAAAACTAGAACAATTCATTAAAAGGTATTATACCAATGAATTATTAAAAGGTGCAATATTATTTTTTGCCATTGGCTTGTTATACCTTATTGTAACCTTGTTTGTAGAATATGTATTATGGTTAAACCCTACGGCAAGAACAATCTTATTTTGGACATTCATTGGAGTAGAATTAGCTTTATTCGTAAAATTCATAGCCATTCCATTAGCCCATTTATTCAAACTTAGAAAAGGCATAAGTTTTGAAACGGCTTCTAAATTAATTGGAAATTATTTTCCAGAAGTTAACGACAAACTACTAAACGTACTTCAATTAAATCAAAACCCACATCAGTCAGATTTATTATTAGCGAGTATTGAGCAAAAGTCTCAAGAATTACAACCCGTTCCTTTTAAAGCAGCTGTTAATTTTAAGTCGAACACCAAATATTTAAAATATGCTGCCATTCCACTGGCGATTATACTGTTATCATTTGTAACAGGAAAGATTAATTGGTTTAGCGATAGTTACGAGCGTGTTGTAAATTATAAAACGGCTTATGAACCACCAGCACCTTTTGAATTTTTTGTGTTGAATGAATCCTTACAAGCTATTGAAAATAAGGATTTTAAATTGAATGTGTCTACAGCTGGACATGTCATTCCTGAGAATGCACAAATCAAATTTAATGGGCAATCGTACTTCTTACAGCAAATAGCGCCTGGGGAATTTCAATACACATTCAACTTGCCAAAAGAAGCGATAGAATTTACCTTAACAGCGAATGATGTCACTTCAAAACCTTATAAATTAAACGTGGTTAATACGCCTAGTTTAGTAAATTTTGAAATGGTTTTAGATTACCCTGCACATACTAAAAAGCAAGATGAGGTCTTAAAAAGTACTGGTTCGGCTGTGGTTCCAGAAGGGACTAATGTCACCTGGAGAGCTATGACCAAAGCGACGACGGGAGTTCAAATTTATGCAGAAGACACGTTAAGCTTCACTTTAAATACGAACGATAATTTTGAAGCTTCAAAACGATTGTATAAAAATTATAATTACAGTATTACAACAAGTAATGAAGACTTAAAAGATTATGAGAATTTAGCCTATAATATTAATGTGGTTAGAGATATTTATCCAGAACTTAATATTAAGGTTCAGAAAGATTCTGTAGACCAACAAAGTTTGTATTTCTATGGACAAGCCAGCGATGATTATGGTTTATCAAAGTTGCAATTGGTGTATTATCCGGCAGACGATGAATCTAAAAAAGAAGTTGAACCGATTCATATTTCAAAATCTAATTTTAGTGAGTTTGTAAGTGCGTTTCCAAATCAGTTTAATCTTGAAGATGGTGTCAGTTACCAATTGTATTTTGAAGTTTTTGATAACGATGCGCTTCATAATTATAAACGGACAAAAAGTTCTGTATTCAGTTACCGTAAATTAACTAAAGACGAAGAAGAGCAAAAGCAACTGAATGAGCAAAACGAAACGATAAAAGATATTAGTAAGACGTTTGATAAACTTCAAGAACAAGATAAAAAGCTAGAAGAGTTATCAAAAACTCAAAAGGAAAAAGAAAGTCTAAATTTTAATGACAAAAAGAAGTTTGAAGATTTTTTAAAGCGTCAGAAAAATCAAGAACAGTTGATGAAAAATTTCAACAAAAAGCTACAAGAAAATTTAGAAGAATTTCAAAAAGACGAAAAGAAAGACGATCAATTTAAAGAAGATTTAAAAGAACGCTTAAAGGAAAATGAAGAACAACTTAAAAAGGATGAAAAACTTTTAAAAGAACTTGAACAATTAAACGATAAAATCAATAAGGAAGAATTCACGCAAAAACTTGAAGAATTAGCCAAGCAAAACAAGAATAAAAAACGTAGCATGAAACAGCTATTGGAATTGACCAAGCGTTTTTATCTGATGAAGAAAGCTGAAAAGGTGGCTGGTGAATTAGAAAAATTATCTGAAGAGCAGGATAAGTTATCTGAAAAAAATGAAGAGAACACAAAGGAAGCTCAAGAGAAATTAAATGAAGAATTTGATAAACTTCAAAAAGATTTAGAAGAATTAAATAGTGATGATAGGAAGCTTCAAAAACCAATGGATATTCCAAGAGATGAATTTCTAGAAGATGAAATAAAATTCGATCAAAAAGAAGCCAAAGAAGCCTTAGAAAAAAAGGAAGAAAACGATTCTGAAGCCAAACCACAAGATGCCCAAGAGCAGCAGAAAAAGGCAAAAGAAAAGCAAAAGAAAGCGGCTAAGAAGATGAAGCAGTTGAGCGAAATGATGAAAAAAGCAGCAGCTGGTGGCGGAGGAGGTGAGCAAATGTCTGAAGATAGTGAAGCTTTACGTCAAATATTAGAGAATTTATTATTGTATTCATTTGATCAAGAAGCACTTATGACTACTTTTGAAAGTATTAGCATTGATAATAATAAATACGGTAAGTACATTATAGAGCAAAGTAACCTTAGAACACATTTTGAGCATATTGATGATAGTTTATTTGCATTGTCTTTGCGTCAACCTAAGATTTCTGAGCAAGTAAATTCACAAATTACGGATGTGTATTTTAATATAGACAAAGCTTTAGATCAATTGACAGAAAATAGACTGTATCATGGTGTGGGTGCGCAACAATATGCGGTTACGGCGACGAATGAGTTAGCTAATTTCTTAAGTGATGTTTTAGATAATATGGAAATGCAAATGAATCCATCACCGGGAGAAGGAGGAGGAGAACAGTTACCAGACATTATTATGAGCCAAGAAGAGCTTAATAAGAAGATGGAGGAAGGAGTTAAGAAAAGTGAACAGGGAAAAGAAGGCGAAGAAGGAAAGGAAGGAGAAGGGGAAAAACCTGGTGAAGAAGGTAAGGATGGCAAAGAAGGTGAAGGCGATAAGCCAGGAGAGAAAGGAAAATCTGGTAAAGAAGGAGAGAGCGGTGAAAGTGGTGAGAGTGGAAAAGGCGGTAAAAAAGAAGGTAAACAAGGTGAAGGTGGTCAATCTGGTGAGAACGGATCACAAAGTGGTGAAGGACAACAAGGAGGAAAGCAAGGAAAGAATGGCAAAGATGGGAAAGGAAGCAAAGAAGGAAAAAATGGTGGTGATGGAAATGGTGACGGTGAAGGTGAAAAGAATGACGGCTATGGTGAAGGTGGAAGTGAAGAACAAAACGGTGAGCTATTTAAAATTTACCAGGAACAACAACAATTACGACAAGCCTTAGAAGACCGTTTTGCTAAGGAAGGAAAAATTGAATCCGCCGGACAATTAATAAAGCAAATGGAGGATATTGAACTCGATTTATTAAACTCTGGTTTTACTAATCAGACGCTTCAAAAGATGATGGATCTTCAGCATAATTTATTAAAATTAGAGAATGCGACCTTTATGCAAGGCCAAGATTCTAAACGTAAATCTGAAACAAATACAGAAGACTTTAATTCAACAAACCCGAGTCAAATTCCAACAGCGAAACAATATTTTAATACTACCGAAATTTTAAATCGCCAAGCACTACCTTTGCAAAATCATTTTAAGAAGAAAATTCAAGAGTATTTTAAAAGCACCAATGATTAGTTTTAATTACGAAACCCAGTTTAAATTAGAAAATACAGAACAACTTTCTGAATGGATTTCAAATACCATATCAGAAGAAAACTGTAAAGAAGGAGAGATTAATTACATCTTTTGTAACGATGATTATTTACATAAATTGAATGTAGATTTTCTAGATCACGATACATTGACCGATGTCATTAGTTTTGATTACTCATTAGGAAAAGAACTACATGGGGATATTTATATCTCTGTAGAACGTGTAGAAGAAAATGCGTCCGATTTTAAGGTTGCATTTCAAGATGAGATTGCTCGTGTCATCATTCATGGTGTATTGCATTATTGTGGGTATAAAGACAAGATGGTTGCAGATGAAAAGGTGATGCGTTCTAAAGAAGATTACTACTTAGCGAAGCGAAAGTAATACACGCTAATTCAGTGTATATTTGCAGACTCAAAATTTTAAAAATTTAATTGTTCCACGTGGAACAAAAAGGAAACACGATATGTTTAACGAAGTTTATGATGTTATAGTTGTTGGTGGTGGCCATGCTGGAAGTGAAGCGGCAGCTGCTGCGGCAAATATGGGAAGTAAGACCTTACTGATTACCATGAACCTTCAAAACATTGCACAGATGTCTTGTAATCCTGCAATGGGAGGAATAGCAAAAGGACAAATTGTAAGAGAGATTGATGCTTTAGGAGGTTATAGCGGAATTGTTTCAGATACATCTGCCATTCAATTTAAGATGTTGAACAAATCTAAAGGTCCTGCAATGTGGAGCCCGAGAGTGCAATCCGATAGAATGCGCTTTGCTGAAGATTGGAGATTGATGTTAGAAGGCACTCCTAATTTGGACTTTTATCAAGAAATGGTTTCTGGCTTAATCGTCGAGAATCATAAATTGGTTGGTGTAAAAACATCCTTGGGAATTGAAGTAAGAGCAAAGTCGGTGGTCTTAACTAATGGTACTTTTTTGAATGGATTAATTCATATTGGTGATAAGAATTTTGGTGGAGGTAGAGCTGGTGAAAGAGCTGCAACAGGAATTACAGAACAGCTCGTTAATTTAGGATTTGAATCGGGTAGAATGAAAACCGGGACACCTCCAAGAGTAGATGGTCGTTCTTTGGATTTCTCTAAAATGGTGGAGCAACCAGGTGATGAACATCCTGAAAAGTTTTCTTATTTAGATACTACGCAACCGTTAAAGGAACAGCGTTCTTGTCATATGACACATACGAGTGAATTGGTTCACGATTTGCTTCGCGAAGGCTTTGATCGTTCTCCGATGTTTAATGGTAGAATTCAAAGTGTGGGACCACGTTATTGTCCGTCGATAGAAGATAAGATTAATCGTTTCGCGGATAAGAATAGTCATCAATTATTCGTTGAGCCAGAAGGTTGGAAAACTTGCGAATATTATATTAACGGGTTCTCTACATCCTTGCCAGAAGATGTTCAATTTAAAGCCTTGCGTTCTGTCGTAGGATTTGAAAATGTAAAATTCTTTAGACCTGGATATGCAATCGAATATGATTATTTTCCACCAACACAATTAAAGCATACTTTAGAAACAAAGTTAGTTGAAGGTTTATACTTTGCTGGACAAATAAATGGAACAACAGGATATGAAGAAGCTGCCTCTCAAGGTTTAATGGCGGGTATAAATGCGAGTCTAAAAGTGCAAGAAAAAGATGCTTTTACTTTACAACGTGATGAGGCTTATATCGGAGTTTTAATTGATGATTTAATTACAAAAGGAACTGAAGAGCCGTATAGAATGTTTACGTCGCGAGCCGAATATAGAACCTTATTACGACAAGATAATGCTGATTTTAGATTAACACCAAAAGGGTATGATTTAGGTTTAGCTTCTGAAAAACGTTTAAAACGTATGGAAGAAAAGCAATCTAAATCGGATGCTTTTGTACAATTTTTTAGAGAGACAAGTGTAACTCCTGATGAAGCAAATCCGATTTTAGAATCAAAAAATTCGGCACCTGTTAAGCAGCAAGACAAGATGTTTAAGTTGTATGCTAGGCCAAATATTACTATCGATGATGTTAGGCAGTTTGAATCAGTTGAACAGTATATACAAGCAAATAATTTAGATACTGAAGTTATAGAGCAAACTGAAATTCAAGTAAAGTATGCTGGTTATATTGAGAAGGAAAAGAACAATGCAGACAAACTAAATAGACTAGAGAATTTAAAAATTCCTGCTGGTTTTGATTATTCAAAATTGAAATCAATGAGTATTGAAGCAAGACAAAAGTTGACCAAGATTCAGCCTGTAACTATTTCTCAAGCATCACGAATTAGTGGAGTCAACCCGAATGATATTTCTGTATTGTTGGTTTACTTAGGACGTTAATTCCTGCAGAAGCAGGAAACTCATTATTGATTATTACAATGTTCCACGTGAAACAATCCAAGAAAGTAAATCTATTTTGATGTGAATATTAGATCTTAAAAGCTCTAAAATCTAGTTAGAATTATTGCAGTAAATTTCATAAAACGAAGTCTAATTTGATTTCTGTTTATGTTACAAACGTTCTTTATAAATTATAATTTTTGATTTTTTGTATCGTAGGGTAGAAGTGAAAAGGATAATAAAGTGTTTGCTTCTTGTAAATCTAAATCATGGTTTTGTAAGGATGAAAAACATAGTTTTTGAATTTTAAGAGGGATACTATTTTGTGCAATCGGTAAAGGATTTTATTATTCAGTAAAAACAAATAGACGAAATATACTTCTTTAAAGTCTATAATTAAGTAGTCATAAAGATGACGTTTTAATTTTGATATAAAATCGAATTATAAAACGGATAATTCAAAATCAGATTTCAGAATTTATAATTATGTCGTTTAATCCATATAAAATGTCTGAATCGAAATCAGGTAGATTAGGGTTTAGTTTCTTAATTCTGATAGTATAATTTGGAATCAATAATCAGCTAAAGACTCTCGGTTTTTTTAAGTTTAAAAAAGATTAAAATTTCATTTATTAAACAAATAGAAGTGAACTTATATAATTAATATTGTAATTCATTTTAAAAGTAGAAGTGTAATTGTGCCAAAAAATAACCCAACATATTTAAGCTTAAAAGATCATTCTGTTTCTAAAGAAGAATTCCAATTAGTGCATAATAAGGAACTCGATATGCTAGAAACATATCCACAACCAGAAGGAGAAAAATTATCTGAATATTACCAAAGTGAAGATTACATTTCGCACACCGATACAAAGCGAAATTTATTAGAGTTAGCTTATCATAAAGTGCGAGAGATTTCTTTAAAGCGAAAACTCAAACTTATTAATTCGTTTCAATCAGAATCTAAAACACTTTTAGATATTGGATGCGGCACAGGTGATTTTTTAGAAACGGCTTTAAAAGCGAATTGGCAAATTACGGGCATAGAACCAAACGATAGTGCAAGGCAAATTGCGAATTCTAAAACCAATAATTCGATTTTTGAAAGCAGTGAATTAACAAAATTAAAACCACACAGTTTTGATGTCATTACACTTTGGCATGTCTTAGAACATTTGCCGGAATTAGAAAAGCAAACGGCGTTGCTAAAATCACTTTTAAAACCAAATGGAACTTTAGTTATTGCTGTTCCTAATTTTAAAAGTTATGATGCGAATCATTATAAAAACTTTTGGGCAGCTTTTGATGTGCCGAGACATTTATGGCATTTTTCAAAAACGTCGATTGAACGATTATTTAAAAAAGAAAATATGACATTAGTCAAAACCTTACCAATGAAATTTGACGCGTATTATGTCTGTTTACTTTCAGAAAAATATAAATCTGGATTTATGAATCCGCTTAAGGCATTTTGGGTAGGATGGCAGTCTAATCGCAAAGCAAAACGCTCTATGGAGTATTCTTCGCATATTTACGTCTTAAAGAATGCTGATTCTTAATATAAAAGCTGCTGCTTTAAGATTTCCGGTTAAAACAATAGATTATAAGTAGTAAATTTAAACTGCGCTTAAAACGTCTTATTTAGCTTTGTTTTTAATAGGTTTTTAAAATTACAGGAGTAATCTTTAATAGAAAATATCAATAGTGAAAAAATTGAAGAAATCACAGCGTAACTTTTATACATTTGCAAAAATTAATTTGAAACATAAACAGGAAAATTTTATAGAATTTTCTCAAAATTTAAATAACAGAAATAATATGAAAAAAATAGTTTTAAGCTTAATGGTTTTAATTGGTGCAGCATCTTGCCAAGAACAACAAAAAATTGCTTTCATTGATAACGGAGAAATTATCAATGATTACCAAATGAAAATTGATATTGAAGAAAAATTTAAACTTCAGAATGACGATTTTACAAAGCAACGCGATAGTATCGCAAGAGTTTATCAAATGGAAATGCAATCTGTACAACAACGTTTAAGTAGGTTGTCTCCACAAAAACAACAAGAAGAATCTCAAGTTTTTTCTCAAAAATGGCAACCAATCCAACAACAAATGCAAATGCAACAACAACAGATGGAGCAAATGTTCAATACTGAAATGGATTCTGTGATTTCAAAAATGAACAAATTTGTAGAAGGTTATGGTAAAAAGAACGGTTACACGTTTATTTTAGGAAAAAACCAAGCAGGAAGCGTAGTTTATGGAGATGAAGCTAATGATATTACAGACGTAGTAATAAAAGAAATTAATGCTGAGTATAGTGGTAAGGATTCTAAAACAGAAGAGGATTCAACGGAAGCAACTACAGAGAAATAATAACAAATAGTAATTTGTTTTAAAAAGCCAAGCCTAAGACGCTTGGCTTTTTTTATGTAATAAACGCGTTAGTTTAATGGATAGATCGGTAAGCACAATTTTAGAATTTCCATTGCGCTCTATATGATAAATTGCATCCTGTAATTCATCTGAAATTTCTATAATATTAGAATCATGAACAAAGGGAGCAAATTTTGCAAGTTTAAAATCATCAGATTTAGGTTCAAGATAAACTAACTCATCGGCTTTATAATTAAGTAATAAGGCTTGTCTGAAATAGTTTAAACAGAAATTTAGAAACTTTTTTTGAGTTTCACGTCCGGTTTTAGCAATATCTTCCGACCAAGATATTAAATCGTGAATGGCTGCTTTATTTCCTCTCGCTTTAAACGCAGAGCGGATCCAGAAGACAAACCATTTCTCAAACTGAATATCTTCACTATCGTGATAGATAAGATCACAAGCTTTGTTGTAATTACCATTAGATTGGTGTGCTATTTTTATGGCAACGGATTGCTCAATATGATAATTTTTAACTAAAGCTTCAGAAATAGCTTCTTCTGCTAAGGGCGGAAAATGTAATATCTGGCAACGCGATCTAATAGTGCTAATAATTTGTTCCTCATCTTCTGCGATAAGAATAAATATGGTATCCTTTGGTGGCTCTTCAATTAACTTTAAAAGTTTATTCGCACTAGCTGTATTCAATTTTTCAGCCATCCAAATCAGCATCACTTTATGTCCGCCTTCATAAGATTTTAATGTTAAGGCTTTTACAATTTCTAGCGCTTCATCTACACCAATTTGACCTTGTTTGTTATCTACACCCAGAAGTTTGTACCAATCAAATAAGTTGCCATAAGGTTGCTGATCTATGAGTTGTCTCCATTCTTCGAGATAATATTTAGAAACAGGCTTACTTTTTACTTTATCACTTGTTGTAACCGGAAATGCAAAGTGTAAATCTGGATGAGAGAAATTCTTAAACTTTATATTGCAAGAGTCTTTTCCTCCTGAATTTTCACCATTTGTATTGCCACAGAGTATGTATTGTGCATAGGCTAAAGCCATTGGAAGCGTGCCAGAACCCTCCGGACCAACAAATAGTTGCGCATGCGCAATTCTACCTGCGTCTGCACTTGTGGTAAGATGATTTTTAATATGTTTTTGACCTAAAACCTTCGAAAATTGCATAAAGCAAAACTATATAAAAAATTTCTGTTTCTAATCTTTATATTTGTGTTTCAAAACCAAAAAAATGAAGACACTAAACGATTTTAATTTTCAAAATAAAAAAGCATTAATAAGAGTAGATTTTAATGTGCCATTAAATGATGATTTTCAGGTTACCGATGCTACAAGAATTGTATCTGCAAAACCAACTATCATTAAAATTTTAGAAGACGGAGGGAGTTGTGTCTTAATGTCGCACTTAGGACGTCCAAAAGGTGTACAAGATGAATATTCGTTAAAGCATATTATTCCTAAAATTGAAGACATTTTAGGAGTTGAAGTGAAATTTGCTAGTAACTGTGTAGGAGCAGAAGCTGAAGAAAAGGCTAATGCATTACAACCAGGTGAAATTTTATTACTTGAAAATTTACGTTTTCATGAAGAAGAAACAAAAGGAGATAGAAATTTTGCAGAGCAATTATCAAAATTAGGAGATATTTATGTAAATGATGCCTTTGGTACAGCGCATAGAGCACATGCATCTACAACGATTGTAGCAGATTTTTTTCCTGAAAATAAATGTTTTGGAAGTTTATTAGCTCAAGAAATTGAGAGTATAAAAAAAGTAATGGAAAACGGTGAGAAACCTGTTTTAGCTGTACTTGGTGGTGCAAAAGTATCATCAAAAATTACAGTAATAGAAAATATATTAGATAAAGTTGATCACTTAATTATTGGTGGTGGAATGACCTTTACGTTTGTAAAAGCGCAAGGTGGAAAAATTGGTGATTCTATTTGTGAAGATGATAAAATGGAATTGGCTTTAGAAATTTTAAAGCAAGCCGAAGCTAAAGGTGTTAAAATTCACTTACCAGTAGATGTTGTTGCAGCAGATGATTTTAGTAACACGGCAAATACTCAAATTTGTGATGTTACTGCAATTCCTGATGGATGGCAAGGTTTAGATGCTGGTCCTAAATCAAGAGAAAATTTTGATGCTGTTGTTAACCAATGTAAAACAATACTTTGGAATGGCCCATTAGGTGTTTTCGAATTAGAAACTTTTTCTAAAGGTACTATCGCACTTGGTGACTCTATTGCAAATGCGACTAAAAATGGTGCGTTTTCTTTAGTCGGTGGAGGTGACTCGGTTGCTGCAGTAAAACAATTTGGTTTTGAAAACAAAGTAAGCTACGTAAGTACAGGTGGTGGAGCAATGTTAGAAAGCTTAGAAGGTAAGACCTTACCTGGTATTGCGGCTATTTTAAACTCATAATTTAAAATATACTATTTTTAGCGATTTCAGCGTTGTATGATGTTGAACGCTCTATCGGTTACCAATTGAAATTAAGGTAGTAAAAGGTGATGCTTTAACTATAATTAATTTCAACTGGTAATTGGTATTTAATCAATTCTTGTAAACCATGATATTAAAAACGTTTTTATTAGCTTGTTTATGTCTGTCTGTATGTAGTGGGTATGCCCAAGCCAAAACGGATAGCATTGTAAATAAATCGTCAAAAGTAATTCCGACCAAAGGTTCAGTTATTGATGGTAAACTCTTTAAGCCTGGTGAAAAAATAAAGCCTGTTGTAGATACTTTAGATGTTAAAAACCTAAAAGATTTACATGAGGTTGCAGAGCTCGATAAGAAGTGGCTAGAAGAACTGTACAGTAACTCACTTTTTGATACGATATACAAATCGGTTAGAGAACTAGATTATGAGCCTGTAGATTATCCTGAGTTGTCTACAGATACATTAAAAGCAAGGTTGGAAAGGCTTAATGCCAGAACGCCCTTTAATGTAGAATACAACACATCTTTAGAAAGTGTAATTAAAAGTTACCTTAAACATAGACGTAATTCGATAGAGCGTTTAATGGGATTAAGTCATTTTTATTTTCCGATGTTTGAGCAAGAGTTTGATAATCAGAATATTCCGTTAGAAATGAAATATTTGGCGATTGTAGAATCGGCTTTAAAACCGAGAGCGCGTTCGCGAGTTGGTGCCACTGGTCTTTGGCAATTTATGTACGGCACCGGAAAAGAGCACGATTTAGATGTCAGCAGTTATGTAGATGACAGAAGTGATCCTATAAAAGCTACAAAAGCGGCAGGAGAATATTTGAATAGAATGTATCGTATTTTTGGAGATTGGGATTTGTCATTGGCAGCATATAATTCTGGTCCTGGTAATGTAAATAAAGCAATTAGACGTTCTGGAGGTTCTAAAAATTATTGGAATATTAGAACAAATTTACCTAGAGAAACCGCTGGTTATGTACCAGCATTTTTAGCTACCATGTATATTTTTGAATACGCAAAGGAACATGGCTTTCAACCTGAGCGTCCAGATTTTCAACTTATACAAACCGATACCGTTCATGTAAAACAAATGATTTCGTTACATCATGTATCTGAAGCAACTGGTATAAAAATTGAAGAATTACAGTTTTTAAATCCATCTTATAAATTAGATATCATTCCAAAGGTTGAAGGTAAAATCTATAGTTTACGATTGCCTCGCAAAGCAATTGGTACATTTGTAACTAATGAAGATAAAATCTATGCTTTTGCAAATGCTGAATTTGAAAAACGAGAAAAACAATTACCAGAATTAGCTAACGCTAGCGCAAACTCTGAAATACGCTATCGTGTTCAAAACGGAGATTACCTTGGTAAAATTGCTAGAAAGTATGGAGTACGCGTAAGCCAATTAAAGCAATGGAATAATTTAAGGGGTAACGATCTAAAAATAGGACAACGCTTAACCATTTTCTCTAAGAACCATGGGGTTTTTAGTAGTTCTACATCCACTAAAAAAGTAATAAATTCTGCAGGAAAGCAAACCTATAAAGTAAAGTCAGGAGATTCACTTTGGACTATTGCTCAAAAGTTTTCTGGAGTTTCTGTTCAGAATATTAAAGATTGGAACGATATTAGTAGTAATAAACTCAAAATAGGAATGACACTAATTGTGTCTAAATAGTAAACCAACAAAAAACAAAACTTATGAAAGCGCTTTACACTGTATTATTTTGTGTGTTGTTATTGGCATGCGGAGATAAAAAGGTAGAAGATAATACTACTTATTTGCCAGCTTCTAATGGAAATTTAAATACAATCTCTATTGTGGCAGATAACATGGTTTGGGAAGGCGAAGTGGGAGAAAAGATCCGAAATATATTTGCTGCTCCTTTAAATGGTTTGCCAACAGAAGAACCAATTTTTAACATGAGACAAATTCCAACTCAGGTTTTTGATGGTTTTGCTGCGCGAAGTAGAATTGTACTTAAAATTGAAAAAGGGAATATTGAGGCCACCACTAAAATTGTACATGAAGCATTTGCTAAACCGCAAACAGTTGCTGTAGTAGGTGGTAAATCGGATAAAGATATCATTGCACAATTAGAAGAGAATAAAGCCAAAATCATTGATGCATTTACTAAAGAAGAAGTAAAGGAGAAGCAACGACGTATTAAGTTATCGTTGTTAGATGATACGGCTATGGAGAACAAATTGGGTATTACAATTAATATGCCTTCGGCCTACAGAATAAGTAAAGCGGATGATAATTTTTTCTGGGTTCGTAAAAATCTGTCAAATACAAAAACAATGGAGCTTATGTTTTACGAAGTACCATTCGAAACTATTTCTATCGGAGACAGTACGATTGTGGATATTGTGAAGATGCGAGATGAGATTACGAAATCTAAGATCCCAGGCGAAGATGGTATTTATATGGCTGTTGAAGATGCTTATGCACCATCAATGTTTAAAACCATAATAGATAATAAACCAGCTTACGAAGTTAGAGGGATGTGGATAATGAAAGGTTTTACTATGGCAGGCCCATTTATAACGTATGCGATTGAAGATAAGATTAACAATCGTTATTTAATTGCAGATGGTTATGTTTACGCCCCATCTTTAGAGAAACGAGATTATATTTTTGAATTAGAGTCGATTATTAAATCGATAACTATAAATTAATTTATAGAAATGTAGAGTAAACTACGTTTATAATAAACTAAAAGAGGTCATCTAAAATATAATTTTAGATGACCTCTTTTTATTTTCAACAGATTAAAATCTACTGACTCTGTTTTATTTCTTCTCTTTATTCTCGGTAGATTCGTCTTTGCTAGCGTCTTTAAATTCTTTAATTCCGCTACCTAATCCCTTCATTAATTCTGGAATCTTTTTGCCACCAAACAATAAAAGAATTGCAAGACCTATGATAACCCACTGCCATGGACCAACAAATAAAGGTATAATGCTTAAACTCATAATTTTTTAATTTAGGCAGCAAAGTTAAGTAATTATAGTTTAATAATAACGTTCTTATGGCAACTTTAAGACTTTATCATAAGAGTATTTGAGTATTTTAACTAATTTTGTTTCGATGGCAACTAAGAAAAAAAAAGAAAAGAAATTCACAAAAAAGTTACTGCATAAGTACCGTTTAGTAATTCTTAACGAAGATACTTTTGAAGAGCGTTTTGCAATTAAGTTAACTCGACTTAATGTTTTTATACTATCATCACTTTCTGCCATTACACTTGTGTTTTTAACGGTTTTATTAATTGCTTTTACACCTCTAAGAGAATATATTCCTGGGTATTCTTCAGCAAAATTGAAAAAGAAAGCGACCATGCTGAACTATAAAACGGATTCATTGGTGCAAGAATTAGAATTGAACAAGCGTTATTACGCATCGATTAGAAAAGTATTAACAGGAGATGTAGCATCGTTAGATTTTAATAGAGATTCTATTATTGAAGCAGCTAAAAATGATTTAGATATTTTACAAGTACCAACGAATAGAGAAGATTCACTTTTAAGAGAAAAAGTGGCCAAAGAAGATAAGTATAATTTGTTTGAAGTATCTGGTGATCAATCTAGTTACATTTTATTTCCACCGGTAAATGGCACCATTTCCGAAGGTTATAATTTAAAGGAAAAACATTTTGCTGTAGATGTCGTTGTGCCATTAAATACACCTGTAAAAGCAACTTCAGATGGGACTGTGATTTTTGCAGAATGGACAGTAGAAACAGGTTATGTGGTTATTATAGAACACAATAGAGAATTGATTTCGGTTTATAAACATAATTCGGCACTCACAAAAGAGCAAGGTGATGTCGTAAAATCTGGCGAAGTTATTGCTATGTCTGGTAATGCTGGTGAGTTAACCACAGGGCCACATCTTCATTTTGAATTGTGGAGTAAAGGTTACTCTGTAGATCCAACTAATTTTATCAATTTTGAATAATGCCTTCATTTAAAGCTGCACTTTCTAAACCGTTTGCTAAATATGTTGCAAAACGTATTCAGAAATGGTCATCTAAACCTGTTGAAACTCAACAAAAGGTTTTTGAGCATTTAATTTCTAATGCAAAACAAACCGCTTTTGGTAAAGACCATAATTTTAGTACTATATCCTCTTATGCCGATTTCCAGTCTAATGTTCCCATAAGAGATTATGAAGATTTAAAACCTTATGTAGAACGTGTTGTCGCAGGTGAAGAAGATATCCTTTGGAAAGGTAAACCTATCTATTTTGCGAAGACTTCTGGGACAACCTCTGGAGCAAAATACATTCCAATAACAAAGGAAAGTATGCCAACGCATGTTGAAGCGGCTAGAAATGCGATTTTAATGTATATTAATGAAACAGGGAATTCTAAGTTTGTAGATGGTAAAATGATTTTTCTTCAAGGGAGTCCTATTTTGGAAGAAAAGCATGGAATAAAACTAGGAAGATTATCAGGGATTGTAGCGCATTATGTGCCTAAATATCTTCAAAAAAATAGATTACCAAGTTTAGAAACTAATTGTATTGACGATTGGGAAACTAAGGTTGAAGCCATTGTAGATGAAACTATAAATGAAGACATGAGCATCATTTCTGGGATTCCATCTTGGGTGCAAATGTATTTTGAAAAACTGGTTGAAAAGTCAGGACAAAATGTTGGTGACCTCTTTAAAAACTTCAATCTATTTATTTTCGGAGGAGTGAATTATGAACCTTACAGAGCTAAATTCGAAAATTTAATCGGAAGAAAAGTAGATAGTATCGAACTGTATCCTGCGAGTGAAGGCTTTTTTGCATTTCAAGATAAACAAAATGAACGTGGCATGTTGCTTCAGCTAAATTCAGGTATTTTTTATGAGTTTGTAGAAGCAGAACATTTCTTTGAGGAGAATCCAAAACGCCTCACAATTGCAGATGTAAAGTTAAGCGTAAATTACGTAATGATTATTTCTTCAACAGCAGGGCTTTGGGCATACAATATTGGTGATACAGTAGAGTTTACATCATTAAAACCGTATCGCGTGATTGTAAGTGGTAGAATAAAACATTTTATTTCAGCTTTTGGAGAACATGTTATAGGGAAAGAAGTAGAGCAAGCTTTAAAGGAAGCAACTGAAGGCACTTCGATTTCAGTGAATGAATTTACGGTGGCACCTCAAATAAGTCCAGAGGAAGGCTTACCGTATCACGAATGGTTAATTGAGTTTGAAAACGCACCTGATAACCTAGATGATTTTATCAGTGCTTTAGAGCAATCCTTACAACAACAAAATAGTTATTATTTAGATTTGATAAAAGGTAAAGTCCTTAGACCCTTATTGGTTACAAAAATTAAAAAAGATGGATTTCAAACCTATATGAAATCGATTGGAAAATTGGGCGGTCAAAATAAAATTCCAAGACTCGCAAATGATAGAAAAATTGCAGACAGTATGCATCAACTAAAATTAATCAAATAAGCCTATATTTGTAGGTCAAATTAAGATTATGATTACAAATAAAAAGAAACAAGGAAGAACTAGAGCTCAAGAGAGTTCTAGCGCTATAGAACGCATGTATATCACGATGAGACACCTGTTTAATCGTGGGTTTTATAAGCCTATGGGAGTTTCTGGAGAAACCTTGCGTGAAGCATTATTGTTATTACGACCAGAAATCTATGGTTCTATTGGAGAAGAAAAAGCAGAATTAGAAGGTTTACTTTATGTGGTAGATCGTTTACCACAAGGTATTGAAGAATGTACGTTTATAAACCTTACTAGTGATGAAGGCTACGGAAACTCACACTTTAAAGCCATAATTCCACCAAAGAGAAGACGTAATTGCTATCGTATTGATGATGAGCAAATGAATATTGAAATTACGAGAGGACGCTCTGAGATTTACGATATATTAACGCACCTTACCTTTTTGTTTGTTGAGTCTCATAAAATTAGTAAACGTGTTATCATAGACGAAGATGGTTCTACGGTTAGAGATTGGCAAAAATTAGAGAATGCTGTACTTTCTACAAAGAAATTAACACAGAAAGAACGTGAAATAGCGATTACACATACGGCTAATATTTTAGGAAGAACGTTTAACGAACTTACTGAGGCATATCCAAAATTTGCGACCGAAGATCAGCCAGAGCGCTTACTACACATTGTATATTGGTTAGGTAAACTGGCTATAGAAGAAACCATTAATAATTCTAAGCGTACTATAACTTTTAGTCCTGTTTTAAGAGAACGTCTAGGTCATCATATTCATGGAGAAATATGGGCAGATACTATAAAAGCAGAGTTACATAAAAATGGATTGTTAGAACGACCAATTCATATCATTAGTGCCAACATGCATAGTGTTATGAATTCTTTATTTGCTAAAGGAGCGCTTAAAGGTGCAGATGCAAAAAAAGATATTTTTCAAACTTACGAAGCCTTAAGTGATTCTAAAAATTCGGTATTACGGAATAAAGTCGAAAAATCTGCATTGCAAAATGGGATGATTCAAATAAATGATACGTCAGGGACGAATATAGATATTCAGATTTTTGATACTGCTAAAATCGATTTTTCTAAAACGGAGTTTAAATATCTAGAAGAGGTTAAAGAGAAGAAAGCTGTTATTTTTGTAATGGATTATGCGTTTGGAGAACAAGCTTATGAGACCTTAGATGAGCTTTTAAAGCCTATACATGTAGATGATAAAGCAATTCATTTAGATGTAAAGTCTATTTCTATTATGGGAAAAGCAGGCATCTTAGAAGGGGGTAAGGGTGATGTAATGATACCAACAGCACATATTTTTGAAGGTACAGCAGATAACTACCCGTTTAAAAACGAGTTGAGTAAAAATGATTTATTAGACTGTGGTGTTTCTGTTTTTGAAGGTACGATGGTAACTGTTTTGGGTACATCGCTTCAAAATAAAGAAATTTTAAAATTCTTTAAAAAATCAACATGGAACGTCATTGGTTTAGAGATGGAGGGAGCACATTATCAAAAAGCCATTCAAGCTGCATCTAGAGTTAGAGGTAGTATAAATGAAGATGTTAAAGTAAGGTATGCTTATTATGCTAGTGATAACCCTTTAGAAACAGGAGGTACTTTAGCTTCTGGAGGTTTAGGAACTTCTGGTGTTAAGCCAACATATGTTATCACAAAAAAAATTCTAGAACAAATATTTAATTCATAACACATGAGTGAAAAATTACCACAGCAACCCGACAATGAAGAGGTTGATTTAGGTCAGTTATTTAATGCAATCGGTAGATTATTTGAGAAATTATTTGCTTTTATAGGGGGTATATTTAAAGGCATTCTTTCTGCTGTTATTTATGTACTAAAACCATTAATTGTATATTTTAAAATTTCTGCTGCGATTTTTATAGTTTTGGTCGTTTTAGGATTTATATATGAAAAATCAACGGAACCAATTTATTTTTCAAAAATGGTTGTTGAAGCTCATTTTGATTCAAAATATCAATTAGTTAATGATATTGAATATTTTAATGCGTTAATTAAATCCAATAATGTTGCTGAGTTAGCACAAATCTTTGAAATGGATAGCTCTTATGCTAGTAAATTAAAGGGGTTTGAATTAGAGGCTGGTCCTGTAACTCAAAATGATTTGTTTGTCGAATATGGTGAATATGTAAAATCTATTGATACATCTTTGGTTGATCAATTAAACTATAAAGAATACGTTAATAATAGAGATTTATTATCGGGGAGTATATATACGATTACTGCAAAATCGAATAAACAAGATGTTTTTAAAAAGCTAAATGAAGGTTTTAGAAAGACTTTTGAAAATGATTTTGCCAAACAACAAAAGCAAATTAGAGATAGTACTGTTCATATTGATCGCTTGTCTTTAATGACAGAGTTGTCACGTTTAGATAGTATTCAAAATACATATTTAGAAGTTTTAAAGAACGAATCAAAAAATAGGGATTTATCATTCGGACTAAATACAGGTCTTCCTATTACGGAAGAAAAATCAATAACTAATGAGTATGATTTATTTTTAGAAGAACAGATAATTAGAAAAAACTTAAATTATTTAGATAAGAGTATCGTTGAAAAGAATAATTATTTTGATATAGTTTCGTCTTTTGATAGGCTAGGTATTGAGGATCAAAAACTTCAAGCGCGCTACTTTATTATATTTCCAGTTTTGGGTTTATTGCTTTTCCTTTTAGGATTTTTAGCTATTAAGTTATTTAAGTATATTAAAGAATATGAGTAAAACAAAATCGATACTAATTACGGGTGGGGCAGGTTTTATCGGTTCAAATTTTATAGTCTTTTTTTTAGAAAAGTATAAGAATATTAAAGTCGTTAATGTAGATAAGCTCACTTATGCAGGTGAGCTTTCTAATTTAACGGAACTTGAGGACAATGCTAATTACACTTTTATTAAAGGAGATATTTGTGATACAGAACTTATAGGTGCGCTTTTTGAAACCTATAATTTTTCTGACGTTATTCATTTTGCTGCAGAATCGCATGTTGATAACTCCATTAAGCATCCAGATGCCTTTATTAATACTAATGTTTATGGGACATTCACTTTGCTAAATATAGCTAAGAACCATTGGATGGATGCTCCTTTTGCTTTTAAAGAAGGTTGCGAGAATAATAGATTTCATCACATATCTACAGATGAAGTATACGGCACATTAGGAGATACAGGCTTGTTTACGGAAGAAACCCCTTATGCACCTAATAGCCCTTACAGTGCATCAAAAGCATCGTCTGATTTTATTGTAAGAAGTTATTTTCATACATATGGTATGAATGTGGTTACAACAAATTGCAGTAATAATTATGGGCCTAAACAGCACGACGAAAAGCTAATTCCAACTATTATTAGAAAAGCTTTAAATAATGAACCTATACCAATTTATGGTGATGGTAAAAACATTAGAGATTGGTTGTATGTTGAAGACCATTGTAAAGGTATTGACCTGGCTTTTCAAAACGGTAAAGCAGGTGAAACCTACAATATCGGTGGAAATAACGAACGCGACAATTTATACATAGCGCAAAAAATTTGTGATATTTTAAATGATTTGGTACCAAAGGATAGTTCATATTTTGAACAAATTACGTTTGTGAACGATCGACCAGGACATGATTTTAGATATGCTATTGATGCCTCTAAAATTGAAAATGAATTGGATTGGAAAGCAGATGAAAACTTTGAAACAGGAATTATTAAAACCATAGAGTGGTATTTAAGGAAGTATACATAGCAATGAGAACTCTATATGCCGTTTAAATACAGCTTAGCTCAATAAAAAAATACTTAACATGAAAGGAATCGTTTTAGCAGGAGGATCTGGTACAAGGTTACATCCATTAACCTTAGCCGTAAGTAAGCAATTAATGCCTATTTACGATAAACCGATGATTTATTATCCTATTTCTACTTTGATGTGGTCTGGTATTAATGATATCTTAATTATTTCAACACCTCAAGACTTGCCTTTATTTAAAAAGCTTTTAGGCGATGGAAAATCGTATGGCTGTAATTTTGAGTATGCCGTACAAGAATCCCCTAATGGACTTGCAGAAGCCTTTATTATTGGTGAAGCGTTTATTGGAGATGATAAGGTCGCATTGATACTTGGTGATAATATTTTTTACGGTACAGGCTTAGCTGATCTGTTGCAACAAAATAATGATCCAGATGGAGGAATCATTTATGCCTATCATGTTCACGATCCAGAACGCTATGGTGTCGTGGAGTTCGATGAGAATGATATTGCGGTTTCCATTGAAGAAAAGCCTAAAAAACCAAAATCGAATTATGCGGTTCCTGGTATTTATTTTTACGATAATTCAGTGGTTGAAATAGCAAAAAACATTAAACCAAGTAAACGCGGAGAGCTAGAGATTACAGATGTAAATAAGTATTATCTCAATCAAGGGAAGTTAAAAGTTAGCGTACTAGATAAAGGGACGGCTTGGTTAGATACGGGTACTTTTAAATCGTTAATGCAAGCTTCACAATTTGTTCAAGTTATCGAAGAGCGTCAAGGATTAAAAATTGGTTCGTTAGAAGAAGCTGCATATAGAATGGGTTATATCGATAAGAAACAATTTATAAAAATAGTAAAGCCATTAACTAAAAGCGGTTATGGTAAACATTTATTAAGCTTAGTATTGGAATAAAATGATTGTAAAAGAAACTAAATTAAAAGGCTGTTTTATAATAGAACCTCAAGTGTTCTCCGATAAACGCGGTTATTTTGTTGAAAACTACAACCAAAAAGCTCTTAATAAGGCACTAAGCTTGGATATTAATTTTGTTCAAGATAATGAGTCGAAATCTTCAAAAGGAGTGCTTAGAGGCCTGCATTATCAATTAGGTGAGTATGCGCAAGCCAAGTTGGTAAGAGTTGTGAAAGGTGCTGTATTAGATATTGTGGTAGATCTTAGAGAAGGCTCCAAAACATTTGGGGAACATGTTTCCATTGAGCTCTCGGAAAGCAATAAAACTCAATTATTTGTACCGAAAGGTTTTGGGCATGGTTTTATTGTTTTAGAAGATGAAACCATTTTTAGTTATAAATGTGATAATTACTACAATAAAGCATCAGAAGCTGGCATCATATATAACGATGAGGATTTAAACATTAATTGGCAGCTGCCTAGTACAGATTTTATACTGTCAGAGAAAGACCTCACTTTACCTACCTTAAAAGACGCTAACTTATGATCAATGTACTTGTTACTGCGAAAGACGGTCAATTAGGGCAATGCTTTCAAAGTTTGGTGGTTAAACATCCTAATATTCTATTTGTTTTTAAATCATCATCTGATTTAGATATAACAAACAAGGCTAAAGTAGAAGATGTGTTTAGTGAACAGTCGTTTGATTATTGTATTAATTGTGCGGCTTACACGGCTGTAGATAAAGCTGAAGAAGCAACAGAATTAGCAGATAAGGTCAATCACTTAGGTATTCAAAATATAGCTGAAGCTTGTAAAAAGTTTGAGGTCATTTTAATTCATATTTCTACAGACTTTGTGTTTGATGGTGAAGGGACAGCACCTTACTTAGAGGATGATATTACTAATCCTTTAGGTGTTTATGGAAAAACGAAATTGGCAGGAGAACAGGTTATCGCTAAAACATTACAAAGGTATTTTATAATTAGAACGTCGTGGTTGTACTCGGAATATGGTCATAATTTTTTAAAAACTATGTTAAGGTTAGCTAATGAACGTGATGAAATAGGCGTCGTAGGTGATCAAATAGGAAGTCCAACATATGCTATGGATTTAGCCGATGCTACCTTACAAATTATTGCGTCTAGAAATACAAGTTACGGCATTTATCATTACAGTAACGAAGGTGTGGTTAGTTGGTACGATTTTGCAAAAGAAATATTTAGATTAAGTGATAGTCCTATAAAACTTAATAAAATTGAAACTAAAGATTACCCAACACCAGCTGTACGACCAAAGTATAGTATAATGAATACCGAAAAGATAAGCCAGCTTTTAGACTCTAAAATACCAAATTGGAAATCTAGTCTAGCAATCGCCATGGTCAATTGTATTAAAAGTAAATCTTAAAAGTCAATTTTAAGACTAATTTTTAACCTCTTATTGCATTTAATAGATAAGTTTTAGACATTTCTTTTTGCATATTGAGCTTTTTATTTACTTCTAAATAATCGATTTTTTCATTTAAAATAGCGACATCTTCTGTTTTAAATTGGTCAATATCAATAATTCTATTTTCTAGATCAAGTAACTTTAAAAGTGAATTAAACCTGCTTAATCCTCTAGATTTATTCCCTATAATGATAAATTGTTTATTAAAAATTATTGAAAATACTAAACCGTGAAAAGAATCGGTAATTATAAAATCTGAGTAGTAAAAATGAGCTAACCAGTTTTCTATTAAATTAGAGCTCTTTAATGAGCTATTAGCATTCAAATAAATCTTATCTATTTTTAGATTCATTCGTTCAGAAATTTCATCAACAATTGAAGTGCTTTTTTCTGAAGCATCTAATACGTAATTGAATAACTCAATGTTACGAGAAAAATCGAGGCCTTTAATCATTTTCTCATAGAAACTTACATCTGGTAAAAATGAAGGATCAAGGGTATGAACAGCTTTGTTGTAGTTAAAACTGTCTTTACAAATTCTTAAACCATCTTCCTCTCGAGTAGATACTAAATCAAACGTTTGGATTAATGATTGAATTTTTAAAATGGACTCTGTTTTTCCTTCCCAAAAATCCTTTCCAAACGAAGCTGCGTAGGCTATTTTTTTTGTTTTTGAAGAAACAAAATCTAAAAAATAAGTAGGGTAGTTCTCTTTTATATATTCTAACCTCCAAACTTGATCACTACCTACAATAATACAATCTAAATCTTTTGTCACTTCTTTTAAATGCTCAGAAGTGTAAGTCGTTTTAGTTTTTACACTTAAATAGTCTTTAAAAAAAGGGGATACTTGTTTACGAAAAAGCTTTATTGTTTTAAAGTTTTTAGGATCGTAAATATGATGTAATGGGTTAATTTCAATAAGCTTTATTAGCCAAGATTTAACGACGCTTTCTGGGTGTTTCTTATCTATCCAAACAGCTTCAAATCCATTGGACTCAATAAAGTTATATAATGCAGCTAATTGAATAATTCCACCATAATTATTGTTTATAGGAAGCGTTAAAATTCCAATTTTTAATTTTGTCATTAATTATTTGATTATGGTTAAAACTTCATCTAAATCTCTCCTTTTGGATAATGTTGTTTTAAAGTTTTCATCTGCCTCCCCAATGGCAATTAAACATATAACTTTTTCAGAACTATTAATATCGAGTATTTGTTTAATTCTTTTTTCGTCGTCTTTTTCTTTTGCCCAATTTGCGGGACAGGCAGCAATATTATAAAAGTGTAAGGAATATAAGAGGTTCATGAGATAAACTCCTCCGTCTATATAAAATTGATAACGTTCTCCAATCGAATAATAATAATTAACGTCTGTGGTAATAATTAGTAGTTGGTTAATGTTTTGGGTAAAACCATTTAGTCCTGCTTGTAATTCTAAAACTTTATCAATTTTTGATTTGTCTTTTAAATAATAGGCTTTGGACGGTTGTCTATTGCATACAGAAGGGGCATTTTTAGAAAGCATTATAGCTTTCTCAATTGTAGAGTCGTCTATTAAATTACCCGTAAAGTTTCTAACACTTTTTCTAGAGTCTGAAAATTTATCAAATGAAGAAAAAGTATGATCAAAAAAATCATTTTTTGTATATTCAATAACTCCACTAAAGGTATTATTGTATGCGCTATTTAAATGATTTTTATAGAAAAGATAATCGTCTTCAGCATAAAAAGAAGAGATATCAAAATTGTTCTTTTTGTGCAGTTCGTAATATTCGCACATAACACTGTATGCTACGCTTATTTGAGACTTATTAGAATTAGTGAGTACTTTTTGGTTTTTAAGATACTTGTTAAGTCTTTTTATTTTATCTTTAGCAAAGCCATATTTTGTTTGAGAAAATAAGAGTCCTTTTTCAATTGAATGGTAGTCTAAGATTATTTTAGCTTCAATTTTATTTAATGTGTTAACCTTAAATACATTTGAGTGCTTACAATAAAAAAAAGTGTCAGAAAACATGTTTGTAACAACATTGACATAAGGAAAATACCGTTTGTAAACCCAAGAACTGATCTGGTAAATTTTGGATTTTTTATTTTCTTTAAAAATTTTCTTTATGAAAAATTTCATGTAATTATTAAATTAATACATTAAATTATCTCCAAAAGTATCATTATTTTTTATGCTTCAAGTTTTTAAATCTACAATTTTCATTATTATTTTCCGCTACAACATTTATTAACTACTTTCGGCAATTAGTAAAAGAGTTTATACTATAATATTACATGAATTTTCGTAATAATTTTTTTAATAATAAATATTTTATTTTAACTGACCAAGTATTAACCTCTTTAATGAACTTTGGTTCTGTTCTTGTATTATCAACAGTTTTAAATGAAACTGTTTTTAGTGAATTTGTAGTTCTGTACAGTTATTCTACACTCATAAATATAATATTAACTACTGTTTTTTCTGCACCAATATTGGTTTTTGGTATTAAGAAATGGCATAACGAAAAGTTTAACTATTTGAGTGTGAATATTATTTATTTCACAATTTTCAATATCGTATTTTCAATAATATCTTTTTTCTTTTTAAGAATTCAGGTGACTCATATTTTTTTATTGAATTTCTTACTGATGAATTTTGGATTGACATTAGTAGATATTTTTAAAAGATTTATTTTTTCAAATAAAGTAATTTCTACGGGATTTGCGCCTGTTAGTTCATTGCTAATGAATATCGTTTTTTTCAGTGGTATATATGCCTATAAAGATGCCTTAAGTTTAAATCTAATCTTGGTAGTTTATTGGGTTGCTTATTTACTTGCAAGTCTATTTTTTGTAATAATTATATATTATAAAACGGATATTAAAAAAGAATTATCTGTTTTCAGTATTTTTAATAAGGATTTTTATACTTCCGTATTTTTTACCCACTTTAAATATGCCAAATGGATTCTTGCAGGTGCTGTTTCTTTTTGGGTTTATACACAAGGTATTTATATTTTTGGTAAAGCTTTTGGAGTGTCTGATTTTGCAATAAGTAAACTGAGAATTATTCAAAATCTATTTGGCGTTTTTACAATTTTATTGATAGGAATGGATAATTTTTTGACACCTACCTTTTCCATGAAAGCATTAGAATCTGAAAATTTGATTCCAGTTGTTATGAAAGATTTCTATAAGCGCTATACCAAACCCTTAGTGCTTATCTATATTGTTTCAATTCCTGTAATGTATATCGTATATTGTTTTTTATATCAAGACAAATATGGTGAAGGTATAGCCTATATTTTAATCGTTTGGTTCGCTCAATTGATTGCGATGTCTACGAAACCAATTTCGATTGCTTTAAAGGCTAAAGAAGTTACTTATCCATTGTTTTATTCACATCTATTTGGAGCGATTTCTATGATTATATTCGGAGTTGTATTAATTACTTTGTTTAATGACATGGGGTTTGTATTAACTTTGTTATTTGCCTTTATAACAGCCAATTTGATGAATTATATATATTATAGAAAAATTTTTTAATATGGATTTAATAAAAAAAACCTATATTTTTATTTTTTTATTAGGAATATTTTTTCTGCCATTTAATTCTGAAGTACCTGGTTTTATGAGCTTTTTGGGGGAATATAGTTCCGACTCGGCTCCAATATTTTTTCTTATAGGGTTTATTGTATTATTCATTCATGATTTGTTGAGGTTTAAAGTATCCTTACCATTTGCACATCCCATTTATCAGGCATTCTTCATATTTTTTATTTTTATAGTGGTTGCTGCCTTTTTTAATTTTTTTAATATATCAGAATACTATTTTAAGCATACATCTGGCTGGGTTCGTTATCTAAAACAATTGATTTCTGTAATACTCGCATATTTTATGCTGTTTTACTTATTCTATAATGTTTGTATAAATTTGGGTGTGATAAAAACATTCTTTGTTGTAAGAAAGACGATGTTCTGGAGTCTTATCGTGGTTTTTATTGTTGGGCTTATTCAGTTTCTAATTTATTCGGGCGTTACTCAGCTCATAGGGGTTTATCAATTATTTGATTATTTACCATTTACAAGACCTACTTTATATTTTGAATTAAAAAGAGTTAATGCTACAGCTTGGAGGCCTCCAGATTTAGGTATATACGTAATAAGTATATCAGGTTTTATATTTAGTTATATCCTTACAAATAAGAAATGGTATAGGTTTATTCCTTTTTTACTTGTGATTTTTTTAAGTGTTGTTTCTAAATCACGAACAGCTTTAGTAACTGTGTTTTTACAGCTTATATTTTTAGGGTATTTTTCATATAAGAATTATTATCTATTTAGAAATATTTTTAGAAAAATAGTTATTCTTTTAGTTTGCATTCTCCCTGTCGTATTAATGCTTAAAGGAGATATTATATATGATACAATTAATGAAAGAATTGAATCTTTAAATTTTACAGATACAAAATCTGACAATGCTAGATCTAATCAATCAAGGTTTGGAATACAGTATGCTAATTTTCAGGTTTTTAAAAAATATCCAATTACAGGTATAGGTTGGGGACAGCAGGCATTTGAATCGAAAGAATTATATCCGGAGTGGGCCACAAAAGGTAATTATGAATTTAAGGCGTACTATTTAAATGAAGACGTTAAATCCTTTCCTCCTGGGTATAATCTCTATATAAGGATACTTGCTGAAACCGGAATTCTTGGTTTTATATTTTTTATAATGTTTCTATCGTTAACCTTTTATTATACTTATAAATTCCTTAATTCTAATGAAGGTTATAATTATATTGGTATAACACTTTATGTCGTTTTTTTCGGAACTCTTTTGATGTGGCTACAAATAGATTCATTTAGAATATATATATTTTGGCTGGGGTTAGCTATGCTTATTTGTTTAAGGAGAATTGGTAATTTAGGAAATAATGTAAAATGGTAAATAATCAGAACAAATTAATTATTCTTATATGTCATTATAACAATTTAGAAGGTTTAAATGCCTCTATATTGTCTATTAATGAGTCAATTGAAGTAGATATTTTAATTGTTGATGATGGTAGTATAGAAAAACCAAACTTAGCTTCTTTAAAAGAAAAATATAAAGGGGGTGATATCTTTTTAGAAATATTGCCTAAAAACATGGGTGTTGGTATGGCCACTAATCATGGACTTGAAGTCATCCTAAAAATGAATTATGAGTTTACAGGACGACTAGACTGTGGGGATACAAATCATACTGATAAGTATTCAAAGCAAATCACTTACCTTAGAGAACATCCCGAAATTAAGTTAGTCGGTACTTTTGTTAATATGGTTGATACAAATGGGAAATTACTTTTTGTGTTAAAGCACCCAACGACCTACGACTCAATAATTAAAAAGATACATTTGAATAGTACTTTCGTAAATTCAAGTGTTATTTATTATGTAGATATTTTAAAAGACGTAGGATTGTTTCCCGAAAAATATCATAGAAATGGTGAGGATTTTGCCTTTTTCTTTAATGTGATCAAAAAATTTAAAGTAGCGAATATGCCTGAGGTTTTATTAGATTATGTAGTGGACCCAAACTCACTTTCTAGTACAAGACGAGTAGAGCAAGTTAAGGCTAGAATTAGTATTTTAAAATCACATTTTTATTTCGGATTTTATCCTATTTATGGTCTAATTAGAAATTACATCCTGTTACTAGCACCGAGAGATTTTACAACTTTTATAAAAAAAATTATTAATAAAAATTGAAAAAGAATCTTGAATATATCTATCTAACTGTTTTTTCGCTTTTTTGTGCTGTAGTTCCTTTTACAGATTTAGGTGAAGCAATTCCTAATATAATCTTAATAGTCTTAATCGCTTTATTTCCTTTTGTAGTTCAAAAACAAAATTGGAGAAAAATTTTAGATAAGAGATTCTACACCCTATATCTTTTAGTTTTTTTATTAACGATTCAGTTAGTTATATTTAAGCGGTGGGAAGATTTTAAATTTGTCAATAATTTATGGTTAGTCGTACTTATTTTAATCTCATCTATACCAATTAAGAATAAGCTAGTTCCAATTCTTTCATTTATTTATGGATCATTAGCTTTACTTGTTATATCTGTTATAAATTTAGTTATTCACTACAAATTATCAGGGCAGTTTAATATGACAGTAGGTGATCATGTATCATCAATTTTGTTAGGAGATAGACCATATATTGGGTATGTATATGTATTAAGCTTTTGTATGTGTTTGTATGTTGCGACTCAAGTTTCTAAAGCAAAATTTCTATATTATATTTTAGCACTATTATTTCTAATCTTTTTATTAATTATTTCAGCAAGAATTTCGTTGATTTCAATTATTATAGGAGTTTTAGCTTATTTCTGTTATGCTAAAAATAGAAAAAAAGCAGGATTGATAATCATTACACTGTGCTTTTTTAGCGTTGTTATGTTTTCTATTAACCCAAGTTTAAAAAAGCGTTTTTTCATATCTAGTACTAATTATAGTCTTGAACAGATGGTTAAGTTTGAGCCTAGATATTTTATATGGAGCTGTGCAAATGATATTTTTTTTCAGAATAAAAGTTATTTGGCAGGGAGCGGCTTCGTTAACATTAACAACGAATTGGAAAACTGCTATGTAAACAGGTTAGATTTTGCAGATGAAAAGCAACAAGATTTTTTTGTAAGAAGTAAATTTAATACTCATAATCAATTTATCAATTTCTTGTTAAGCGCTGGTGTTTTAATGTTTTTAATATTTATCATCTTTTTTGTGCTTTGGCTCAAGCTAGATTACAAAAGTTATTATTCTTTTATTTTGCTGTTATCTCTAATTCTTTTTTGTTCAGTAGAGAACGTTTTAACGAGACAAATGGGAGGAGAGTTGTTTGCTCTAACATTAGTTTTTTCTACAATGATTTCCTCTAAAGGTCAAAATCACAATAACCCTTCATTAAAATAATTGGTACTTTTCTTAAAGTTTATGATTTAAAATTGAAGAATTAAGTTCAAAAGGAATTAAATTAATTAGTATTTACTTTAGTAGCTAAATAAATTATATTTGTTAACTATTAATTCAGGCTCGTTATTATTCTAAAAATTAATTATTTTTCCTTTAATGAATAAAATAAAAATAGCACATATTCTTAATTCAGTTGGAGGGGTAGATGTCTCATTACGTTTAATTTTAACGAATATTGATAGTTCTAAATTTGAAAATATTGTTATTCATAGTAATGATGATACAAAAGTTCCATATTTGGATAATGCTGAGAACCCTATTAAAGATTATAAATTACCAATCAAAAGGGAGATTAGTGTATTTAAAGACTTTGCTGCCATTTTTAATACATTAAAAATTTTAAGAAAGGAGAAACCACAAGTTATACACGCTCATAGTGCAAAAGGAGGTATCATTGGGAAGATAGTAGGTTTTATATTAAAAATACCTGTCTTACACACACCTCAAGCTTATTCTTATTTAAGTGCAGAAACTAGTTTTAAGCAACGCTTATACCTTTTTGTTGAGCGATGTTTTAGAGGTTTTAATAATAAAATTTTAGCATCTTCTGTTTCTGAAAAAAATAGAGCTATTGAAGAGGTGGGCTATAAAAAAGAGAATGTATTGTTATTTAATAATTCAATTAATCCAATCTCTGATATAAAAGATTTGTCTATAAAAAAAACTTGGCCAGATTATTATATCTGTTCTGTTGGCCGTCCTTCTTACCAAAAAAACATTGAGCTTATGCTAGATGTATTAGTTGAGGTAAAAAAAACGCTGCCACAAGTTCATCTTGTACTAATGGGTGTTGGTTATCACTCACCAAGTCTTAACACGGTCAAAGAAATAATTAAGCAACAAAATTTAGGTACTAATGTTACGCTTTTAGAATGGACATCACGAAATGATATATTTAATATTATTAAAAGTTCTCAATTATATATTTCTACAGCAAGATATGAAGGGTTGCCTTATTCTGTAATAGAAAGTCTGGCGCTAAAAAAAGCTATAGTGGCAACTGATGCTGATGGAAATAGAGATTTGGTAGAGAATAATTATAATGGTTACCTTATTCAAAATGAAGATAAGTTTAAGTTTTCTGAAGGCATAATAAAGTTGATTAGTACCAATGATATAAATATTAAGTTTTCTGAAAACTCGTTAAAACTGTTTAACAGTAAATTTGATATTAATAAGAATATTATTAAGCTAGAAAAAATTTATAGTGAACATTTAAAAAAGTAATATTAATAATTTTATTAAATAATAAAGCACACCATTGAGTTTATTTAAGCAAGGAAGATATTCAGGGTATTTAAGGCCTATCTCTTATATTATAGATTTACTAATAATTAATATAGTAGCTATTTTTTATTTGTTTGAAGAGAGTTATCCTTTAGCTTTTTTAGCACTAATATCTATAAGTTGGTTTTTTTTATCTATTTATTCGCACTTTTATGAGGTATATAGGTATACGCGGCCTATAAACATTCTATCACTTATTGTAAAACAATTTATTTTATTTCTACTTGTGATTTTTGCTTTATCAGGTTTGTATCATGAGCTTGATATGTACCCAAAGCCATTAGTTATATATGCTTTATTATGTTTTCTTTTCATTACTATTTTAAAATATACCATATATTACTTATTACAGAAATATAGAATTTCGTTTGGTGGAAATTTTAGAACAACAGTTATTATTGGTGTTAATAAAAAGACGCTTGCCTTAGATAAATTTTTTAATAAGAATCCAGAATATGGATATTCTCATAAGAAGACTTTTAATTTAAAAAATAAAACAGATTCTCTAGAAGGTTGCTTTCAATTTGTGCTAAAAGAAGGTATAGATGAGATTTACTGTTCTATCTCAGAATTAAGTAACACGCAGATAGCTGATATTGTGAATTTTGCGGATAATAATCTTAAAATTTTAAAATTTATTCCAGATAGTAAAGAGATCTATTCAAAAAAATTAAGATATGAGTATTACGATTATATTCCTATTCTTACACTTAGAACGATTCCTTTAGAAGAATCTGTGAACACATTAATAAAGCGAGTTTTTGATATTCTATTCTCGTGTTTGGTTATCGTCTTAATTTTATCATGGTTAACCCCAATAATCGGCATCTTAATAAAGTTAGAATCTAAAGGACCTATATTTTTTAAACAGTCTAGAAATGGTTTTAATTATAAAGAATTTGACTGTTTTAAGTTTAGGTCTATGATGCCAAATAAAGATGCGCATGCAAACCAAGCAACAAGAGGTGATCAAAGAGTAACTAAAGTTGGTAAATTCATTAGGAAAACAAGTATTGATGAATTGCCTCAGTTTTTTAATGTCCTTTTTGGAGATATGTCTGTAGTAGGGCCGAGACCTCATATGGTAAGTCATACCATAATGTATGCTAAGAAAATAGATAAATTTATGGTTAGACATTTCGTTAAACCTGGTATAACAGGTTTAGCACAAACTAGTGGATTTAGAGGAGAGGTAGAAACAGATAAAGACATTATTGGCAGAGTAAAGTATGATATATTTTATATCGAAAACTGGTCATTACTTTTAGATATTAAAATTATAATTCAAACTTTCGTTAATGCTGTTAAAGGAGAAGATAAAGCCTATTAAACAACACTAATTTTTAACCTAACAGATGTATTTCAACTTAACTTCTATGACAAATCGTCCAAACACCTTTCAATTAGATTAAATAAATATGGAATTTAAGAGAGGAAGATATTCATGGGTGTTGAGACCATTATTAATTATTTATGATCTCGCCATTATAAATGTACTTGCTTATGTCTTTTTAAATTTTAACAATCAAAAATTATACTTTTTCTCTTTCGAGATATTCAATAATAAGAATGTATTATACTTCATATACTCTATAATTTTCTGGCTTTTATCTACCCATTTTCTAAAATTTTATAAAGTTTATAGATATACGTCTGTATTAAATATTCTATCGCTCATTTTAAAACAATTCTTTGTTTATACTTTCCTGGTTTATGCATTTGAAGGTTTTTTTAGAAGTATTAATATAGAGGTGACTGTCACCTTAAAATATTTAAGCTATTCCTTTATAGCAATCAGCTTTGTGAAGTTATTAAGCTATTACATTCTAAAATCGATCAGAGTATATTTAAAAGGAAACTTAAGAAATATTGTTGTAATCGGAGGAGGGGAAAGTGTTAATGCTCTAAAAAAAATATTTCGAGAAAAGAAAGAATTAGGTTATAATATCCAGGCTGTGTTTAGTAATACACACGATGAAAATAGTTCTGGCTCTATTGAAGATAGCTTTAATTACCTAGAAAATAATAATGACAATATTGATGAGATTTACTGTTCAATTTCAGATTTATCAGAAAAAGAACTTAATGAATACGTGAGGTGCGCTAATTTAAACCACTGTAATATTAAATTTATTCCAAACACAAAAAAACTAATTACTAAGCGATATAAAACAGATTACTACAACTATATTCCGGTTTTATCTATACAGGAAGTAGCTCTGAATAATGAAGTAAATAAGCTTTTTAAACGAACATTTGATATTGTGTTTTCTATATTAATAATTGTTTTTGTGCTATCCTGGCTTTCTATTGTTTTATTTATTTTAATTAAGCTAGAGTCAAAAGGTCCTCTATATTTTAAGCATAAAAGAACAGGAATAAACTACAAAGCATTCTATTGTTATAAATACAGATCACTTACCACAACCCAAGAGTCAAAAGGAACGTATGTGAGCCAAAATGATAAACGTGTCACTGTGATAGGTAAGTTTATAAGAAGAACGAGTATAGATGAATTACCACAGTTTATTAATGTTCTAAAGGGTGAAATGTCTGTAGTTGGACCAAGGCCACATATGCTTACATATACCGATGATTATTCTAAGAAAATTAATAAGTATAATTTTATCTATAGGCATAATGTTAAGCCTGGTGTTACAGGTTTAGCTCAGATAAAAGGATATAGAGGCGAAATTAAACGCGATAAGGATATTATAAACAGAGTAAAATACGATATCTTTTACATTGAAAATTGGTCACTTTTATTAGATCTAAAAATTATTGGTCAGACTATAATTAATGTTGTTAAAGGAGACGATAAAGCCTATTAAATTTACATATGCAACCACTAGTTTCTATTATAACACCAATGTATAACAATGCCAATGTTATAGAAAAAACGATTAATAGTGTCATTAATCAAACCTATGCTCATTGGGAATTACTTTTGGTAGACGATGCCTCATCAGATCAAATAAAGGCTGTTATAAAGCCATTTACAGAGAGCGATTCTAGAATTAAGCTATTTACTCACAAAGATAATAAAGGTGCAGCAGAGGCTAGGAATTTAGGTACTGAAATGGCTACAGGAAATTATATTGCCTTCTTAGATGCAGACGACCTTTGGGCAGCGAATAAACTTCAATTACAGGTAGCTCAACTGCAAAACAATAGTACAGATGTCAGTTTTGGGAGCTACGAATGGATTGATGAAGACAATCAAGCACTAAACAAGAAAGTACACGCCTTGCCACAGTTGCAGTTCGGAAAGTTGCTAAAGGCAAATTATGTAGGGAACTTAACAGGAATGTATAATTCTGAAAAATTAGGTAAAATATACACTAAGGATTTAAAGAAACGACAAGATTGGTTATTGTGGTTAGAGGCTTTAAAAAGAAGTGATAAACCCGCAATAGGTATTCAAGAGACAATTGCTTACTATCGCATTACAGAGGGCTCATTATCTTCTAATAAAACCAATTTAATAAAGCATAATTTTAATGTGTACCGTAAAGGTTTAGGTTTTTCTAATGTAAAGTCGTTAGTCTATTTAATACAGTTTCTATTCGAACATTTATTTGTGAAAAAACGTTTAATTCAACCTATAGCTTCGAAATAAATTGCTTTAATTTCCCTGCTTTAGTCCGTTTTAATTGTGCTACACGTTCAAAACTAACAGTGATTCCTGTTTCTAAATAGCGTTTCATTTCTTCAGTAATAACGTCTTTTTTATCCGAGTCTAGTTCTTTGTTACTGACAAAGCGAATTATAAAATGATCTATACGAGATTGCTCAACAATAAATTCGGAAACGTTACCATCATTTTCAATCACGCTTTTGGTAATGTAATAAAAAGTTAATCCGGCAGCTTTTTTTCCACTGGGCAATACAACAATACTATTTGTTCTTCCAATCAGTTTTTTAAGAATAGGTTTTCTAATGGTACTATTTTTAGATAAAACACCAATATCACCAATATCGTATCTGATAAATGGATGGGCTTTGTTATATAATGATGTAATAACAACTCTACCTTCTTCATCATAGGGTAAAACTGTATTGTTTTCATCTAAAATTTCAACATAGAGGGTTTCACTATTTACTTGCCATTCATCCTTTGTATTCTGAAACGCAATAAGATCTAATTCTGACGCTCCATATTCATTTATTACAGGAAGTCCAAATTGAGTTTCGAGTAATAATTTATCATCATCAAATAACATTTCTGAAGTGACGATACAGGCTTTTAAGCTAGGGCAAGCTGATTTTAAATTTATGTTTTTACGCTTCAGATATTTTGCAAACTGAACAATTGAACTGGTGTATCCATTAATGAAATCGAAGTGTGTCGTTTTAAATTTGGTTAAAGCGGTTTCAAAAGCACTATCACTCAAATCAAATACTGAAAAACGGAATCGGTTACCAAAATAATCCTTCAACCGCTCTTTGTAATACCCTTTTTTGTCTAGTGGAATTCCGTAAAAACGTGCTTGTTTAGAGCTATTAAAATCTATGCCATACCACCCAAATCGGTTCATTATTTCTGCCCAAGTTAAGGCATGGCACCATTTGTCTTTTGCAAAAATAAAGGGATCACCAGAACTACCAGATGTTTTATTTACATACACATTTTTAGGTGTAAAATTATCACTTAAACGTTGTTCTAAAGGTTGTTGTAAATGACGTTTGGTAATAATGGGTACAGAATTCCAATCGTTAAGATCTATAGATTTTCCTAAAGATTTATAAAAGGGATTATGTTCTAAATGATGAGAAACAATCGCTTTTTTTTGCGCTTCAACATAAGTTTCAAATTCTAAATCAGTTTTCGCCTGAATTTGGGCTAAAGCCGTTTTAGCCTTGTTAATCGCAAAGCCATTTACTTTCAAAGAAAAATCGAATAGTCGCAAAGTGTTTTTTGCCTTTAAGGTTTCCGTAAATTAATTGTTTTTTAAACTTAAAACCAATTATTTTTGCCTAAAGAAATTTTAGACATGACTATTTTAATACTTGGCTCTGGCGGAAGAGAACACACATTTGCATGGAAATTAGCACAAAGTGACCGTTGTAAGGCGCTTTTTGTAGCTCCAGGAAACTCAGGAACACAATCAATTGCAACCAATTTAAATATTGGTGTTACTGACTTTGAAGCGATTAAATCAGCAGTTTTAGAACATAAAATTGATTTGGTGGTTGTCGGACCCGAAGATCCATTAGTACAAGGTATTCACGATTTCTTTTTAGAAGATGAGGCTTTAAAAAATGTGGCTGTAATCGGACCACAAAAAGCAGCTGCAGAATTAGAAGGCAGTAAGGAGTTTGCTAAAGAGTTTATGATACGTCATAACATTCCAACAGCAGCTTATGAGAGCTTTACTAAAGAAAATGTAGAACAAGGATACAAGTTTTTAGAAACGCTAAGTCCACCTTATGTTTTAAAGGCAGATGGATTAGCAGCTGGTAAAGGTGTTTTAATCTTGAATGATTTACAAGAAGCGAAAGACGAACTAAAAAGTATGTTGGTTGATGCAAAATTTGGAGAGGCTAGTACCAAAGTGGTTATCGAAGAATTTTTAGACGGCATTGAATTAAGCTGTTTTGTATTAACGGACGGAAAAGACTATAAAATTTTACCAACTGCGAAAGATTATAAACGTATTGGTGAAGGAGATACAGGTTTAAATACAGGAGGTATGGGAGCAGTTTCTCCAGTACCATTTGCTACTAAAGAATTTTTAGATAAAATTGAAAATCAAGTCGTAAAACCTACGGTTGAAGGTTTAAAGAAAGATAATTTGCCTTATGTTGGGTTTATTTTTATTGGTTTAATTAAAGTTGGAGACGATCCAAAAGTGATTGAGTACAATGTTAGAATGGGTGACCCTGAAACAGAAGTGGTGTTACCAAGACTAAAAACAGATTTAGTTACTGTTTTTGAAGCGATGGCAAATCAAACTTTAAGTGAAGTGACTATTGATATTGATGAGCGTGCAGCAACAACAATAATGTTAGTTTCTGGCGGTTATCCTGAAGCTTACGAGAAAGGCAAAGAAATTACAGGAGTAGAAACTATTTCAGACTCTATTGTTTTTCATGCAGGAGCAATTGAAAAAGACGGTAAAGTGGTTACTTCGGGTGGTCGCGTAATGGCAATTACGTCATATGGAAATACGTATCCAGAGGCCATAAAAAAATCCTATCAAAGTATAGAAAAACTACATTTTGATAAGATGTATTATCGTAAGGATATTGGTTTCGACCTATAAATAAGAATGGGAAGAAATACTTTTATCTTCTTCTCCGTTCTCATTGTATTTTTTAAGTTGTAACATCCAATAAACAAATGCAACCACGCCAATAGCTGTAAATAACCATGACATTATGTTAGCTGAAAACCAGCTTTCTAGTTCTAATGCTTTAAGTGCATCAAATGGTGCAAATAACACATTTACAAATAAATCCGCTATTCCGTTAAAGAAATCATTCATAACTTTATAAATTTACACCAATTCTAATTTCGAATTGGGATTGAGCAGCAAAAATACAAAAAGAGTTAATGATAACAAGTATTTTTAGTAAATCTAAGCCTATAAACTTCATATTTGTTGCAGTTTATGTTTGCCTGCTATTTGTAGTAACCAACTATTCTCTACTTTTTTCGGATCTAAATAGTTCTCTAGCAACGCTTTTTAAGTGGGCAGTGACTTTGTTTTTAGTTTTTTTAATTGACTTTATTGTTTCTAAAAATAACCTAACACAAAGAAATAGTTATGCTATTATGACCTTTGGTTTGTTGTTTGGTATGTTTCCAGAAGCAATGAAGCATACAGATATATTACTAGCTAATCTGTTTATTATTTTTGCTTTAAGACGGCTAATAAGTTTACATTCTAACTTACACATTAAAAAGAAGTTGTTTGATGCGGCATTCTGGATTGCACTAGCGGCTTTATTCTATTTCTGGTCGATGCTATTTTTCGCTTTAGTGATTGTGGCTTTGATTTATCATTCCCAAAATGATTTTAAGAATGTTATTATTCCATTTATGGGAGTGGCAACAGTGCTGATATTGCTCTTGGTCTATAATATTATTGTAGATGATGTCTATCTAAAACCTTCAAATTTTAAACGCTACGCAAGCTTAGATTTTACAGCGTATAACAGCAAGGAAAACATTCTAAAGTTCACCGTGTTATTTACATCCTATGTATGGACGCTTATCTATTATTTTAAAAATATTCCTGATAAGAATAAAAAATTAAAGCCCTCTTATTTCTTAATTGCTTGGGCTTCAATAATTGCTATTTTAGTTGCTATTATTGCTCCCACTAAAAACGGTAGTGAGTTTCTATTTTTATTTGCGCCATTTTCAATTATTATGGCCAATTATATCGAAGTGATTTCAGAACGTTGGTTTAAAGAAGTTTTTATAGCTCTTTTTATTATAGTGCCAATTATAGGTTTAATGTTGTAACTTGTTTCCAAAAGCTAAATCACCAGCATCGCCTAATCCTGGAATAATATAGCCTTTTTCATTTAAGTTGTCGTCTATGGCAGCGATCCATAATTTTACGTCAGCATCAAACGCTTTAGATACATAATCAACACCTTCCTGTGCACCGATAACACTTACTAAATGAATTTCTTTAGGAGTTCCAAATGGTTTTAAAGCTTCATAAGTAGCCACCATAGATTGTCCTGTGGCCAACATCGGATCAGCTAAAATTAAAGTTTTGCCTTCTAAACTCGGACAAGCTAAATATTCAACTACGATTTCAAAACTTTCCGGATTGTGTTTATGTTGTCTGTATGCCGATATAAATGCATTTTCAGCGGCATCAAAATAATTAAGTAAACCATTATGAAGTGGCACACCTGCTCGTAAAATAGAGCATAATACAATATCTTTTTGATGTAAAACAGTTTCAGAATTACCTAAAGGAGTTGCAATAGTGTGCGGATTAAAATGAAGTGATTTACTTAGTTCGTAGCCCATTATTTCACCAATTCGCTCAATATTTCTTCGGAAACGCATGCTGTCTTTCTGAACCGTTTTATCTCTTAATTCAGACATAAAGGTGTTTAAAATTGAAGGTGTATCAGAAAGGTTATGAATTTGCATATTATGGGAATTGGTTCAGTCGTTAAAGTTAATAATTCCTACTATATTTGTAAACATTAAATCAATTTCATTATGTTTTCACAAAAAGCAAACGCTATTTTTCAAGAGGTTATTAAAACCTATAAAGTTTTAAATACAGTAGATCAGCCTTTTACTAACAAGTATGATGAAAGCGATGATCTTATCGCGCATTTGTTATATAGAAAATCGTGGATTGATACTGTTCAGTGGGCTTACGAAGATATTATTAGAAACCCAAACATTGATCCGGTTGCAGCTTTAAAGTTGAAACGAATGATTGATGCCTCTAACCAAGATAGAACGGATACGGTTGAATATATCGATAGTTATTTTTTAAATAAATACAAAGACGTAACCGTAAAACCGGATGCTAAAATCAATTCTGAAAGTCCGGCTTGGGCAATAGATAGATTATCTATTTTAGCATTAAAGATTTACCACATGCATCTCGAAACGGTAAGAGATGATGCTAGTGATGCGCACAAAGCAGCTTGCCAAACAAAGCTTAATGTTTTATTAGAACAACGTGTAGATTTAAGTACCGCAATAGACGATATGCTTACTGATATTTCAAATGGTGATAAGTACATGAAAGTTTATAAGCAAATGAAAATGTACAATGATAATGAACTAAACCCTGTTTTGAGAGGACAGAAATAGTTCGTGAACCTGTTGGGTTTTTAAAACCTGACAGGTTTGTACAAAATTATGCCAAAACTAAAACACATACTCGTCCTTAGGTTTTCCGCAATGGGAGATGTGGCTATGACAGTTCCTGTGTTGCGAGCACTTTCAGCACAATATCCCGAATTAAAAATTACAGTAGTTACCAGAGCATTTTTCAGGCCTTTTTTTAAAGATTTAGAAAATGTAAGCTTCTATGAGGCCGATTTAAAAGGGAAACACAAAGGCGTTTTAGGACTCTATAAACTGTCTAAAGAATTAAAAAAGCTTGGGTTTGATGCGGTTGCAGACCTACACAACGTTTTACGTAGTAAAATCTTGAAATTATTTTTCTTCGGAAAAAAAGTAGTCCAATTAAATAAAGGTAGAGCCGAAAAGAAATCACTGACTTCAGGTGTATCTTTTAAGCAACTAAAAACCACATACCAGCGTTATGCTGATGTTTTTGAAGATTTAGGTTTTACGGTTGATTTATCTAATCCAACATTTCCAAAACCAAAGACTTTAACTGAGAAACTAAATGCTTTTATTTCAAACAAAAATTTAAAAACTATAGGTATTGCTCCTTTTGCAGCACACGAAAGTAAAATGTATCCTTTAGAGCAAATGGAAACTGTAATTAATGAACTTTCTAAAGATTACAATGTTATTTTATTTGGAGGTGGTGCTAAAGAAATAGAGCTTTTAAATCAGCTTGAAGCTAAATACTCTAACGTAAAATCTGTTGCAGGACAATTGAATTTAGAGGAAGAATTAATGCTTATTTCAAATTTAGACCTCATGCTAGCTATGGATTCTGGTAATGCACATATGGCGGCAATGTTGGGTAAAAAAGTAATCACAATTTGGGGTGTAACACATCCTTTTGCTGGATTTGCACCGTTTAATCAACCTAAAGATTTTGCACTTACTGCAGATAGAACTCAGTTTCCATTACTACCAACGTCTATTTACGGTAATAAATTCCCGGAAGGTTATGAGAAGGCGGCAAGTAGTGTTTCTGAAGCGGTAATCATTTCTAAGATAAAAGAAGTTATTTAACGTTAAAACTTCTCAATACTATGTTTTTGTACCAAAAAAATCACTCGAAGAGATAAAACGATATAGAACTAAGTTTACGTCAATTCGAGTCAAATTCATTTCTAAAATTTCGTATTAAGAACGTCTTGAAAACCAAAAGACCTTTCGTGTTATTAAAACATGAAAGGTCTGTATATCTAATGATTCAAAAATCTAACGAATCTAATAATCTAGATTAAACATCATCATAATCAACAGCAACAGTAGCCGAAGTGGGATGCGCTTGGCAAGTCAATATTAAGCCTTGAGCAACTTCACTATCCGTCAAAATATTATTCTGACGCATTTCTGCTGTACCTTCGGTAAGTTTTGCAATACAACTACTGCAAATTCCTCCTTGACAAGAATAAGGCGCGTCGATATCTTGCTTTAAAGCGGCTTCAAGAATGGTTTGTTTTTGCGACATGTTAAATTCAAACTCTTCCTCATCAACCACAACTTTAATTTTAGTTTCGCCAGAAGGTGAATCCGCAGCAGCATCAGTACCGGCTTCAACAGGAGCTGTAAACAATTCAAACTTAATTGCTTTTTCTTTCACACCATTTTCAATTAATACCTCTTTTACGGTATGAATCATTTGTTCTGGTCCACAGAGGTAGAAATTTTCAATGCTAACACCTTTGTACTTATTTTTTACGATGAGGTTGACTGTGCTTTTTTCAATACGTCCAAATAAAGCATCCGTTTCTTGAGACTGACTGTACATAAAATGCGCATGAAAACGATTATCGTATTGTTTTTTTAGTTGCAATAACTCATCTATAAACATAGCATCGTCCAATGTTTTATTGCCATAAACTAATATAAAGTTGCTAAACGGTTCTTCTTCCAAAAGCGTTTTAGCAATACTAAGTACTGGGGTAATTCCACTTCCAGCAACAAAGGCAGCAATAGTTCTTGTTTTGGCAGCATTAGCTTCAAATACAAAACGACCATTTGGTTCTGCAACCTCTAAGACGTCACCTGCTTTTAAGGTAGTGTTGGCATAAATAGAAAACGTTCCATTTTCAACTGCTTTTACAGCAACAGTAACGTTTCCGCTATTTTGAGACGCACAAATAGAATAATCTCTACGGATGTCTTCGCCATTAATAGTTGTTTTTAAGGTAATGTATTGTCCGGCTTTAAAGCTGAATTGTTCTTTAAGATTTTCGGGAATATCAAAGGTTATCGCAACAGAACTGTCTGTTACTTTATCTACTGATTTTATAGTGAGTGAATGAAAATGTGCCATTAAAAATAATTTTTTGCAAAGATAAACAATCTCTTACAGACCTGATAGGTTTTTTTCTTGGCTAATCGTTAGTCACTGAGCGAAGTCAAAGTGAGTCCAATTGAAAAGCCATTAGCTTTTTTTGAATATCGATCATACATAAGATTCTTATACATAAGAAAATTATGTATATATTTGTGTTACGATGAGCAATTCAAAATTATATAAAGGGAGTTTAACTACCATTATTTTAAAGCTATTAAATGAGCACGATAAAATGTATGGTTACGAAATTACCCAAAAGGTAAAGGAATTAACTAAAGGAGAACTTAAAATCACAGAAGGTGCATTATATCCTGCGTTACATAAGTTAGAAGCTGAAGGTTTGTTAGATGTTGAAGTGGCAAAAGTAGATAACCGATTGCGTAAATATTATAAACTCACCGAAACCGGAACTAAAGAAACCGTTAATAAATTGGAAGAATTAGCTGAGTATATTAAAACGATGCAAGCTTTAGTGAATCCAAAGCTCGCTTAGACCTGACCTAGCAGGTTTTAAAAACCTAGCGGGTCTTCATTTAAAATGACAATGAAACTAACCAAAGAACAAATACAATTTATAGACACGTATCTAGAGAATTCTGATGTGGTTTTTGCAGACATAAGAATGGAAATGGTAGATCATGTCGCCTCAGATATTGAAGATAGAATGCGGGCGAGTACGACTAGCGATTTCTACAATGTGTTTAAAGGTTATATGGTTCAGAACAAGGCTCAACTTTTAAAAGAGAATAAACAGTTTTTAAAATCTGCCGATAGAAAAATTTGGAAGGCATTTTTAAAAGAAGTTTTAAATCCATTAACACTGCTGATTTTTTTAGCGTCTTTTGGCGGGTTTTACTTTTTGTATTCAAATTTCAATATAGAAACGTTTAGGTTAATTATTTCTTATGTTCCATTAATTGGATTATCGGGGTTTCTGTTAACTTATGTTGTTTATCACAAAGTGAAAAATCTAAAACGATTTTCGGTCGTAGAACGTTTAGCGATGCCTTTTTTGGTGTTTTATCAAATACCCAATATTATTTTTAATTTTAGCCACCAAGCTAAAGATTTAACGACTGTACTTTGGATTCTCGGAATTGTAAGTATAGTTTTAACTTTAATGCTGGTCTTGGTTCGTGTTAGCATAAAATTATTTAAGAGTTACGAAAAGCAATATAAAACTCTAGCATAACCTAAATAGAAGGAGACCTAGCGGGTTTTTAAAACCTAGCAGGTCTAAAAGTGAATTAACAATGAAACTAACCAAAGCAGACATACAATTCATAGACAATTACCTCATTAAAAACGAGGTGAAGTTTTGGGACGTGCGTTTAGAATTGTTAGATCACATTGTTTCTGCGGTTGAAGATAAAATAACGAATGAAGGTATTTCTTTTAATGAAGCCTTACTCGATGTTCATAGAGGCTTTGGTAATCAGTTTATTGAATTTGGAGTTTCTAAAGACAAGATTTTTGAAAAAGGATTGTATCAGAGCAATACTGGTTTTAAGAAGTTTATTAAACAAAAGCAAAAAGAAATTGGGAGGAAACATCGAAAGGCATATTGGAAAACATTTTTACCTTTTATTTCTTCGATTAGGTTTTTTATAGAATTACTAGTGCTAACAATAGTAACTTTCATAGCTTATCAATACAGTATTAAAGCGGGACTCTTTGTAGCTATGTCAGGAATAATTATTACTGAATTTACTAAATTATTTTATGGTGGTTTAAAAAAGTTTAAAACTAAATCGCTGAACATGCAACTAGCAGTATCATCATCGCTATTATTAACTCAAATGCCATATTGGTTAATTATGCTTTTTAATTGGCATTATGAAGGCCTTGAAATGAAACCGTATTATATCTTATTTATTCTTTTTGCTTTACTATTTGTATTTAGTAGACATAGTTTAAATAACTTTATTAAAATCTATAATATTTACAATGAACGTTATCAGCTTTTAACAACATGAAACTCACCGAATACCAAATACAAGACCTCTACGCTTTTACAAGGCAACATTTTGTAGAGCACTACGACTTACAAACCGAACTCGTAGATCATTTAGCGAATGATATAGAGCAACAATGGCAACAGCAACCTAAACTCAGTTTTGAAGACGCTAAAAACAAAGCCTTCAAAAAATTCGGAATTTTTGGTTTTATGGATGCCATTGACCAAAAAGCGAAAGCCATGAATAAGCGTTATATGCGTTACATGTGGACAGAACTTAAGAAATGGTTTGAGTTGCCACAAATTATTTCAACTATTGCCTTGTTTTTATTGTTTTACATCACGTTTTCAACAGTGTATATAGCAACTTTAGCTTTAGTTTTCTTTGGGATTATAACAGTTTGGTGTACTTATAAAAGTATTCAACTTAATAGGCAGTTTAGACGCAGAAAAGAGCTTTCTAACAAAAAATGGATGTTGGAAGAAATGATCTTTAAACAAGCCGGAAGTACCATGTTTATATTTATGTCTCAATTATTTAATGTGTATAAAATACCAGAGAATTATGGAGGTAACACTTATTTTTTAGTGTTGTTCTCTTTAGCATTTACAGTTATCGCTTTGGTTAATTATATTAGCTTAGAAGTGATTCCCAACAAAGCCGAAAAACTGCTAAATGAAACTTATCCAGAATTTAGTTTGTAACAAATTTCTGTTTTTTCGTACTTATCACATAAACCAACCCTTCATTACATTATGATAAAACATTTTCTCAATCTCGAATGGAAACAATATTTTCGTTCGTCGTATTGGCAGAAAAATATAGCTATCAATATCTTAATGGTATTTTTTGCGCTTTATTTTGTTGCCATGTTTTTAGGCTTAGGATTCGGCCTTCTTTTTATTCTTAAAGAAATGTACCCTGAGCAAGACCCATTTGTAGCAGCCAATGGATTTTTATTTTACTGGATTATCGGCGATTTATTAATGCGTTTCTTTTTGCAAAAATTACCAGTAATGAGTGTAAAACCTTTGCTAACACTTCCTATTAAACGATCTACTGTTGTTAACTATGTATTAGGAAAATCAGCATTGTCATTTTTTAATTTTTTACCACTATTTGCCATCATACCGTTTAGTATAATGTTAATAGGAGATGGGTATGTCGCTTCGGAAATTTTAATTTGGATGTTTGCGCTGATTATTACAGTACTGATTATTAATTTTTTAAATTTTATAATCGAAGCCTTTTCTGCAGAATCAGAATTGTCATTTTTACCTATAATCGTGGTGGTTAGTGTTTTATTTGGTTTAAATTATTTTGAAATTGTACCAATGACAACATTAATAGGAAGCGGATTTTTGGGCATTGCGAATAATCCAATTCTTATTTTAATTCCAATCGCAATTTTAGCATTGTGCTATGGTTTCAACTTTAAAACTTTAAGAAAGAAACTGTATTTAGACAGCTCATTAAAAACTAAAGTTACCGAAGTTAATGCTTCAGACTTATCGTGGACAGAGCGTTTTGGTGATATTGCACCATTTATGAAACTCGATTTAAAACTCATTTGGAGAAATAAACGTACCAAATCAATGGCCATGTTATTATTGATTGGTGTGCTTTACGGTTTGTTTTTCTATCCACAGCCTATGTATAGAGAAATGACCTTTATGTCAGCATTTATTGGGATATTCTCTACAGGATTTTTCCTCATCAACTTTGGGCAATTCATTCCGGCTTGGGATAGTGGTTATTACAAACTTTTAATGAGCCAGAATATTAAATACGAGCAATATTTACGTTCAAAATTTATCCTTATGGTGATTAGTGTTGTACTCCTTTTTGTGTTGGGAATTCCTTATGTGTATTTCGGATACAAAATTTTAATCGCACATTTTGCAGCAGCCATTTACAATATTGGTGTAAATACGCATGTGATACTTTGGGGAGGATCCTTCAACCGTAAAAAAATAGATTTAGATAAAAAAGCAGCTTTTAATTATCAGGGTACAGGTGCTGTGCAATGGCTTATAGGTATACCGCTAATGTTGGTGCCAATGGGGCTGTTTGGACTTGTAAATTGGCTGGCTGGATTTAGTGCCGCAATAGCCTTATTAATCGTTCTTGGGGTTTTAGGAATAGTTTTTCATAAAAAATTAATGAAAGGCATTACTAAAAAATATAGCGATTCAAAATACAAAATGATTGACGCCTTTAGTCAAGATAACTAATAATACATCTCATCATGATATATACAAAAGACCTTTCAAAAACATATAATGGAACAACTGTTCTTAATATCGAAGAATTAACCATCCCTAAAGGCCAAAGTTTTGGTTTAGTAGGAAATAATGGAGCAGGAAAAACAACCTATTTCAGTTTGTTACTCGATTTAATTAAACCAACCACTGGAAACATTACCAGCAACAATGTTGTTGTAGATGAAAGTGAAGATTGGAAACCATTTACATCATCGTTTATAGATGAAAGCTTTTTAATCGGCTATTTAACGCCAGAAGAATATTTTTATTTTATAGGAGAACTTCGTGGTCAGAATAAAGCAGATGTTGATGCTTTAACATCTAAGTTTGAAGATTTTTTCAACGGTGAAATCATTGGTAAGAAAAAATACTTAAGAGATTTAAGTAAAGGAAACCAAAAGAAAGCCGGAATTGTAGCAGCACTTATTGGGAATCCGGAAGTGATAATTTTAGACGAACCTTTCGCTAACTTAGATCCAACGACTCAAATTAGATTAAAACAAATCATAAAAGATTTAGCCGAAAAACAAGGGGTTACTGTTTTAGTATCTAGTCACGATTTAATGCACGTTACAGATGTTTGTGAGCGTATTGTTGTCTTAGAAAAAGGAAACGTGATTAAAGATTTAGAAACTAATCCTGCTACACTAAAAGAATTAGAAGCGCATTTTGCAAGTGGAGCTATGGTTTCAGAAGAAGAAGAATAAAAATAGAGTAAATTGAAATCCGTAAGATTGCTATGTAGTTACAATTCGGGAGTTATGCGTGTCACGTGCAATTTACTTGTGATAGCAAAGTATTATTGATTTTGAAAACAATTCAAATTGGCATGAAATTCATTTTCATGCCAATTTTTTTATGCAAGATTAGGTCTTTACGTCTCCGCGACTTTGCGTGAATATTTTTTTTAATTTATCTAATAATCCCAAACAAACCACAATCAAGTCTTTATTCTTGATTCTAACAGCGAAGGGATTTAATATCTTCTAAAATTCAGCTTCAAATTCAAAAAGATCCTTATTTTTACCACATAACACACTAAACAGGGTGTTTTTAAGTTATCTATTATACTAATTTAGTGTTGAAATATTTTAATATTCAATTGGTATTAATTTAAATAGAACCAACGATTGAAAACCTATTACAAAATTATAGTATCTCTATGTTGCGTGGCAATGCTTACCCAAAGTTGTTCGCGTAAGAAGGATAAATTCATTAACAGAAACTTCCATGCTATGGGCACAAAATACAATGTGCTTTATAACGGCAACATTGCATTAGAGCGAGGAAAGGATGGCGTTAATAATGAGTTTACAGAAAATTTCTGGGAGCTGCTTCCTGTTGAAAGAATGAATATCTCTGAAGATATCTTTCTGCCAGGACAAACCAAAAATGCCGATTTTGAACGTGCCGAAGAAAAAGCTATCAAAGCCATTCAAGTTCATGGTATGAATATTGACGGAAAAGAAAAAAATCCTCAGATAGACGAAGCGTATTTATTGTTGGGTCAAGCCCGTTATTTCGATCAACGATTTGTGCCGGCTATGGCTGCCTTCAACAATATTTTAAATAAATACCCAACTAGCGATAAAATTAATCAGGTTAAAATCTGGCGCGAAAAAACAAATATGCGTTTAGATAATAATCAAGGAGCCATTGATAAACTAAAACGTCTATTACGCGAAGAAGAGATTGAAGGTCAGGATTTAGCAGATGCCACAGCAGCTTTGGCCCAAGCTTACATTAATACAAAATCTAAAGATAGTGCAATAGCGCAACTGGCAATTGCAGCAGAAAACACAACGGTTAAAAGAGAAAAAGCACGCTACCATTTTATTAAGGGACAGTTGTATAACGAATTTGGTAAAAAGGACAGTGCAAATATAGAATTCGATGCTATTATAGATATGCATCGCCAAATACCAAGATCGTTTTACATCAATGCGCATATCGAAAAATCTAACAATTTTGATGCCTTAAGCGGTGATCAAATTGAGTTTGAAGAATACCTTACAGATTTAGAAGAGAACAGAGAAAATAGACCGTTTTTAGATAAGATTTATTACCGCATTGCAGAATACCATCGCCATAATACATCAGACAGTCTTTCTGAAGTATATTATAACAAATCGCTTAGAAAAACCACTTCAGACAAGTACTTAAGAGCGCTCGATTACGAGACTTTAGGAAACATGTATTTTGATAGAAACATTTATAAAACGGCAGGTGCTTATTATGACAGCACAATGACTGCAATGGTAGCTAATACTAAGCCATACCGAATCATTAAAAGAAAGCGCGAAAACCTAGATGATGTTATATACTACGAAGGTATAGCGCAAACTAACGACAGTATTCTGAGAATGGTTAATCTATCAGAATCAGAGCAATTAGCGATTTATACAAAATATACCGATGCGCTTCGAATTAAAGCTATAGAAGATCAGAAGCAACAAGAAGAGGCGTTAAAAAAGCAACAAAGCCAATCGACGACAGCAACACAATTGGTTCAAAATAATAAAGCAAGTGCAATAAATAAGCGTACTCCGCCAGGAATGTCTAGACAGCTTCAAACCACTAATTCGTCAAATGGTGCCAGTAGTTTTTATTTCTACAACACCACTACTGTAGCTTATGGTAAAAATGAATTTCTAAAACTTTGGGGAGATCGCAAGTTTCAAGATAATTGGAGACATTCTAATCAACGTGCAGATATTGTAAATACTTCAAAAGATGATGATTTAGTCACTTCTGTGGTAGAAGATGAACGTTTTAATCCTGAAACGTATTTAGCGACATTACCAACAAATCAAAGTGAAATAGATAGTATCATTACGGAGCGAAATTATGCCTATTATCAACTAGGAATTATCTACAAAGAAAAGTTTAAAGAGTTTCAGTTATCTAAAAATAGATTTGAAAATTTATTAGAAAATGACCCTGAGGATCGATTGATTTTACCTTCAAAATATAACCTGTATCGTGTTTATATTGAATTAGGATTGACCCAAAAGGCAGAAGCGATGAAAAATGCAATTGTGCTAAATTATCCCGACTCAAGATATGCTGAAATTCTATTAAATCCACAGTCTGAATTATCTAAGGACAAGAACAGTCCTGAAGCGATTTATACCAAACTCTATAAGCAATTTGAAAACGAGGAGTACGTTGAAGTGATTGCAGAAGCCGAAACACAAATTAAGCGCTTAGAAGGTGATGATTTTGTGCCTAAGTTCGAAATTCTAAAAGCATCAGCAAAAGGAAGGCTTTATGGTTTTGAAGCTTATAAAGAAGGGATTAACTATATAGCATTAACCTATGCTAATTCGGAAGAAGGTAAAAAAGCTCAAGAAATTTTAAAAGACGCGATTCCGGTGTTGGCTAAAAAGGAATTTGTCTTAGATGATGATGTCGATAAATTTAATGTTATATTTCAATTTGAAAATAATTCGGGTGAAGATATTGAAGCTTTTATCGCAACATTAAACGAAGAAGTTGCGAAAATAAAATACTTTGATCTCACCACATCAAAAGATCTATACGACGAAAATACGACCTTTGTTGTGGTACATGGATTAAAAAGTATCGGTGGAGCAAAAGGCTTTGGGGAGTTACTTAAGACGGGAGAAAAAGATAGCAGAGGACGACTAATAAAACCAAAAATTACCCGACCATACTTTGCAATTTCTTCGCCAAACTATGCAATTATTCAACGACACAAAAACTTAAATGCGTATTTTGAGTTACAGTAATTTAAAAAAACCAGATCAATATGTTTTCTCCAGATAGAAAAAAACAAAAAGACCAATCAACTATGGAAGCAACGACACAACAAAATATTATAGCACAAGGCACTAAAATTGTAGGTGACATTGTTAGCCAAGGACCATTTAGAATTGACGGTACTATAGAGGGTAACGTTAAAACGTCGGGTAAAATAGTCGTTGGTAAATCGGGTTATATTAAAGGAACCTTACAAGGTGAAAATGCGGATTTTGAAGGTAAATTTTCAGGGAAGTTGATTTTATCGGGGACATTATCTTTAAAAGCTACAGCTCATATTGAAGGAGAAGTACATATTAATAAGTTGGCTGTTGAGCCTGGTGCAACTTTTAATGCTACATGTAGTATGAAAGGTACGGTAAAGTCACTGCCTAATGAGTCTGTTAATGCCAAATCTACACAAGCTCAAAGTGTCCAAAGCAAATAAAGGACCTAATAAGTTTATTCGGTTTACGTCTGTTGCGTTTCAAATGGGAGGCACCATTTTTCTTGGTAATTATTTAGGGCAATGGTTAGATGCTCAGTTTGATAAGGATTATTTAGAAACGACCATAACACTACTTTCAATATTTGTTTCAATGTATTTGGTGATATCTCAAGTTTTAAAAATGTCTAAAGAAGATGATTAAATCTCTTGCTGTATATATAGTATCGTTTTCAGTATTATTTTTGATTATTCATTTTTCGCAAGATTATATTTTTAGTCAAGTTAATAGCCCTGTCAGATTTAGTCTTTGGGATACCAATATGTTTTTTGCCGTAGCGTCATTAATGATATGTGTGCATTTTCAATTTTTTTCTCTTATTAAGAGCTTGGAGACTCAACTCGGATTCATCTATTTGCCTACGCTTTTTATCAAAGGAGTCTTGTTTTATGTGGCGTTTAAAGATTCTGTTTTTAATATTGAAGTTTTAAATACCACTGAAGAATTAAACATTTTAATTCCATTACTCTTATTTCTAGTATTGGAGGTGTTTTTTGTCGTTAAAATTATATCTAGAATGGGGTTTAAATATTAGACTGAAAAAACATATTGTTATTTTAATAAATTGCGTACTTTTGCACGGAATTTGAGAAGAGGTTTTTTTTATTTTATTAGAATGAAGATAGTTCAACAAAGTTTTAAGTTTTTAGTATTAGCAGTTTTGATGTTTTCATCAGCGTCTATTTCAGCGTTCAACGCTGGCGGAGATGGGGGTCAAGTTTCTGGTAAACAAGAGGTAGAGGAGTATATTGTTCATCACCTAAAAGACTCTCACGATTTTAATTTGTTTTCGTATACAGATGATTCTGGAGAGCGTAAACATTTTGGTGTGGCGTTGCCTGTGATTCTTTGGTCTTCTGAAGGATTAGTGACGTTTATGTCTTCCGAGTTTCACCATGATGATAACGGACAAGTTATTGTTGAAAAGGACGGTCTTAAGTTTACAAAGATTCACTCAAAAATTTACGAATTAGAAAAAGGAGCTACTGCTGTTAAGTTTGATGCTGATCATCATGCAACAAATGGAGCTAAGGTTTTAGATTTTTCAATTACTAAAAGTGTGGTCGGAATCTTATTAATTGGCCTTTTAATGTTATTCTGGTTCTCTAGATTAGCAAAGCAATACAAGAAAAAACAAATTCCTACAGGTTTCGGTCGTGTACTAGAGCCACTAGTGCTTTACGTAAGAGACGAAATTGCAAGACCAAATATTGGTGAAAAGCACTACCGTAAATTTACAGGGTATCTTTTAACAGTGTTCTTCTTTATATGGATTTTAAACTTAGCGGGTTTAACACCATTAGGTTTTAACGTTACAGGTCAGTTAGCCGTAACAGCATGTTTAGCAATATTTACATTAATTATTTATACAGTAAGTGGTAATAAAGATTACTGGATGCATATTTTATGGATGCCAGGTGTACCAATCTTTGTTAAACCAATCTTAGCTGTAATTGAATTGGTAGGTGCGTTTATCATTAAGCCATTCTCATTATTAGTACGTTTGTTTGCAAATATTTCTGCAGGTCACATTGTATTAATGAGTTTAATTGCAATTATGTTTACACTTAAAGAATCTTTAGGTGTGGTTGGTGCAACAAGCTTATCATTTGTATTGTCATTTTTCCTTTTATTAATCGAATTATTAGTAGCGTTTTTACAAGCGTATATTTTTACAATGTTATCAGCTTTATTTATTGGTATGGCTGTAGCAGAACACGATCATGATCATGAGCATGATCATGAAATTTCTTCAGACGTAGAAGACGTTAGAGGAGATTTTATTTAATAAGAATTTTTTTAATTTAATTTTATATATCAATTTTTATGGAACCAGTAACTTACAATTTAATTGGAGCAGGATTAATCGTAATCGGAGCAGGTATTGGACTTGGTCAAATCGGTGGTAAAGCAATGGAAGGTATTGCTCGTCAACCAGAAGCAGCAGGTAAAATCCAAACAGCGATGATTATTGTTGCAGCACTTTTAGAAGGTTTAGCATTTGGTGCTTTATTCTTAGGAAAATAAGAACCAAATCAAATTTACAAAAACACTATCCTGTAACGGTTGGTTACAGGACGTGTTTTTAAATTAAAAAAAGAATAACACCTAATTAGTTAATAGGATGGAAACATTATTAAACGATTTTTCACCAGGATTATTTGTAGTATCAACAATATTAATGTTAGCATTAATAGCATTGATGGTGAAGTTTGCATGGAAACCAATTCTTGCGTCATTAAGCGAAAGAGAAGAAGGTATTCAAAGTGCTTTAGATGCAGCTGAAAAAGCGAAGCGTGAAATGGCAAACCTTCAAGCAGATAATCAAAGATTATTGCAAGAAGCAAGATTAGAAAGAGAAACAATGCTTAAAGAAGCTCGTGAGCTTAAAAGCAAAATGATTGCAGATGCTGAAGCGGAAGCTAAAACGCAGGCAAATAAAATGATTGCACAAGCACAAGAAGCTATTACTAGTGAAAAGAAAGCAGCTATGGCAGAATTAAAAAGTCATGTTGCAGGTTTATCTATAGAAATCGCTGAAAAAGTAGTGCGTAACGAATTATCTAATAAAGACAAACAACTAGAATTAGTTGAGTCTATGTTAGGAGAAGCAACTTTAAACTAGTAAGAGATGTCAGGATCAAGAGCGGCAATACGATATGCTAAAGCGGTTTTAAGCTTAGCAACAGATCAAAAATCTGCTGAGGTGGTAAATAGTGATATGAAATCAATCACTAACGCTATCGCTGAGAGTGAAGATTTAAATCAGATGCTTCAAAGTCCTGTTGTAAGATCTTCGGATAAAAAAGCGGTATTATTAGCAGTGTTCAAAGATGCGAATGTAGCAACGACGAACTTATTCGATACTTTAATTACTAACAAAAGGTTACCTTTATTAAATGAGGTAGCTTCAAGTTATGTTCATTTATACGATGAATTAAGAGGTAGCCAAGTAGCAACAGTTACAACAGCAATTCCACTTACTGAAGATTTAAAAACTAAAGTATTAGCTAAGGTTAAGGAACTTACAGGAAAAGACGCCGAAGTAGAAAATATTATAGATGAAAGCATTTTAGGTGGTTTCATATTAAGAGTTGGAGATATACAGTATAATGCTAGTATTTCAAATAAACTCGATAAATTAAAAAGAGAATTTACACTAAATTAATATAGTTTTAGATAAGCCCTAAAGGCTAACAGCTAAAAGCTAAAGACTAAAAGAGATGGCAGAAGTAAAACCAGCTGAGATATCAGCAATCTTAAAACAACAACTTTCAGGTTTTGAAGCAGGTGCTTCATTAGACGAAGTAGGAACAGTATTAACTGTAGGTGATGGTATTGTACGTGCTTACGGATTAGCTAATGTGCAATATGGCGAATTAGTTGAATTTGATGGTGGTGCAGAAGGAATCGTACTTAACCTTGAAGAAGATAACGTCGGTATTGTATTGCTAGGAACTTCAGTAGGAATTAAAGAAGGTTCTACAGTTAAACGTACGGAACGTATCGCATCTGTGAAAGTAGGTGAAGGTATTGTTGGTCGTGTGGTTGATACTTTAGGTAACCCAATTGATGGTAAAGGACCAATAGCAGGTGAAACTTTTGAGATGCCTTTAGAGCGTAAAGCACCAGGTGTTATCTACAGAGAGCCAGTAACTGAGCCATTACAAACAGGTATTAAAGCTATTGATGCTATGATCCCAGTTGGTAGAGGTCAACGTGAGTTGGTAATTGGTGATAGACAGACTGGTAAGACAGCTGTTTGTATCGATGCGATCTTAAATCAAAAAGAATTTTACGATGCAGGTGAGCCTGTATATTGTATATATGTTGCTATTGGCCAAAAGGCTTCTACGGTAGCTTTAATTGCTAAGACTTTAGAAGAAAAAGGTGCTTTAGCATACACAACAATAGTAGCTGCAAATGCATCAGATCCTGCTGCAATGCAAGTTTATGCACCGTTTACAGGAGCATCTATTGGTGAGTATTTTAGAGATACTGGTAGACCAGCTTTAATTGTATTTGATGATTTATCAAAACAAGCTGTTGCTTACCGTGAGGTATCTTTATTATTAAGACGTCCTCCAGGACGTGAGGCATATCCTGGTGATGTATTTTATTTACACTCGAGATTATTAGAGCGTTCTGCAAAAATCATTAATAATGATGCTATTGCTAGAGAAATGAATGACCTTCCAGATGTTTTAAAACCTTTAGTTAAAGGTGGTGGTTCATTAACAGCTTTACCAATTATTGAAACACAAGCAGGTGACGTTTCTGCATATATCCCAACTAACGTGATTTCTATTACAGATGGTCAGATTTTCTTAGATGGTGATTTGTTTAACTCTGGTGTTCGTCCAGCAATTAATGTAGGTATTTCTGTATCTCGTGTTGGTGGTAACGCTCAGATTAAATCAATGAAAAAAGTATCTGGTACATTAAAATTAGATCAAGCTCAGTACCGTGAATTAGAAGCGTTTGCTAAGTTTGGTTCAGATTTAGATGCCGTTACTTTAAACGTAATTAACAAAGGTAAGCGTAACGTTGAAATCTTAAAGCAGGCTCAAAATGATCCTTTCAAAGTAGAAGATCAAGTAGCTATCATTTATGCAGGTTCTAAAAACTTGTTAAAAGATGTTCCTGTTGAGAAAGTAAAAGAATTTGAACGCGATTATTTAGAGTTCTTAAATGCAAAGCATAGAGATACTCTAGATTTACTAAAAGCAGGTAAATTAACTGATGAGGTTATTGATACACTTACAAGTGTAGCAAAAGATCTTTCAGGGAAGTACAGATCATAAAGTTAGAAGTTTAGAGTTATGAGTAAACGTGTTCATAACTCTAAATTTTAATTATTAAACTAATGTCACTCTGAGCCTATGCAAGGAGTCTTTATCATATAAAGAATGGCGAATTTAAAGGAAATTAGAAACAGAATATCATCGGTATCATCAACGATGCAGATTACTAGTGCCATGAAAATGGTATCTGCTGCTAAGTTAAAGAAAGCCCAAGATGCTATTACAGCAATGCGTCCTTATTCTAATAAGTTAACGGAATTGCTTCAGAGTTTAAGTGCAACTTTAGATGAAGATTCTGGAAGTAAATATTCTGTTCAACGCGACGTAGAAAAAGTACTTATAGTTGTTGTAACTTCTAACAGAGGTTTGGCTGGTGCATTCAATTCTAATATCATTAAGCATGTAACTAAGCTTTCTAAGGAAACTTATGCTAATAAAGATGTTTCTTATTTAGCAATTGGAAAGAAGGCAAATGATGCATTCAAAAAAACGAATAAAGTTATTGCAAACAAAAGTGATTTGTATGAAGACTTAACGTTTGAGAATGTTTCTGAAATAGCAGAAATGCTAATGGAAAAATTTGTTGCTGGAGAATTTGATAAGATTGAAATAGTATACAATCACTTTAAAAATGCAGCGACTCAAATTGTAATGACGGAACAGTTCTTACCAATTGTACCTGTAGAAAGTGATGAAAACGTTAATTTAGATTACGTTTTTGAACCATCTAAAATTGAAATCGTTGAAGAATTAATACCGAAGTCTTTAAAGACTCAATTGTACAAAGGTATTAGAGATTCTTTCGCTTCTGAGCATGGTGCACGTATGACAGCAATGCATAAAGCAACAGATAACGCTACAGAATTAAGAGATCAACTTAAATTAACTTACAACAAAGCAAGACAAGCAGCAATTACTAACGAGATTTTAGAGATTGTTGGTGGAGCTGAAGCTTTAAATAACTAAACGCTATACTTAGTTAAAACTAAGAATTTCAATAGAATAAAAAACCTAACTTTAAATAGTTAGGTTTTTTTTTATGCCATCATGTAACATTTTTAAGATTTTGTATCTAAAAGGAAAATCCAATTAAAAATGAATATCATGAAAAATCTAAAAAGTAGACTATTAATCCTAACCTTTATGGTTTCAGGATTTATGTACTCGCAACACACATCTTTTGAAGTTAATATTTCAGGAAAGGGAAATCCTATATTACTATTCCCCGGCTTTAGCTGCCCTGGTTCCGTTTGGGATGATGTCGTTACTGAACTTTCCAAAACTAATGAGTGTCATGTTTTTACTTTTGCAGGCTTCGGAGCTGTACCGGCAATTGAAACTCCTTGGTTACCTAAAATCAAAGAAGAAATAATCACTTATATTTCAGACAACAATCTTAAACAAATCACTTTAATTGGTCACAGTTTGGGTGGTACATTGAGTTTATGGCTAGGAACCGAAAACACTTTAGATCTAAAGACTATTATAACAGTAGATGCTTTGCCCTCTATAGGCGCGCTTATGATGCCTAATTTCGACAGTAAAACGATTGTCTATGATAATCCCTATAACAAACAGTTATTAGATATGAGCGATGAAAATTTTGAAGCTATGGCTACTCAAATGGCATCGGGAATGGTAATCAATGAATCTAAGAAGGAAATTATTAAGGATTGGATTGTTGAGACCGATAGAGAAACTTATGTTTATGGCTATACCGATTTATTAAAACTAGATTTGAGAACTGATATTTCAAAAATAACAACACCTTTGGTAGTACTTGCTGCAGTAATGCCGTATGGATTAGAAACTGTAAAAAAAACATACCAAGAGCAATACAAAAATCATGGTCATTATAAAATTAAGTTTGCAGAAGAATCCGCACATTTTATAATGTATGATCAACCACAATGGTTATTAGAAGCCATTAAAATGGAATTAAATTAGAATTGAAACACGTGGAATTTAAGAACATATACGAGGATAATTACCCTAAAGTTATGCGGTTGTGCTTAGGCTATTGCAACGGAAACGAACCACAAGCCAAAGATTTAGCTCAAGAGGTGTTCATAAAGGTTTGGGATAACTTGAAGACGTTTAGACAAGAAGCTAGCCTTTCTACATGGATTTATCGAATTACAGTAAATACCTGTTTAGTTCATATACGGAATAGTAAAAAAACCATGTTTTCTTCAGAGATGCCAAATCCTATAGAAAGTAAATTAGACGATTCTAAAGAGCATATAGAATTCAAATTTAAACAACTATACGCCTGTATTAATAAATTGAATGTTGATAATAAGGCGATTATTTTGCTTGAACTTGAAGGGTTGCAACAGAAGGAGATTGCAGAAATAATGGGATTAACGCACGAGGCCATAAGAGTGCGAATTCACAGAATTAAAAACGAATTAACTAAATGCGTTAAACAATGAAAAATTTTGAAGATATAAAATCACAATGGGAGAACCTGGCTGATATACAGGTCCCTAATGAAGGTACAGCAGAAATTATTAAAAAAGCGAACCAGTTAAAAAAGGGGCAGAAAATTACTAGCATTGTATTAGGTGTAACTGTGGGCGTATTGGTTTTTTTCTTTTTCTACGTAAGTGCTTATTTAGAGTTTAAAGCGGCAATAGCGTTAATCTTAATGATAGCCGGATTAGTTCTTAGAATCGGAATAGAATTTAAGAGTATCAATGCGCTAAAACATATTAACTATTCTCAGAACGCTCATAGTTTTAAAGATATGTTGGTACACTATTATAAAAAGAGATTTCGAACGCATTATATTGTCACGCCGATAATCCTTTTGTGTTATGTCATTGGCTTTATAATGCTTATACCATTTTTTGAAGCAGGTCTTTCACATGGGTTTTATACCTACATAAAAGTATCAGGATTTGTCATTATTACTGTTGGTGTGGTTTTAATTTATAAGCAAATTCAAAAAGAACTATTGAGTATTAAACAACTTATGGAATAGATAATTGGCTAAAAATGGATACAAATAGATTACGCAAGAACGTAATTAAACACAGGGTATATTTCTTACAAATAATGTCCTTTAATCTGATTACTATAACCTTAAAAGGTGTTATTTCGTAATTTTTTATATATTGCCGCCCCAAACCTTAACCTATATTAAAATGAAACTACTAAGAAAGGCGTCATACGTCAGTGCTTTAGCTATTGTCTTTTCGTTCACTTATCAGTGTTCTAGTTCAAAAGTCGAAACCTCTCAATTTGAATCATCCACAGCTTTTAAAGTTGAACCAGTTGTTTTTCAAGAATGGTATGCTGGCCTTAATGTTGGAGGTACAGGGATAAATGTTTTTGTACCTGTGGTAAATAAAAGTGATGATATTGTTATTGATAGTATTTACTTTAGAAATCTAAAAGGTAAACTCGTTCAAAAAAACGATAAATATGTGGCGATACTAAAAAACCATTCGCCAAATTATACCTTTACAATTCCTAAAAAATCGAATGATTATCCTTTTGATTTATCCCAATCTGAATGTGCGATTAGCTTTATAGAAAACGGAGAAACAAAATACTTTAAAACCACAAACCTTAACGAAGTCGCTGGTATCTATTACGAAAACGGCCCACCTCCTGTAAACGAAGACGCATTGTCAACTGTTGTAGCTTTTACAGAAGACGATAAAGAATAATGACCATTTTAAAATATATGTAAAAGTCTTGCTGATAAAGTAAGACTTTTTTTATTCCCAAAAATTAGAGTAACATCTTACACTTTACTACTCTGTTGATGCGTTCTAGTAATCACGGATACAAATAGCTCATCTTTTGATAATATTTCAATACTTTTGAGCCAAATTAACACCATTAAATTGAGCGGATTCAAATCACTTTTTAAACAAACATTTATATATGGCTTAGCGACTGTGCTACCTAGAATGTTAAGTTTTATTTTAGTGCCACTTTATACCGACCCAGCAGTACTTTCTGTTGAAGAATATGGTCGTATATCTTTTATATTCGCGTATTTTGTATTGTTTAATGTGGTTTTAGCCTATGGCATGGAAACTGCATTTTTTAGGTTTTTCAATAAAGAAGACAATCAAGATAAAGTAACAAGTACGTCTGCCATCTCATTAATAATTAGCTCATTTGGGTTATTAGGAATTGCTTTTTTGTTTAGAGATCAAATTTCTACACTCATCAATATAGAACTTAAGTATCTCAATTTAGTATTTATCATTTTACTTTTAGATGCTTTAGTTATCATTCCATTTGCTTGGTTACGGGCAACTGCCAGACCCATGCGCTACGCAATCCTTAAAATATTAAATGTTGCGGTTAATTTAGGATTAAATGTCTTTTTATTACTGTATCTAAAAGATTTAGCAGAGGATAATTCGCTTTTAGATCAAATTTATAAACCAGATTTTGAAATCAGTTACATTTTTATTTCTAACTTAATTGCAAGTGGATTAACGCTAATCTTATTACTTCCTTTCTATGCTAAAATCAAGCTGGCATTTGATACCGCTATATGGAAAAAAATGATGCGTTATGCTATGCCTGTGTTGATTGCAGGAATTGCCTATTCAGTCAATGAAACCTTTGACCGTATTTTATTAGAACAATTGTTGCCAGCCGATATTGCGGATGCACAAGTTGGGATGTACTCAGCGTGTTATAAGCTAGCCTTATTTATGACCTTGTTTGCTACAGCTTTTCGCTTAGGTATAGAACCTTACTTTTTTAGCCATTCAAAATCCGATAACCCACAAAAGAATTATGCTAGAATCTTAGAGTATTTTGTAGCCTTTGGTTCTGTTATCTTTTTAACTGTTGTTGTTTTTGCAGATGTTTTAAAGCCTTTTATTATAAGAAGTGAAGCTTATTACGAAGCTATGTGGATTGTACCTTTTATTTTGCTAGCCAATTTCTGTTTAGGCATTTATCACAACCTTTCAGTTTGGTATAAAATTACTGATCTTACTAAGTTTGGTGCTTACATTTCAATATTTGGTGCCATTACAACGTTAGCATTAAATTATATATTAATTCCTATAATTGGTTTTAAGGGGTCAGCTATTGCAACACTTTCAGCCTATTTGCTAATGATGTTGTTGTCGTTTTATTACGGAAGAAAATACTATCCAATTCCTTATAACATTAAAAAGATAGTTCTGTATTTTGGACTATCCACACTGTTTTCTATGGTGTACTTCTATATTTTTAGAGGTAATTATTTTATAGGAATTGGTGCATTAATCGTATTTTTAAGCCTTGTTTTTCAGCTTGAAAGAAAAGAATTAACACTCATGTTAAAAAGAAATTAATCTGTCATCTATACAACGAATACTCTATACCTCATGAAAATTAAAATAATAAATAAATCGAGTCACGCTTTACCACATTACGAAACTATAGCTTCAGCTGGTATGGATTTGCGTGCTAATCTATCGGAATCTAGAACTTTAAAACCTTTAGAGCGAAGTATTGTTGGTACGGGTTTATTTATAGAATTACCTGTGGGTATTGAAGCACAAGTAAGACCAAGAAGCGGCTTAGCTGCAAAACAAGGCATAACCGTTTTAAACGCGCCAGGAACAATCGATGCCGATTATAGAGGAGAGATTGGTGTAATATTAGTCAATCTTTCAAACGAAAATTTTACAATTAATAATGGTGAACGTATTGCACAATTAGTCATCGCCAAACATGAGCGTGCCGAATGGGTAGATTCTATAGGATTGTCTGATACCGATAGAGGAGAAGGTGGTTTTGGAAGTACGGGAGTCTCTTAGAAATTCCCTGCAAGGTTTTTAAAACCTTGTAGGTATATACCTAAAAAATAAAGATTAGGTTGCAAATATGACCTAAAAATAAAATTAAACAGATTTCCACTGGAGTGGAAACGAAAAACAAATTTTTCGATGAAAATAATAGTACCAATGGCAGGCCGAGGATCGCGCCTAAGACCACATAGTTTAACCGTACCAAAACCATTAATTCCTGTTGCAGGTCAACCTATAGTGCATCGTTTAGTTAAGGATATCGCTAAAGTTTTAAAGCAACCTATAGAAGAGATTGCTTTTGTTCTTGGTGATCCTGCATTTTTTGGAGATGATGTGGTTAAAAGTTTAACGGAACTTGCTGAAGGTTTAGGAGCCAAAGCATCCATTTACCGACAAGATCAGCCATTAGGAACTGGCCATGCTATTATGAGTGCTAAGCCTTCGTTATCTGGTCCTGCTGTGATTGCTTATGCAGACACGTTGATTAGAGCTGAGTTTGATTTAGATCCGACTGCAGATAGTGTCATTTGGACAAAATGTGTTGCAAATCCTGAAGCCTACGGAGTTGTAAAACTAAATGACGACCAAAACATTGTTGAGTTGGTTGAAAAGCCTGAAACCTTTGTAAGTGATCAAGCTGTAATAGGGATCTATTATTTTAAAGATGTAGCGGTTTTAAAAGAGAAGTTGCAAGAAGTTTTAGACGAAAATGTGATGAATGGTGGAGAATACCAAATTAATGATGGTATTAAACGCATGATGGCAGATGGCAAAATCTTTAAAACAGGAACCGTTGACGAGTGGATGGATTGCGGAAACAAAGCCGTGACTTTAGAAACTAATGCAAGAATGTTAGGCTTTTTAACAGCTGATAAGGAAGAGCAATTAGTTGATGCTTCTGTGGTTTTAGAAAACTCAAAAATTATTGAGCCTTGTTATATCGGAAAAGGAACGGTTTTAAGAAATACAACTGTTGGACCTCATGTATCAATCGGAAAAGATTGTGTTATTGAAAACTCAACCGTTAAAAATAGCTTAATACAAAACCAAACCACTATTAAAAACGCTAATTTAGACGAAGCTATGATTGGTAACCACGTTAAATACAATGGTGAGTTTACTAAGATTAGTATTGGTGATTATACTATAATTGAGTAAAATTCCTGCGTAGGCAGGAAATCGAAGATACAGCGAAGCTAATCTCATGATTTTTAGTTCAAATTTTGTTTTGAACCTTATTTTTGGAATAACTTTTGAAAGATATCTAATAAATCAATCAATGATGTATATCGTATTGTACGCAGTTATAATTAAACCAAACCAGGAAGACAACTTTATTGAAGCTTGGAAAGGGTTAACATCATTGATTTACAAATACGAAGGAAGTTTAGGGTCTCGATTACATAAAAAGGATGCGCTAAACTATTTGGCGTATGCACAATGGCCTGATAAGAATACGTTTGATACTGCTGGTGGAAATTTACCAAAAGAAGCCAATCATTTTAGAGATATAATGAAAGCATCTTGTGAAAAATTTGAAGTGTTAGATAAATTTGAAGTGATTGAAGACCTGTTAATGCAAAAACAAAGTGAATAAAAGAATTATTTTGATATTGGTTTTTCTCTTCGGAATGATTATTGTTCCGCAGACGACCTATGCCCAAGTCGATTTTAACAAACGGCCAGATGATGATTTGGGGAATGTCGAAGATGAATTTCAAGAGCATTTCTTCGAAGCCTTAAAACAAAAAGGCATTGAAAATTATGACCGTGCTGTAGAGGCCCTTCAAAAATGTTTGAATCTCGATAGCAAAAAACCAGTCATCTATTTTGAACTTGGAAAAAACTATAATAAGCTTAAAAACTTTGGTGCGGCAGAAGACAATCTAAAAAAAGCCATTAGCATGCAACCAGACAATGTTTGGTTTTTAGATGAACTTTACGATGTCTATTTTCAGCAAGATGATATTAAAAATGCCTTAAAAACCATTAAGCAATTAGTGAAATATCATCCGGATTACAAAGAAGATTTGGCAACGCTTTATGTCAGAGAAGAAAAATACAAGTTAGCTTTAGATTTATTAGATGAGTTAGATGCTGAATTTGGTTTAAGTGAATCTAGAGATGCCATGCGTAATGATATTTATAGTATTACGGGCAATGCTGATGACAGAATTGAAAACTTAGAACAACGAATTGCCAATAATCCCAGTAATGAGGATAATCACTTAAAGCTCATTTACAGATACAGCCAAACAGGTGATCAAAAAAACGCTTATAAGGCGGCTCAGAATTTACTAAAAGTTAAGCCAGATTCTAAATTTGTGCATTTAGCCTTGTATAAGTTTTATCTTCAAGACAATAAGATTCAAGATGCTATCTCATCTGTAAAAACAGTGTTAACAAGCCCTGAAATTAATGCAGATGCGAAGGCTAAAGTTCTTAAGGATTTTGTAGCCTTTGTAGCTAGTAATCCTGAGTACGAAACGGATCTTATAGATATTACGTCGCTTATAGATGGTAATAAAGATGCGCAAACCCACAGCGATTTAGGTCAATATTATTTAAAGGCAGGAGACAAAGCCAAGGCTTTATCAAACTTTAAAGAAGCTTTAAAACAAAGCCCTAATGACTTCAAATTAATTAAAGACGTATTACTACTTCAACTAGATATAAAGGATTATAATGCGGTTATTGTCGATAGCGAACGAGCTTTAGAATTATATCCTGCACAGCCAATTTTATATTTAGTAAATGCCGTTGCAAATAATAATTTAGGAGAACCTAAAAAAGCTATTAATCATCTAGAAAAGGGATTAGATTATTTAATTGACAACCCTAATATGGAAGCTGATTTTTATTCTGAATTAAGTATAGCCTACAAAGCCCTAAATAATATTAGTAAATCTGAAGCGTTTGCTAAAAAGGCAAAAGCCTTAAAACTATAATAGTAAATGAAAATATTTCAATTCTCTATAAATCCAAAAGTTACAATCGCGGGGATCCTTCTTGTTTTAGCTTTCAGTTGTAATTCCGCTAAAAGTGTGATAGAATCTGGTGTGGCTAGCGATAAGCTTTCGGCTAAGCAAGTAATAAAACAGCATAAAAAGAACGATGCTGATTTTAAAACATTAAAGGCTAGAGTAAAAATTGATATTACTCAAAATAATAAATCACAAGGTGCTGGTTTTACACTTAGAATAGAAAAAGATAAGGTGATTTGGTTAAGCGAGTCCATATTGGGCATGGCACGTATGATGATAACACCAGATAAAGTAAGATTTTACAATAAACTAGATAACGAATTTTTTGATGGAGACTACAAGCTACTAAGTGATGTTGTTGGTATAGATCTCGATTTTATGAAAGTTCAAAATATTCTTTTAGGCCAAGCTATTAATGATCTTAATGACCAGCCTCATCAGGTCTTTGTTAATAATAACTCGTATGCTGTTAGTCCAAAAGATCAGAATGCACTGATAGAGTTATTTTATTTAATTAATCCTTCGCATTTTAAGATGGATAGTTTACAAATACAGCAAATTCTAGAAAAGCGAATGCTTCAAGTAGATTATGCATCGTATCAAGAAGTGAAGAAACAAATTATACCAGAAAACATAAGTATTATAGCGGTTGAAGGTGCAGACCAAATTGCTATAACTATGGAATTTAAATCGGTATCTTTGAATGATGAAGTGCGTTTCCCGTTTAATATTCCTTCAGGATATAAAGAGATTGTTATAAAATAAGACACAAGACCACTTCGCTTTTATAACCAAGAATCAAGACTAGATTTTGACTTTATGAGAAGCAGAACAAATTAAATGAGAAGTAAAGTTTTTTTGTAAAAACATGAAAAGAATAAAATGAATTACCGTTTTTGTATCACTTTAATTATAGGACTTTTAATGTCTTGTGCTTCATTATTCGCACAAAGCGACAGACAAAAAGAGTTAGAGGCTCAGCGTCAGCAGAAGTTGAGAGAGATTAAGCAAATTAATGCATTATTATTTACCAAAAAGAAAGAGGAAAAATCTGCGATTACACTTATAGAAGACATAAATTATAAGGTAAACGTTAGAAAAAATCTAATCAGAATCACTAACGAGCAAGCCAACTTATTGACGCGAGAAATCAATACAAATCAACAAGAAATTACGAGTCTAAGAACCCAATTACAGGAATTAAAAGACGACTATTCTGCGATGGTTGTGAAATCGTATAAAAGTAAGTCTGAACAAAGTAAAGTGATGTTTTTACTATCATCGAGCAATTTTCAACAAGCTTATAAACGCCTTCAATATATAAGGCAATACCGAGATTACCAGAAAGAACAGGGTGAAGCTATAAAGATTAAAACAAAAGAATTACAAGAGTTAAATATTCAATTGTCTAAGCAGAAAGAGAATAAGAATAAACTAATTGAAGAAAACAGAATTGCGAAACGCGAATTAGAAGATGAATTAAAACAGCGTGAAGTTTTAATGGCTTCGATTAAGTCTGATATGGGAAAGTTTGCGTCTCAGATAAAGAAGAAAAAACAAGAGGCCGATCAATTAGATAAAGAAATCAATCGAATCATTAAAGAAACAATAGCAGCTGCTAATAAAAAATCGGGAACAACGTCATCTAAAGGTAAGTTTGTATTAACGCCTGAAGCAAAGTTATTGTCTTCAAATTTTGAATCTAACAGAGGTAAATTAGGTTGGCCAGTATCTCGAGGAGTTGTTAAAGTAAAGTATGGAAAACAACGATCGTTAATAGATAATACTGTAACACAAAACTATAAGAGTATTTATATTGCAACAGAAGATCAATCTGATGTTAAATCTGTTTTTAGTGGTGAGGTGTCAAGGATTTTAGTTATTAAAAACGGAAACCCTGCCGTATTTATTAGGCATGGTATCTATTTTAGTGTTTACATGAACTTATCTCAGGTTAATGTAAAGGCGGGTGATAAAGTCGTTGCTGGTCAGGTTATAGGTAAAGTATTTACTAATAAATTAAAGGGAGAATCGTTATTAGGTTTTAGAATCTATAAAAATGATCAGGTAATGAACCCAGAACCTTGGTTAGCTAAATTTTAGGTTAGTAAAAGGCGGTTAAAAAATGGAGTTGTTTTTAACCAATAAAAGATTGTCATTATAAAAATAACACGACTATTACTACTCAAAAAGGGCTTTAAGTTCCGTAGCTTCAGAAGGTTTTATTTTACCGGCTAAAAGCAAACTCAATTGTTTACGACGTAAAGCGGCATCAAAACGTTGTTTTTCTAATTCAGTTTCGGGCACAAGCTCAGGCACTCTTACAGGTCTTCCGGTCTCATCTACAGCAACAAAAGTATAAATAGCTTCATTGGCCTTTACGCACTCACCAGACTCTCTGTCTTCAATCCAAACATCCATATACACTTCCATAGAAGATGAAAATGCACGTGATACTTTAGCTTCAATCATTACAACACTTCCTAGAGGAATAGATCTATTAAAAGCCACGTGATTAACGGAAGCCGTAACAACAATACGTCTAGAGTGTCTTCTAGCAGAAATACTAGCCGCTCTGTCCATACGTGCTAATAGTTCGCCTCCAAATAAGTTGTTAATAGGGTTTGTTTCACTTGGTAATACCAAATCGGTAACAATAGTTTTAGACTGAAATGCGGTTCTAGATAGCATAGAATATTAAAATTTGTGCAAAGATAGAGCGATTTTAGGACGGAGGTGTATTATTATAAGTAAAAAGTAAAAAGTAAAAAGTAAAAAGTAAAAAGTAAAAAGTGAAAAGTGAAAAGTGAAAAGTGAAAAGTGAAAAAAGGCGCGACGAAAAATAATGATAGATTAAACTATTAAAATTTCTAAATAAAGTCGGTCTAATTATTTCTCTGTGAATCTCCGCGTCAACTCCGTGAGTCTCTGTGTAATAATAATTTATGCTAAACTAAACGCAAATATTAGTAAAACTCAGATCTAAAAAATCTACTTAAGGTTCTTAATTAGCAACCAAGCATCACGGTTATGCTCACGACGAATCTTCAAAAGTTCATTTTGCGCTTCAGCTCTTGTGTCAAAACTACCATAAACAACTTCATGCAAACCATAACGATTCTCACCAATCTGACGCGCTTTAAAACCTTGTGCTCTTAGTTGGTTTACTTTCGTTTCAGAATTAGCTTCTACTCTAAAAGCACCAGCAACAATATGATAGTTACCACTTTGTTTTTCTAAAGATAATGTAGCAGCAGGTAATGGGTTACTAATTATAAAAGTAGCTTCTTGCACTTTAGCATCGAGCTGCTCGTTAGCTTGCTCTTGTGCTAGTTGATTGTGATCTTCAATAGAAGCGTTGTAATAATTAGCGGCACCAAAACCACCTAAACCTAAAAAGATAACAGCTGCAGCAGCATACTTTAACCAATTGTGGTTAGAGCGCTTTTCTGGTGTTAATACAATAGGCGCAACGTCTTCAATAGCCTCAACTGTTTCTTTATAAACTTCGCGTGTAATATCCGAAGATGAAAAGTGAGATAAACCAAATGAATCTGTAAGATAATTAATATGACTAGATGGATCAAATTGAATTTTGCCATCAGCATTTAATGCCAATTCACCTATGTTTTTAAGTTGAATAGTTTCCCCTTCAGTTAAATAGGATTTAATAGACTTTATCTGCTTAGAGATGTTATTTATAGCGGTATTATACGGTATTTTTTCAACCTCAGCAATGTAATTAGCTAGTAAGCCATCGTTTTGCTGTAATTGCTCATTAAAAGACAACGTCTTTTTTGGAGGATAAAACGTATGTGTGGATTCGTGTATTTTTGCCGAAACACGACGTGTTAAAAAGGCTCCAAATTCTGGAACTGTCACACAATCGTATCGGTATAAAAGGTCGCTAATGTAAGTCTCTAACTGCATATGAAGGCAAAGTTAAAAATTTTTGTTTCTGAAAGAAATTAAGTGGGATTTATTTATTAACATCGAATTAAATTGTTGCTTATGTAATTGATTTTCTTTTGATTCAATATTGAAATTATATGGCGTTCGTAGGTAAGTATCTAAATGGATACTCACATTATATCCGAGTGCCAGGTTGAGCGCAGTCGAAACCTGTTTTAGTAGTTAATGATAAATAGTTTATACTCAGGCTTTTTAAGATAATAATATTTATATTCGTAACAGATGATGTTTTATTTAAAGTAGTAATGCGCAATGACAGATCAACAACTTATTTACGCTTTAGCCTTACAACACGTACCTAAAATAGGTGCTACAACGGCCAAGAAACTCATTAACCATTGCGGATCTGCTGAAGCGGTTTTAAAAGAAAAGAAATCTAAAATTTTAAAAATTGATGGTATTGGTACGGTTACGATTCAAGGTCTTTTTGATAAAACCCATTTAGAACAAGCCGAACAGGAGTTGAAATTTATTAAGGACAACAACGTCGTTACTCATTATTTTACAGAAGACACCTATCCCGAACGTTTAAAACATTGTATTGATGGCCCTATTGTATTATTTCAATCTGGGAATATTAATTTGAAGCAACAACGCATTATAAGTATTGTTGGGGCTCGTAAAATAACCACTAGTGGCATCGCCTTTTGCGAAAAATTTGTAGAAGCGATGTCTGCATTTAATCCCATAATTGTTTCTGGTTTTGCATACGGAACGGATATTACAGCGCAGAAAGCGGCTGTGAAGCATAATTTGCAAACTATTGGATGTTTAGCTCATGGTCTCAATCAGATTTATCCAAAAGTTCACAAAAAGTACGTTGCGGATATAGAAAACCATGGGGGCTTTTATACCGATTTTTGGAGTACCGATGTATTTGACAGAAACAATTTTTTAAAACGAAACCGAATTATAGCAGGTTTAAGCGAAGCTACAATCGTCATAGAATCTGCAGAAAAAGGAGGGAGTTTAGTTACAGCCGATATAGCAAATTCTTATAATAGAGAAGTCTTTGCTGTGCCAGGTAGAACCACGGACAGCCAAAGTGTGGGGTGTAATAATCTCATTAAATTTCAGAAAGCACATTTATTATCCAACCCCTTAGATGTACCTTATATATTGAATTGGGAATTAGACTCAGATAAAAAACCAGCGGTTCAGCAACAACTATTTGTAGAGTTAGAACCCGATGAAAAAATCATATATAATTTTCTAAAGGTGAATCACAAAACAATGCTAGATGTTATTGCCTTACGGTGTGAAATGCCAACCTACAAATTAGCCGGACTATTACTTAATATGGAATTGAAAGGTGTTGTTAGACCTTTGCCAGGAAAGTTATTTGAAGCCATCTAATTTTACTAAAATTTATCGGTCCGCAATTAGAATGTCAAACATTATACAATAACTATATATTATATTTACAAACATAAACCGTTGATTTTGAGCGGTGTTTGTTTATGGTAGATTTTTCCTTTTTTATCACTGATAAAGTTATAGTTCGTTTCCATTATTTATTTTGTTATTATTGGTGTAAATTACTACAAATTTACTCTTTATCGTATTTTTTGTGCTTTTTATCGTGATTTTATTTGTTTTATTAAAGTTTATTTTATAATATTTGCCTTCCCTCAAAGAATATTTATCCTTCCCTCAGAGACATACATTAAATAGTACGATTTCATCAAATGAAATTTATTTGTTAAGACTTAATAATGATACAACTTATGAGGTTCCAATTTATACATCTTTCAAAACAGTTGAATGCATTGCAATATGTTGTATCTGCCTTTTGTCTTAGATTTCGCTGTATTGTAAGGGTGAAGATTAATGATAATGTATATCTGGCAAAAGTCAAAACTAATTACTATGTGGAGCATAGAACGTCCTCTACTAAAAAAATATTAAATAATCTAAAAATAACTATTAAAATAAAGGCAAAAAAACGTATTTTTTTTGACCTTAAAACACACCGATTGTGTGAGTTACAATGTTAAATAGTGCACTTGAAGGGAAATTACCTACACATCAACTAATATTTTTTGTGTATCCCTTAGACTGCAGCATTTTTGCAGTGTTAAACCCAAATTTACACTGAATAGATATTTATCACTAGGCTTAGTCTTGATGTTAATGTCAGTTCAAAAGAATTATAATAAAATAACCTATGAATACAATTTTATCTTTCGTCTCATCTAAAAAAGTAATGACTACGTTTTTACTTTTTATTGGTTCATTATCTTTTGCTCAAATAGTTGTTTCAAATGTTTTTCCAACTCGAGTAACAAAGAGTAGTATTGTAACTCTTACTGGAGGTACTGGATTTACAAATTCTACAACTGTTTCTTTGTTCGGTATTTCCACTGGTTCAGTTAAAGCGACTCCAGATGGTACGGAGTTAAGTTTTCAAATTACTGCAGATAATACGACTAGTTTTCCAAGTGATTTAATAGTAGGAGGGCAAAATGTTTACATAGGCTCAGTTAGTTCAGCAAATAAAGTTAGAATTAATTTCATAGCTGCTAAGAAGAAAAGAAATGATGTGTCAACATCGGATTCTGAATATTTTGATTTAGTTACTGAAATTTTTACTAATTGGGATCACGATGGTCAAGGTTATTGGCGGTCTTCAAGCTATTTATATAATGACACATCTACTTACCCTAATGATTATCATGAGTTAATAGGCTTTACGTATAATGGAATAACTTATTCTACTGGAGTCGATGATGCTAAGCTTTCAAGTATAAGTGGTTTAACAATCGACAATGAGACATTTAAGGCATATTCTACAAACGGAATTACAGGAACAATTAATTCTGGAGCTAATTTTATAGCTACAGCCGATTTAGTAGATGGAAAGGTTAATGAGGGTTCGGTTATTGAATCAGCTAATATTTTAGATTTAACCGTTTTTCAAGTAATGATTGATGGAGTTAATGGTTTGGAGTTAGGTACAGGAGTAACTAACTATAATAATACGGCCTCTATTCGTTTTTTTAGTGGAAACGGACAAGTTGGTGCTATTAGTGATGGTATACCAGATTTATTAATTACTCAAATAGCAGATTCTGGTAGTTGGGATACTTATTATTACGCAGATGATGAGGGTAATGTTATAGGGACACCTATAAAATTGTATTTAAATAATTCTGAAAATAATCAAGGGAGATGGCAATTAGATTTATATAAACTTCCTAGTGGAGTAGATATTAATACAGCAGTGCCTCAATCTAGAACGTTTGGGAGTAATGAAAGTAGACTAATTAAATTGGTTGCCTTGAATTTAGAGGATTTCGATTTAAATGCTGCTAACATTGGTGCCGTAAAAAATATTAATTCTGTTGCAGGTGGTTCTGCAGATATGGCCTTTATTGCCTATAATCAATCAGCTTTTGATATTAAGGCGCCCATAGCATCACCATTGTTACCTAGGTTTGTTTGTAAAGCTGATGGTTTTACTGATATCACTTTTACTATTGAAGCAGGTATAGATGATGATGCAGGTGGCAGAATATATCCACCTAATATTAGTGATCCAGATTTAGATATGAAATACCAGTGGAAAAGGAATAACACAGACATCACTGGTGAGACAAGTAGCTCATTAACTGTTTCTGATGTAACATCTACGGAGCTGGGAACTTACAAGGTTCAGGTTTATAATAATAAAGGTGGGTCTATAATTTTACCTGTGACTATAAGTGAAGGAGGCACGCCTTATTATTGGAATGGTACAGTTTGGAGTTCTCCATATGAGACAGGGTCAGTTACAGTGGCGCCAAAAGAGAGAAGTCTTATTTATACTGGAGATTACAATAAGGCAGGAAATTTAGTAGGCTGTGACTGTTTAGTTGCTTCTGGTTCTGATGTAATAATTCCTGAAGGATCAAAGATGGTACTATACAACGAGTTAACTGTAGAACCAGAAATCGTAGAGGTTACTGATTTAGATGAAGAAGGGAATGAAATAATCCTTGTGAATCAGGTGCCTGCAGCAACTTTCACCATAGAAGATGATGCCAGTTTAGTTCAAATTAATGATGTAGAAAATAGTGGGAAAATTAAAGTAAAACGCGTATTGGATGCAAGTGAAATTAATCAATACGATTATGTGTATTGGGCGTCTCCCGTAGCAAATTTTAATATCTCAGGAATTTCCAATACACCAACATACCAATGGGATGTTGATGCCGTAAGTAATGATACAGGTGTAGGTAATTGGGTATCTGCGGCTAGCTCTATGATGACTCCAGGAGAAGGTTATATCGTTAGAGTGGCTAATAGTCAATTAAGTGGTTTTACAACCGAATTTTATGGGGAACCAAATAATGGACCGTTTAGTGTTGATGTTTTTAAATCAACGGGTAATTATCATGAAAGTAGTTGGAATTTGATAGGTAATCCTTATCCTTCAGCAATAGATGCAGAAACCTTTTTAACTGCTAATACAAATCTTGAGGGACGTGTAGATATATGGACGCATGATACAGGTCTGTTTGATGTTACTGGTGCAGCCGATCCATTTTACGATGATTTTGGAGTGAATTATGGGGATCAATATATTACTTTCAATAGTACAGGAACTTCAACTCCAGATCCATCTAACACATTTAATGGTAAAATTGCTTCAGGACAAGCCTTTTTTGTAAGAGTTGAGGATACGGCACCAAGTTCACCTTCTGTAACTTTTACTAATGCAATGCGCCATGATAATTATAAGGCTCATAATAACGATGAATTTTACAGAGGAACAGTAGATACTTCTGTAGCTCAAGAAAAGCAATTAGTATGGCTGAGCTTAGCAAATGAAGATAATCATGCTATGAGTACATTAATTGGTTATGTAGAAGGTGCTACTGAAGGAAAAGATAGACTTTACGATGCATATACTAATAACGAAGGCTTCAATTTATATTCTCTAATTACAGAAGACGAAAAATTAGTGATACAAGGATTGCCTTTACCATTTGTGGATACTAATACAGTGCCTTTAGGTGTTGAGTTAACACAAAGTGGAATTTATACTATTGCTATTGGTAACGTAAAGGGAAGTTTATTTGTAGATAGAGAACAAGCGATTTATTTAGAAGATACCTATACAAATGTAACTCACGATTTAAGAGCATCTCCTTATACGTTTACAGGGGAAGCGGGTGAATTTAACGATCGTTTTGTTTTAAGATATACACCATCTGTAACGCTTTCTGTAAATGAGAATTCTGCTTTAAATACTTTTGCTTATGTTAGTAATGCGATGTTTCATGTAAAGTCTAATAGTAACTTAGACGCTATTGAAATCTTTGATATGAATGGTAAACAAATTATAAACTACACTATAGAAGACAATACAAATTCATTCGATACACAATTTGCATTCGCAAATGGTATTTATATCGCGGCCATAAAACTAGATAATGGCAGTGTGGTAACTAAAAAGCTAATTAATTAATAGTTACAAACTCATTTAATTTTTCACAACAATTTTAATCTTTAAGGCATGTTAGTCTATCAACTAACATGCCTTATAACTAAACCTTAATGTATGAACTCAAAAATTACTTTAAACTTTAAAATGCTTAAATCCATTAAGTTGACGGCTTTGCTAGTGCTGTTAACAGTATCAAATGGCTTAATAGCACAAACAGAACTTGTATCTCAAGTTTTTCCAACACGGATTACAACAAACTCTCAAATTACAGTATTAGGTACTGGGTTTACAGAAAGTACCTCAGTTAGTATAAGTGGTATAAGTATTAATAATGCGAGTATTACTTTAGTTAGTGATACGGAAATGACTTTTAAAATTTCACATACAGGATCCGTTGATACTTCAGGTGAACTTATGTTAGCCGGCACTACAACAGGTCAAAACATGGAATACGTGAGTCCTACTCCAAAAACATTAAGAAATGGTACGGAGAGTAACGTGACTAAAATAACTGAAATCTTTACAACGTATAATGGGTTTTGGAGATCATCACAATGGAAAGCAGATCCTACCAATAATAGTTTAAAACCAAATACAAGTCATGATGTGTTGGCTTTTACTTATAACGGAGTAACGTATTCTACAGGTGTTAACGATCAGTTGCTTACAGATAATGGTGTTACGTTTAGTTCACAATTATTTTATGCTTATACCACTAATGGTGTTGACGGTATAACACACCCCAACAATTATTTAGCCATGGCAGATATGATTGATGGACAAGCGGGAGAAGGAACAGCAATAACATCTCCAGAAATTAGTGGAACTACCGTGTTCGACGTTATTACTGATGGTGTAAACGGTTTAGATATTGGAACTGGTATTACCAACTTTAATGCTACTGCTGATGTTGAGTTTTTTAGTAGTGGAGGGCAATTAGGAGCTTTGGAAGATGATATTCCAGATTTCTTAATTTCACAGATTGCTGCAGCGGGTAGTACAGATATTTATTATTATGCAGATGCTGACAAAAATGTTGTAGGGAGACCTATAAAAATAACCATTACAGAAGAAACTGATAATGACGGAGATGCATTATTGGCAAAATGGAGACTTGACTTATATAGCTTTTTACCTGGTGTTAATTACGGAATTGCGACTCCTACAGTAAGATCATTTTCTAATAATGAGGAAAGACCATTACGTATGGTAGCCTTTAAATTTGAAGATTTTCAAATTGATGATACTAATATTATTGATATCAACAACATAAATATGGTTGCTGGTGGTACTGCCGATCTTGCTTTTCTTGCCTATAATAGAGGGTCTTTTGATATAAAAACACCTGTAGTTACAGAATATCCATTAGCGAGATATGTATGTAATTTACCAAGTGATTCTAGTATTACATTTTCTGCAGTTGCAGAAGTTTCTGGTAACGCTACTGGTGCGCCAGAAGAAACATTATCTTACCAATGGTCTAAATACAATGAACCAATTCTTGGTGCTAATAGTAGTACATATACCATTCCTGGTAGCGTAGATGCAGAAAGCATAGGAAGCTATAAATTAAGAGTAACTAATGCTTTTGGATCTGTTGTAGTACCTGTAAGCTTATCAATAGGAGGAACTCCTGTATATTGGAATGGTTCTGAATGGCAATTACCTTTAGTTTATGAAAATGCAGGGATCGTAGTTGAGCCTAAAGATAGAGGTTTAGTGTTTTCTTCTAACTATAATAGCTCTGGTGATATTGAAGGTTGTGATTGTTTAGTACCTGCAGGTAGTAATGTAACCATCGATTCTGGATCTACACTTAAACTTTATGGTGAAGTCACTGTAGAATCTGGTGCGTCATTAACGTTTGAAGATGGTGCAAGTTTAATTCAAACTAAGATCGTTTCAAGTAACGAAAATAGCGGGTTAATTAAAGTGAAACGTAATGTTACAGATTTACATAATAACGATTATGTATTGTGGTCATCACCTGTAGCTAATTTTGATGTATCTAATGTTACAGCTCCACATACAGCTAATGCTTTTAATTGGGACGTAAATACACCTAATGCAAATGGTGTTTCTGGTGATTGGATGCTCACAAGTGGCACAATGAGCGCTGGTTTAGGCTATGCTGTAAATGTACCAACTGAATTTGTTTCAACTGGATTTACTGCTAGTTTTGTAGGAAAACCAAATAATGGTGATATTTCTGTAGATGTTTTTAAATCAACAGGAAATCAGCCTAACCCTGAAGCTAGACATAGAAACCTTATTGGAAACCCGTATCCTTCTGCAATTAGTGCAGATCAGTTATTAGCCGATAATACGCTATTAGAAGGTAATGTAAAACTATGGGCGCATAATACAGCAATCCCAAATACGACAACACCTTTAACGAGTTCTGCTTACCAAGATTTGAACTACAGCTATGGCGAGCAATATGTAAGCTATAATTTTACAGGTGCTAACCCACCAGAAAGTACAAATGGTTTTATTGGTTCTGGTCAAGGATTCTTTGTACAGGTTGATGAAGGTGCAACTGAAGGTTCAGTAACATTTACAAACGCTATGCGTTCTGATGATGCTGATGTAGCACATGATAATTCTGAATTTTACAGAGGAACAAACGATGCTCAAGATTTAGAAAAGCATTTAGTTTGGTTAAGTTTAATTGATGCTACAGATGTTTCTGCAAGTACTTTAGTTGGTTATGTAGATGGAGCCACTTTAGGAAAAGATAGACTTTTTGATGCCTATTCTGATAACAACGCAATGCGTATCTATTCTATGGTTAATAATGAAGAAATGGTTATTCAAGGTCGTCCTTTACCATTTGAAAATGCTGATGTAGTGCCATTAGGAGTTGAATTACCAGAAAATGGTATTTTTAAAATTGCTATTGGTGATTTAGATGGTAGTGTATTTGCGGATACTAGTGTAGGTATTTACCTTGAAGATACGGTTCTAAATACAGAACATGACTTAAGAGAATCTCCATATGCTTTCTCTGGAGTACAAGGGAAAATTAATGATAGATTTAACTTGCGTTATATAATGTCTTTATCAATTGATGACAATGAAATGTCTAACACTTTTGCTTACGTAAAAGATGGTATATTAAATGTAAGATCTGGTACTGTAATTAAAGATGTTAAAGTATATGATATCAACGGAAGACAAGTCGTTTCTTATGCATCTAACAGTCAGAATAATACGTTGAGTGAAAGCTTCCAGTTTTCTAAAGGTGTTTATTTAGCAACGATTACTTTAGAAGGTAATGTTACTGTAACTAAGAAAATTATTAATTAAGGATTAATTCACTTAATTGCTGAACTAAAAAGACCTCTATTAAACTAATAGAGGTCTTTTTTATTTGAAATTTTTAAAAACTAGAATTGATTAATACCCAACCTTTTTTCTAACACGTTGTAAAACGTCATCAGCAACTAGCTTTGCTTTAGCAGCACCTTTAGCCAAAGCAGCATCAACCTCTTTAAGATTAGTCATATAATAATGGTAACGATCTCTTTGCTTTTCAAAACGTTCTACAACCAGCTCGTATAAAGCTTGTTTAGCGTGACCATAACCGTAATTTCCTCCTTCATAATTGGCTTTCATTTCTGCAATTTGAGCATCAGAAGCTAATAAACTATAAATTGCAAAGCAGTTACATGTAGCCCAGTCTTTTGGTTTTTCGAGAGGTGTGCTATCGGTTTCAATCGACATTATTTTTTTGCGTAATTGTTTGTCTGGTAGAAATATATTGATAAAATTACCACGACTCTTACTCATTTTTTCACCGTCTGTACCAGGAATAAGCATACCGCTTTCTAATATTTTTCCTTCAGGTAATACAAAAGTTTCACCCATTTTAGCATGAAAACGAGACGCCACATCACGTGTCATTTCAATATGTTGTAATTGATCTTTTCCAACCGGAATAATTTCAGCATCATACAACAAGATATCTGCAGCCATTAACATTGGGTAGGTAAACAATCCAGAATTCACATCCTCTAAGCGGTCTGCCTTATCTTTAAATCCATGGGCTAAGGTTAAACGTTGGTAGGGAAAGAAACAACTTAAATACCAAGAGAGTTCTGTTACTTGTGGAATATCACTTTGTCTATAAAACACGGTTTTTTCAATATCTAACCCAAAAGCGAGCCAAGTTGCAGCAACAGAATACGTGTGGTTTCTCAATTCATCTGCATCTTTAATTTGTGTTAATGTATGCAAATTAGCAATAAATAAAAACGATTCGTTATTAGCATCGTTTGCCATTTCTATTGCTGGTAAAATAGCACCTAAAATATTTCCTAAATGTGGTGTGCCTGTACTTTGTATTCCTGTTAGTATTCTTGCCATAATATGACCTGCGAAAGCAGGTATCTCTTTAAATTAAACTTAATTAATAAGCAAAGGTAAATTTTTTAGTAGACTATAAGAAGGCATTCAGAACTCATTTGTATTTTTTGTGTTTAAGCGAAAATTAGGAATTTTAAAGTTAAATGAAGACTTTTTTTAGATTGCATAGCATGGCTACGGAATTATAGAAAAGACAAAATGTAATTTTAAAAGCGCAATTATTTAGCAAATAGAAAAAGTATAAATGAGTTCTTAATTTAATTAACTAGTTTTGGTGCTATGGCATTTTTTAAATATCCATTTTGGCTTTTATATCGTATTTGGTTCTACATTTTGGTAGCCATTCCGATTATTATAATGTTTCCTTTGTTGATTATTTCTATTTCTAGAGAGGAATGGTATCCGTATTTTTTTAAGTTAGCGCGTATCTGGTCTAAGTTTATTTTAATAGGAATGGGCTTTGGCTATAAAATCACAAGAGAAGAAACACCTGATCCTAATAAAAGTTACATGTTTGTGGCCAATCATACTTCTATGGCAGACATTATGCTAATGTTGGTGGCAGTTAAAAATCCATTTGTGTTTGTAGGGAAACAAGAATTGGCAAAAATCCCACTATTTGGATTCTTTTATAAGCGTACTTGTATCTTAGTTGATAGAAGTAGTTCTAAAAGCAGGCAAGCTGTGTTTTTAAGAGCACAACGCCGTTTAAAACAAGGAGTAAGTATTTGTATTTTTCCGGAAGGAGGAGTGCCAGAAGAACATATTTTATTAGATGAATTTAAAGATGGAGCGTTTCGTTTAGCGATTAACCATCAAATACCTGTAGTGCCAATTACGTTCTACGATAATAAAAAACGCTTTTCATATACGTTTTTCAGTGGAAGTCCTGGTAAAATGAGAGCAAAAATACATCAGTTTTTACCAACGAATGGTTTAGCTACGGCAGATACTAAAGCGTTAAATGAAAAATCTCGGACTTTAATTTGGGATGAATTGAGTCTTAGTGAGATCACAAAAAAAAGCCACCCTAACCAAGAGTAGCTTTTGTTATTATTGCTTTTTCATAGCATATTACTAGCAATAACCTAACTTAAATTAACCTAAAACTTAAAACTTAATCCTGTATACACCCCAATAAAGAAAGGTTTAAAATCTCCTGTTGTATTATTGAAGGTATTTATTTGATATTTAAATGTGGGTTCAAGATTTAGATTCCATTGTTTAGAAAGGGTGTAATCCATACCTAAACCAAAATTGGCACTAAAACTCGTATCATTAATATTGTTGGCCTCTCCAATTGAAGTTGTGCTTCCGTTGATATCGGCATAAATTTCATTTTCACTTAAAAAGAAGGTACTAAAGCCTCCGATAACATTAATTCCAAATTTGGTATCTAATAATCTATACTCTAATTCTAAAGGAATTTCTATAAAGCCAAAACGCTGATCTATTTCCCCTATAACTTGAGTATTGAATAATTCTGGTGTAGAAGACATATTCATCAGTTTAGCACTCATAAAAGAAACAGGCTGCGCGTCTGAGTTAAAAGAGATATTACTAAAAGAAGCGTCAAGACCTCTAGAAGCTGTTTCTGTCCCTGTATAAGCAAATACGTCTGAAGTAGTTTGATTAAGTTGAACACGGTTAACACCAGCTCTAATTTTTAGTTTTTTAGAAACAGAGTAACTACCAGCAATACCATAGCTTATATTAACATCCGAACTTTTATTGTTTTTATTAAACTGTTGATCTAAAGAAGAACCTTTGCCAAAGGAATTAAAATAAACAGGCGCAACATTTGGGGCGATACTCCACTTGTTTTGTTCATCTTCTTTTGCTTCTTTATCTATAATTTTGTTGTTTTCTGCAATAGCATTTTCAATGCTCTGTTGTTCTGGTATTTTAACTATTACATTCTCAGGTTCAGCATCATTTGTTTTATTTGTTTCAGAACTATCTGTTGCTGATTTTAATATTTTAGATGTTGAATTTTCTGTTAGAGCAGTGTTGCTTTCTTCAATAGTCTTTTTAATAGCAGATTTTTGTTCTGCTTCGGATGCCAATTGTGTTTTGCTACCTGTCTTTAAATTAGAATGAGACGTTTTAGTTTGATTAGCCACTTTTACATCTGTAGCCTTATCAGTAACTGAGGATGTATTGTTTTGCCTCTCAGTTGTATTTCTTAGTTCTTTATCAGTGTTATTAGCAACAGTATTCGATTTTTGATTCGAATTTTTAGGAGTTGTTAATTGATTTGATGGTTTCGTATTTTGAGAAGTTTCATTTTCAGAACTATTTACATTAGATTCTTGTTTTGTTTCAGAATGAGAATCCACAATCTGAGTGTTTTCGTCTGTAACTATTTTAAGATCGTTCTGGTTTTTAATTGATAAAGAATTTGAATTTTCTTCTTCTGATGTGTTGTTTGAATCTTCCGTATTGACAATAGGAAACTCTTGAGATTTATTGTCGTCTGAATTATATAAAGTGATACCAACAGTGAACAATAACGTAATTGCAGCTGCAACTCCTCCGATTTGCCACCAAAGTGCAATAACTCTGCGCTTTTTCTTTTTATTAGGAAGGCTTTCATTTATACGATCCCAAAGCGCATCATTAGGTGCGACCTCAAAATCTTTAAACTTTTCTTGAAAAAGCCGATCTATGTTTTTCTTATCACTCATTGTTATAAACTCTGCGACTTTGAACTCGCGTTGTAGGTTTCAATCTTTTCTTTTAAAATCAATCTTGCTCGTGCTAAATTAGATTTTGAGGTGCCTGTTGAAATTTGAATTAATTCACTAATTTCAACATGAGAATAGCCATCTAAAACATATAAATTGAACACCAATCGATATCTGTCTGGTAAGTCTTGAATAATTTTTAATAAAAAATCAATACTCACGTTATCATCATTGAGATCTACAGAAACATCTTCAATATTGTCTTCATTAGTAATATCATAGACTCCAACATCTTCTCTGTAGCGTTGCAATGACGTATTAATTGCAATGCGTTTTAGCCAACCTTCAAAAGAACCTTTATTCTTATACTGCCCTATTTTATTAAAAATAGTTAAAAATGCATCATGCAGGTTATCTTCTGCTTCTGCATAATTTTTAGAGTACTTAAGACAAAGCGAAAATAATTTACTTGCATATTGCTTGTATAATTGGCTTTGAGCTTGTACATCTTGTTTAATACAATTTTCTATGAGCTTGTCTAAACTCACATTAGTTAAGGGATTAATTAATAATTAGTCTAACTGGGTGCTAGTAGAAGTGGGTCTTTCAGCGAGAACAGGCACCTCTACTAAATAATAGATATCTTCTCCTTCCTCATCTACTCCCTGGTAAAATTTAAATAAATATGTTTCGTTTGCTCTGGTTTCAAAATTTAAAGTTACAGTAACCGATTCTTCTTCTTCAACACAAGAATTATCTGAGTAAACGGAATTAATTATAGCTACAACCCGTTCATTTTCATTAATATCGTAATAAAAATTATAAAATTGGTAACAGGTAGAAGGGCGATTGTAAGTTATTAGAATTTCATAGCGTTCACCAAAGACAAAATACTCTGGTATTTCAACACTTTCTATAGGTATAATTTCTGTGCCAATAAAATTAGTGTCATCATCAAGACTACATGACGTAAATATTGAGGTGAAAATTAAGGTTAAAACTAAAAGGGCATATCTTTTCATAATTAAAAATAATCAATTTCACCTTGTAGATGTGAAAAACGCAAAAGGGTTGCGTCTAAAACTAAAAAAATCCTGAAATAATCAGGATTTTTTTAATTTTCTATTTAGATTCTTTAATCAGCGTTCTAACTTTTGCTTCTAGTTCGTCCATAAGATCCGGATTATCTTTAATAATCATCTTCACGGCATCTCGTCCTTGACCAAGTTTTGTGTCACCGTAGCTAAACCAAGACCCACTCTTTTTAACGATTTCGTGCTCTACAGCTAAGTCTAATACTTCACCTACTTTAGAAATACCTTCACCATACATAATGTCAAATTCTGCCAATCTAAAAGGTGGAGCCACTTTATTTTTAACTACTTTAACTCTGGTCTTATTACCCATTACGTTACTATCGCTATCTTTAATTTGCGTAGATCTTCTAATGTCTAAACGTACAGAAGCGTAGAATTTTAAGGCATTACCACCAGTAGTCGTTTCTGGATTACCGAACATTACACCAATTTTTTCACGTAATTGGTTAATAAAGATTACGGTACAATTTGTTTTGCTAATCGAAGCTGTTAATTTTCTAAGTGCTTGAGACATTAAACGTGCATGTAAGCCCATTTTAGAATCTCCCATTTCACCTTCAATTTCACTCTTAGGTGTTAAGGCTGCAACAGAATCAATTACCACTATATCAATAGCACCAGATCTAATTAAGTTATCTGCAATCTCTAAGGCTTGCTCTCCGTTATCTGGTTGAGAAATAATTAAATTATCAATATCTACTCCTAACTTTTCAGCATAGAAACGATCAAAAGCGTGTTCTGCATCAATAAATGCAGCAATGCCACCTGCTTTTTGAGCCTCTGCAATAGCATGAAGTGTTAAGGTTGTTTTACCAGAAGATTCTGGTCCATATATTTCAATAACACGGCCTCTTGGATAGCCACCAACGCCTAAAGCAATATCTAATCCTAATGAGCCAGAAGGTATAGCTTCAACATCTACAACAGCTTGATCGCTCATTTTCATTACTGTTCCTTTTCCGTAAGCTTTGTCTAACTTGTCTAAAGTTAATTTTAAAGCTTTTAATTTTGCATCTTTTTCGCTACTCATATGTTCTTTTTTCTTAGAATTCTTCATTAAATAATTATTCAAAAATACCACTTATTTTAATTAATAACATTTCTCGTTTCAAATTACTACAAATGAAAGTGATGATTTTTTCGACTATTTAAGACTTTAGAAGACGTAATAGTATTAACTAACTCTTTTTGCCATAAAAAAAAACCAGAGTAAATACATACTCTGGTTTTTTCTATTGAAACAGTTAGCCTAATCTCAGGACTATAGGTTGACTATGTGTTTGGGTTTAGAATAACCCAATGTATGAGGCATCTGTTGTTCCTGTTTGCAAGGTCGCACCTTTAGTGTAACCATCTGCACTTGTAGAACTAGGGTCAAAAATATAAACATTACCTACACCTCCTAAAGAGGCTAAGGCCATATATAATTTACCGTCAATTACGCTAGCCCATTGGTACTGACGCAACCATAAATCTAATGGAATATTCATTTTAATAGCTGTTTTATTATACACATCAACACGTACAACATCCCAATTAGAACTTTCATTATCTCCTAAATCGGTATTTAAAACAGGAATATAGCCGATTCCGTTACCTACATAAAACCAACCTGTATTAGCTTCTGCATTATGACCTAAAAGTGATTTAATATCAAATTTACCATATGATGAATCATAAGCTCCATTACTAATTTTCATAATTGAAGCATCTCCAGCTGTTATTAATTGATAGGTATCTCCTAACTCATCTTTATGAGATACAGGTGTTCTGTATCCATTGGTAGAGCCTTGTGCTAATGTTGAGACAATACTAGTTTCGTTTTCTAAAGAAGGATAATCTACGACTAAAGTTTCTACATTGTCATAGACCATTGTGCCATTTTCACCAGTTAAAGCATCATAAAAATTCTTAGCAACACCATAGTATAATTTACCATTAGTGATAACAGGAGCATCAATACGAAAAGTATAAATACCTTCTGTAGAATTATCTTCGTTATAAGGAAACTCAAATGAGGCATTCTCTAAAACACTCATCGTATTTAAATCTACACGTGCTAAAGTCACTGTCGCTTTAGTTCTAATGTAAGGAGATGTTTCATCTGCTGGATCTTCATAGATGTTTTCTGTAGTTACATTGTGTAACATGGCGTAGTTATCATCTATTTTAGTCCAACGTGGATATAAAGTTCCCATAACAGCCTGGATATCGGTTGTTAAAAGTAGGTCGTAGTTTTGTCCGCTGATATAGTCGTATTTAGCAATATCTCCACCACCATAATTTAAATTATAAACAGTTTCACCATCATTAGAAGTGTATACACGTGCTGTACGCGTAGACGGAACCTCTCTACCAAAACCATTAAAAGTGAAGGTTTTATTAGGGTCATTAAGTTCTTCTACTGTAGTACCTTGTATATAGGTTTCAGATTCACCTGTAGGACTAGAACCAATCACCAAGTGGTACGGTCTGTAATTAGATTCTGAAGGCGTTGACGATGTAGTGTCATCCTCACTACATGAAAATGTTGCTAAAGATAATGCCGATACACAGGCAATATTTAGAATAGATTTAATATTGAAATTCATAATTTTTAATTTAAAATTGTTTTTATAAAATTGTAAATGAAATTTTGCCATAAAACCCTCTTCCTGGTTTTTGTAGCGCGTAATTGTCGAATAACTGATTGTTTAATATGTTCTTGACATCAAAACTTAGAGACACTTTGTTTTTAGGAAATGTGTAAGCAAAACCTGCATCAAAAGAAACTTGAAATGGAATCACTATTTTTCCTGAGCCACCAAGGACACTACTACCTCTAAAAAAATCGTGTACATATAATAAATTAGAATAGGTAGACAGTCTAGATCCTTTTTGAATAAAATCCTGTGTATTGAATTTTATGTTATAGTTCATTGTAAAATAAGGTGTGTTGGCTAGTCTTTCGTAGCTTGGAGTAATTGGGTTTCCATTTACATCATAGGTTACGTTATAATCTCTAGCATTAAAAAATGAAGAGTTGGCACTAAAAAAAAGCCTTTCCTTAAAATTATAGTTTAATGTAAAATCAACCCCTTCTGTGTATATTTTTCCAACGTTTGAATTTTCAAAAAATTCCTCATTACTACCTGTCGGAAACTGCATAATTAAATCGTCTGTGTCTCTAATAAATAGATTCGCTGTGATTCCAAACGTATGGGCTTTCAACTTTAAGTTATCATAGGTAAATCCTAGATTGTAGTTGTTGCTGTGCTCTGGTTTTAAATTCAATGCAGGATTTAAATTGGCAGCAACATTACCAAAGACTTCACTAGCTTCTGGTAAACGAATGGCTTTTTCTGCAGACCCAAATACAGTTAATTTAGGAGAGATTGAATACGAAATGGAACCACCAAAACCAAAATCGTTAGAAGTGATATTATTTTCTTCAATAATAATAGTTGAATTTGACGTGTTAGAAGATCGCGTTCGTAGTTTAGATGTTCTATCCATATAGTACGATTTTCCAAAAACTGAAGTTCTTAGTTTTTCATCAAAGGCACTATTTTCAAATGAAAGTGTTAATATCGATTTTAGATATTTGCGTTCTTCTTTTAGTGCATTTTCTGCAGCAGGAAGCATGGGGTCATCAGAATCTCGTGTAAAGGTGTTTAATAAATGATTTAACTGAATGGTGTTATTATCATTGATGCGGTAGGCCACATTGGTACGTGTGTTAATAGTTTCGTCAATATCCTTCTGTAGTGTTGGGTCGCCTGCTTCTGCGCCTGTTGCCCAAACATCAGGGTCATTGTAATAACTGGTAGGATAACCTAACCAACTGTACTGGGTTGCAATAGTATCTATGGTTTTTCTATTGAGACGCGAATACGATGCAAAAGCACTAACATCTAAGTTTTTAAGAACTTCTTTTTTTGCATAATCTAGACTATACATCTTGGTGTTCTGCTCTGTAAATCGGTTACCATATACAATTTCCATTGTGGCACCAGTTTGAATTTGTTGATCCATATTAGAAAGCAATACACCTGCTAATAATTTATCTGCCCAAGAAACGTTTGTATATCCAAATTCAGCTTTACCACCTTGAGATCTGTAGCGATCATGAAAACGTTTCGCTCTAATAAAAACATCAGGTGTTCCGGCAGAAAGCGCTACTGCAACTTGGTCTCCCCAAACTTCATAATCATTATCGGCATAGTTTACAAAGGCAGAACCTCTAGCCGTGAAGCCATTTTTGTTATTTCTGTACCCGCCATTAATATCTGTACGGTAAGTTCCAAATGATCCTGCAGAAACAGACGCTTTTAATTCATTTTTGGTAATATCATTTAGCACAACATTGATAGCTCCACCCATGGCATCATCAGATAAATGTGGAGGTACAACACCTTTGTAAACTTCAATACGTTTAATTAAAGAAGGAGGAATACTGTTTAATGAAAATGAGGGTCCAAAATTCCGAATTGGAACTCCGTCAATAAAAACTTTTACGGAATTACCAGTCATTCCGTTTAAGTTATAATGTGCATGAGATCCTAAACCACCAGACTGACGCACTCTAACACCAGCAGATTGATCTAACAACTCGTTAACTTGTATCGATTGAATTGCCGCTTCTTTGGTTTCTATAACATTAACTGCAAATCCTTTTTCTTCAATTTTTTGTTGAATGGTTTTAGATCTTACAACAACTTCATCTAAGGCTGAAACTTCTAAAGTAACATTAAGTTCTTGGTTTTTTGATGCTAAATCTACTGTTACGGTTTTGGGTATGTCATTTAAGGAATAGAAGGCTACAGTGTATGTTCCGTATGGGATATCTTTAAAGCTATAGCTACCATTTATATTAGAGTTGGTTTCTTTCGAGATGGCATTCCCATTTAATACAATAAATGTAGAAACAGCAGGGTCATTAGAATTGTATTTTACCTTTCCATAGAAACTTCCATTCTGACTAAAGCCAATGATGCTAAAAGCTAGGAATAAAAAAATAGAAAATATTTTGAATTGGGACACGATTAAAATTTTGGCAAAAATATCCTTATTTATATTTATTCCAAATAAAAATAGCCATTATTTTCATTTATTTTAATGATGCGATAAGAGCCTCTAAAATTATAAAGCAATATTTATTCTCTACTGATTTTTAAGATAACTGATTTGCTAGTTCTACGGAAGTCTATACGAGATAATTATGTGCTAGCTATTAATACAAAAAAAAGAAATCATATTTTTTAGTTTTTTTGACGCAACCATTTTACACTTTTTGCATCTACTAAATGAAAAAGGAAATGATTGCTATGATTACCCTTAAAAAGTTGAGTTATTTTTCTGCTTTTTAACATAAGCTAGTAAAGCATTAGGTGTTTCAGTTATCGTTTATTATCCCTCAGTAACTGATAAGCCGATGTAGATTAACTTTTTAATTTGTTTTAAGTTGGTAAGTTAATCTAGTAAAGCACTTTGAAATATTCAAGGTGCTTTTTTTGTGCTTATTTTGAAGCATTTTCAGTAAAAACAATACCTTTGTATTAATGGAATATAAGATTAAGATAGAAGTTGCTCGTTTTTAGAATGATCCTTTTAACTTAAGAATGATTGTAATTTAATTACAGTCTAGTCTTGTTTCTTTGCCCTTAAAGCGAAGCGGTCTTATGTCTTTTTATTTAATTCTTTAACCTTAAAAATTAGTATAGCATGCAACTGTACAATAACTTAAGTGCAAAAGAGAGAGCAGAACTTATTGAACAAGCCGGAAAAGAACGCTTAACAATCTCTTTCTACAAGTACGCCAAAATTAATAATACCGAAATTTTTAGAAATCACCTATTTCTTGCTTGGGACCAATTAGAGGTTCTTGGAAGGATTTACGTGGCTAATGAAGGTATCAATGCTCAGCTTTCTGTACCTGCAGAAAATTTTGAGCCATTCAAAAACCATTTAGACACCATTTCTTTTTTAGAAAATGTAAGATTAAATATTGCCGTTGAGCACGATAATTTTGCCTTTTTAAAGTTGAAAGTTAAAGTGCGTAACAAAATAGTCGCAGACGGTTTAAACGATGCATCTTTTGATGTGACTAATAAAGGAGTCCACGTTAATGCTCAAAAGTTTAATGAGCTTATTGAAGATCCAAACACCGTTTTGGTAGATATGCGAAATCATTACGAAAGTGAAATCGGCCATTTTAAAAATGCCGTAACACCAGATGTAGATACGTTTCGTGAATCTTTAGATTTAATTGAAGAAGACTTAAGAGAACATAAAGAAGATAAGAAACTTGTAATGTATTGTACTGGAGGAATCCGTTGCGAAAAAGCAAGTGCCTACTATAAGCATAAAGGTTTTAAAAACGTATTTCAATTAGAAGGTGGTATCATTAACTACGTGCGTCAAATTGAAGCTGAAGGTTTAGAAAATAAATTCTTAGGTAAAAACTTTGTGTTCGACGAAAGACGATCAGAGCGTATCAGTGATGATGTAATTGCGAATTGCCACCAATGTGGAAATCCTGCAGATTTACATACCAATTGTGCTAATGAAGCGTGTCATTTACTATTTATTCAATGTGAAGACTGCAAAGAAAAAATGGAAAATTGTTGTTCTACAAATTGTATGGAGATAAACCAATTACCTTTCGAAGAGCAAAAAACATTGCGAAAAGGGCAAGGTAATAGTAATGATATTTTCAAAAAAGGGCGTGCAGATCATTTGCCATTTAAAAAGGATTTGCGCAATATTTTTGAAACTATGAAACCTAAATAGGCCGTGCTTTCCTCCGTTATATTTGCTTCTGAAATAACAATGCTATAAGAAGTCCATAAATAGTTTTATCTTTACTCATTAATTATTTACGAATCCTATATCTAGGCTTTTATTAGTCTAGGTTTAATATATAAAATTTTATGGCTTGTAACAGTTGCTCAACTGGAGAAGATGGCCAACCAAAAGGATGCAAAAGCAATGGAACTTGTGGTACAGACAGCTGCAATAAACTTACTGTTTTTGATTGGTTAGCTAATATGTCACTACCAAACGGACAAGAACCCTTTATTGGTGTCGAAGTGCGTTTTAAAAACGGCAGAAAACATTATTATAAAAATACCGAAAATCTTACGTTAAGTATAGGAGATATAGTGGCAACACAGGCAAAATCTGGTCACGATATTGGTATGGTAACGCTTACTGGTGAATTGGTAAGTATACAAATGAAGCGCAAAAAAGTAAGACTTGATGACGCTGAAAATGTATTAAAAATATATCGAAAAGCATCGCAAAAAGACATCGACATTTGGTCTGCCGCTAGAGATAGGGAAGAACCAATGAAGGTTAAAGCGCGTCAATTTGCTATAGATTTGAAGCTGAAAATGAAAATTTCAGATATAGAATTTCAAGGAGATGGCAGCAAAGCTACATTTTACTACACAGCAGAAGAGCGTGTAGATTTTAGAGAGTTAATTAAAGTCTTTGCACGTGAGTTTAGAACGCGTATTGAGATGAAGCAAGTTGGTTTTAGACAAGAAGCGGCACGGCTCGGAGGAATTGGTTCTTGTGGTAGAGAATTGTGTTGTTCTACATGGTTAACAGATTTTAGATCTGTGAGCACTTCAGCAGCGCGTTACCAGCAATTATCTTTAAACCCTTTAAAATTGGCAGGACAATGTGGAAAATTAAAATGTTGTCTTAATTACGAGTTAGATTCTTATTTGGATGCGCTAAAAGCGTTTCCTAAAACGGATACTAAATTATATACTGAAAAAGGAAATGCGGTTTGTCAAAAAACAGATATTTTCAAAGGTTTAATGTGGTATGCTTATGAAGGAGAATGGATGAATTGGCACATCATTACTACAGAACAAGCTAATGAAATTATTAAGAAGAATAAGAATAAAGAAAAAGTAGCAAGTTTAGAAGAATACGCTGTAGAGCATATTCAAGACACTAAAAACGAGTTTGAAAACGTTGTAGGGCAAGATAGTTTAACACGTTTCGATAATCCAAAATCGAATAAGAAACGTAAAAACAATAAGAGCAATCAAAATAACAACAAAAACAAAACTCGAAATCGAAACCGCAATCAAAATTCTAATGCAAAGCCAAAGCCAAATGCTAAGAAAAGTTAATGGGTTATTTCTTGTAATTATCAGTTGTTTTTTATTCACAAGTTGCGACTCTAATGCTGTATTTGACACTTACAAATCAGTGCCAGACCAATGGCATAAAGACTCGGTAGCGAGTTTTAAGTTTAAAGCACCAGACACCTTAAAGAATTATAACTTATATGTTAATTTAAGAAATACTAATGCTTATAAATTTAGTAATCTATTTCTTATTGTAGACATTGACTATCCTAACGGAAAGGTTGTAAAAGATACTTTGGAATATAAAATGGCAGCACCAAATGGTGAACTTTTAGGTACTGGATTTTCAGATTTAAAAGAAAATAAATTATGGTTTAGAGGTTTCAATCAACCTTTTAAATTTAGTGAAGAAGGTGAATATACGGTCAACATTCAACACGCTATGCGAAATAATGGTGTTGTTAATGGCGTAGAGAATTTACAAGGTATAACAGATATTGGTTTTAGAGTAGAACAAGCTCAAAAGTAGTGAATATGGCAAAAAAGAAAACAACGAAATCTAAATCAGAAACATTAGATTTTTCAAAATATGTACGTTGGTTTTGGATAGTATTTTTAGGTGGCATCTTAGCTGTCGTGTTAGTGTTTTTATTAGCCTCTTGGGGAGTTTTAGGAGAAATGCCAGACTATACAAGATTAGAAAATCCTGAAACAAATTTAGCTTCAGAAATAATATCGTCTGATGATCAAACATTAGGTAAGTTTTATTTTGATGATAACAGAACTCCAATTGGTTATGAAGATTTACCAAAAAACTTAGTAGATGCCTTAATTGCTACAGAAGATGTACGTCATTATGAGCATTCTGGAATTGATGGACGTGGTACACTTAGAGCTTTTGTCTTTTTAGGAAGTAAAGGTGGTGCAAGTACAATTTCACAACAGTTGGCTAGACAATTGTTTATTGGAGTTAGAGATAAAGATAATACGACCAATGCTATAATTCAAAAAATACAAGAATGGGTCATAGCCATTCGTTTAGAGCGTCAATACACAAAGGAAGAAATTATTGCCATGTATTTTAATATCTATGATTTTGGTAATAACGGTGATGGTATACGTTCTGCATCTCGTATCTATTTCGGAAAAGAACCAAGAGACTTAGATGTTAAAGAATCAGCAATGTTAGTTGGTATGTTTAAGAATTCTTCTTTATACAACCCAAGACCACATAAGAATCCTGTAGGTGTTAGAAATAGGCGAAATGTTGTCTTAGCTCAAATGGCTAAATACGATTACATCACAGAAACTGAAAAAGATTCGCTTCAAAAAACAGAATTAGATTTAAATTATTCACCTGAATCACATAGAGAAGGGATTGCGACATATTTTAGAGAATACCTAAGGGGTTTTATGAAAGATTGGGCAAAGGATGATAAGAATAGAAAACCAGATGGTGACAAGTACGACTTGTATACTGATGGACTTAAAATTTTTACAACTATAGATTCGCGTATGCAGCAATATGCTGAAAACGCCGTAAATCAACACATGCCAAGGTTACAAGCTGAATTTGATAATCAGAATACGCCAGAGCGCAATAAAACAGCACCTTTCTTAGATCTTAGTACTGTTGAGGTTAATAAATTGATGAGTGACGGCATGAGACGTGGTGAGCGTTGGAGAATTCTTAAAAAACAAGGAAAGTCAGATAAGGAGATTGAAGCGTCATTTCAAAAACCAACGGAAATGAGAGTTTTTAAATGGATAGATGGTGATGCTAGTGAGATAGATACCATTATGAAACCTATAGATTCTATGCGTTATTATAAATCGTTTTTACGCACAGGAATGATGTCTATGGATCCACAAACGGGTCATGTAAAAGCTTGGGTCGGAGGTATGAATTATAGACATTTTCAATATGATATGGTGAAACAAGGAAAACGTCAAGTTGGTTCTACGTTTAAACCTTTTGTTTATGCTACGGCAATCGATCAATTACAGTTATCTCCTTGCGATATATTTCCAAGAGCCCCAATTACAATTGAAGCTAATAAATTTGGAAATCCAGAACCTTGGACCACTAAAAATTCTGATGGTAGCTATTCTGGTGAGCAATCGCTAAAAGACGCTTTAGCCAGTTCAACAAATACAATTACAGCGCGTTTAATGAATGAGGTTGGGCCACAACCTGTTGTAGAGATGGCTAGAAAATTAGGGGTTACATCAGAGATTCTGCCAGTTCCGGCTATTGCATTAGGAACAGCAGATATCAGTGTTTATGAGATGGTGGCAGCCTATTCTACATTTGCCAATAAAGGGGTTTACAATAAACCGGTGATGGTAACACGTATTGAAGATAAAAATGGTACCATTCTGTACCAATTTGTTCCTGAGAGTAAAGATGTGTTAAGTGAAGAAGTTGCTTATGTAACTGTAAATCTTATGGAAGGTGTTACAAAAGCGGGTTCCGGAGGACGTTTAAGATCTAAAGGGGTAGATAAGTACAATCAAATGTATAGAGAAGTCATGACGGGGTATCCTTATGATTTACAAAATCCAATTGCAGGTAAAACGGGTACTACGCAAAACCAAAGTGACGGTTGGTTTATGGGTATGGTGCCAAATTTAGTTACTGGTGTCTGGGTTGGTGCGGAAGATAGAGCTGCGCATTTTAGAACTATTACTTATGGCCAAGGTGCTTCTATGGCATTGCCAATTTGGGGGTTATACATGAACGCTTGTTACGCAGATGAAACCTTAGAAGTCTCTAAAGGACAATTTGAAAAACCTTCAAATTTAAAAATTGATATTGACTGTACAGCTAAAGACGAAGGAGATATTCTTGACGAGTCTGATGGTGTCGATAATATAGAATTAGATTTCTAGTGACCCAGAATGGTCATACCCTTCTTTTATGACTATTAATTATAAATTTAGGACTTAGTTTTGTATTTTTCAAAAGCAAAATTTTTCTAACTATGATTAATAAAAAAGTGGACAATATTTCTGAAGCCCTAAAAGGAGTCAGTGATAATATGACCTTTATGTTCGGTGGTTTTGGCTTATCTGGTATTCCAGAAAATGCTATTGCCGACCTCGTAAAACGTAATATAAAAGGACTAACCTGTATTTCTAATAATGCAGGAGTCGATGATTTTGGTTTGGGTTTATTACTACATCAAAAGCAAATCAAAAAGATGGTCTCATCTTATGTTGGAGAGAACGATGAGTTTGAACGACAAATGCTTTCGGGCGAATTAGATGTTGAATTAATTCCTCAAGGTACATTAGCGGAACGTTGCAGAGCAGCGCAAGCAGGATTTCCTGCAATATATACACCTGCTGGTTACGGAACAGAAGTTGCAGAAGGTAAAGAAACTCGAGAATTTGATGGAAAAATGTATGTGTTAGAACATGCTTTTAAAGCCGATTTTGCCTTTGTAAAAGCCTGGAAGGGTGATGCTGCTGGTAATTTAATTTTTAAAGGAACAGCTCGTAATTTTAATCCGGTAATGTGTGGAGCAGCAAAAATAACAGTTGCTGAGGTTGAAGAGTTAGTGCCAGTCGGAGAGTTAGATCCTAATCAAATTCATATACCAGGCATATTTGTACAACGCATATTTCAAGGTGAGATGTACGAAAAGAGAATTGAGCAACTAACGGTAAGACAAAAAGCATAGTTATGTTAGATAAAAACGGAATAGCAAAACGAATTGCAAAGGAAGTACAAGATGGTTACTATGTTAATTTAGGTATTGGTATACCAACATTGGTAGCCAATTATGTAAGAGATGATATCGAAGTCGAATTTCAGAGTGAAAATGGTGTTTTAGGAATGGGACCATTTCCTTTTGAAGGAGAAGAAGATGCAGATATCATTAATGCAGGAAAACAAACCATAACAACCTTACCAGGGGCTTCATTTTTTGATTCAGCAATGAGTTTTGCTATGATTAGAGGACAACATGTTGATTTAACGATACTTGGTGCCATGGAAGTGTCAGAAAATGGTGATATAGCCAATTGGAAAATTCCAGGTAAAATGGTTAAAGGTATGGGAGGTGCTATGGACTTAGTGGCGAGTGCAGAGAATATAATTGTAGCTATGATGCATACTAACCGAGCTGGTGAGTCTAAGTTGCTTAAAAACTGCTCATTACCATTAACAGGAGTAGGCTGTGTAAAGAAAATAGTAACAAACATGGCGGTTATAGAAGTAACATCAAAAGGGTTTAAACTTTTAGAACGCGCACCGGGAGTCTCTGTAGATGACATCAAAAATGCAACAGAGGGAGCGCTAATTATTGAAGGAGATATCCCTGAAATGAAATTGTAGATAATGTCATTATAAAAAATTAAAGCCGCTAATTATAGCGGTTTTTTTGTGAGTAAATTCCTCATATCATATGTTAAATGTTAAAAATAAATGTATTTCATCGATTTATAGTGTATTTAGACAGATAAAACAAAAATATGTTTCATATTGCAGTCCCCAAATAGACCTATTATTAACCTGATTTAACATAAACCGAGATTTACCTTTTTGCCCCAAATCTACCATAAATTCCTGCTTATGAAAACTCAAACAAATTTACCAGAACCTATTTTAAATGAAGATTACCAATTTTCAGCATTAGAAAACACTTTGGAGTTAGTCTCAAATGTTTTAAAATTAGCAAAAAGAGTATTCATGCTATAATCCTTTTGGGATAGCATGAATAAGTTTTTTTGTGTAAGCTTGCTTCGGAGCGCTGTAAATTAGATCTGCATCTCCAATTTCTTCAATTTTACCTTGATTCATTACTAATAACTGATCTGCCATATATTTTACAACGGCCAAGTCGTGCGAAATAAATATATAGGTAAACCCAAATTGGGACTTTAAATCATTCAATAAATTTAAAACTTGTGCTTGTACAGAAATGTCTAAAGCCGAAACTGATTCGTCACAAACTATAAGTTGCGGTTCTAAAGCAATTGTCCTTGCAATACCCACACGTTGACGTTGCCCTCCAGAAAATTCATGAGGATAACGGTCAAAAGCAGAGGCGTCTAGACCTACTTTTTCTAAAATATCAATTACTTTTTCTTTCCGTGCTTTATTAGAGGTTCCGATGTTGTGAACCGTCATAGGTTCTAAAATGGCATTACCAACAGTTAAACGCGGATTTAAAGAAGCGAAAGGATCCTGAAATATAATCTGAATATCTTTTCGTAACGTTCTCATGTCCGAACGACTTAAATTAGTAATATCCTTTCCTCTGTATAAAATGCGCCCAGCTGTGGCTTTGTCTAGCTGTAAAATAGCATTACCTAGAGTCGATTTACCACAACCAGATTCACCTACCAAACCTATAGTTTCACCAGGATACACTTTAAAGCTTACACCATCAACAGCATTAAATGAGAGGTCTTTAGAGAACCATCCTGTTTTTGAGAAATATGTTTTTTCAACATCTATAACTTCTAATAAAGGCTTCTGTGCATATAGTTTTTCGTGATTTTCTGCTCTTTCTAAATCTGAAACAATCGCTGTACTCACCTTATCAGTCATAAAATCTGAAATTGTTGGTAATTGTTTTAATCTAAATTCAGTTGAAGGGCGTGCTCCGATTAATGCTTTCGTATAATTATGTTCCGGATGATTAAAAATGGTATCTGTAGTGCCTTGTTCTACAATTTCTCCTCTATACATTACGAGGACACGATCTGCGAGTTCGGAAACCAAGGATAAGTCGTGCGAAATAAACAGTACACTCATTTTTGTTTCGGTCTGAATGGTCTTCAATAACTCTAAAATCTCTTTTTGAACCGTAACATCCAAAGCTGTAGTTGGCTCATCCGCAATTAATAGTTGTGGTTTGCAGGCAATGGCCATGGCAATCATGACGCGTTGTTTTTGCCCCCCTGAAATTTCATGAGGATAAGCTTTGTAGATCCTTTCTGGATTAGGAAGCTTTACTTTTTCAAATAGATTTAAAACTTCAGTTTTGATTTCTGAAGTTGATAATTTAAAATGTTGTTTTAAGATTTCTTCAACCTGTCTACCACATCGCATCGACGGATTTAAAGAACTCATAGGTTCTTGAAAAATCATCGCAATGTCTTTTCCTCTTTTAGCTTGAAATTCTTTTTCAGATAAACCAACGAGGTTTCCATTTTTAAATAAGATAGAACCAGAAGTGATTTTAGAAATTTGTTTTGGTAATAAGCCCATTAAAGCTAATGATGAAATAGATTTTCCGGAACCAGATTCACCAACAGCAGCTACAATTTCATTTGGATTAATATGAAAGGAAATATTCTTAATAATTTCTTTCTCAATATTATCCTTAAAAAAGGAAATTTCTAATCCATCAACTTCTATTAATTTCTCGTTTGCCATATGTAAATGTAGTTATTTTCTTCAATAGTACTGTGGTAAAACCGTAACCTAAAAAAAGCAGCTATATTTCAACGAAAACGTTTTCGTTAAATTGTGATTTTAACAAAATTTTAATACTTTCAAGAAAATTAACAAATAAATAATCATAAATAATCCCTATTTAGTATGAAAAAAAGGTATTTTAATGGTGTTTGTGTAATCGTATTAATGCTGTCTGTTCTATCAGCATATGCACAAACCGATTCTCAAAAAGAACAGATCACAAGTCGCTATGATAAACAAGCGATTAAAGAATTAAGCGAAAATTTTAGTAAGCTAGCTAGTGCCGAAAAGGATTTTGCTACACAAATGGCATTAGTTAATGGTTGGCCACTTATAATTAAAACTGAAGTTTCTTATATGGAACTTCAAAAAATCTCTTCAGAAGGAAAACCTATTTATTACAGCACATTTAATGTCGCTGCAGCAAAGTCTACAAGAGCGAATCATTTAAATTCTGGAGGTTCATTAGGTTTAAGTCTTGATGGTCAAAATATGATAGCCCATGTTTGGGATGGTGGTTTGGCAAGAACAACACACCAGGAATATGATGGGCCAGGAGGTAATAATCGATTTTCAATTGGAGATGGAACATCCGCGTTACATTATCATTCAGCACATGTTACCGGAACTATTATCGCATCTGGTGTTGTAGCAAATTCAAAAGGAATGGCGCCACAGGCCTATGCTGTCGGTTACGATTGGAATAATGATACGTCTGAGGCCTCTACAGCTGCAGCAAACGGTATGTTAATTTCTAATCATTCTTATGGTTATGCCGCTAGAAATTCAGCAGGACAAGCTCAATTGCCTAGTTATTATTTTGGAGGTTATATTACGGATTCTAGAGATTGGGATGAGATTATGTTTAATGCGCCAAATTATTTAATGGTTGTTGCAGCAGGAAACGATGGAAGCGATAATTCTGCAAATTCCTCGCCTCTCGCTGGAAATTCTTCGTATGATAAATTATCAGGACATGCGACAGCAAAAAACGGAATGGTTGTAGCAAATGCAAATGATGCTAATATTGATGCTAACGGAAATCTAGTAAGTGTAACAATAAATAGCAGTAGTAGTGAAGGACCTACCGATGATTATAGAATTAAACCAGATATTACTGGTAATGGTACTTCGGTATATTCTACTTACGAGTCTAGTAATACAGCATATAATAGTATAACGGGGACGTCTATGGCATCGCCAAATGTTGCAGGTTCTTTATTATTACTACAACAACATGCTAACAATGTAAACGGGAGTTATATGCGAGCAGCTACTCTAAAGGGCTTGGCGCTTCATACTGCAGATGATGCTGGTACTAGCGGACCAGATGCTGTCTTTGGTTGGGGTTTAATGAACACCAAGCGTGCTGCTGAAGCAATTACAAACAATGGAAATGCATCTAAAATTGAAGAGTTAACACTATCTAATGGACAGTCTTATCAAATTACTGTAGACTCTGACGGCATAAATGATTTATATGCTTCAGTTTCTTGGACGGATAGAGCAGGAACAGCGTCTACAGCTGTAAATTCTACTGCATCTAATTTAGTTAATGATTTAGATATTAGAGTGACTAAAGGAGGTACAAGTTATACTCCTTGGAGATTAACAGGAGTTACAACAAATGGACAAGGAGACAATACTAAGGATCCTTACGAACGTGTAGATGTAGCAAATGCTTCAGGAACGTATACGATTACAATTACGCATAAAGGCTCATTAACAGGTGGAAGTCAAAATTATTCATTAATTGTTACGGGCTTATCTGGAACGCCAATAGTTTGTAGTGCAACGACACCAACAGGTTTATCTATTGATGGATTTGGTTCTTCTACAGCTACGATATCTTGGGATGCTGTAACTGGTGCGACTTATGATTTGAGATACCGTCAAGTCGGAACATCAACATGGACAACATCTGCAGTTTCAGGAACATCAACATCTTTGTCTGGTTTATCTCCAGAAACGTCTTATGAAGTGCAAGTAAGAAGTCAATGTGCAGATAGTTCAACATCGAGTTATACAAGTTCTGTGAATTTTACGACAACCGAAGTGCAATTAAACTATTGTACATCAACAAGTAGTAATGTTAACGATGAGTACATTAGTAGAGTGCAATTAGGGACTATTAATAATTCCTCTGGCGCACAATTTTATTCGGATTTTACAAATATGTCAACCAATTTAACTCAAGGTCAAAGTTATACGGTAAGTGTAACTCCAACTTGGACAGGAACTCAATATAATGAGGGTTATTCAGTATGGATTGATTATAACCATGATGGTGATTTCTCAGATTCGGGAGAACAAGTTTTATCACAAGCAGCAACACAAACGTCACCTGTTAGCGCAAGCTTTACAATACCTGTAGGAACCTATTCTGGAGCTACAAGAATGCGTGTTGCTATGAGTTATGATGCGATTCCTACAGCGTGTCAATCATTTACTTATGGTGAAGTTGAAGATTACACCGTTAACATAATTGCAGGCACTACAGATACAACAGCGCCAGTTATTACGCTAAACGGAGCAGTAACAATTAACTTAGAAGTTGGAGGTACTTATACTGAGTTAGGGGCAACTGCAACTGATAATGTTGATGGCAACTTAACGTCGAGTATCGTCATCACAGGAACGGTAAATACCAATTCCGCGGGAACTTATACCAAATATTATAATGTAAGTGATGCAGCAGGAAATACAGCAATCCAACGTACAAGGTCGATTGTGGTATCACAGCCTGCAGACACCACTGCGCCAGTAATTACCTTAACAGGAGCATCAACAATTAATTTAGAGGTTGGAGACACTTATAATGAGTTAGGGGCAACTGCAACAGATAATAGTGATGGTAATTTAACATCGAGTATCGTAATCACAGGAACGGTTAATACCAATTCAGTAGGAACCTATATTAAATATTACAATGTAAGTGATGCCGCTGGAAACTCAGCAACACAACGCACAAGGTCTATTGTGGTAGCGCAACCTTCTACTGGTGATTGTTCAGGTGGTATTTCTACGTTTCCATATTCTGAAAGTTTTGAAAACACCTTAGGATCTTGGTCTCAAAGTTCTAGCGATGATTTTAATTGGACAAATAGAAGTGGAAGTACACCATCTAGTAATACAGGTCCTTCAAGTGCAGATGCTGGTTCTTACTATTTATTTATGGAATCGTCTTCACCTAATTATTCAACAAAAAGAGCGATTCTAAATTCTCCTTGTTTTGATTTAGGAAGCGCATCACAAGCGACTTTTACTTTTAAATATCATATGTATGGGACTTCTTCAATGGGAAGTTTAGCTTTAGAAGTGAGTGATGACAATGGATCATCTTGGACAAGTATTTGGAGTGAGTCTGGTAATCAGGGAAATTCATGGTTAACAGGTAGTGTGAATTTAGCTGCTTATGTTGGTAGTTCAATTCAATTACGTTTTAATGGAATTACAGGAACAACTTGGCAAGGTGATATGGCTATTGATGCTGTTAATCTTACTACAGGTGGAGGTTCAAGTTCATGCTCTGATGTGTCACTTTCAATTACATTTGATAATTATCCTGAAGAAACGGCTTGGAGTATAAGAGATGCATCTGGCAGTACAGTGGCTTCTGGAGGAACTTATGGTTCTCAGGCAGATGGTTCTACTTTAACTGTTGATGTAGGCTGTTTAGAAGATGGTTGCTACGATTTTATAATTACTGATGTTTATGGAGATGGTATTTGCTGTTCTTATGGGAATGGTTCTTATTCTCTAACAAATTCAGATTCGGGAGTAATTTTAGTATCTGGTTCATCATTTACAAGCTCTCAAACTACTAATTTCTGTTTAGGTAACGTGGGGGGGAATTCAACCTTAGATACTAATCCTGGTACAATCTCAGATAATCCAAACCAATATTTTAAAGTATATCCAAATCCTGTTAAGCAGACGCTTAATATTGATTTAGTTGGTTTTGAAGCACAAACGTTTCAAATTACAAATATGTTAGGACAGACGGTAGCAAAAGGACGTTACACCTCTGCGATTGATGTCTCTAAATTTGATAGTGGTGTTTATATGTTACAAGTAAACATTGGTGAGAAAACTAAAGTAAAGCGATTTATTAAGGAATAAGATCTTAATGAATTAGTTGAAAATGAAAAGTCCAGATTTTAAATCTGGACTTTTTTTTAGATATGTTTTATTTCATTGTCTTCAAGTAATTCGTCTCCTCGTAATCTTAAGAATATTTGAGCTACGGCAATCGTATCTTTTTCACAATAGACAACAATTCTGTCAATCTCTTTTTCTTTGTAATAGACGCGGTAAACTTCACTGCCATCAATATCATCTTTAGGTGAAGGAATACCTAAAACGTTAGTCAATAATTTTAAAGAGGTGTATGTTTTGTAATCACCAAATTTCCATAACTCTAAAGTATCAAGATGTGGTACTTCCCATGGCTTTTTGCCGAAGAGATTTAGTTTGTGTGGTAATTCTATATTGTGGATAATCATACGTCTAGCGATATATGGAAAGTCGAATTCCTTACCGTTATGGGCACAAAGTAAATGCTTATTAGAACTGAAATGTGAAATCAGTAAATTTTTAAAATCCTTTAAAATCTTGATTTCATCTCCATAAAACGACGTAACTCTAAAGGTTCTCGATTCACCTTCTATATTAAAATACCCAACGGAAATGCATACAATTTTTCCAAACTCAGCCCAAATGCCTGCTCTGTCGTAAAATTCTTCGGCTGTAAATTCTTCTTTGCGTTGATAGCGCGATTTAGCATCCCAAAGATCTTGTTTTGTTTTGTCTAAATCAGTGAAGTTTTCCGTTTCAGGAACAGTTTCTATGTCTAAGAATAGAATGTGTTCTAAGTTGAGTTTTGAAATCATAGGTATCAATTTTTAAACCTCAAAAGTTTAAAAAGCCTTAGAGATTTTAATTCTAAATAAGTCTATTTCTTCATCATCGCATAAGCTTCATCAATATAAACATAAAAATCCGAAGGGAAAAAATTAACTTTCTCAGGACTTCTATGATGTCCAAGTCTGATAATGATGACGTTATCTTCGGGAATTGTAATTACATATTGCCCTAAAATACCGATCATTGCAAAGGTGTGTTTATTGTTATAATCACTTACCCAAAAGCCATAACCATAAGGCTGACCTTTAAATCTAGATTGGGTTGACCTGGCTACAAAAGTAGAATCTAGTACTTGTTTGCCATTCCATTTTCCATGGTCTTTGTAGAGCTTACCAAAGCGCGCAAAATCGCGAGCATTACTAGAGATACAGCAAAAGGCTTTTGCTAATTTATTGTCGCCATCATCTAATTGCCATAACGCATCGTTTTCTGCTCCTAAAGGTTGCCAAAAACTTTCAGAAAGATAGGTTGCTAGTTGTTTTCCGGTGGCTTCTTTGATGACCATACCGAGTAGTTGTGTACTGCCACTTAAGTATTCAAATTCTTTACCAGGTGTTTTTACGACTTTCTGATTTAAAATTGTTTCAGCTAAATCATCATCATAATTCGCTCTTGCCGTAATAGAGAATGGACTTGTATAAGATTCTACCCAATCTAAGCCAGAAGACATAGACGATAAGTCGCCAACTGTTGTTTTTGTACCTTTAAATTGCGGGTAGAAATCACTAATGGGTTGATCTAAATTCTTTATATAGCCATCCATAATCGCCTTACCAAGTAAAGCTGAGGTGATACTTTTAGCCATTGAAAACGAATTGGTTTTAGAATCTTTACTGTAATCTTCAGCATAATTTTCATAGAAAATACTATCATTTTTTATAATCAAATACGCAATTGTACCATACTGATCATTAATTGCTTTTAACGCGTCTGTAGCATTTACGGAATTGTATTCTTTGTGCAATGGCCAATCATCCGTTGTTGTTCCTTTTTTAATCGTATCATTTTCAAAATAAGGGTAATCGTCAATAAAGGCTGTAGAATGGCCTGTGAAATAAACAACTCGGACACCTTTTAAGATGTAATCATAATCAAAAATATAAGCAGCAATAACTAATGCGACAATAATTCCGAGAAGCCATTTTAGTAGTTTTTTGATGAATTTCATGTGTTTATACGTATTGGTTTTTAATTGTCATAGGCTGTTCGCTAAATATGACTTGTTTATCTGAGACGTTTGCGAAACGCTCGTTTTGTAGGAGCAATTTAAAAATTAAATATAGTAAAATTCTGACTAAAAAAGTGACTGTTGTTTGTACTCGCTTTCATGATTAAGTAACCATTGTTTTCTGTATAACCCACCAGCATAACCTGTGAGGCTTCCATCACTGCCAATCACTCGGTGGCAAGGTATAATAATCCAAAGCGGATTTTTCCCATTGGCACTTGCAGCAGCTCTTATGGCTTTTACATCACCTAGTTGTTTGGATAGTTGTAAATAGGATATGGATTTACCAAAAGGAATAGTTTCCAATTGCTTCCATACCTTTTTCTGAAAATCAGTGCCTTCAGGATGTAGTTTTAAGTCGAAATTTTTTCTAGTAGTGTTGAAGTATTCTTTAAGCTGAATGACACAATCTAGTAAAGATTCATGAATAGGATTTGATAATTCTTCTTGTGTATCTACAATTGAAACCGAGGAAATACCATCTTCATTACCACTAATTTTTGCATGTCCAAGTGGAGTTTCAATATAGCAGGTTTGTAGAGGTAACTGTTCCAATAGAAAGTTTAGTTTTCTGGATTATCATTCTCAATGATACCCAAACGTTTTGCTCTAGATTCCCAGCTTCGTCTTGCCAAAAGTTGTAAGTCAGATACATTATCGCTTTCATCCATAATTTCTAATCCAAGCAGTGTTTCAATAACATCCTCCATCGTTACTAATCCACTTACGGTACCGTATTCATCTACGACCAAAGCCAAATGATTTCTGCTTTCTACGAGTTGCTCAAATAAGGTAGGAATTGGCAAACTACGATTCACAATAATAATGCTTCGTTTAATATCGGATAATAATTTTGAACCATTACCTAGTGCCATTTCTTTAAAAACTTCAGCCTTTAAAACTAAACCTGTAATATTATCAGATTCATCAGTATAAACAGGAACTCTAGAAAATCGAATATTAGAATTGGCTTTAAAAAACGTTTCAATTGTCATACTCTCGTTTTCAGTTTTCATAACTGTACGCGGAGTCATAATATCCTTTGCTTGTACTTCTTTAAAATTCAATAAGTTTTTAATGACTTTACTTTCGTTTTCTTCAAATACACCTTCTTCATGTGCAATATCTGCCATGGCGGCAAAACTTTCTCGGCTTAAAATACTACCATGACCTTTACCTCCGATTAGTTTTGTGGTTAATTGAAGCACCCATAAAATACCGGTCCATTTTAGTGGAAATATTAAAATATTTAAAGCTTTTGCTGTAAAATTAGATAATTGCCTCCAATAGGTGGCTCCAATGGTTTTAGGTATAATTTCTGAAGCAACTAATATTAGAATCGTCATAACCGTAGACACAACAGCAACCATGATATCTTCTGTAAACTCAAAACCTAAAATAGAGCGTTTAGTAGTACCATAAATTTCTACATAAGCGACTTTTGCCTGTACACCAACTAAGATGGCACCAACAGTATGTGCAATAGTATTTAATGTTAGAATAGCAATTAGTGGACGATCGACATCTTTTTTTAGTTCTTCCAATTCAAGCGCATAAGCTTTACCTTCTTTCTTTTTAATATTAAGAAATGTTGGAGTTAAGCTTAAAAGTACAGCCTCTAAAATAGAACATAAGAATGAAAAAAAGATGGATATGACAGCGTAAAAAATGAGTAAGCCCATTAATGTTTTGAAGTTTTTAGATGTACAAAGTTACGAAATGAATACTAATTTATGGTGCGCTATTTTTTTAGTTATTACTAAGTTATAGTTAATAATCAAAAAGAACAAGTTAAGAAAAATTTGTAAATTTAAAGTTATGAGAAATACAATTTTAATAGTCGTTTTACTAGGGTCATATGGCTTATCTGCGCAACTGAAAGGAAAAATAACTTATCGTCTCGAAATTATTAAGGACAGTATAGAGCAACCTTTTGAAAATAAGGAAAACACAGATGCTCAGAATGAAGTATTTGCATTGATGCACGAATCGCAACCCGTTGAAGGTTATTTGATATTTAATGATAGTATTGCAATTTATAATGTAGAGCCTAAAATTGATATTCCTGGATGGAATAATGGTAGTGATGGACTTATAATTACACCAAGTAATGTTAATCTTTCATGGATGATGGCTGGAGGAAGTACAACCTATTACAATGATTGGAGTCGCGATTATAGTATCACTCAAAATGCGATAATGGGTCCTGCCAAAAGAGTCATACAAAAACCAAAAGAATGGACCATTACGGAAGAATCTAAAGTTATAGATGGCTATACGTGCTATGCGGCAACCATAGATAAGCGCAGCGATAAGAAAGTGAAGGCGTGGTTTACTCCAGAAATTCCTGTAAAGCATGGTCCAAGAGGTTTTAACGGTTTACCCGGTTTAATTATGGAAATTGAAGATGTTATAAACTTATGGACAATTGTTGAAATGGATTTTGATAATCCTGAAGCTGAGGATATCATAGAGCCTATAGAGGGAGAACTCATAACTCAAGAAGAGTATGTAACGTTTAGTGGCAATCCTTTTGGGGATAACTAAATCATTAGAGGAGGAAGTCATCAATATTTAGATGGTACTAACTTTCTAGAATGAGACTCGTATTGGGAACTCCATATTGGGAGATGCGTTCTAATAGCGTTACTAATTCTTTGTTGCTTTTAAAATAAGCCAGAATACACAAGCTGTCTTCACCTGTAATGCGATCGCAACGTTGTACTTCGTCTAAATATCTAATTTGATTGTAGGCGGTTCTTATTGTACTAGATTGATGAATTTTCAGATTGATATAAGCCTTAACATTGACTCCGAGTTTTTCATGATTAAGGCGAAGTGAATAGCCTAAAATAAATCCTTTCTCTTCCAATTGTTTTACGCGTTTACCAACGGCTGGAGCAGATAAATCTACAGATTTTCCGATCGTAGCAAAAGATTCACGTGCATTGGTATTTAGCATTTTTATGATTCTCTCGTCAATGTCGTCCATTTTTAATTTCGAAATTAATTTGTTTGTTATTCGATTGATTCGAAATTAAATATAGGGAAATTAATTTGATTAGTAATCAAAAATGAAGGTTTGATAAGAGGGTTTATAGTGTTTTTTTTAAAAATAGCATCTATTACTAGCTTTATGTATTCAAAATAATTACGACATTTTGGGCGTAATTAAAAGGGATACTCTAATGTGATTTTGACGTATTTTCTATTTGATATCTAAAAATACTCCTGCACTAATTGATGGATTAGCGGCAATAATTTTTCCACTTAAAAGTGAACTATAATTTAATGAGACTCCTAATTTTTTAGTTATATAATAAGAGGCTTCTCCTCCGATACCTACATATTCAATATTATTAGCAAATATACTGCCCTGAGAATTCTGTGCATTTAGACTTCCGTTATGCAGCGATTGAATGGTGTTTAATCGTCCTATTAACCAAAATTTATTTTTAATTAGCTGTGTTCCAAACTCTATTCCTGTTGTAATTTGATCTGAAAAATCATTCGTTCTATTGTTAAAACCAAAATACGCTTTACCATAAAATGACTGATTATAAATGTTGAATGATTTACCTAAATTTAGCTGTACAAGTTGATTGAATTCTCCATCACCTGTCTGAAAACTTCCATCGGAACCTCCTTCACTTTTACCTGTTGGAAGTCCTAATGTAAATGTTGCAGATAAGGCCCAAGAATTTTTATTAAAAATACCATAGCTTATTCCTAAATCGATATCTCCAATAGAATTAACGGCTTCTCCTTCTGTAAGAACGTCTCCTGTTGTACCAGAAACAACATCGTTTTGAGTGGTTCTTGCGAAAAACGGAACATAGGCGATTAAATCCCATTTTTTGGTCAGTCCGTATTGACCATAAAAATTGAAGTTAAAATTTGTTCGGGTAGCGTTAGGATCTTTATCGCCTGTATCTGTATAGTGTTGGTCAGACTCTAAATACCAAGCAGAGACTTTGTAATAGCCTTTCCCTTTATCTTTTGTCCATTGTGCAAAAGAAAGTTGAAAACTGAATAAAATGATTGCTAGTGTTGCGACTAATTTTTTTATGGTCATTGTAATGGTCTAAAGATGAATTAATCTAATATTTCGCCAGTTCCTACTTTTACGCCAAAAGGTTGACACCAATAAAGTAAATAGGCATAATCATTAATAGCTGTATCGGGAATAGTATAAGTATGTGCGCCATTAAAGACACTAACAGGTCCTAGGCTATAAGCACCGGAAATGGAATTCGGATTATTGGTTAGGTATAAATAAAGTCCAGGTAAGCTTGTCGTTGCTTGGTAGTCGCTATTTACTGAGAGTAGTAAACTATTTGAGTTTTCTTGTTCTTGAAGCGTAAATGTACCTGTGAGTAAATAACTGCTCGTTGTAATTATGGTTCCAGATTTTACAACAGGTTCTGTGATGACAACTGTCCCGTCTTCAGTAATAGTGATTGAGAAATTTTCTTCTAAAAAAATGTCATCATCCTGAATGCTTGCAGATATAGTTGAACTGCCTTCAGATATTGCGGTCAATAATCCTGAAGAATTAATAGTAGCAATCGTTTCGTTAGAACTACTCCATGTTACTGTGGTTGCTTCTTCAATACCAATATTATTAAAATACGCTGTGTTAAATTGATAGGTTTCTAAAGCGGGTAATGAACTTATTGGATTGAGAATTCTTAACTCGGGTTCTATAAAATCAGTAATAACATCTTCTCCGATACAACTCGTTTGTAAAATGAATATTGAAACAAACCAAAACGCGTACTTTCTAATCATAGATAATAGATTTATAGAGTAGTTGTCTTTAAAATTCTATAAGCCTTACAAGTAGTGTTAAAAAAAACACGCTTATATTTAATATAAGCGTGTTTTCTAGTGAGTGGGTATTATTTGTTTTAACAATAATTAATCTACTTCTATAAATTTTTTTTGTTCAGTTAAGTGCACAAATCCTCCATTTTTATATTCAAATTCACCTGTATAAGCATATACTGAATCAATCTGACAGCAATAATAAAAATCTGTGGCATAGCCATATGAGAGTTTTTTAGAGCTGTTGTTGAAAGTTAGATATTGCGCTGTTTCAATAAAATGTTCTTGAGACAAGGAAAGTTTTCCGCTTGGATTATAAATACTGTCATTTTGAATCTCGTTGTATTTTGGGTAATTATAATCGAATCGGTGATAATTTATTTTATTGCTTTCAAGTGATATTAGAGTCGCCGATGTTGTTGTTTCGGAATAAACAGCTGCTGGTCTACCAAAGCTCTTTTCCTTTATTAGATATTTTCCATCTGGCATTAGATAAATGTTTTCAACATCTTTAAAATTTAAGTCATTTATGATTTGTCCATTTGCGAATACAATTTCTGAAACCCAATAAGGATTACAGTATGCACCACAAGATTCTCCACGTCCAACAACTATTTTAAACAGGTTATCTGGCGAGGTATAAATTCTACCTACAGTGATGCCCTTATCTCCATCAGAATAATCGGACAATAATTTTTTGATTTTTAAATTTGAAAAGTCAGCATTTATGGTATCTAATGTTGAAAAGGCTGATTTTCTCCAAAAACGAAGCAAATCTAAAGAGTCTTTATAAGATGTTTTAAAGTTTGAATGAATTTCATCAATAGGATAGTCCGCAAATTTATTATTTCTACTGTTTAAAGAATCTTCATTGGAGTGAATTTTAAAAACGGATGATTCTTCAATTTTTGATTTATTTTCATCTTTGCAACTAAAACATAAAGCCAAAATTATATATGCTAATGGTATTTTCCAATTCTTGTTCATGGCTTATTTTACTTTAGCAGCTTTTACAAGTGTAGTAAGCGATACCTGTGTATTTACGTATAACAGTTCTTTAGTTGATATTCAAAATGATTCGCTTTAAACTTAATTTATTTATCCATTTATAAGCTTTACCACATCCTTAGCAAAATAACTAGCAATAATATCAGCACCAGCACGCTTAATAGCAGTTACTTGTTCCATCATCACGGCATCATGATCTAACCATCCTTTTTCGGCTGCAGCTTTTAACATCGCGTATTCACCAGAAACTTGGTAAACTGCCACAGGCACATTAAAGTTGTTTTTAATATCGCGAACAATATCCAAGTAACAAAGACCTGGTTTTATCATCACAATATCAGCTCCTTCATTAATATCCATTTCCGTTTCTTTAATAGCTTCGTCTCTATTAGCAAAATCCATTTGATAGGTTTTTTTGTCCTTAGGAACATCTACCAAATCCACAGGAGCAGAATCCAAGGCGTCTCTAAAAGGACCATAAAATGCAGAGGCATATTTAGCAGAATAACTCATAATACCAACATCAATAAGATTAGATTGATCTAAAGCCTCTCTAATACCGATGATTCTACCATCCATCATATCACTTGGTGCCACAAAATCAGCACCAGCTTCAGCGTGAGAAATGCTCATTTCGGCTAAAGCTTCGACGGTTGCGTCGTTTATTATTTTTCCACCTTCAACAATACCATCGTGTCCGTAAGATGAATAGGGGTCTAAAGCCACATCGGTCATCACTAACATGCCTGGACAAACATCTTTTACGGTTTTAATAGCGCGTTGCATTAAGCCGTCAGGATTCCATGCTTCGGTTCCTTTGTTATCTTTTAAAATATCATCTACTTTAACAAATAGTAAAACTGATTTTAAACCTAAACTCCACAATAATTTCACTTCTTCTTTTAGTAAATCTAAACTGAAACGATAGTAGTTTGGCATCGATGCAATTTCTTCTTTTACACCTTTGCCTTCAACAACAAAAAGTGGTACTAAAAAGTCATTTGGTGTAATGTAAGTTTCTCTAACTAAACTTCTAATGGCTTCGTTGGTTCTTAATCTGCGGTTTCTTCTAATTGGGAACATGATTATATCTTTTGAGACCTGTCAGGTTTTAGAAACCTGACAGGTTTTTATTTATGAGTATAATGGTTACTTTTATCACTTACAAAGTTAATCAATAATACCCATTTTTAAGTGCTCAAATCCTTAGATGATTTAGAATTTATTTTTCCATGGAGAAGCTATCAAGCTGAACTTTTAAAGCATTTTAATAGTCATATTGCAGACAATCATTTTCATGTTATTGCACCTCCAGGTTCTGGGAAAACCATCTTAGGATTAGAAATCGTTAGAAAATTAGGAAAGAAAACATTAGTTCTTGCTCCAACATTGACTATAAGAAATCAGTGGGAAGACCGCTTACAATCCTTTTTTACTGAAAATCGCGATTTTAAAGCCTATTCATTCGATATTAAATCTCCAAGCGATGTTACGTTTTCTACCTATCAATCGCTTCATGCTTTTTATAAAACCTTTGAAGATAAAACCGACTATTACCAATTCTTCAAAAGCCATAATATTGAAACTTTAGTTTTAGACGAAGCCCATCATTTAAAAAATGCGTGGTGGAATTGCTTAATGGATTTAAAACGGAATTCTGAGTTTTATATCGTGGCACTTACAGCAACACCACCTTACGATAGCAGTAGAGCAGAGGTGTCTAAATATTTTACACTTTGTGGTGAGGTTGATGATGAAATTGCGGTGCCTGATTTGGTTCGTGAAGGAGATTTAAGTCCGCATCAAGATTTTGTGTATTTCTCAAAACCCGAAGATTTAGAGATTAATTTTATCGTCGATTACAGACGGAATATTGCTGATTTTAAAGATGAATTATTAAAGGATGAGGTGTTCATTAACTTTCTAATTGAACATCGGTTTTATAAAAATCCGAATTGGCATTTGGATGAACTCTATTCAAATACCGAATATTTTTCTGCGATTCTCATCTTTTTGTATGCCTGTGGCTTTGAAATTGATCATCAAAAACTAGAAGTTTTAGGGTTTGAAAAACAAGAAATGATTCAGTTTCCTGAGCTCGATTTGCATTGGCTTGGTATTTTGTTTCAGAATATATTAGTTTCAGACAGAGAACAATTAATTGAGCAAGAAAAGTACATTTCAACTTTAGAAAAACAACTAAGACGACTTCATGTTTTTGAACGAAATTCAGTCGATTTTATTGGCGAACAGCGACTCTATAAATCACTCTCAAACAGTCCTAGTAAATTAAAAAGCATCGTAAGTATTGTTACGGCAGAACGCGAAAGTCTTAATGCCGATTTAAGATGCGTGATTCTAACGGATTATATCCGAAAGGAATTTTTGAATATTAATAACGAAGAAATAGAAGACATCGATAAAATTGGTGTGCTTCCTATTTTTCAATATATAAGACATTTTTGCGATAAGCCTGAAGAATTGGCTGTGCTTTCGGGTAGTATCGTTATTATTCATCAATCGATTTTAAATGCTTTTGAAGCGATTGCTACATTGGGTGATTTTTCATTTTCACCATTACAAATTGATGCGTCGTTTTTGTTGGTTACAGCGAAAGGCAAACCGAAAAATTCCATTGTAAGTATTATTACTCAACTTTTTGAAGCAGGAAATATTAGAGTTTTAGTTGGTACAAAATCCTTGTTAGGTGAAGGTTGGGACGCACCATCTATTAATAGTTTAATTCTGGCCTCTTTTATCGGTTCGTTTGTGTCCTCTAATCAAATGCGAGGAAGAGCGATTCGGAAAGATGCAAATGCACCCAACAAAACCGGAAACATTTGGCATTTGGCTTGCGTGGATCCAACCAATTTAGATGGCGGAAAGGAAGTCGATACTTTAAAGCGCCGTTTTGAAGCTTTTGTAGGCGTTACTAACAGTACCATTCCATTTATTTCTAATGGTTTTGAACGCTTAAATATTCCAGATGAAATTTCGGTAGAATCTATTGAAGCTTTAAATGATGCCACATTAAATCGCGCCACAAAGCGTGTTTTAATTACGGAAAAATGGGACAATGCCATCGGAAAAGGCACAAAACTAACCAAAGAAGTCAAGATTTTACATTCAGGAAAACGACCTTTTAAAGCTCAAAAACAGATTTATTATTTTGATGCGCTTCGCTTTTTTGTAGTAGAACTATTATTTACCATGATGCTCTTTTATGTCGAGTTTATTTTACAAAGTTTCCATCTCATCTTACAACGCGGTGTTTTTTATTTTATATATGCGCTTTTAGCAGCCTTTGTTGGTGTATTTGGCTATAAACTTTGGAAAGCGGTAAAATTATATCTGCGTCATGGTTACCTCTATAAAAAGATTGGCAAAATGGGATTAGCAATTCTCGATACTTTGGATGAATTGGGGTATATCACTTCAGGTAGAACTAATATTAGTGTGAATTCTTATGTCTTAGGAAAAGGTGATGTGGTTTGCAATTTGATTGGTGCTAATGCGCTAGAAAATTCATTATTCGCCAAAGCCTTGAGCGAGCTTTTAGAACCTATAGAATCACCAAGATATTTAATTATAAAAACGAACCTTTTCAGAAAACGATTAGATGTAGAAAATTTTTATCCGGTTCCGGAATTATTTGGTGATAAAAAGGAAAATGCGGTAGTATTTCAAAAACATTGGAAACATTATTTAGGGAAAAGCAAATTGGTATTTACACGAAGCGTTGAAGGAAGAAAGCTGCTTTTAAAAGCACGATTGTTTCATGTGTATAATGCGTTTAAGGACGTCACCAAAGAGGTTATGGTTTGGAAGTGATGCTTTTTAAAGACCTAGCAGGTTTTAAAAACCTAGCAGGTCTAGTAGAGTTTTCAACCTTTATTACCGACTAACAAGGCCAAATTGTACTTGTTCAACAATCAAATGGTATAGCATAGTTTGATAATTTTAGACCTGCAAAGTTTTAGAAACCTGCTAGGTGAGGTTTGATTCATCCTTTTTAATTCTTTATTTACTCAAACCCAAATAAAACCATTGTCCATTTTCTTTAACGAAAGCCGATTTTTCGTGAATGACATCCACTTTTCCATTTTCAAAAAAATAAGCATTAAAGTTTACGGTACCTTCAGTATCGTTTTCAGAACCTTTGGTTGTTTCCAAAACTTCTAATCGAATCCATTGTACTGATTTTGCCCATTTTACAATCGCTTTTTTCTCTTTTGTTGGTCGTGTTGAGCCGTGGTGCGTTGCCATTAAATAATCACCATTTGCTAAAACAAAGGCAGAATATCTAGAACGCATGAGTTGTTCGGCTGTAGTTGTTTTTCCGTTGTTTAAGTGGAAAACTTCGCAGCATTCTTGATAGGTTTTATGGTTTCCGCAGTGGCAGTTCATAGTTAACTTTGTTTTCTTGATTATTTTAGACCTGCTAGGTTTTTAAAACCTGCAAGGTCTGACGTGGTGCCAACTGTTAAACCCAATCCACAGGATTTTGTAAAACATTAATCAATTTTTCTTCTTCACTTCCGGCTTCTGGTTGGTGGTCGTATACCCATTGCACATGTGGTGGTAAACTCATTAGAATACTTTCTATGCGTCCATTGGTTTTTAATCCAAATAAAGTGCCTTTGTCATGGACTAAATTAAATTCCACATAACGTCCTCTTCTAATTTCTTGCCAGTCGCGTTGAGGTTTGGTGTATTCTAATGTTTTTCGTTTTTCAACAATTGGTACATAAGCTTCTAAGAAACTATCGCCAACTTCGGTTACAAAATCGTACCAGTTTTGCATACTCATCTCGTCTGTAGCTTTGCAATAATCAAAGAATAAACCGCCAATACCACGACCTTCATTTCTATGAGCATTGTAAAAGTAGTCATCGCAACGCGACTTATATTTTGGGTAAAATTCTGGGTTGTGTTTGTCGCAAGCTGTTTTGCAGGTTTGATGAAAGTGTTTGGCATCGTCTTCAAATAAATAGTATGGCGTTAAATCTTGTCCACCACCAAACCATTGGTCTACAATATTTCCTTCTTTATCATACATTTCGAAGTATCTCCAGTTGGCATGAACTGTTGGCACCATTGGATTTGTAGGATGCAAGACTAAACTTAGACCACAAGCAAAAAAATCGGCATCCTCTACACCAAAGTATTTTTGCATACTGTCGGGTAATTTTCCGTGAACACCAGATATGTTTACACCACCTTTTTCGAAAACGTTTCCATTTTCTATAACGCGTGTTCTTCCTCCACCACCTTCTGGTCGGTCCCAATTATCTTCTTGGAATTTGGCTTTGCCGTCGACTTCTTCAAGTTTAGAGGTGATAGTGTCTTGTAATTGGTGTATGTAATTGAAGAATTTGTCTTTCATTGGTGACCTAGCAGGTTTTTCAAACCTAGTAGGTCTAGAATTATCGTTTTCCATATTTAATTCTATAGAATTTTTTTTGGTATGTGTTATTATGAAATTTTCAGAGTCATCAAAAAGTCCAATTATATATGATTTTTTTTGACTAATTAGGGCATCATTTTCAGAAACGTACGATTTAAAAGATGAAAATTCATAAGTTTTAAAATCGTTTACAATATTATGATTTTCGGGATTTTTATGAATATATAAAATGAGTTGTTTTAAATAATCTTCATTTTTTATCTGTTTTCTTTTAAAAGGTCGTTCTAATAAAGCACCTGTTCTATAATTCTGCTTGTTGTAAGCTTTGGTATAGGCATTAAATAAATTTGAAAATGCTTGATTAACTTCTTTGGTTTCTGAAGTTACCTCAATAGCAAAATGAAAATGATTATTAAGTAGGCAATAGGCTAGAATATTAACATTTGGGCTTAAATACTTTGCTACTAACTTTAAAAAATAATTCATATTATTTTCATCTTTAAAAATCACTTCGCTATTGATTCCTCGATTATAAATATGGTAGTAATTTTCTTCTTTTAGTAATTCCATCTTATTAGAAATTTAGTCTTGTTTTTAAGAGTTGAACTAGACCTGCTAGGTTTTAAAAACCTGCAAGGTCTTTGCGTGTGTTTTGTTTATATAATTCATACAACTCCATGTCCAAAGATTGTTCACCAATTGGTGTAAACTCATTAGCCAAAGTTTTTACCCATTTAAAACCATTTTTCAAAGCCACTTTTACGCTCGGTAAATTGTCTTTATGTGCAATAATTTGAAGTGTTTCTAGACCTAAATTACTAAATGCATGTTGTGATAGTTGATGGATAGCTTTAGACATTAAACCTTGCCCTTCAAAAGTATAACCAATGCAATAAGCGAATTCACCTTGTTTTATGGTCCAATCGAGTTCCTTGATGTAAATAAGTCCTGCGAGTTCTCTTGTATCGGAATGTTTTAACGTAAATAGAAACGTTTCTTTTTCTTCGAACTGCTTTATCATCTTCTCAACAAATAATTGAGATAGTGTTGGGTTTAAATTCTGCTCTAAAGTTTTTGGGAAATAACGATTTAGTCTATCTGCATTGGCAACACACAAATTACAAATTTTCCAGGCGTCTCCTTTGTGAATCGGATTGATTTCAAATGTATCGAATTTTGCAACCATTATACTCTGAGGCTATTTTGGTTTAGTGCTTTTTCCTGTTCTAAGAGCTTTACAGTATTCACAGAAGACGCTGTAACACTCAATGGTAAAACAAGAATAACACCGACAACCGGAATCAATAAAAAGAGCATAAAAACAATACCGTTTCCTATGGCAACTCCTTTGTGTCTTCCAACAAAATTAATGCTTTCTCTATATTTAAAATGACGTTCTAAAGTATAATCCATATTACCGAAACCAGCATAATAGGATTGGACTAAAAACAATAAGACAGATGAAGCGATATTACCAATTAACGGGATAAAATTTAAAAGCAAAATAGGAATTGTAACTAATAGTTCTTTGGCTAAATTCCGGATATTAATTCTTATACCACGCCACAGCTGGTCTTTAAACGATGTGTTTCTGTGATTGTGTTGTTCAATTCCTGTTAAATGCGCTTCAATTTTTTCTGAAACTGGACTCATAAATGGCGCAGATAATGCCATTATAATGTGTTTGTACAAAATTAAGCCAATGGCAATTACGATGATGCCTCCAATAAATGTTGAGATGGCAGTAAAGGTTTCTTTTCCCCAATCCCAAGGCCAAATACTGGCAATAAAACGACCGATATTATCTGATAATCCGTAAGCAGACAACCCAATCATTACAGCGGTTACAACGCTAATAAGTATAGGAATGGCGAAGTATTTCCAAAGTTTTAATTTTGAAATTAAAGCGAAGGATCCTGCATAAGCTTGGATCCCTTTTAATATGTTATTGATCATATTATTGTTTTTAGTTGACGACACTTAAAAGACGTTAAAAGGTGTTCTAAGTTACAATAATAGAGAATTAAAGTTATTTTGCTTTGTATTCCTTAACGGCATCGATAAATGCTTTGGCGTTTTCTAAAGGGATGTTTGGTAAAATACCATGTCCTAAATTAACGATGTATTTATCTTTCCCAAATTCGTTAATCATTTGAGTCACCATCTTCTTGATTTCAGCAGGTGGCGAAAATAAACGCGTTGGGTCAAAATTACCTTGCAAAGTGATATTTCCTCCTGTAAGGTAACGTGCATTTTTTGCAGAACAGGTCCAATCGATACCTAAAGCAGAAGCTCCTGATTTTGCCATAGAATCTAAAGCAAACCAACACCCTTTTCCAAAGGCGATAACTGGTGCATCATCTTTTAAAGCATCAATGATTTGTTGCATATATTGCCAAGAAAATTCTTGATAATCTACAGGAGATAACATGCCTCCCCAAGAATCAAAAACTTGTACGGCATTACAACCCGCTTTCACTTTTTCCTTTAAATAGGCGATGGTAGTATCTGTAATTTTCTGTAATAATTGGTGTGCAGCAATCGGATTTGTAAAACAAAACTCTTTAGCTTTATCAAAGTTTTTAGAACCTTGACCTTGCACGCAATAACAAAGAATAGTCCAAGGTGAACCAGCGAAACCGATTAACGGAATCTCGTCATTCAGTTTTTCTTTGGTGGCTTTTATAGCTTCGTAAACATAGTTTAAAGCCTCTTTTACATCTGGAACAATGACGTTATCGACATCTTTTTGAGAACGAATTGGATTTGGTAAGTAAGGCCCAAAATTAGGTTTCATCTGAACCTCAATATTCATCGCTTGAGGAATCACTAAAATATCTGAAAACAAAATAGCAGCATCCATACCATAACGACGTATTGGTTGAACCGTAATTTCACTTGCTAATTCTGGTGTTTGGCAACGTGTAAAGAAATCATATTTCGCTTTGATTTCCATAAACTCAGGTAAGTATCTACCTGCTTGGCGCATCATCCAAACTGGTGGGCGTTCTACAGTTTCTCCTTTTAATGCTCTTAAAAATAAATCGTTCTTTATCATGTTTCTGTTATTCCTGTAAAGACAGGAATCTATTTTTTAATTATTTTTTCAAAAAACACCCCTAAAGTCCCCTCAAGGGGACAATTTACAGATTTAAAATTGAGTAAACTGATAATATTATGTTCATTTTGAAAATAAGATTTTTATCATAAACCTCTAAAGTTTCATAGAACAATTGTCCCCTTGAGGGGACTTTAGGGGTGTAATACTATTTGTAAAATTCATTCACCAACTCAACAACACTCTCAACCAAAGGAACTTTAGCCACTCTCACCTCTTTAAAGTACTTTTTAGCTTCAGTAGCGGTTGTATCTCCTATACAAAATGCAATGCCTTTAGCTTCATTTTGTTGTAAAAAACTTTGAACTGTAGATGGACTATAAAACATAACTCCATCTAAATCACCTTCTACTTTCTTAGCATCAAGCTTCGTTTCGTATGCTTCAACTTCGTTGACTTTGATGTTGTTTTCGGATAAAATATCGGGTATGGTATCTAATCTCAAATTACTACAGAAATAAGTCACTTCAGCACCATCCATAAACTCAACCATGTGATTGGCCAAATCTTTAGCGTACTGCTCGTAATGCTTAACTTTTCCGATACGTTTTTCAACCATACGTTTAGTTTTTCGACCAACACAATAAATATTTTTGAATTGTAATTCTACTGCCGAAAAATTTGTAAGTAGCGATTCTACTGCATTCTGACTTGTAATAATAACGTTCTCAATTTCGTTACGAACAACACTCTTACTAAGTCTGTTGGGATTAATTTTAATATCATCGTTACTTTCAGCGACAACATCATCATGAAACATTGCTTTCTGATCGTTAGTTAATTGTTTCGTAGAATAAATATTAGTGATTTTGTCACCTTGCGTTAATTCGTCAATTAAAACCTTACCTCCCTTGCCAATAATATAATCAGCACAGAATTCTGCTACATTATGATGGTTTCCAAGTGGAACTACTTTAACCACTTCGATTTTTTTAGAGCCATCGGTACTTAAAAGAATCCCTTTAAAATTAAGTTCTTCTTCTTTGTTAATATAAGCAATAGCTCCAATTGGTGCTGTACAACCTCCTTCTAAACGATTCAAAAATTCGCGCTCAATAGTGGTGCAAATTTGAGTTACTTCGTCATTAATTTCTGTACAGATTGCTCTAGTTTCTTCGTCAGATTCTAAAGCTGTAATCATAATAGCTCCTTGTGCTGGCGCAGGAACCATCCAGTGTAGGTTAATTGAATTTTCGGGTGTGATATTTAAGCGTCCTAAACCGGCTCCTGCAAAAATAGCAGCATCCCAATCGTCATTATTTTCAAGCTTTTCTAGTCTAGAGTTCACGTTCCCACGCAAACCAACAATAGTATGCGTTGGATAACGATTTAACCATTGTGCACGTCGTCTTAAACTTCCTGTCGCTATAATGGCGTCTTTAGCTGATAAAAACTCTTCATTGTCTTTAAAAACTAAGGTGTCATTAATATTTCCACGTTTTAAAACTGCCGCTTGAATAATTCCTTTGGGTAAAATGGTTGGTACATCCTTTAAAGAATGAACCGCAATATCAATAATGCCCTTAAGCATGGCGATATCTAAAGTTTTAGTGAAAACTCCGGTAATACCGAGTTCGTGCAACGGTTTATCGAGAACTAAATCTCCTGTTGATTTTATCGGAACAAGGACGGTTTTATGACCTAAATGTTCAAGTTGAGATTGAACGGTTTTTGCTTGCCACATAGCGAGCTGGCTGTCGCGTGTGCCAATGCGAATTATTTTAGACATTATCGGTAGTTTCTAACTGAAATATTTTTTTGATGAGCTCTATGCTTTCATCTGAAGTATTGCCATCTTCTCTTAAGTGATGTGCAAATTGATTTGTTATTTTCTGAATCAAATTACTCGTAATTAATTCTGCCTGAACCTCGTTAAAGTCAGACATCTTTTTACGTTGTGTATTGAACTCAGAATTTTTAAAATCTGTTAATTTATGCTTTATAGCCTGGATGGTAGGTACAAATTTTAACGTATTTAACCACGCATTAAATTCGGCTGAAATTTCTATAATAATCGCTTCAGCATGTGGAATGTATGCTTTTCGCTTTTCTAAAGTATCATCTGTGATTTTTGCCAAATCATCTAAATGTACTAAAGTGATATTAGCATGTTCTCTAATGTCTTCATTAACATTCTTTGGAATCGACAAATCTAAAACCAATAATGGTTTTTCGGTTGAAATTAAAGATTTGTAAACCGTTGGATTTTGAGCGCCTGTTGCTACAATGACAATATCAGAAGCGTTAATTTCGTCTTCTAAATTCTCGTAATCTTTTACAACAAGGTTAAATTTACCGGCAACTTCTTCAGCTTTATCTTTAGTTCTGTTAATTAAAGTGATATGAGAATTCTTAGTGTGTTTAACTAAGTTTTCACAAGTGTTTCTTCCAATTTTTCCTGTTCCGAAGAGTAAAATATTCTTTTTAGAAATCTGCTCAACGGTATTCATAATGTACTGAACAGAAGCAAATGAAACCGATGTGGCACCAGAAGATAACTGCGTTTCGTTTTTAATACGTTTACTAGCTTGAATCACAGAATTCACTAAACGTTCCGTAAATGAATTTAATAAACCTACTTTTTTTGAGATTCGTGCACCAGCTTTAAGTTGAAATATAATTTCGAAATCTCCAAGAATCTGACTATCTAAACCAGAGCCAACACGGAACATGTGGTTTATAGCATCTTTGTTTTTGTGAACATAAGCTACATCTTGAAACTCTTCAATAGTACCTTTTGTGTTATTACATAATAATTGAATCAGTTGAAAAGGATGCTCGGCAAAACCGTAAAGTTCAGTTCGGTTGCAAGTAGAAACCACTAATAGACTTTCGATGCCATTTTGCTTAGCTTGCGACAACACATTGTGTTTAGCCGTATCACTCAAACTAAAATGACCACGCACTTCGGCATCTGCTTTTTGATAGCTGAGACCTATGGCGTAAAAATATTTGCTTTTATTATGCATGTGTTGCGTTCGCTCGTTTACCTGACTTTGGAAAGTAACAGCGCAAATGTAATTTTGATATTCAAATAAAAATAACGCTAGAAGAACTTAAAGTATCGATTGTGGTTTTTTAGGATTGTTTTTTACTAAAACATGATAATTATCATACTTTTGTAGTAAAACCAAGGGCTTTTTAGGCTTTTGTTTAGAATGAATCTAAATAATAACGAAATGGATTTAGAAAAAACTAACTCAGAAAGTATCGCTATAAGTACTTTTGAGGAAACACGTATTGAAGATGGCTTTTTTGTGTTAACCCATAAAAATGAAAATGACAGCCTCGAAATTCTTGAGCGTGAGATTGATAGTAGCTATATTCAGTTTCATTTTTGCACTAAAGGAAAAGCTGCTTTTAAGTTTAATCAGGGCAACTATACCTTGAATATTGATGAAGAAACGTCCTTGTTACTTTATAATCCAGAACGTGATTTGCCGATTCATTTAGAAATTCAGCCGCATTCTTGGTTGGTGTCTTTAGTGATTTCTATTAAGAAATTTCATGGTTTGTTTTCAGAGGATGCTAATTATGTCACGTTTTTAACGGACGATAATAGAGATAAAAAATATTATAAAGACGGAAAAATTTCGCCTTCAATGGCTGTAGTTTTGAATCAGCTCATCAGTTTTAACCTGAACAATTCCATTAAACCCTTATATTTTAAAGGCAAGGCTTATGAATTATTGAGTCTGTTTTTTAACCGAAGTGAAGATGCCGATATTGAACAATGTCCGTTTTTAGTTGATGAGGTCAATGTTGCCAAATTAAAAAAAGCAAAAGACATTATGATAGCAAATATGGCTGAACCACCAAGTTTGCAAGAGTTGGCGGATGAAATTGATTTAAGTCTTAAGAAATTAAAAGAAGGCTTTAAGCAGATTTACGGCGATTCGGTGTTTAGTTTTCTATTCGATTATAAAATGGAAGTCGCTCGTAAACTTTTAGAATCTGGTGATTATAATGTAAACGAAGTTGGACTAAAAGTTGGTTACAGCACAGGAAGCCATTTTATAGCCGCTTTTAAAAAGAAATTTGGGACGACGCCTAAGAAGTATATTCAGGCTTCGAGTTAGGTTTTAGAACCTATATTCTAGTTTTAACAGCACATGTCTTGGTAGCAACCTGTACTCTGCAGTAGAAGTGCCAATATCGCTTATTGAAAACGTTCTGTATGTTTTAGTGTTAAAAAGATTTTTACCGGTTAAGCCCAAAGACAGTTTACTTTTTATGAGTTGATATCTGGCATCAATATCTAAGAAATAATACGTGTTATCCGTTGTTTGTATATTTCCAAAATAATAACGTTCCGATTGTAATTGAACATCAAATTTGTCATTAAATACAAAGGTTAAGTCTAAAAAACTTTCATTGTTAGTATAAGCATTATCAATTGTAGTTTCTATTTTGTTTGTTGTCCATTTTGTGCCTATATGGTAGTTGAAGACACCTTTAAAACCTGAACGTAATTCTATGCCGTAATTATAATTATTAGAGGTTATGGTTCTTAGATCTGAATTATTTACAATGTTTTTAAATTCGCTTTTAGAGTAGCCTAAATCTAGTTTTAAATTAGAAGAGATAAACTTAAAATAATAATCGAGTTTAGAATTTATACTTATAAACTCTCGATCTTTTATTAGTATTTGTCGAGATTGGGTAAAATTTTGTTCAATATCTGTATTGGTAGAAAAGAAATCGTGATTTTTACTGTACAAAATAAATGTATTCGCAAAAAAGCGATCGCTCCAATTACCCAATTGATAATTAAACGAGATGCTAGAGGCATCTAATTGATTAAAATTACTAGTGCCAGCAGAAAACGATCTAAAACCGGTAAGCACAAAGTTGTTATATACATCTAAAATTTTTGCATTAGTGGTATTATAAGAATACGATGAAGTAATTTTGTTTTTATCATTTATTTTCCAATCCAGTCCAATACTAGGATTTGCAAAAAAAGGTTTTTGGCTCTCTGAGCTATTGCTGAAGTCTAATTGATTAAAAAGCTGATGTATGTTTAATTTTCCTGTGAGTCCAAAATCGCCTATTTTATAACGGTATTTACTTTTTAGGTATAAATCGTTAACCGTGTAATTGGTATTGTTTTGGTAACTTATGGGTTTGTCTAAAATAGTTTCATTTTCTAAAATTGAAAACTCAGTGTTTAATTTGTCTTTTCTAAATTCATTACCAAATTGAAGCTCTAGTAAGTTACCGTTAGGTTTTCTATCTAATAAATGTGCGCTTACACCTGCAAATTGCATTTGGTTAGTGCTTTGTTGTTTTACGTTGTTTGCATTGGTAGTATCTGGAAATAAATCTTGATAAAAAAATTGGTTGATACTATAATTTTGTGGTGATTTTTCTTGAATAAAACGCCCTGTAAGTAAAAACACTTTTTTATCTTTAAACTTATTGGTGTAATTAATTTTTTGATCAAATAATGTGTTTTGATGCTTTAGATTCTCTATTGTAGAATTTCCATTAAATATTAAATTAGAGCCATCATTATAATTACCACTATTAAATTTTGTGGTGGCTTCTAACATTTTGGTTTTAGAGATGTTGTAAGTTACGTCTAACTTGCCAAATGCAATTCTTTTTTTATTTCTAAGATTATAATCTTCAGTATTGGTAAAGTTGGTGTTGTCTATATTAACAACATCTATGCTGTTTCTAAAAAAATCAGTTTCATCCCAATTAAAAAAGCCTAATGTTTTTATTTTAAGTTTTTCAGTGGGGTTAAATATAGCATTTAATGAAAGCAGTTCTGCATTATTAAAATTGGTTCTGCTACGTTTAAAATTTAAGCTACCAGCAGATAAATGTAGTGAATTATTAACCTGTTGGTTGTCCCCAATACTGGCCGGCTCATTAAAACGGTAAGGCTTTATGAGTTGTTGAATATCTCCTGTGGTATCATAACCAACACTGTTGCTGTTGGCTAAAAAATAGTATTTATTTTTTTTGCCAAAATTCATAAGGTTACCTTTGAGTTGGTAGAAACTATCATTACCAATACTTAGTTCAGCATTACCAAACCAAATACGTTTAGCATCTTCTTTTAGCTTCAAATTTAAAGCTACTTTATTGCTTTCTTCAATGTCTTTTAGTAACCGATTGTTTGAGTAGCGTTTTAATACCTCAACCTCTTCTATAGGATAGGCAGGCATATTTTTTGACAATATTTTATAGCCTTTCTCAAAAAGATCGTCTCCATCAATCATAAGTTTCTCAATTTCTTGATTGCCTACTTTAATTGTGCCGTTACTACCTACATTTAATCCTGGAATTTTTTTTAATAGGTCTTCTACCGTTTGTTCTGTACCATTAGTAAAGAATCTAGTTTTAAAAAGGATGGTGTCTTTAAGGATAGAAATAGGTTTTTCTGCACGGATAATTACTTCTTTTAAATCTATGGGCTGCTCTTCTAAAACGATATCTAAGTTAAGATGGCTTTGATTTTTTAAAATAGTAATGGAAATGATTTTGGTTTTATAGCCAAGGGAGGAAAACGAAAGCTTAAAATGACCGTATTGGTTAGTGGTTAATTTATAGTTTCCATTTTGATCTAAAAATGTATATTCAATAGTTGAAGAGCTAAGAGAATCTTTTAGAATGATACTTGCTGAAGGAATTGAATTTCCATTTTTTTCTTTAATAAATCCTGAAATAATTGTTTGGGAATAAATGAGACCATTAAAAGTTAACAAAATAAATAGAATTAGTTCTTTTTTTCTTCTTCCCATTCAAATTTAATTTCAAAACCTGTTCTTGGTGTCTTCATTTGAGTTACTTGGACTCCTTTGGGGAGCTTGCTTGCCATTTTTTTAAACTGATTATCGTTGTTAAACTTTCTATCGGCGTATTGTTTTATTGTTAGTGTCTCTTTCCCTTTTAGAACAGGCTGCAAGTCTAAAGCAGTTTCTTCAGTTTGTTTGATTGAATTTACTTGCCAATGGTAACGTTTAGTTGTGTCATATATTTCCATAATTAGCCCTGGTAAACCACTAAATTTCCAAGGTCCGTAAGGTAAAGGATATTCTTCCGAATACCAGGCTATATAATTTCTACCTCTAAAGTATAAAGTTGCTTTTTTTAAAAGGTACTTATCAAGCATTTTTTCTTCATCATGAATTTCCCATTTCAATTGTGGGATATTTTCTTCTACTATAAATTGTTCAGAAAATAAATTTATTCTTGATATAAGCGTATCCTTATTAAAATCTTGATAAAAAACTTTTTTCTTTCCTGCGTAAAATAAATCATATTCCGTGTTTTCCTCTTCACTTTGTTTTATGCTAGATTCTGTATTTTTCCCATAAATGAACATGGACTTTTTTCTCGAGTTATCTAAATATAAAATGCCTTTTTGTGTGGTTGGTCTTTCGGTATTAAAGGAGATTGTATATTCTATTTCAACATCATAATTAATATTCTGTGCATACGTAATATGAGTAATGATATAAAAAAGGATGATTGAATAAGAAATTATTTTCATGTAATTTGAACGATTAAGGTTTATCAATCAAACGTTTTAATTCTTAAAAAATTAAATGAAGACTTTAAATAGATTTAGGGTGATTCGGTTTTCTATTTTGGGACCACGCCTAAGAAGTATATAACGGCTTCTAGTTAACTAAAAACATTATTAGTTTTGGTGTTTATAGACGTATAATGTTTTATTAAATAGCTAGCACTTCCTATAAAAGGTAAACATAAAATTATTGCCACCCAAATTAAAAACTTAAAAGTGCTCTCGTTTTTTGATGCTAAAACTAAGCTTGTAATAATTATTGAAACAAATATTAATAAAAGGACGATAATTTGAAATGGGGAAATCATTAGATTAAAATTTAAATTGTTATAGTCGAAAATACGAAAAAGAGTTTAATAATCATAATACCCATCACCACCAGTAGGCGTTACACGTTGTCTATCCTTATAAATTGCTAGGTTAAGAATTTCGGTATATTGCTCTTCGAGTTCCTTAGTTTTATCAACCATAGTACCATAACTTTCTGATATAGAATAATAATCTACAACCAATTGCTTTGGGTCTTTTGGCTTAATAAATGAAATATAATGTAAGGCCTCCAGTTTGCCAGAATACTCGTCATCCTTATCTATTTTAAAGAAATACATTACGGCATTTTTACCTTTGTCGGTCACAAAATCGCGCTTAAAAAGAAAGGCAATAGAATCTTTTTCTTTTTCATAATTAGCGTCCGATAAGAGTTTCGATTTGGCAAATTGTTGTTGATTAATACCAATAGATTTTAGTTTGCCCAATAATTTAGAAGCATCTAATTCTTCTAAAAGTAAATATTGGTTTTCTTCATCATCTACAAGCTTTTCAGTAAGTTGAGCCGGAATTGTTTCTTTGGCCTTAGTTAATAATACATAATATTTTACCAAGGCATTTATATCATCTACATTAAGCAATTTTGAAAAGAAATCTTTAGCTGTACGTTCTTCTCTATAAGGAAAAATGAGTCGTACATAGGTCGCTAAATTATGCGAATACGAATTGTAACCGTAATTATTATAGCTTCCTAAATTCCGCTTTATTTCCATTTTAGCGTCATTTATCAACTGATTTTTATATTTCTTATAGGTCTTTTGCTTTACTAATCCGCTGTCTTTTATCTTAGCTAGTAAAGTGTAAAGTGGTTGTTTGTACTCTTGTATGGTGCTGTATTCTAATATTTTAGGAAATAGCGAAGCTTTCAATTCTAAAGAGTCCTTACGATTATAATTGTAAAACATGCTGCCAACACTTCCTAAGGGTAAATCGCGCTCCATTAATTCTAAAGCAATGGTATATGATTCTTTGGTGTTAGAATCTAATAAGCCTTCTAAAATAGAGGTTTGGGTTTGTGGATCAGAATAACTATCGTGATAGAGTTGCTTTATAAAAGGCAGATTGTTCTTTAAGTCGATTTCGATGAGTTGTTCTACGAGGTACAATTTTATCTCTAGGCGTTCTTTATCAAATTCAAAATCCTTCAGAATTGAAACGATGTCTTTACTGTTGTGTTTCTTAAATTTAATAAGACCGTAAGATTCTAAAACAATACTGTCTTTTGTTCGTAAGGCTTCAAAAAACTGTTTGGTTTTATCTGTTAACACATTTTTCCCTAAAAGAGTGTCTTTAGGTGTAAATGACTCGTAAAATTCTGTCACAAATTTTGAAGGACCGCTTATAGAATCCACTAACGTTTTTAATTCGAAAAGCACTCCTTCCTTCAAAATATTCTTAACTAATACTTGCTTTGCACTTGAAGAATCTGTGTAACTAAAAGTATTGATGTAAATATCATCATCCGTTTTAGATGACTTACGATTGGCGATATGAAATGCTTTTTCGGCTTTATAATAACGTGCTCTGTAATTTACTTTCTCTTCTAAATCTTTCCAAAGGCTATCTACATTATGAAACATTTGTAAATCGTGAAACTTAGTCCTTGAGATGGAGATTTGCTCGTTAGCATAAGTAGAATAAACCGTTTCGTTTATGGTCTGCTCATAATCTTTAGCTTTTTTACCACCATTGTAATTGTAGTTGTATGGATTTGGTAAAGGTGCTTTTCCATTTGTGTTAACCGAAAAATGTAAAGAGGTATCTATCACTTTTTCGAATCCTGAATAATCTGTTTTATTAAATTTAAACGACTTAAAAAATGCCGTTTTATCGGCTTCATTTGTGCCCACATAACCCAACAGATAGTAACTACCATCCTTAACAATGGTTTTTAGATATAATCTTTTGTTGGTGTCTGCATCTAAAATGGCGTTAGATTCATAGGTTTTGTAATCACCTGCTTTAAAACCACCTTCAGCTTCAACTAATTTGTAATTTTTATATAAGGCATGGTGAAAATACTTAGCCTCAAAACTGTCTTCTTCAATATAAGTTAAGTCGTTTAAAACGGCTTCTTCAACAAAATAATAAGCTCCATCTTTATGACCTTCCACTAGCTTTTTTCCATAGTTATCCATGTTGCTAGAAATATAATATTTAGGAAAATCTACTTGAAACTTACGCTTAGGAGAGGTGAACAGTTGTGTGTCGTCTGAAGGAGTTTTCAATACTATTGAATTGAAAATCTTATCTTCATGTTTGAGTACAAAATCACTGCGACCCGCAAATTTTATAATTATAATTTCTAACGGTGTTTCATAAATATGGTACTTCTGAAACTCACCTTTTTTAGTTTTATTAACGATACTTATGCCGGGATAAGGTTGCGTTAATTCGTCCTTCTTAATAATATCTCCAGGAATGTCTTCATACAGCAAATGGTCAATTTCCTTAAGGCTAATGTTTTCTTTTTCGTTTGGTAAATACGTAAAACGACTAATTCTGTTAATGGTTAAATAGGCACCATTGGTCATGTCTGGATCTAAATAATATTTCTGTCCACCATAAGAAAACTCTCTAAGCTCATCGTAAGTATTGATGCTTAAAAATCCATCCGGACTACTGTGTTTTTTTAGTTCTGGTGTTACAAAAAGACTATCGAGTTTTGTTTTTTCTGTTTTACTATAATCTGTCTGATCCGACGTTAGTGCTTTTACGGTATAACCGCGTTGACGTAACATGTTAATCATGCCGTGTTCTCCTGGTAAATGTGCGGCACCAACTCCTGCAAATACAGATTTGGTAGGCATTAATTTTTCTAAAGAGATCACCATATTCTCGTTTCGAATATAGAGCATGTTTTCGCGGAAGAATTCGGTGTTAACACCAGCACCAATAGAATCGAGTAAGTCTAAGTTTCTATCGCGATATAAGTTTTCTTGAATTAAATACGCGTTCTCTTTAGCATACAATTTTTGTAACCAAGGGTCTAATTCTTTTTTATTAGCGTTATAAGCTGCTTTTGTGGTTAAGTATCTAGATTCTTCTAAATCCTCTAGGGCATATATTTTTTTATTGTTTTTCTTTCCCGCCTGAAAAATAAACATGTCCAAATACGTTTCTTCTTCAAAATTATCTGAAGAACTATTTTTTCTATATAAATAGGCGTTCACTGCATTATTATCCATACGCACTGAGCCTCTAATGGCCATTTCTTCCGGATGCGTTAGCTTAAAAAGGTTGGTGTAAAAATTATCATTATAATTAGTGTAGGCTGCCATTTGCCCAAGCATCATTTCGTAATTAAAACCTGGCCACGTGGTTGGGTCAGATTCTAGTGCAATACAATCACTTTGATCTAAAGCTTTATAAAACACATCGTCTAACCTAAACGCTACTTTTTTACTAACGTGCATGGTGCCATAGAGGTAGGACGGTTTTTCTAATCCGTTTCCTGTAATTTTCCAAAGTAAACTCTGATATTGTTGTTGTGAAAAGGCAACTATTGTAAATAAAAAGAGAAGTAGTGATAGGATTTTTTTCATGTGTTTGTGTTTGTTGACCTTTTAATTGTCACATGCAGTTCGCTATTAATTATATTTTAAATAATTAAATTTTGAACATACTCGGTTCATAATAAAATGTTATCAAGGCTTGTAAAGATATTTAAATCCTTTAAACAGACTTGTAGTTTAACTTAAACTCGATTAAAAACAAGTCATAAAACTATTTGTTTAGGTATCTATAACCTAAAAGTAGATAAAATATTTTAAGATGGTAGAATAAATAAAACCAATACAAACCATTATTAAGTTTTAGGATTAGTATCGTACTTTTGTAGTTGAAAATGTAAAGCATGTCAAAAGGAATTTTATTAGTTAATTTGGGCTCTCCAGACAGCCCAAGTCCTAAAGATGTTAAGAAGTATCTTGGCGAGTTTTTAATGGACGAACGCGTTATTGATGTGCCATTAGTGGCACGTACTATTTTGGTAAAAGGTATTATTTTAAATACCAGACCTAAAGCATCGGCTGCAGCCTATCAAAAAATTTGGTGGGAGGAAGGCTCTCCGTTAATTGTACTTTCAGAGCGACTTCAAGAAAAAGTACAGCAAAAAGTAGAGTATCCTGTGGCTTTGGCCATGCGTTATGGCAGCATGACGATTAAAAAAGGATTGCAAGAATTAGTTGATAAAGGCTGTACTGAAATAAAAACCATTCCGCTATATCCGCAATTTGCGATGGCAACAACGGAAACGATTGATGTAAAAGTAGATGAATTGGTTGCTAAACATTTTCCAGATATAAAAATTACACGAACTCCAGCATTTTACAATCGTGAAGATTATATCAATGTACTTTCTAAAAGCATTGGTGAAACCTTGAATGATTTGGATTATGACCATGTTCTTTTTAGTTATCACGGGGTTCCTGAAAGACATATTCGTAAAAGTGATATTACCAATGGTAACTGCCAAATGAACGGCAAATGCTGTTTTAAAATGGGGAGTAAACAACATGAGTTTTGTTACCGTCACCAATGCGAAATTACCACCGTAAATGTGGCTAAAAAGCTAGGTTTAAAAAATGGTACATATTCTACGACGTTTCAATCGAGACTTGGGTTTGATCCATGGTTAAAACCTTATACAGACCGAACAATTGAAAGAATGGGTAAGGCTGGTACCAAGAAAATGGCTATTGTAACACCTGCTTTTGTAAGCGATTGTTTAGAAACCTTGGAAGAAATTGCGATGGAAGGTGAAGAAATCTTCCATGAAATGGGTGGAAAAGAATTTACAGTGATCCCTTGCCTTAACGACCGCGACGATTTTGCTGAAGTCCTTAGCACTATGGTAGAGGAGTGGGCAACTGCTGAAACGAAAGCCGTATAATGGCAAATGTATCGTCTCAAGATCTAGGTAATGAGCCTATAGGCAAATTACTAATTAGGCAAGCCGTACCAGCATCTATTGGTATTTTGGTGATGTCGCTTAACATCTTGGTCGATACTATTTTTGTTGGAAATTGGATTGGCTCTACAGCCATTGCCGCCATTAACGTAGTACTACCAGTGTCGTTTTTTATTGCAGCATTGGGTATGGCTATTGGTATTGGAGGGTCTTCAATGATTTCTAGAGCTTTAGGTGCTAATAATACTATTAAAGCGCTTAAAACTTTTGGGAATCAGCTCACACTCACCCTATTGTTTACGGTGACGTTTGCTGTGTTTGGACTTTATTTTGTAGACACCCTAATTCCTGCTTTTGGTGGAAAAGGTAATATTTTTGAACCAGCAAAAGTATATTACGAAATCATTCTCTACGGTGTACCCATCTTAGGATTTGTAATGATGGGGAATACTGTCATTAGAGCAGAAGGGAAACCTAAATTTGCGATGTATGCCATGCTTATTCCTTCCGTCGGCAACTTAGTTTTAGACTATATATTTATTAATGTTTTAGATTACGGAATGGCAGGAGCCGCATGGGCTACAACAGGGTCTTATGTCGTGGCGTTTCTGTTTATATTTTGGTATTTTTTATCCGATAATTCTGAGTTGAAAATCAACTTTTCACATTTTAAATTACAGAAGTCTATTGTATCTGAAATTGCATCTTTAGGTTTTGTAACCTTAGCGAGGCAAGCTGTTGTAAGTGTTACGTTCTTGTTGGTAAATAATGCACTCTTTAACTTCGGAGGAGAAACATCGGTTACGGCTTATGCTATAGTTGGTAGGATGATGATGTTTGTATTGTTTCCGGTTTTTGGAATTACACAAGGCTTTATTCCTATTGCAGGTTTTAATTATGGTGCAGAAAAATATGAACGTGTTAAGGAGTCTATTTATACCGCCATAAAATATGCTACTATTTTAGGAACCGCAGTATTTATTGGTTTAATGTTCTTTCCCGAAACTATTACTAAATGGTTTACATCAGATCCTGATGTTATTAGAATTACCCCTAATAATATGAGATGGGCTTTTGCTGCGGTGCCAATACTAGCGTTGCAACTTATTGGTGCTGCCTATTTTCAGGCAGTTGGTAAGGCATTGCCGGCATTGTTACTAACCCTAACGAGACAAGCTATTTTCTTTATTCCATTAATGTATATCTTACCAGTATATTTTGGTGAATTAGGGATTTGGATTGCGTTTCCGATTTCTGATGTGTTATCAACCCTTGTCACTGGTTATTTTTTGAAAAGAGAGATTAATAAAACATTAGTAGATAAAATTTAATCGCATGGAATATTATAATTACATAAAATCATTACATCTCATTTTTGTAATTACTTGGTTTGCTGGCTTGTTCTACATTCCAAGATTATTTGTGTATCAGATTGAAGCCTTTCACAAACCATCACCAGAAAAAGAAATTTTAGGAAAACAGTTAAAATTAATGGCCAAACGTCTTTGGTTCATTATCACATGGCCTTCTGCAATTTTAGCCACATTATTTGCGCTTTGGCTACTGATTTTAATGCCAAGTTGGTTGCAACAAAGTTGGATGCATGTAAAATTGCTATTTGTGTTCCTATTATTTATCTATCATTTTAAAACTCATTTGTATTTTAAACAACTTCAAAATGATGAGGTTAAAGTCACCTCTAATTTTATGCGAATTTGGAACGAAGGCGCCACCTTTATTCTATTTGCTGTTGTTTTTCTAGTCATTCTGAAAAGTTCTATAAACTGGATTTTTGGAGTGCTCGGTATTGTAGTTTTAGGGGTTTTATTAATGCTAGGGTTTAAGCTGTATAAAAACATACGTTCTAAAAATCCGGAAGCATAGAATCGAATTCCAAAATCTAAAATCCAAATCTCAAATGGTACGCATTGGAATTTGAGTTTTTTAAAATTGGAATTTACACATAGTGTCTTTGGATTGATTATTGCTATATTTAAAACTTATATTTCAGAATTAAAACGCGTCCATTTTCTTGGGCATTTCAATAATGATACAACGTCTATCCTTACGAGCTCGAATAAATGTAGCCATGATACTTTTAGTACTTGTAGCCTCGGTTTTGATCGCTGCAGTAACTATTTATCAATATAGTGAAGAGGCGAAGGAGTACCATAGCGAACGTTTAGAGCGTAAAGAAAAAGCGATTAAGCAAAGTATTAATTTCGTTATCGGTGAAACCACATATCCTGTTACAACAGATAATATTCCGTTAATTTTTAAAGATGAAATTTTCGAAATTGATGCCATTCATAATTTACAAATTAACCTTTATGATTTGGATGGACAATTATTAAAAAGTTCAAAAAGAATCATTCAAAGAGATCCTTCCGATCTTTGCTTAGATGCTGAAATATTAAACACCTTATCTAATACTTTAGAACACCGTTACGTGGTGAAGAATAAGGTTGCCGGACAAACGTTTCAGTCATCGTATACGTACATTATGGACGAAAAGTTTAAGACTTTAGCTATTTTAAATTTACCCTATTTAGAAAATGATGATTTTTTTAATAAAGAGCTAAAGGAATTTTTAAAACGTTTAGCTTATGCCTATTTAGTATTGATTTTAGTCGCAATTGTCTTTGCTTATTTTATATCTAAATTCATAACCAAATCACTTCGGACTATTAGTGATAAGATGAATGAAACACGTTTAGAAAAGCGAAATACAAAGATTCAGGTAGATTCATCAAGTAATGAAATTTCAACGCTTATTAATTCTTATAATAGCATGATTGATGAGCTTGAAGCGAGTGCTGTGGTTTTAGCAACTAATGAGCGTGAGCAAGCTTGGCGCGAAATGGCAAAGCAAGTGGCCCACGAGATTAAAAATCCATTAACACCAATGCGATTAACGGTTCAGAGTTTTCAACGTAAGTTTAATCCAGAGGATGAAAACATTCATAAAAAAGTAGATGAATACAGCAATACGTTAATTCAGCAAATCGATACCATGAGTTCTATTGCCTCGGCATTTTCAAATTTTGCTAAGATGCCAGCTCAAAAAAGTGAAATGCTCAACGTGGTGCATATTGTAAAAATGGCACTCGATATTTTTAACGAAGAGTACATTGAATTCTATTCTGAAACTGAAGAAATTATTGCTAAATTTGATAGAACACAGTTAATAAGGGTGGTTACCAATTTAGTTAAAAATGGTATTCAAGCAATTCCTAATGATGCTAAAAATCCTAAAATTGTAGTACGTGTTTTTAGGGAAGGAGACAATGTAAACATTACGATTGAGGACAATGGTACCGGAATAGATGAAGAAACTAAAGATAAAATATTCGAGCCAAAATTTACGACCAAAACGAGTGGAATGGGCTTAGGTTTAGCTATGGTAAGAAACATTGTAGAAACTTATAGTGGAAGTATTACCTTTACTACGCAATTAGGAAAAGGAACCATTTTCACTGTAAATTTTCCTAAAAATTAATTTAATGATAATGTCACACTGAGCAGAGTCTGAGTGTCTTTTAAAACATATTTCAATGAACTACGAAAACATACTTTCAGATTATTCCAACGGAATTACAACTATTACCATCAACAGACTAAAGAAGTTGAATGCCTTGAATAAAGATACTATTCAAGAATTACATGATGCTTTTGATGCTGCAGATACAGATGAAAACACTAAAGTTATCATCCTTACCGGAAGCGGTGAAAAAGCCTTTGTGGCCGGAGCTGATATTAGCGAATTTGCAGATTTTAGTGTTAAAGAAGGAGGAAAACTAGCCTCACAAGGACAAGCGTTATTATTCGATTTTGTGGAAAGTTTAAGTACACCAGTAATTGCAGCCGTAAATGGTTTTGCACTTGGTGGAGGCTTAGAATTAGCGATGGCTTGTCATTTTAGAGTGGCAAGTAGCAACGCAAAAATGGGATTGCCAGAAACGTCTCTAGGAGTGATTCCAGGGTATGGAGGTACACAACGTTTACCGCAATTAGTTGGTAAGGGTAGAGCTATGGAAATGGTAATGACAGCTGGTATGATTGATGCTAACCAAGCATTAAATTACGGTTTAGTAAACCACGTTGTTGAGCTAGAGGAATTATTGCCGTTAGCAGAGAAGATTGCAAGTAAAATAATGCGAAATTCTTCTGTTGCCATCAGTAAAGCCATAAAAGCGATTAACGCGAATTACAAAGACGGAAAAGATGGTTACAAAGTAGAAATTAAACAATTTGGAAAATGCTTTGGAACAGAAGATTTTGTAGAAGGGACTACGGCGTTTTTAGAAAAGCGTAAGGCAGATTTTCTTGGGAAGTAACTTTTTTATAACGAACTAAGTTTATTATACCTCTGATGATTGACTGCTATTTAACGTCAATTGACAGAGGTTTTTTCTTGCAACAAATTAAAATTTAACAAAATATACGGTTTTACCGTAATGGGGCATCCTGTTATTTCTGCTTCTTTATTTTTAGAGAATGAAAAAGTATTTATTTTTCTTATTAACCATATTCGTTTTATTTTCTTGTAAAGAAGAAATAAACATAAGCAAAGAGCCACCTTTACCTAAAGAGGTGGATTCTTTGTTTAAAGTGGCGTATAATAATTCTTTAACTCTTGATACTAGAGAAGCAGCTATTAATAACATTGAGAATTATCTTAACCAGCGCCAGAACGATTCAACAAAAAGAAGAAACTATTTAAAAGTTGCTAATAGATATTTTAGTATAAATGATTATAATTCTTATTATGAAAGTGCTAAAATAGCTAACGAATTAGCCATAAAAGCACAAGATACTTTCATTACTGCTCGGAGCTATATGTATCTCGGGAAATATTTTTTACATCTAAACAAAAAGGATAGTGCTTTTTACTATAGTTATAAGGCCTCAACTTTACTCTCTATTATTAAAGATACTAAAACGCAGAGGAGCGCCCTTTTAAATTTGTCTATAATCTTACGGTCAGTAAAGGATTATACAAAAAGTGAGAAATATGTAATTGAAGCGCTTGAAGTATTGGAAAGTGATAATGATTATTTATCTAAATATGGGGTCTATAACACTTTAGGTAAATTATTTGCTGAAACCCGAAAATATGATTTAGCTTATAATTATCACAATAAAGCACTTAATGTAACAGATTATTTTAATGAAAAGCAAAAAACCTATCAATTAAGACTAAAGGCTCAATCATTATTAAACATTGCCATTTTAAAAATGGAGCAAGGCCTTTATAAGGAAGCAGAACCCTATTTTGAACAAACAGATAACATAGGTGTACTTTCTAAGCAGAACCCTTTTAATTATGCTTATTTATTAGAGAATTGGGCATACAATAGGCATAAATTAAAAAAAAATAAAGTGATGCCGCTTTTTAATAAAGCGCTGCGCGTACACGACAGTCTAAATTCGCCGTCTCGTAGTACAGGAGAGTTGCTTTTGGCTAAGTATTATAAGGATATAAAAAATAATGATTCGGCTTTTTATTTTGCACAAAAGGCATACTATACCACTAAGAAAAATGGACAATTAGGAGAGGAGCTGAAAGCCTTACATTTAATGGCACAAACCGATAGTTTAACAAAAACAAGACAATGGTACGAAACCTATTTAACCTTACAAGATAGTATTACTTTAAACGAACGCAACCAACAAGAAAAGTTTGCTTTAATTGAGTTTAATACAGAAAATTTAATAAAAGAAAAACAATCTGCTGAAAAACAAAGAGACAAAGCGGATAAAGGGTTTTGGATTGCAACACTATTGAGTGTACTCATTTTATTAATATCTCTTATGGTCTATATAAATAGAGCCAGAAAATTAAAAAACAAAGAATTACTTCTAGCTCAAAAGGAATTAGAAGCCAATGAGAGCTTGTATAACCTAATGCTAGAAGAGCAATTTAAAATAGAGCAAGGGAAGCATTTTGAAAAAAAACGCATGTCTCAAGAATTGCATGATGGAATATTAGGTAAGCTTTCAGGTATTCGTTTAAATCTATTTGTGCTTAATAAAAGAAAAGATGCAGAAACGGTTGAAAAGTGTCTACCATATATAAAAAGCTTGCAGGACGTGGAAAAAGAAATACGTGCTATTTCGCATAATCTGAGCGAAGACTTGTTTTCAGATCAAGTGAATTTTACTAAAATGATTTCAGGTTTGTTTGAAAATATTACTGGTGATTCCAAATTAAAACTCAATTTATATTTTGATGAATTTATAGACTGGAAGGTTGTATCTAATTCGACTAAAATTGAAGTATACCGTATACTCCAAGAGGGACTACATAACATTAAAAAGCATGCTAAAGCCAATACGGTTATAGTAAAGATGGCGCAAACCGAAACACAGATTGTTATTGAGCTTATAGATAATGGTGTTGGTTTTTCTAATACGACTAAATCAAAAGGTATTGGTCTAAAAAACATGAAGGAAAGAGCTGGTAAAATAAACGCGGAACTAAACATAGAGTCGCAGCCTAAGTTAGGCACAACGCTTTCAATTTCTATACCCAAAACGTTTTAATACTTTTTATAAAAAGGGATTAAGTTGATTCTAAAGTTAAGTATTGATTAATTTTTTTATATTTGGTTTTACACCTTTCTATTTTTAGAACTACTTTATGGAAGTATTGATTATTGACGACCATCCTATCCAAATAGATGGCTATAAAAGTATTTTGTCTTTAAGCGATATCAATGAGTTTCTTAATATTACGGCATGTTATAATTGTGAAGAAGCATATAAGATTATAACAACATCTCAGAATAAAAATCGTTTTGTATTAGCCATAATAGACTACAGCATTCCGCCTTATGAGGATCAAAATTTATTTAATGGTCAGGATGTTGCCCGTTTAATGCAAAGGTACTTCCCGGAAACTAAAATTGTTATTATTACTTCACATACAGAAGCTATAGTTTTATATAATATTCTTAAAAAAGTAAACCCTCATGGACTTTTGGTTAAAAGTGATATTGATGGGGAAGAGTTACTTGTCGCTTTCTCTGAAATTACAAAAGGGAATACTTATTATTCCGAAAGTGTAATAAAAGCTAAAAAAACACTTATCTCTAAAGAAGAGCTTTTAGATACGACTAATAGAAAAATCATTGAACTCTTAGCGCAAGGTATAAAAACAAAAAACTTACCTACGCATCTGGCACTTTCTCAAAGTGCAATAGAAAAACGCAAATCTACTATAAAAGATGTCTTAGGTATTACCAAAGGTAACGATGAAGATATTTTAAGAGAAGTACGCAAACTGGGCCTACTTTAACATATAGTACGGTTTTACCATAACATTACTTCTTTTTTACAAGTTACATTTACAAAGTCAATACGTTGCAACATATTTGGTATTGTATAACCTTAAATTTTTTTTGAAAATGAAAAAAGTGTTATTTAACATTTGTTATGTTATTGTCATTTAATGTGAGTCGATAGAAGAAATTAAATTATAAATTATGTTTAAGAAAAATATAATCCTTTTTTTTTAGGTATAGTTACGGTGATTGTTGGGGCAATGCTGAAAATTGGCGACAGTATTGATAACACTGATGTAATACTAGCAATTGGACTATTAATAGAAATAGTTGCAATTATAGGACTAATACTATTTTATAAAAAATCTAAAACTTAATAAAACTATATTCTCAAAAACATGAAACGATTTATTTACATCTTATTGATAGCTTTATTGGCCGTTGCATTAGTATCATTGATATTTTGGCTAATAACAGGAGAACTCAACTTAGTTGCACCAATATTTGGAGCAATTGCGTTCGTGATTTTAGCAATTAAAACATCAAAAAATAAAATACTATAACTATGAAAAAATCTTACATCTTAATAGGTTTTCTTGCTTTTACATTATTATCCTCTTTTTCTTTTAGTGAACTAAGTAAAGGACACTTTAGTATTAAGGGGGATATTTCTGGTTTTGAAGATAATACTAAAGTAATGTTGCTAAACGCTGAAACCAATACTGTTTTAGATACAGCGTTTGTTAAAACCAACCGTTTTGAATTTTCGGGAGAAGCAACAAGTGAACCTCAAAATTTTGTTGTGTACATACCTGTGGAAAACAATATGAAATACACCTACCTTTTTATAGCAGATGAAGATGTTACTGTAGAGGGCAGTATTGATGATTTTCCTAATAACTTAACTGTAAAAGGCTCTTTGCATCATAGTCTTAAAGCTGCGTATGATAAACGAGTGGCAGACTATGACAGAGAACTGAACACTTGCAAAACTAAAATTTTGGAGATGCAGCAACAGAAGCAATGGAACGATAGTTTACAACACGAGTATTTAGGTGAAAAAGGAATTCTAAATAAAATTGTTGCAAAAAAAACAGCAGAAGAAAAACAATTTATAGCTGATAATAGCGATACATTTTATGGGCTACAGATTTTGTATTACAAAAAAGCGAACTATAAAGATAAAGAACTAAAAAAGGTGTTTTCTAAATTTAGTAAAACACTTCAAAATACTAAAAACGGAATAGCAATTCAAGCATTCTTAGATCATCCTGAAATAAAAAAAGGAGACCAATTTGTAGATTTTGAGGCTTTGGGTAAAGATGGATCAACTAAAAAATTATCAGAGCAATTTGATGGCAAAAAATATGTTTTATTAGATTTTTCAACACCGACTTGTCCAAATAGTGTAAAAGCAATCCCTATGTTACAGAATCTTAATGAAAAGTATAGTGAAAGTTTAAATATTGTAACATTTTATACTGAAAATAAAATAGAACATTTTAATTATTTTTCTAATCCAGAAACAAGTCCTTGGGATTTTATGTGGACTGAAGAAGGTACAGAAGGATTCCCATATTTTAGATACAGAGTAAATAGCACACCGACGTATTATTTGTTTTCACCTAACGGAAAGCTCATAGAAAAGTGGTCGGGCTTTCAGCAGGGTTATTATGATGATACTCAAAGTAAAATAGAAAATCTTATTGGTAATAAATAACATGCTTTAGCTAAACCATTTTTTGACTTTAACATAGATTATGGTTTTACCGTAATACTACCTCTTTTATATTAATTAAATTTACAAAGTCGACACGCTGCAACTTAATTGATATTAAATTTATTGTATAAATGAAGATATTAAAAAAATTCCTAATTGAAAACACAGAACAAGTAAGTGGTTTATTAAAAGTACTTTAATGTTACGCCGTACTTCATGCAAGCAGTGCATGTGATAACTGTCATTAATTTAAAATAAGAAAATTATGAGTAAAAGTTTAATACTTTATATCGCTTTATTTATAAATCTGATTATAATGATTTATACATTATTAGAAATAAATAAAATAAAGGAATTTAAAAAAAATAAAAAGCACATTTTGATATATGTAACAATTTTTATTCCTGTTTTAGGTTTAGTTCTAACAAAAAATGAAAAGAAGTAATATTAAAATTTTTAACACAACCAATAGCCGCTAGGCTGTGGGTTGGTTTTGATGATGTTACTTCCCTTTTGGTTAGCTTTAACTATGGTACAATTTTACCTTAATACGTCCACTATTTTACAATAAAAAGAAGTTAATGAATCATCATTTTCATCAAACGATAAAAAAATGCTTCTTTATGGCGCGTCAATTACCAGGTATTATGCATTATTTTGCAAAAAACATCATAACGAAACAGCTTCTAATACATCCAACAATGATCTTAAAACATTTAGTTTCACTAAAAGACAATGGTGACAATGGGCTATAATTAGTGTCGCTGATATTGCTGGGAGTGTAGCAGGTTGAGGTGCATTTTCAGTAGCTACAGGAGCAGCAGCAAGCACGATAACGATTGCTATTATTGTTAAAGCAAAATAAATTTTTTAGGTTGTTAGTTGGTGATTTAATAAGATTATTAACTATTCACCTAATTTATATAAATCTATTTCAATAATTAAAACTAAAAACCATGAAAACAAGATTATTTATTATTGCATTTTTTCTGTTCAATTCTATTCTATTCGCTCAATCTAAATTTACATTAGGGTTTGATCTAAGTGAGCAGTTTATGTAAAAGGATGTGGGACTAAATATTGAAGGTTTGTTAGGCTACAACTTAAATTCAGATATAACTCTTGTTCTAAGTGCGTCCAATGCAACAATGGAAAATAAGGATTTAGACTTAAAATATAAATTAGATAAATATGCATTTCAAGTAAATTATGATTTCGGAAAATCTGAGACCTCTAAGTTTGAATCTATTTTTGGGTTTTCTTACGTTAATTTTGATAAGAAGCTGAATCTTGAAGACGATAATGGATTAGGGATTGATTTAGGTGTTCAAGTCTTATTTGGTTTAAAAAGCAAACTGCATTATGGACTTAGGATTGTTTCTACTTATAGCAGTATTGCTCCTGGTGGCATATTAAATGCAGGAGCAATTTTTAGATATAACTTATGAAATTTGAAGTCTGCTCGTTGTAGTGTTTAGCGTAAAATGCTTATGGTCAAAATTTTACATACAATAATTCAATCTTTGGTTTACCAGATCTATAGCGTTAAAAACTGAATAGATATGAAAGAATTATTTGGAGTAATAATAGCTGTAGCATTTGTGATTTTCTCAATTAGACAAATTATAAATTTTGAATCTGAATCTAGCTTAATAGAGTTGATAGTTTATTTGATTACTTCAGTTTTTTTCACGGGACTATTGATTTATTATATCGTAAAAAAAATTAAGTCTTAAAATTCAATATGCCATAAAAATTAAAGTTTTTGTTATCGTTTCCTACTTATTACAAGTTGTAAAAGCGTTTTAATGAATAATACTTTTGAAAGTAGAGGTGCTATTGGTAAAATAGCAGAAAGGTTGTTTTAAATAAATAAAATTATGAGAAACTTAAAAATAGTTTAATAATTGTTATAGTTATTTTAGTTGTTATAGCATTAGGTTATTTATTGGAATATTATGATTTCAAAAATATGCTGATTATTCTAGGTTCTGTTCTCATTGGTGGTTATGTTGGTTCGAGATTTATTACAAATTAATTATTAGTCCTTATGAAACGTTTAATCTACATCTTATTAGCAGCTTTATTAGCCGTTACAGTGGTATCATTGATATTTTGGTTAATAACAGGAGAGATTAACGTTGTTGCTTCAATACTAGGAGCAATAGTTGTTGTTCTATTATCAATTAAAGCCTCAAAAGATAAAAACTTTTAGAGCTATTATAATAGACAAAATAGTCTCTATTATTTTAAATCTAAACTCTGGATTTGTCCATGGACAAATTCAGAGTTTCATTATTAGTCAAAAGTTATAGATCTCAATAGGTCGTCTTGCATTAGTATCTTCTTTTAGTGCTCTAAATAATGCACATTCTGGTATTTAAGCTGTTATTTCTAGTTTTGAGTAAAACACCAAAGTAATTTAGTTAGATGCAAAAACTAATACGGTTTTGGATGCCATAGTTAATTAAGTTAAAACTACAACCTGTAGCCACGCTCAGTCAGCTTTCATACTAATTTTAGGGTATGATACATCCCAAATCAACTATAAAAGGCAGAGGCGCACAACAAAATACACACAATCGGTTTTTTGAGTTGTCTTACGAAATGCGAGACGATTTCTTAGAGTTTTGCCATAAAGAAGGTGAACTCTCGGACAATAATAAAACTCAATATCTTAACGTATTTCCTAAGACCATTGTTAATAAAGTAACGAGTCCAGATGTTGGTATGGCCTATTCCATGAATATGTATCAAGGTTGTGAACATGGTTGTATTTATTGCTATGCACGTAATAGTCATGAGTTTTGGGGTTATAGTGCTGGCTTAGATTTTGAACGTAAGATATTAGTTAAAAAAGATGCTCCTAATCTATTAGAAGCCCATCTAAAAAAGAAAAGTTGGAAAGCACAAACCATTGTTATGTCGGGTAATACAGATTGTTACCAGCCCGCAGAACATCAATTTGAGATCACTAGACAATGTTTAGCTGTGTTTTTAAAGTATAAACATCCTGTAAGTATCATTACCAAAAATGCTTTAATTTTAAGAGATTTAGATCTTTTAAAGGCCTTGGCAGAGGATAAGTTAATATCAGTAAATGTTTCTATAACATCGCTATCAGAAGATACTAGACGAATATTAGAGCCAAGAACAGCAACGATAAAACGACGACTTCAGGTTGTAAAAGAATTGAGCGAACAGGGTATTCCTGTAAACGTTATGCTGGCACCTATAATTCCTTCAATAAATAGTCATGAGATTCTGCCAATGGCAAAGGCAGTTTCAGAAGCTGGAGCTTTAAGTATTGGGCACACTATTGTAAGATTAAATGGAGCTATTGGAGAAATTTTTAGCGATTGGATAAAAAAAGCAATGCCAGACAAGGCTGATAAAGTATTACGACAAATTGAGGATTGCCATGGCGGTACGCTTAACGAAAGTAGGTATGGAGTGAGAATGCGAGGGGAAGGACAAATTGCACAACAGATTAATGATTTAGTGAAATTGGCGAGGTTAAAGTACTTTAATAATAAAGTGATGCCTGTATTAAATACAAAGCTTCATGAGCCTTTTAAAAATGGGCAGATGAAACTCTTTTAAACAAAAAAAAAGTGGGCTCTCTACAACCCACTTTTAACTAAATAAACTAATAAATAAACAATAATCTAAATCTTGAAGTTTTCAACAAACACACGACCATTTGCTCTGATTATAGCAGTGTATTCGCCTTTTAGGTTTTGGTCTAATTTGTAAATACGGTTTAATACGTCACTACCTTTTATAGTTTCAGAAAGGATAATGTCATTTTTAAAATATAGCTCTACATCCATTTCGTTGCTATCCATAGCTAATTTTGAAATGATAAGTTGAGAGTCATTAAGTCTAAAGACAGGCTTAAAAATCTTTTTACTTGTCGTTTCTAAAAACGTAACTTTATTCGCTTTTACTTTTATAGAATTTATATCTATTTCGAAATCTTTATTCACTTCAACAGTGTAAACACCATCTTGTAATTGTGAAAAATCATAAAGATTCTTTATGTTTCCGTTGTAATTAATACTACCACTATAAAGTACTACTCCTGCTGCATCTGATACAGAAATATGATCTCCCTTACTAACCAACTTAGAAGAAAGTATTATATCTGTTTTTGCGTTTGCATAGCTAGTTAGTGATCCTAATGTTATAGCTAATACTAAAATTTTTGTAAATACTGTTTTCATAATTTTTAATTTTAATCGTTTAAAAGCTGGACTTATAATTTGGGTCATAGCAATTTTTTCAGACTCCAGCTTTAAACGATTCAACACTGCAAATTTAGGGCAGTTATAGACGTGGTAAAACAACCATTTTGGCATATTTGTGTACTAAATTAACCTTAGTGGTTTGGCTCATTACTTTATGGGTTAAAATAACACATATTAATGGTAATCTTCTATAGCTTTATTGAGCGTGTTATACTTAAGTCTTTGATTACTGGTGTTTATTAGTCTCTAATACTAAAGCGACTGTAGATTAAAACGAATACTATATTATATAGGTGAGGGTAATAGTTTAAATCAAAAAAAAGTGGACCAATTAAGGGCCACTTTTAAAATAAATCTATTTAATTATAATCTAGATTTTAAAGTTTTTAACGAACACCCTGTCGTTAGATCTAACAATGGCAGTGTATTCTCCTCTAATACTATGATCTAGTTTGTAAGCTCTGTTTAAGACATCACTTCCTTTTACCGTTTCAGAGTATATTAATTCGTTACTAAAGTAAAGTTCTATTTTCATTTCTGAAGCATCTAAAGCTAATTTTGAAATCAATACTTTATCTTTTTCAACTCTAAATACAGGCTTAAAAATCTTTTCGCTTTTATGACTTATAAAGTTTACAGTATTGTTTTTAACTTCTACAGTATTAATATCAATTTCAAAGTCCTTATTCACTTCAATAATATATATACCATTCTCTAATTGCGAAAAATCATAAAGACGACTGATATTACCATCGTAATTAATAAGACCACTAAAGACTACTTTTCCTAAAGCATTAGTGACAGAAATTGTACTTCCTTTTTTTACATTATTAAAAGTCGGTAAAACTTTTAATGTGGCGTTGGCGTAGCTTGTATATGTTCCTAACATTACAGCTAATACTAAAATATTTTTAAATAATGTTTTCATGTGTTTTAATTTATTGATTTTTAATTGTCACATGCAGTTCGCTATTAATCATTTCTTTAATTGATATAGTTTTCAGCATGCTCGTTTCGTAATGTTTCATTTTTTTGGTTACAACTGAAATTTAAAAATTCACGTTTTTTTTAATAATCAGCTCAAATGATTTAACACTACAAATGTATAAGGTCTTCACCTTCAATAAAACAAGCATTTTGGTGTATTTATATGTAAAATTAACCTTATCCCTGTTTCAAATGCTGTATGTGGTTAAAATAGAATATATTATTGGTAATTGTATATAGGTTTTCATTTTAAATAGACTTAACTTTGCAGTAATAAATCTATTATGAATACAAGAAAACCTACATTAGAAAAAATAAGTCCCGAATTTGGTAGTTCTCTTAAAGTTAAAAAGAACGATGTATATACAGGAGAGAGTAAACCGTTTTGGCACTTTCATCCAGAAATGGAACTGGTATATGTTAACAAAGGCCAAGGTAAACGCCATATAGGAAACCATTTATCATATTTTAATAACAGTCAATTATTACTTTTAGGATCTAATTTGCCTCATAACGGGTTCACAGATCGTCTTACCATTAATGGAAGTGAAACTATTGTACAATTTAAACCAGAGTTTTTGGGTGAGCATTTTTTTGATATTCCAGAAATGGAGGATATCAATAAAATGTTTGAGCGTTCTAAAAAAGGAATTCTTTTTGGGATTAAAACAAAGCAAAAATTTGGGAAGAAAATTGAAAAATTAAACGAAAAAGAAGGCTTCAAAAAAATATTAATATTCCTTGAAGTGTTACACGGTTTAGCTAAATGTGAAGATTACACATTATTGAATGTCGATGGTTTTGCCTTTGAAACAGAACCACAAGATAGTGCTAAGATTGATGTTGTTATTAAGCATATAAATCAAAATTTTCAGGAGCATATTAGTTTAGATGAAATCGCTGATAAAGTAAACATGACGGTACCTGCGTTTTGTCGTTATTTTAAAAAGGTAACAGGTAAGACATTTACAAAGTTGGTAAATGAATACCGTATTGTGCATGCTACCAAATTGCTTTCGGAAAGTCAAAAGAGTATTGCAGACGTTAGTTTTGAGTGTGGATTTAATAATTTTTCGCACTTTAATAAACTATTTAAAGAGTTTACAGGTAAAAGTGCTTCTAAGTATAGAGGCCAGTTAAAATTAATGGTTCAATAATTTAATTGTGATAGTTATGGATGATAAAATAGAAATTGCAATAGTATACTATTCTAAAAAAGGCCAAGATATTTTAAATGCTGTAAACTCTAATAGCAATTTATCTGCAGATGAAATTATTCACTATGGCCAAGAAATGGCAGAGATTGAATATAAGTTAACTGCTTTAGAGGTGGCTAAAGAAAATTAATAGATTTTATTTTTCGCCTTCCCACTCGGCAAAAAACTGTTTCAGAAAACCTTCCATGTACTTGTGGCGTTCTAAAGCAATGCGTTGTCCTGTTTTAGTATTTAGCTGATCTTTTAACAATAACAATTTTTCGTAGAAATGATTAATTGTTGGCGCTTCTGAGTTTTTATAGTCTGCCTTAGTCATATTAAGATTAGGCTTTATATCAGGATTATAAAGGGCTCTATCTTTAAAACCACCATAATTAAAACAGCGCGCAATACCAATAGCTCCAATAGCATCTATACGATCTGCATCTTGGACTACTTCCATTTCTTTAGAAGTGAACGACGTATTTAAATCAAACGAATTTTTAAAAGACATGTTATCTATAATCTGAGTCACATGCTCTATAATTTCACTGTCTACATTGTGTTTTAATAGAAATGTACTAGCTATTCTAGAGCCGAGTGCTTCATCTCCGTTATGAAATTTAGGATCTGCAATATCATGAAGCAAAGCGGCTAACGACACGACTGTGATATCTACATTTTCTTGCTTAGCAATTAGTAAGCTGTTTTTGTAAACACGTTCAATATGAAACCAGTCGTGACCACCTTCAGCATTCTTGAGTTCAGTTTTAACGAAATCAATAGTAGCTTCAATGAGTTGCGTATCAGAAATTGTCATACAAAATTATTACGCAGGATCTACCCATTTAAATTGATAAGAATTCTCAGGAATCTTCATACGCTCAGACAAACGATACATTCTTGGAGGTAGTTTCATTAAGTAATCTCTTGCTTTTTCGGCTTCCTCATTAAGTCCGGTCATTTTTCCTATTTCCCAACGGTCAATTAGTTTCTGTAAGATATCTACATAATCGTTAGACGTATAAACACCAAGACGTTGTGCGGTGTTAGAAAATTCTTCGAAAGCCGTACCAATACTCTCACCAGATTCTCTTAAGAAATGTGCTGGCATCGCAATTTTACGTTTCATCATATCGTGAAAAGCCATCATCATCTGATTAGGGTCTACAGCAAAAATGCGCTCTACAAACTCAGAATACGCATGGTGGTGACGCATTTCGTCTCCTGAAATGATTTTACACATTTTAGCCAATTGCTTATTACCTTTTTGTTTGGCAATTTTAGCCACACGATTATGAGAAATATAAGTCGCTAACTCTTGAAAGCTTGTGTATACAAAGTTTTTATAAGGATCTCTGCCGGTACCAATATCAAAACCATCGCTAATTAAATACTGCGTAGTTTTTTCAATCTCGCGCATATTTACACGACCAGATAAGTACAAGTATTTATTTAAAACATCACCATGTCTGTTTTCTTCACCTGTCCAATGTCTTAACCAGGTAGACCATCCGTTACGTTCAATTTGATCTACACCTTCAACATCCATAAGCCAAGATTCGTAACTTGGTAAGGCTTCTTCGGTAATCATATCACCAACTAAAACCACCCAAAAGTCGTAAGGCAGTTCCTTAGATAATTCTCTAATCTCCCTAACCTCTTCGTAAAATGAATCTTTTGTAGGGTCTGGTAAGAAATCTGTAGGTTGCCAGATTTTCTCAACAGGAATTAAATATTTTTCAATCAGTGATTGTACATCTTTTTCGAGATGTTGCATCACTTCTAATCTTACGTTTTTTAGCGACATCTTAATGGTGTTTTTGGTAATTAATTCTCAATAGCAGCAACAATAGTTTGTTCTACTTGCTCAATTAATTCAGTCTTATCTGTAAAGTTAATAATTTCTAGGGGCTTATGAACAGTAAATTTCATATGATTTCCTATTCCCATTGGGAAATTCCCGTAGCGTAACATTTTCCATGAGTTATTAACCGTAACAGGAACGATAAGTGCAGAAGGCACTTTCTTGAGTAGCATTTCTAATCCTTTGGTTTTAAATGGTCTTGGAACACCATCTTTACTTCGTGTGCCTTCAGGGAAAATAACAGCTGCTCGTTTTGTTTTTTCAATATAATCTCCAAAGGTCATCATTGCAGATAACGATTGTCTCGGATTTTTTCGGTCTATTAAAACCGATCCTCCATGTCTTAAATTGTAAGACACACTTGGGATGCCTTTTCCTAATTCTTTTTTAGAAACAAATTTAACATGGTGTTTGCGCATATACCACATAATAGGTGATATATCATACATACTTTGGTGATTAGAAACTATAATTAGGGGTCGGTCTGTACTTAAATTATAGGGATTGTAAAATGAGATTCTGGTGCCCAAAAGATTAAGGCAGCGCATAATAAAAAATTGTAGCCAATCTACACTAACTTTAAGTGCCTTATAGCCAAATACATTAAAGCTAATCCATTGAATTATATGAAATATAACCAAGGTTAACCCAAAGCATAAATAAAATATAACCGAAAGCGGATAGGCTAGTATTTTTCTCATGTGGCAAAGGTAATCAATGGAATTTAGGAACAAAAAAACCACGATAAAAATCGTGGTTTAAATACTTAGTTTTTTTATCTTTTAGCAATGCTCGTTATAAGCATCTTTAAGATTCTCAGCAATTAATGCTGCAGGACGACCTTCAATATGGTGACGCTCTAACATGTGTACTAATTCTCCGTCCTTAAATAAAGCCATACATGGCGAACTTGGAGGAAAAGGAACCATGTGTGCTCTTGCTGCATCAACAGCTTCTTTGTCTACACCTGCAAAAACAGTAACAATATGGTCTGGTTTTTTTGCATTGTCTAAACTTGTTCTAGCACCTGGTCTTGCATTTGCTGCTGCACAACCACAAACTGAATTTACAACAACTAATGTTGTACCTTCTTTTGCAATAGCACTTTCTACAGCTTCTGATGTATGTAATTCTTCAAAACCTACTTTGGTTAAATCCTCACGCATTGGTTTTACTAATTCTGCTGGGTACATATCTTTATATTTTAATTAATCTTATTTTGAATTGCAAAGATAATGAAAAATAATAGGCAGTCGTTAGTCTTTAGTTCGTAGTTTAAATGGTACTATTTTGGTTTTCAATAGTGTTTAGGACTATTGAAAATTTAAGCTATCTACTAAATGTATATTGAAAACCATCAGAAATCATACCTTCATCTAAAATGAGTTGATTAGTGGTTAAACTTATAATTCTCAAATCGGTATTGTCAATAACTACACTGGTTTCATTAGATGTTGTTAAGACTTCATAACTATAAGTTCCAGAAGCATATCCACTATGTATAGCATTACTTGTATCATTATTGGTAACGGTAATTTCAGACGATTCATTGTTAAAATGCCATGTAATTATACCCGATTCAAAATCATCATCAACACCTGCGAAACCACCAGAAACATTGACTAAAGACCAGGTTGCATTAAGTGTTGGTTCTGAGTCTTGCTGTGCGTCGTCATCACTGCTACAACTTAGTGTAAGAAGCATTAAGGCTATAATATAAAAAGTGATTTTCATAATATTAAGGTATTGGTTATAGCTATAAGATACGACTTTGCGCAAATGGTTGCGTACAAAACGTAACAAATTACATTTTCATCCAACTAACATATAGTATATTTACAGCTTTAGAAAATCAAAAATATAATATGAGTTTTGCAAAATGGATTGGTGGTGCTTTAGGTTGGTCTTTTGGAGGTCCAATTGGTGCTATTATAGGATTAGCTTTGGGTAGTTTTGTCGATAATTTAACAGATAGTGGAACACCCTTAATAGGTGATCGTCAAGCGGGAAAACAGCGCGATACGTATCGAAAAACACCAAATTACGGTCAGCGTACAACGCGACCACAAACACAATCTGGTGACTTTGAAGTAAGCCTCTTAATTTTAGCGTCTATTGTTATTAAAGCAGATGGTAAGCAAGATCAACGCGAACTCGATTTTGTACGTCAGCAGTTTACCAATATGTATGGTAAAGATAGAGCGAATAAGGCTTTTGAATTGTTTAAACGCATTACCAAACAAAATATATCTACACGCCAAGTTTGTTTACAGATTAAGCAAATGATGGATCATGCATCGCGTCTGCAATTAATTCACTTTTTATTCGGAATAGCAAAAGCAGATGGTTTAGTTACTGAAGACGAACTACGACAGATTTATACCATAACGGGGTATTTAGGGATTAGTAATAGAGACTTTGAAAGTATCAAAGCTATGTTTTATAATAGCAGTGACAATGCTTATAAAATCCTAGAAATCGATAAATCAGTTTCTGATGCTGAGGTTAAAAAAGCATATCGTGGTATGGCTAAAAAATACCATCCAGATCGCGTTGGTCATTTAGGTAAAGAACATCAAGAAGGTGCGGAAGCTAAGTTTAGACAAGTGCAAGAGGCTTATGAGCATATTCAGAAGGAACGTGGGTTTAAATAAACCTATCGTTGATGATTGTTTGTCCTTAGTTGTTGGATAACAATATGATGTTATAAAAGTTTATTCTTTCCTTTCTTTTTCTTTCAATCGTTTTTCAATGTATTTAAAGTAGCGTTGTGTTTTATACTTGTTATAAATGAAAACACACAGGACGATAAATCCTATGATAAGTAATCCGTTTTTACCGGTGAAATAATTTAATAGGTTCATGAGATTTAAATTATTTAGGATCTGTCGTAGTTAAGCCTTGAAGCTTTCAATTGTAGTAGAAATAAATGCATGGAATTTATCCTCTAAACAAAAAGAAATCATCTTTCATATCTTCAATCTGTGCATCTTCGTTGGTCATAATATAGTCGATGGCTTTAGAGGTAAATTCATCTCCCTTTTTAGTTAAGGACACAATATTTTTTTCAATATGAATCATGTTATTTTTTTTCGCTAAATCGAGAACAGTTTTAGCACGTACTTTTTGCCAATTAATATGTTCTCTTAGGTGGTTAACATGGCGTTCTTCGAGTTCATCATGATTCTTTAAGTGTAATAAAAATGTGAGCAAAGACACTTCGGTGCGTTGCTGTTTTTCTCTGTACATTACAGCAATCACTCCTTTTGATGGTGCAAATAAATACACTAACAAAAATACTAAACCAAGAACCGTTGTGATGGAACCGGCAATAGAAGCATCTAGCCAATGTGCTACCCAATAACCGAAAATGGCACTAAAAATTCCGAAACCGATGGCTAAAGCCAACATCTTCTTTAAATCTGTGGTTAACAAATAGGCAGCAGCAGCGGGTGCAATCATTAAAGCGACAACTAATATAGCGCCAACCGCATCAAAAGAACCCACAGTGGTTACTGAAGCCACCGACATTAATCCATAATGAATAATCGCTGGTGAAAATCCTAAGGATGCCGCCAAACCTTTGTCAAAAGTGCTTATTTTCAATTCTTTAAAAAATAGAATTAAAAGTGTAATTGTGATGAGTAGAATGGTGCCAACGACCCAAAGTGATTTTGGCCCCACATCAGTTCCTGCAATGAGTAATCTATCAAAAGGGGCAAAGGCTAATTCACCTAATAAAACAGCATCGACATCTAAATGGACATCGTTGGCGTTTTTAGCAATTAGAATGACTCCAATACTAAACATAGCAGGAAACACCAACCCAATGGCTGTGTCTTCTTTTACTAATCCTGTTTTCTGAATGTATTCTACTAAAACTACCGTAATAATACCTGTTAAAGCGGCTAGTAGAATTAATAAGGGTGAATTTAAATCTTGTGTCACAAAAAAACCAACGACAATACCTGGTAAGATAGAATGACTAATGGCATCGCTAATCATGGCCATTTTTCTAAGGACTAAAAATGTTCCAGGAATGGCACAAGCAACAGCCACTAAACTCGCTATAAGTTGTATTTCAAGTTGTGCGTTACTCATCTTCAGTAGATTGTTTAGTGTACAAATTGGCTGCGGTTTCAAATCCTGTTTTGGTTAAACTCCACATATTTCCATCGAGTTGTACATAGTCCTTATCTACCAATTTTTGAAGTGTAGAACGTGTATAACCTTGAAAATTATTTAAAAGTTTTATGGCGTGTGGGTGTGAAATGTCTTCGTGTGTTTCTGCAATATGATGCATAAATGCTAAAGTTTTATGCAATTCTAAATCACGACGGTTTTTAATAAATCGTATTTGCTTAAACAACAAGCCACGACTTGGGGAAAATATAAATGAAAACATTACAAAAACTCCAGCCACTAAAACGATAACAGGGCCTGTAGATAAGTTATTCTGACTTGCGCTAATTGCAGTCCCGAAGACTCCAGAAAACGCACCAAAAATAGCGGCTAAGAATACCATAACTGATAAGCTATTTGTCCATTGCCGAGCCGCAGCTGCAGGTGCCAAAAGCATAGCGCTCATTAAAACCACACCAACAGTTTGAAGTCCTAACACAATAGCCAAAACAATAAATGTCGTAATAAGAATATCTATAAATTTAGTATTGAACCCAAGTGTTTGCGTGTAGTCGGCATCAAATAATAGGATTTTAAATTCTTTCCAGAAGGTGAGCATTACAATTAAACAGAGTCCTGTGACAATGGCCATTAGCCACACATCACTTTCTACTAAAGTTGCTGCTTGTCCGAAGAGGTATTTGTCTAATCCGGCTTGGTTAGCATTAGGTTGTTTTTGAATAAAGGTGAGTAGCAACATTCCGAATCCAAAAAACAAGGATAGAATTAAACCTAAAGCAGTATCAGATTTTAAGTGGGTTTTTGTGACAATACCTCTTATCCAAAACGTACCGATTAAACCACTAATTAATGCTCCGATTAATAATGTGTTACTGTCTTTGGCGCCAGTAATTAAAAATGCGATTGCAATACCAGGTAAAGCCGCATGAGAGATGGCATCTCCTAATAAACTTTGTTTTCTGAGTACTGCAAAACTACCAAGCATTCCGGTAACAGCTCCTAAAATGGCTGTTCCTAGTGTGATGGTTCGTAGCGTGTAGTCTGTGAAGACTAGTTTTATGTATTCTGTTATATCCACAATTCTTGCGAAAGCAGGAATCTCATCCTACTTTGTAATATTTTTTTCGTTTAGTTTGTAGGCCTCAAAGGTTTCTAAAACTTGTGAGGTCTGTATATTTTAATTCTTAATTGGTGTACAGATTTCAATAAGAAACCCATTAATATCTCTTAAGTACCCCACTTTTTGTCCCCAAGGTTTTTCAATTATAGGTTCATATTCTATGGCTCCAGCTTTTATCGCTTTATTAAAATCATCTTCAATATTTTCAGTTGTAAAAGCCATTTCAATTCCGTTTGGCTTTTCGTTTATAGAAAGTTGTTTAAAGCCTTTTTTAAAGTTTGAATTTCCTAAGGAATGAGACGCAAAAGCGATGGTGGTTTCTCCTGAAAGTAGCTCACCATAATCATGCTCTGGTGTGATGAATTTTTTTTGAAACCCAAAAGCGTTTTCGTAGAATGACATTGTCTTTTCAACATCTTCGACATATAAAATGGTGTATGCGTATTTCATGTTTTTTATTGCTTTCTTAGTTCTCATTAGAGTAAGCACTGCCAACCGCCAACTGAACAGTATCAACTATGTTTCTACTCCTGTATACTCACTTTATAATTAATACCATAAGTCTTCGTTAAGTTATCGTCATTGAAGATATCCTTTACAGGTCCTGTGGCAATTTTCTTCACATTTAAAAAGGTGACCCAATCAAAATATTCGGGTACGGTTTGTAAATCGTGATGCACTACAATAACCGTTTTACCTGCTTTTCGTAATTCTTTTAAGATGTTAATGATGGCAATTTCAGTGGTGGCATCGACTCCTTGAAATGGTTCGTCCATAAAATAGATAGAAGCATTTTGTACCAAAGCACGTGCTAAAAAAATACGTTGTTGTTGTCCTCCCGAAAGTTGACTGATTTGTCGGCTTTTAAATGCTAACATCCCTACTTTTTCTAAAGCTTCTAGTGACGCTTTTTTCTCTTTTTGGCCAGGACGTTTTATCCAACCTAGACTTCCATAGGTTCCCATCATCACCACATCTAATGCTGTTGTTGGGAAATCCCAATCTACACTACCTTTTTGAGGCACATAGGCTACGAGTTGTCTTTGCTTTTTATAAGGTTTTCCGTAGATAGTGACACTACCTGCAATCGGTTTTAAGATTCCTAAAATAGATTTTATAAGTGTGGATTTCCCTGCTCCATTCGGACCAACAATAGCCATTAAAACTCCTTCTGGAATTTCTAAATCGATGTCCCAAAGAACCGGTTTGTAGTTGTAGGCAACGGTAAGATCGTCTACTTTTACGGCAATTACTCCTGCGGAAGCAGGAGTCTTATTATCAATAGTTTGTTCTTTCATAATTTTAGTTCTGTTCATTTTGTCTTGATACAAAACGAACCAAAAAATCACAATCAAAAATTAGAAAATTGCTAAAGCATCACTCACTTTCAGAACTTCGTGCTTGAGGCTGCGCCTCGCATCTACGTTCCTTCGTTTATTATTTTTGAATTTTGATGTTCAATTCTCTGAATTGATCTAGGACATTCTTCTTTGCAATATTAGTTTTCAATCTCTTTTTACTTAATTTTTTTAAAATTGCCTTCACTGTAAACGGCAACTGAATATTATTTTAAAGCATTTACAATCGTATTTACATTATACTCAAACATACCAATGTAGGTGCCTTCAGGCGTTCCGGCATTTCCAAGGGCATCAGAATATAGTGTGCCTCCAATTTCTACATCATGTCCTTTAGATTTTACAGAAGCCTGCAGAGCTTCAATCGTTCGTTTTGGTACTGAACTTTCTATAAATATGGCTTTAATGTTTTTTTCGATAATAAATGTAGCCAATTTTTGAACATCTTGTACACCGGCTTCAGTTGCTGTTGATATACCTTGTAAACCAACGACTTCAAATCCGTAGGCTTTTCCAAAATAATTAAACGCATCATGGGCAGTTACTAATATTCTTTTTTCCTTTGGAAGTGTTTCTATGGTCTGCTTTATGTTATTCTGAAGTGCTTCTAATTTTACGATATAAGCATTTTTGTTGGCTTCATATTTTTGCGTGTTTTTAGGATCCTTTTCAGATAAGACAGCCGCTACTTTTTTTGCAAATTGTTCAAAATAATTAATATCGAACCAAACATGAGGATCATAATTTGAAGCAAAATATTCAGAACCTATAAGTGTGTTTTTATCTAGAGCATCTGAGAGTGCTATGGTTGTTTTTTGAGAACTCTCCATTTTTTCAAGGACTTCTACGAGTTTTCCTTCTAAATGTAAGCCGCTGTAGAATATGATATCTGCATTGACTAATTTAGAAACATCACCTTCGCTGGCTTTATATAAGTGCGGATCGACGCCAGAACCCATTAAGCCTTGTATATTAATCATATCTCCACCAATATTCTGAACTAAATCAGTAATCATGGTCGTTGTAGTCACAATATTCAGTTTTCCATTATCTTTAGATTCATCTTTGCACGCCGTAAAAATGAGCGTGATAGCTAAGAGGAAAATTATTTTTTTCATATATCTAAATATTTATTACGAAGGTACTAAAAAATGAGAAGAGTTAATCGGTTTTTAGTAGGATTCAAATCTGTTTTTTATTGATCTGAAAGAATTTTAGAAAGTTGTTTCACATTGAGGTACTGAAAGTAACGTGCTGTGGCTTGAAATTTCTCGTCTAAGAATACTAATGCAGGCAATGAAAATGGTTTGTTTTTTTGCCTTGCCATTAATAATGGAATTTGATGAATAGGGTTTCTTTTGTTTAAACGTTTGTTGATGAAAACCTGATTGCCGAAATATATAGTGTCCTTCGTTTCAACATTCATTTTAACAGCGTAATAATCTCTGTTAAGTAAATCAATAATTAGGGTGTCTGTAAAAACTTCTTTTTGCATTTTTAGGCAAGGTGCACACCAGTCGGCATAAAAATCAATGAATACTTTTTTAGGTTGTACTTGAAGAGACTCTTCTAATTGTTCAAAATTAAGCCAATTCACAGCCTTTTCGGATTGTGAAAAGACTGTGCTAGCCATTACTAACACTATTAAATTGAGAGAAATTTTCATAGTTTTTTATTTATTAAAGCGAACTGATAGAAAGTCCTAAGAAAAAGGTTCGTGGTGCTGCAGATCCATAAATATAGTTGCTATCACGATTTTTACCAGTATCAAAATCACTTTGGTAGCTATTGGTAATATTCTTAACACCTCCATAAAATTCTATGCCTGTGCTTACTTTTGGTAGATTGAATGTGTAACCCAAACGCAAACTCAATTCAGTAAACGTATCTGTTGTGTCGTATTCATCAACGGTTTGTCCTGTGCCATCTCCTGCAAAATGGGTAATATCCATTTGACCTGTATAGATTAAATTGGCACTTGCTGTAAATTGTTTTGTCGGTTTGTACGTTAACGTAGCATAACCATAATCGTTAGGTGTTCTTAAAAATTCGCGTTTAGTTTCTAAACCTTCAATGTTTTCAACCGCATCGTCAAATTTGCTTGACTGTATGGTGAATCCGGCTTCAACTTCAAAAACATAATCAAAATTAGCGCGTGCCTCCAAAGTGAATCCTTTTACGGTTGCGCCACTACCATTTCGCTTTTCAAAACGTTCTCCAAATTCATCTTCTCCTAGTGGAAATTGAAAAAAGGCATCCTTCAAGTGAGTATAAAACCCTTCAACTGTAAAACCAGCGATAAAATGTTCTGTGGCTTTGTCGTAATTCATTGAAGCGGTAAAACTGTTAGAGCGTTCTTCAATTAAGTCTTCTGAAAGTGAAATTCTAGAGATACCACCACCAGCAAAAGCAATATGTAAATCGGTGTCAAAAGCCTGTGGTGCTCTAAAGCCAGTTCCCCAACCTAAACGGAATTGTGTGGTTTCTTTTAGTTTATAGAGCAAAGATAACCGTGGGCTAAAAACAACATTGTCTACCAAATTATGATCGTCTAATCTGAAGCCTGCTAGAAAATTGATGTCTTCAGTAACTTCCCAATCATTTTGAACAAATACACCTAAGTTTTTTGTGGTCTGATCGATGAGGTAATTGTAAGACGTAATTTCATCCATAACATCATCATAAACATATTCTACACCAGCGGTTAATACCGTTGTTCCTTCTAAAAAATCATCGAATCTATTATTTAATTGAACGCCTCCTTGATGTGTGGTAACTTCGGAGATTCCGTAAGGTGGATCTGCAAAAAAGACAGTTTGTGCATCGGCATCATCTGGAATAATTCCGGTGTAATGGTCACGATCTGTACGCTGACCTCCATAGTATAAAATCAATGAATTTTTATCGTTGTTAAAGTTGATTTGATAATCTAAACTCGCCATAAGCACATGGTGATCGCGCTCTTCGGATTGTTGGGTTAAATAGGCCGGTTTATCTACCATTTCACCACCAAAACGGTACTCGTAAAGCTTACTTAAATTGACTTCTAATTTTGAATTTTCTGTAGGTAGAAAAAAAGCATTTACCCCAAAAGAGGTATTTTTTAGTTCTGGTAATTCAGAGAAATTATCGGCATTGGCGTCGTAGGCTGTTCGGGTTCGGTTACTTACAAAAAAGGTCGCGCCAGATTTATAGTCGTCGCTAACCACAGTGGCATTTCCATTGATTAAATTTTGGTCAGCGCCTCCGTTGATGTTCTGATAGGTATAGCTAAAGTTATAACCATCTTGTTTGGGGATTTTGGTAATTACGTTTACGGTTCCTCCGATAGCACTAGATCCGTAGAGTGCTGAGACACCACCACGAACAACCTCAATGCGTTCTATCATATTAACTGGGATTTGTTCTAAACCATATAGTCCAGTTAATGGGCTAAAAATAGGACGTCCGTTAATAAGGATTTGAGAGTATCCACCTTGAAGTCCGTTCATACGAATTTGGCTATAATTACACGTTTGGCAATCCATTTCAACACGCAGTCCTGGTTGAAAGCGTAAGCCTTCAGAAAGATCAGTGGCTACAACCTGTTCTAAAGTTTCGCTATTAATTAAATTCACGATAACAGGAGAATCTGTACGACGTTTTTCTGTACGTGTCCCTGTAATGACCACTTCGTCTAAATCATTTTTATTGATTAAATCGAACGAGACATACACATTATCAGTTGTGATAGAAACGCGTTTTGTTTCCGTTTTAATGCCTGTAAATGAAGCGACTAAAATATAGGTGCCCGCTTTTAAATCTTTTATGATAAAATTTCCATTGTCATCAGATAGTGTTCCTTTTGAATTGTCTTCAATATAAATATTGGCAAAAGGTAATGGTTGTCCATCCGAAGTTACTCGACCAGTAATTTCATAGGTGTTTTGGGCATTTATACAAGTGATTGAAGCAAAAAGTAAAAGCAGTATTAGTCTCATCTTTATTATTTTTTAAGCAAATATAAATATATTTTTAGATTAGTCTAAAAATATTTTAAGAAGTTTACTTTTTCTATATTTGCTTTACACGATAAAACTATGATTACACTAACAGAAGAAAATTATATTAAAGCCATTTACCATTTAAGCAGTAATGGCGAAAAAACGGTGAATACAAATGCTATAGCTTCTGCGATGCAGACGAAGGCATCTTCTGTTACGGATATGATTAAAAAACTATCTGAAAAGAATTATGCGGATTATAAAAAATACCAAGGTGTTACTTTAACGGATGACGGTAAGCGTGTTGCTGTAAATATTATTCGTAAACATCGCCTTTGGGAAGTGTTTTTAGTTGAGAAGCTAAATTTTTCTTGGGATGAGGTTCATGAAGTTGCAGAACATTTAGAGCATATTAAATCTGATAAATTGATTGATGAGCTAGATGCGTTCTTAGAGTTTCCTACGTATGATCCTCATGGAGATCCTATTCCTGATAAGGAAGGTAACTTTAAGCATATTGAAAAAATAGTTTTGGCTAAAGCTGAAGTTGGCTCTACTTATAAATGTGTGGGAGTGGATGATACGTCTTCTAAGTTTTTAAAATATTTAGACAGTAATCATATTGCGCTCGGTACAATAATAACAGTAAAGCATAAAGAACCTTTTGATAATTCTATAAAAATAGCTTTAGAAAATTCTGAAATTGTAGTTTCTCAAAGTGTGGCTAAAAATTTATACTTAAAGAAGATTTAATTCCGCTCTTGGTAAAAATCTCACTTAAAAAGCTAAACTTATCTTAAAATAATGAAGTCTAATCGTTGGTGTTCATTTTACACTATAATTTTGAAGTCATTCTCATTTAATAAAATTCTATAATATGTCTCATATGTTTAAGTCTAGTATCGTTTGTGTTTTGCTTGTAATACTTGCTACAAGTTGTAAAAGTGAAAAGAAAGAGTCAATTGAAGCAGAAACTTCAGAACCGATAGTAGAAAATAAGATTCTCACACCTGTAGAAACTATTGAAAAAGCTTATAACAAAGATGTGTTTTTATCTAACGAAGCTATTGAGTTAGATATGGTGGTCAGTTTTGGTGGTAGTGAACGCCTTAATGGAAAAATGACGTTTTTAACCAATTCAACAAAAGGAAAAATTGAATTGAACGATGGTACTTTTATTTATTATGATGGCGAAAAAGTATTCCATTCTCCAAATCTTACAAACGGTAAAGCAGCGCGATTTGATGCTTACACATGGATGTATTTCTTATTGTTTCCTACTAAGTTGAGCGACCAAGGAACTATATGGTCTGATGTAGAAAGTGCAAAACTTAATGATAAAACATACAATTCGCAACATTTAACGTTTGAAGCTAATACGGGCGATGCACCAGATGATTGGTATATTGTTTACAGTGATCCAAAAACCAATATGATGGATTATGTAGCTTACATTGTTACCGTTAATAAATCTACAGAAGCAGCGGAATCAGATCCGCACGCTATAGGTTACTCTAATTATAAAATGATTGATGGTGTGCCAATTGCACATAACTGGGAATTTTATGAGTGGTCTAAAGATGCTGGTTTAGGTAAAGTGATTGGTAATACGCTTATCAACAATGTGAAGTTTGTGACGCCAAATGCTGACACGTTTTCTATTCCTGCAGATTTTATAGAAAAATAGGATCAACTTACTTACTACTATTACTCTGTATTAAGGTTTTTAAGGCAAACAGGAGAATGATTTCTATACTTATATAGAAAATACCGTGAATGATTGTTAGGTCAAATAGTGCTACAAATACTAGGGCTGAAATAAAAAGACCAATACATACAAGAATACCACTGATGAGGTCTTTTAAAAACGTTGTTTTGTTAGATTTATAATCGAAAATGTAAGCGATTATGATAACGACTAATGACATCCACAGCCATCATCGCCGCCACAAGCTTTAGCTGATTTTTTCTTAGGGGACCAAATGTATTTTCGTACTAGAAAAAGTAAGGCCAATCCTAATGCAGCAAAAACTAATATGTTTTGAATTATTGTGTTCATATTATTTCAAGACTTGATAAGCGATTAAAGCAACAATATAAGCAAATCCACTCATAATTACTAATTGATACATAGGCCACTTCCATGAGTTGGTTTCTTTTTTCACAACAGCAAGTGTACTCATACATTGCATAGCAAAGGCATAGAACAAGAGCAATGAAATACCAGAAGCAAAATTAAATAATGGGCCTCCAAGTATAGGATTGACTTCGCCTGCCATTCTGTTTTTAATGGTTTCTTCTTCATCACTACCAACACTATAAATAGTGGCTAGTGTCCCAACAAAAACTTCACGCGCAGCAAAAGAACTTACGATGGCAATACCAATTTTCCAATCGTAACCTAAAGGTCTAATTGCTGGTTCTATAGCGTGGCCTGCAATACCAATAAAGGAATGCTCTAGTTTATGAGATTCTATTTTTTCGTTTAATTCATCTTCAGGTAAATTCTCTGAAGCAAATTTTTCGGTGACAATACTTTCCGCATTATTAAAATTATCGCCTGGTCCATAAGATGCTAAAAACCACAATACGATAGAAATTGCAAGTATAATTTTACCCGCGCCAAAAACAAAAGCTTTTGTTTTTTCTAAAACCGTTAGCGCCACATTTTTAAATAAAGGCAATTTGTAATTTGGCATTTCTACCACAAAGAAACTCTTACTTTTTATTTTTAATATTTTATTAAGAATCCAAGCCGAACCAACCGCGGCTCCAAATCCAATAAGGTATAAGAGCATTAAAGTTAAGGCTTGATAGCTTAATCCTAGTATGCGTCCTTCGGGTATAACTAAAGCAATAATGATAAGATATACAGGTAGCCTTGCCGAACACGTAGTGAACGGTGTTACTAAAATAGTGATTAAGCGTTCTTTCCAGCTTTCAATATTTCGAGTTGCCATAATTGCAGGAATGGCACACGCTGTTCCAGAGATTAAAGGGACAACGCTTTTTCCGCTCAATCCAAAACGTCGCATAATTCTGTCCATTAAAAACACAACACGACTCATATAACCGCTTTCTTCAAGAATAGAAATAAACAAAAATAAGAAGGCGATCTGTGGAATGAATATAACGATACCTCCAAGTCCTGAAATAATACCTTCAGCTAGTAGGTTTGTAAAGGCACCTTCTGGTAATGTGTTTTTTGTCCATTCACTTAAAGAGGCAAATGAACTATCTATAAAATCCATTGGAATGCTAGACCAGTCATAAATGGCTTGGAATATGGTGAGTAAAATAACCCCAAAAATTAAGTAACCCCAAACTTTATGAGTTAGAATTCTGTCTAGTTTTATGCGTAAATCTTTTGCCGATTTTAGGTCAATAGTTTGTCCTAATTTGAGTGTTTCGTTTATAAATTGGTAACGCTTTATGGTTTCCTTTTGTTGAAGTCGTTTTAAATCTGTTTTAGATTTGGTTTTAAAATCCTCTACGGCTTCAAATGTTTTTCTATCTGTTTTGCCGAAGTTTACATCTTGAGTTATAACTAACCAAAGTTTGTATAATAATTGATTCGGAAATGCTTTTCTTAAGTTTTCAAAATAAGCTTTATCTATAGTAGAGGCATCTAGGCAAGGTTCTGTAGAAAGTTCTTTATAGTGTGTTATGAGTTCCTTTAGCTCGTTAATCCCTTTGTTTTTTCTGGTGCTTATTAAAGCTATTTTGGTTTTTAATTCTTGTTCTAAATAATCAATATCTAAAGAAATGCCTTTGTAAGCCATTCTATCAGACATGTTAATAACAAGAATTGTAGGGATTTTTAAATCTTTGATTTGTGTGAATAGTAAAAGATTTCGTTTTAAATTTTCTACATCACTAACTACAACAGCAAGATCTGGGTAATCTTTATCGTTTTTGTTTAATAGTAATTCTATAACAACGTTTTCATCTAAGGACGAGGCGTTTAAACTATACGTGCCGGGTAAATCTATAATATGCGCTTTTACTCCTCGAGGCAGTTTACAAATACCTTCTTTCTTTTCAACGGTAATGCCAGGATAATTACCAACTTTTTGATTTAACCCGGTTAGGGCATTAAAAACAGACGTTTTACCTGTATTGGGATTTCCTATTAACGCAACATTGATTTGCTTACTCATGCGCAGTTTCAATTATAATGTGAATAGCAGTTTCTTTTCTAATGGCTAAATGCGTACCATTAATGTTAAGATACATTGGGTCTGCGAAAGGAGCAACTTGTACAAGCTCTACCAAATTACCAGGTAAACAGCCCATTTCGAGCAATTTTAATGGAATATGAATAGAAGACACATCTGTTATAGTGCCTTGTTGTCCGCGTTTTAATTCTGCTAATGTCAACCTCTCCTTATTTAGAATTGTTATAAAGAAGCAAATGTAATAGAAATTTGTTAGTGTAAAAAGTAAGACAATAGTTATTTATAGGCTTTAACTTATTTTATGATCCACCAAAATATTTTAAAGTCTCAATATCTTGCAGAAGTAGCTCAATATCTTCAGGATTTGTACCGTCATAAAAACCTCTTATTTGACGCTTTTTATCAATCAACATAAAATTTTCTGTATGTATCATGTCAAATTGATCGCCATTACCATCAGTTTTTACGGCTAAGTAGCTCTTTCTGGCCAGTTCGTAGATTTGTTTTTTATCTCCAGTAACTAAATTCCATTTTCGATCTATAACCCCTTTTTCTATAGCGTATTTTTTTAGTTGCGCTACGCTATCAATTTTTGGAGTTACAGAGTGAGAAAGTAACATAATATCATCATCATTAATAATTGCCTTCTGTATTTGTTCCATGTTTTTGGTCATTATCGGGCAAATCGTTTGGCACGTCGTAAAAAAGAAATCTGCAACATAGATTTTATCTTCGTAATTCTGTTGTGTTATCGTTTCTCCATTTTGATTGGTTAAACTAAAATCAGCAATTTTATGATATTTTAATTGGTGTTGAATAGTGCTGTCTACTAACTCTTCGCTCACCATTCCGGGCTGATAAATAGGAAGTGTATGTTTTACATTTAAGACGTTGTATATTATTGCGATGATAATGATACAAAGTATTGAAAAAAAGATTCCGAAGTTTTTATACCCTTTAAAAAATGAAAGAAATGACATTAAGATTGTATTAAAGATAGTTGAAGGGCAAAAATACGACTGAATCTCAAGAAAAGCTTTATTTTTAACATTAAAACAAGTGCTATGAAACGATTTTTAGGATGCCTAATCTTGGTATTGGCTATGCAAATAAATGCCCAAGATTATAATGAAACATTGAATGCTATTCGCTCTGCTGAAGCTAACACAGCATTACGTCAAATGATGAATGCACAAAACGCTAATACAGGAAATTACGATGTTAAATACCATAGGTTAGAATTAAATATAGATCCGGCTGTAGCTGCAATTTCTGGTGATGTCACTACCTATTTCGAAGCTAAAGAAGCACTGACAGAAATCACTTTTGATTTGTCGGATAATATGATGGTTTCTCAAGTGTTGCAACGTGGTAATAGTTTAAGTTATATTCAGAATTCGGATGATGAATTGGTCATTACCTTGCCTGCCACACAAGCGCAAGGAGTTTTAGATTCATTAACGATAAGTTACGCGGGCAACCCTGTGAGTTCTGGTTTTGGTTCTTTTGAGCAGACCACTCATGGTGCCGACAATGATCCTGTTATTTGGACGCTTTCTGAACCTTATGGCGCTAAAGGTTGGTGGCCGTGCAAACAAGATTTAATAGATAAAATTGAGAATATAGATGTTTATATTACGACACCAGTATTAAATCCGTTAAACAAAACGTATGTGGCCGTTTCTAATGGTTTAGAGCAAAGCCAAGTGGTTGTAGGTTCTGAGAAGACGACTCATTTTAAACATGGTCATCCCATTCCGGCTTATTTAATTGCCGTAGCTGTTACTAATTATGAAGTGTATTCGCATGTGGTACCAAACAATGGTAACCCTTTTGATATTATAAATTATGTCTATCCGGAAGATATTAATTATGCTCAAGCAAATACAGGGATAACTGTAGATATTATGAATCTTTTTACAGATTTATTTGAAGAATATCCCTTTGCAGATGAGAAATATGGTCATGCACAATTTGGATGGGGAGGAGGCATGGAGCATACCACAGTTTCCTTTATGGGATCTTTTAACAGAGGACTTATTGCACACGAGTTGGCACACCAATGGTTTGGTAATAAAATAACATGCGGAAGCTGGAAAGATATTTGGTTAAATGAAGGCTTTGCAACATATTTATCTGGCTTGGTGATTGAAGATTTAGATGGAGAGGCTAATTTTAAATCGTGGAGACAGCAAACCACGGCGAGTATCACATCTCAACCCGGAGGTGCAGTCTATCTTACAGACCAAGATACCACAAGTGTTAATAGAATTTTTAGTAGCCGTTTAACTTATAATAAAGGTGCTATGGTATTGCATATGTTAAGACGTCAGTTGGGTGATGTTGATTTTTATCAAGGTCTTAAAGCGTATTTGGCGACACCAACTTTGGTTTATGATTATGCTAAAACACAAGATTTTATTGCTGTTATGGAATCATCTACAGGGCAAAATTTAGATGAGTTTTTTAATGATTGGCTTTATAACCAAGGCTACCCAAGTTATTCAGTGAACTGGAATCAAGATGACAATCAATTACAACTTATGGTATCGCAAACCCAAAGTGATGCGTCAGTGTCTTTTTTTGAAGCAGGATTGCCAATTAGAGTGATAGGAACTTTGGGCGAATCTTTAGATCTAGTTTTAGACAATACGACCAATAACGAACAGTTTTTTGAAACCGTTAATTTTACAGTACTGGAGGTGTTAGTCGATCCTGATTATCATTTAATCTCAAAAAATAATGCCTCAACTTTAAGCACGTCAGATTTTGAATTACAGGACCAAATAACTATTTATCCTAGTCCGGCATCATCTGTAATTCATATTGTAAAACCAGAACATATGGAGATCGAAACCATTAAAATCTATAATAGTTTAGGCCAATTAGTATTACAGCAGAATTGGACACCTCAGGTAGATCTAAACACTTTGGCGTCAGGCTTGTTGTTTGTACAAATTCAAACCAAAGACGGAGTGATTAATAAAAGAATTATAAAAAATTAACTAGGCTGTTGTTTTAACGTATTGCTAAGATTTTTTTAAATATACGTTTCATATAAATACCTTACTTTTGCAAATCGAAATTTGAAAAAAACTACATGGAATTTATTATAAAAATATCTCAATTTTTACTTAGTTTATCCTTACTTATTGTTTTGCACGAGCTTGGGCATTTTATACCAGCAAAGCTTTTTAAAACTAAAGTTGAAAAGTTTTACCTCTTTTTTGATGTGAAATTTTCACTCTTTAAAAAGAAGATTGGTGATACCGAATATGGTATTGGTTGGTTGCCTCTTGGAGGTTATGTGAAAATTGCAGGAATGATTGATGAAAGCATGGATAAGGAGCAAATGGCATTGCCACCGCAACCATGGGAATTTCGTTCTAAGCCAGCATGGCAACGTTTAATTATTATGCTTGGTGGAGTAACCGTGAACTTTATTTTGGCCTACTTTATCTACGTGGTTATTTCGTTTACATATGGAGATACAGATGTTACTACCGACAGTATGAAAGATGGCTTCTGGATAGAAAACAATCTGCTTTTAGATGTTGGTTTTAAAAACGGAGATAAAATATTAGCTATTAATGACGAAAAAGTTGACACCTATTATGATGTTAGAAAAAACTTAGTAAATGGCGAAAAGTACTCTATAGTTAGAGATGGTGAACATAAAGAAGTTGTACTTCCAAAAGATTTCTTGGGTCAGTTATCATCAGCAGAAAGAAAGAACGGCACCTTTAAGCTACGAATTCCGTTTATGGTGGGTAGTGTGCCAGATACATCATTAAATAAAGGAGCGAACTTAGAAAAGGGTGATGTTTTATTATCGGTTAATGGAAAAGATCTACGTTACTTTGATGAGGTAGAGTCAAGAATGTTAGCCTATAAAAATCAATCTGTAGAAGCAACATTTTTAAGAGGTGAAGAAAAAATAAATACAAACTTACAAGTCAATGCTGAAGGTAAAGTTGGAATTTTCCCGGCATCACATAATTCAAGGTTTGCAGAGCTAGGGTATTTTAATATTATTCATAAAGATTATACCTTCTTAGAAAGTTTTGGTGGAGGAGTAGATAAATTTAAAGAACAGGTTTCTGGGTATTTTGATCAATTAGGAAAGATTTTTACACCAAGTACAGGTGCTTATAAAGGCGTTGGTGGATTTAAAGCGATTTTTGATGTGTTCCCTGACCAATGGATTTGGCAAGATTTCTGGGGTTTAACAGCCTTTTTATCTATTATGTTGGCGATACTTAATTTATTACCAATACCAGCTTTAGATGGTGGACACGTGGTGTTTTTACTATATGAAATGATTTCTGGACGTAAGCCAAGCGAAAAGTTTTTAGAGCGTGCACAAGTTATAGGGTTCTTTATTTTAATCGCTTTAGTGCTGTTTGCCAATGGTAATGATATTTTTAAAGCCATCACGAATTAAATATTTTAAAATTTTTTAAAAAAAATTATTATTTCGTTTTGTAGTAATGAAAATACTGTATATATTTGCGCTCGCTAACGCGAAAAAACACATACTTTAGTTCTGCTAATAATAACCAAATAGAAAGAACGATTGATTGTTAATTGAGCCTCGAAAGCTTTTCGAGATTAATTAGAGTCTAAGAAAAGAGAAGTTTAGTGCCTTCTAAAACACACTAAAAAAAGGAATTTTATTCCTCTTTAGCTCAGTTGGTTAGAGCATCTGACTGTTAATCAGAGGGTCCTTAGTTCGAGCCTAAGAAGAGGAGCAAACAAAGCCATTACGAAAGTAGTGGCTTTTTTGTGTTTTATAGTAAAGACTAAATCCTATTGTTTGGAGAGTCAACTGTGTAGATTAGGTATCCAACCAAGTAATGGCGTAAAGGGGCTGTATAGGAAAGCAGAAGAATAATTGTTATACCTTTAAAGAGATATGAATCATTGTTGCTACATTCTTCATTCCAAAAAACTTTTGCGTTATTATGTGGGTTACAGTTCGAATTTAGATCTTCGACTAATTTTTCATAAAAACTCAGAATCTAGAAAATATACTTACAAAGCCAAAGATTGGAAACTCTATTATAAAATTGATTGCAATAGTAAAAAACAAGGAATTGCAATTGAAAATCATATTAAAAGGATGAAAAGTAAGGTGTATATTGAAAATCTTTTAAAATATCCTGAGATTACCATTAGGTTATTGAAGAAATATGAAGAGTCACCAGGCCATTAATCAGAGTCCCGAAAGCTTTCGGGATTAGTTCGAGCCTAAGAAGAGGAGCATACAAAGCCATTACGAAAGTAGTGGCTTTTTTGTGTTTATATGTGTTTTGTTTATGTCTTGCTTTTAGATCCATTATAGTCTTGTTAGGTTTAACTTATACACTATCCATACACTATCCATACATTAGCTATAGTACAAACATACGCACATGGATTAGCTACGGAGAATAAACTGTTGTAGCGTCATTATACGTTTTAGAGTGTATTTAGTAATAGCTCTTATGCTTTGTGTTTTAACTGTAATACTGCTGGTTAGATTTTAAAGTAAATACGGTAATCCGTAATCTAAAATCAATATATATTCCTATTTTTAAAAGTTCAATCAATTTACGTTATTAATGTCATTATATCAAGCCTCTGTATTAAAGCAACATCTTAAACTTCAAGACGAAATTGTTATTACTAAAGCCTATAAAAAGTATGCTAAGTATTTTTTAAATCCTACCATACAAGACAATATTCGTAGCTCTAAAGAAGAAGAATATCAGGGTATATTTTTAACGGAGTTATTTGTCAACCTATTAGATTATACTTTAAAACCTAAAGCAGATTTTAATCTTGTAGCAGAATACAAAAACCAAAATAATGCACGTAAAGCCGATGGTGCCATATTAAATAATGATATAGCAATAGGTGTCATAGAATTAAAAGGAACAAATACCAAAGACTTAGAAAGTATACGCAAACAAGCTTTTGATTATAAAGCCAACCAAAAAGGCTGTGTCTATGTAGTAACTTCTAATTTTGAAAAACTACGATTTTACATCAATGATGCTACAGAGTTTATAGAGTTTAATTTGTTTGAACTCACACTAGAACGTTTTTCTTTATTATATCTCAGCTTACAGAAGGATAATGTTCTAAATAATGTGCCTTTAAAGATAAAAGAAGCTTCAATTGTTATAGAGGAGCAAATTACTAAGCAGTTTTATAAAGATTACTCGCTATTTAAAAGAGAATTATATAGAGATTTAGTAAAGCGAAATGCTAAACCATTAAAGAATTCGTCATTGCGAGGAACGACGCAATCTCAAGAACTAACCGAAGAAGAAAAAGCAGAACAGCTCAAACTCGAAAAAAATGTTAAGCTAACCCTCTTTAAAAAGTCGCAAAAACTAATAGACCGTTATTTGTTTATATTTTTTGCAGAAGATAGAGGCTTATTGCCGCCAAACAGCACGCAACAAATATTAGATAAATGGAAAGCAGATGTAGATTTTGGCGACGATAGACCATTATACAACCTGTTTAAACAATACTTTAATCATTTAGATCAAGGAAGAGCAGGAACGTCTAAACGCGCAGAAATTTACGACTATAACGGTGGTTTGTTTAAAGAAGATAAAACCTTAGATAGTTTAGACATTGATAACGATTTACTATATAAACACACCAGTAAATTAGCAGCCTACGATTTTGAAAGCCAAGTAGATGTTAACATTTTAGGACACATTTTTGAAAACTCATTAAACGAAATTGAAAGCGTAAATGCCGAAATAGAAGGAGGCGATTTTGATAAACAAAAATCCAAACGTAAAAAAGATGGGGTTTTCTACACGCCAAAATACATTACAAAATACATTGTAGAAAATACCATTGGTAAACTTTGCGATGAGAAGAAAACCGAACTCGGCTTTAAAGAAGAAGAATATTTTAAAGGACGTAAAAACAGAAACAAAGCAACAATAGCTAAATTAGTAACCATCCTAGATGATTATAGAGATTGGCTATTGCAACTTACTATATGCGACCCAGCATGTGGCTCTGGTGCATTCCTTAACCAAGCTTTAGACTTTTTAATAAAAGAACACACCTATATAGATGAGCTGAAAACTAAAGTTTTAGGAGGTGGTTTACAATTCCCAGATATAGAAAACACCATTTTAGAAAATAATATTTACGGTGTAGACTTAAACGAAGAATCTGTAGAAATAGCCAAGCTCTCTCTTTGGTTACGTACAGCACAACCACGACGTAAATTAAACGATTTAAGTAGTAATATTAAATGCGGTAACTCTTTAATAGATAGCAAAGCCGTTGCAGGCGATAAAGCCTTTAATTGGGAAGAGCAGTTTCCTAAAGTATTCAACCCGTCATTGCGAGAAGGCACGACGAAGCAATCTCTTGAAAAGAAACGTGGTTTTGATGTAATTATTGGGAATCCGCCTTATGGCGCTAGTTTAACGAAAGTTGAAAAAGAATTTTTAAGGAACAAATTTAAAAAATCCTACTCTGGATTTGATAGCTATTTTTTCTTTTTTGAAAAATCTATTGATTTAATGCAGCCTGAAGGATTTTTAGGATTTATAACGCCAAATACATTTTTAGTGGTTGAGAGCGGAACACCATTAAGAAATTACTTAATAATGAATACTGAGATTATAAGTTTATTAGAAACTTATAATGTTTTTCCTGATGCAGTTGTCGAACCTATCACAACTATTCTCAGAAATAGTGGAATTACAGAAAAGATAGATGTTTTTTTAGTTAATAGAAAAAATAAATTTTCAGGAATTAATGAACCATCAACAATAAGAAAGACACAAGTATTAAAAAACGTTATGGACGAAAACACGTCTATAATAAACTATAAACTTGATGCAGAAGCACAAAACTTGTTGAAAGTAGTTTATCAAGGGGCAAAAGTAATGTCAAATGTTATATCGGTTAAAGCTGGAGTAAAACCTTATGAAAAAGGTAAAGGCACACCAGCACAAACATTAGAAACATTAAAAACCAAACCTTTTAACGGCCTTGTGAAAAAAGATGAATCTTGGCAAACTTGCATACGTGGTACGAACATTAGAAGATATTCCACTACAATAAGTAATGAATACATTTTATACGGTCCTTGGCTTGCTGCTCCAAGAAATTCAGAACTATTTTCTGAACCTAAAATATTTATGCGACGCACTGATGATAATTTGTTTTCTAATATAGATACTTCTGGTGCAATTGGAATTAACTCAGTCCATTGTATTCAAAAATTGAAAAACAATAATGAATTTGAATTATCAATTATATTAGCTCAGCTTAATTCCAAGTTGCTAAACTGGATATTTCGTACTCAAAATTTTCATATGGTAGGAAAACCAATGGCGGAAGTGAAAACTGTTTTCATACAAAGACTTCCTTATAAAAAATTCGAAAAAATTAACGAATCAAAAATTGATGTTTTTGTAAAAGAATGCATTGAATATAACTTAAATAATATTAAACTGGAAAATAAATTTACTAATTACCTATTTCAAAAATTCTCGTTAATTAAGGTTTCTCGTAAACTCGAAAACTGGCAAGATTTAGATTTTGGAACATTTATAAAAGAGTTGAATAAAGCTATTAAAGCAACCAATAAATTGCGTATTAAAGAAGGAAAGGAAGTCGTTGCCACACTAACCAAAAAAGATGAGTTTGAGTGGTTAGACTTCTTTGAAGACAACAAACAAAAAGCACAAGCCTTACAAACCCAAATTAACCAAACAGATGCAGCAATTGATGCTATGGTTTATGAGCTGTATGGGTTGACTGATGATGAAATCTCAATAGTTGAAAACTCTTGAGATTCACGAACACTTAAACAATAGAAGCGAGGTGAGATAAATTAAGATTATGGAAAACAGTTAGTCATTGCGAGTTTACGAAGTAATCTCTTACCATTTGAAAAAGAAAGTTAAAAAGGATTAAAATGCAAAACAACCAACAAAATATAATAATTTATAATACCGCAGATGGTAAAGCATCTGTAAGTTTATATACAAAAGATGGTAATGTTTGGATGAATCAAAGTCAACTTGCAGAACTTTTTGACACCTCTAAACAAAACATAGGGCAACATATAGCTAAAATTATAGAAGACGGGGAGTTACAAGAAAATTCAGTTGTAAAGAATTACTTTACAACTGCCACAGATGGCAAAGAATACAGCGTTACTTTTTATGCCTTAGATATGATTTTGGCTATTGGATTTAGAGTGCGTAGTAAACGGGGTACGCAATTTAGAATTTGGGCTAACCAAAATCTAAAAGAATATATGATTAAAGGGTTTGTAATGGATGACGAACGCTTAAAAAACCCCGATGGTAGACCCGATTATTTTGATGAATTACTAGCTCGAATACGAAGCGTTAGAGCCTCAGAAAAACGCTTCTATCAAAAAGTAAGAGATCTCTTTGCATTAAGTAGCGATTACGACCCAACAGACAAAGCTACACAAATGTTTTTTGCAGAAACGCAAAATAAATTACTCTATGCTGTAACTCATAAAACAGCAGCAGAATTAGTACTAGCAAGAGCAGATGCAAAAGACCCTAATATGGCATTAACAACTTGGAAAGGTAACCAAGTAAGAAAACAAGATATATTTATTGCTAAAAATTACTTAAACGAAGATGAATTAGATTCCTTAAATAGATTGGTAGTTATCTTTTTAGAAACAGCAGAACTAAGAGCAAAAAACCGTGTAGATATTACAATGAAATTCTGGAAAGAAAATGTAGATAGAGTACTAGAATTTAATGACCAAAAAGTATTAAAAGGCTTGGGGCGTATTTCTAATAAGCAAATGGAAGAAACAGTAAGAAAAATATACGCAGAATTCGATACCAATAGAAAAATTGAGGAAGCTAAAAAAGAAGATGAAATAGAGTTAGAAGCAATAGAAAAATTACTTAAAAATAAAAGGGAATGAAGAAAATAGAAAAAATCTACAACAAACTAATCTTAATAGGAAACGGTTTTGATTTAGCTTTAGGTTTTAAAACGTCTTATAATGATTTTTTGTTTTGGTTACTAAAATCTGAAGTTGAAAAAATTAGAATCACTTAAAGTAAGCCCAAATAAACCAAACAGATGCAGCAATAGACCAAATGGTTTATGAGTTGTATGGCTTAACTGAGGATGAAATACAAATAGTGGAGAATAGTTAGATGAAAGATAGGCACTTAAAAAAAGAAAAAGTTATTAATAAGCTGTTTTTGGTTGGCAATGGCTTCGATTTAGCTCTTAATTTAAAGACAAAGTATAGTGATTTCTTATTTTGGTTATTGAAAACTGAAGTCATTCGTGCAATAGAAGCGTATCCTAAATTAGTAAAAGCCGAAGGTTATACTTTATATAATAGGGATTATTTGAAGAGGGAGCAAATTTATGTTTATGGTTTCTCAAAAAATGAATTATTTGATGTGTTGGTTCATTCAAAAGTTAAAGATTTACCAAAAAAAATTGACGAATGTGAAAACCTAACTATTCTGTTAGATTAGCTTAAAACATTTAAAATTAAGATAACACCAGTTAATGAGGGTGCATTGTTCACCAATATTTTAGAATCAAGTACTCATAGCTGGATTGATATTGAAGCTATTTATTTTAAGTTATTAAAGGACTTGTTTAAAAGTGAAATTAGAGAATCGATAGTAAAACTTAATCGAGATTTGGTTTATTTAACACAATTATTGAAAGACTATTTAACCCAATTAGATATATCTAAAACAACAGATAAAACTGTAAGCCAGAAATATATAAAACAATTTATTAGTCCAATCGTTCCAACAGATGTTATTTATCCAGTAAATGAACACATAATTAAATCCGATAGATATTATTTTTTAAATTTTAATTACACCAAAACGCTTTCAAATATTCTTTTAAGCTTACCAGATGAATACTTTAAAAATTATGGTAACGATATAGACGCATTTGTATCTTACATTCATGGAGATATAGATAGAGAAGAAATTGTATTCGGTTATGGTGATGAAATGGACAAAGATTATAAAGGAATTGAGGACTTAAATGATAATCGTTTTTTTGAGAATATTAAATCGTTTAAATATAATAAAGCTTATGAGTACCGAGACCTATTAAGATTTTTAAATTCTGGTGAATATCAGGTGGTCATTTATGGTCATTCTTGCGGCTTGTCAGATAGATTATTACTTAACGAGGTCTTTGAGCATGATAACTGTAAATCAATAAAAATATATTATTACGATGAAGCCGAGTTTACTACTAAAACTATGGATATCTCTAGGCATTTTAATAGTAATCAATTAATGCGTCAAAAAATAGTTGAGTTTAATGAAGAAAATAATATACCTCAAACCTAAAGTTATGTTTAATTAAATATTAGACTCGTAGTATAAAAACCATAAGAAGTAATGAAAAATATAGTGATTTATAGCAAAAATATTGCAAAGTGTTGTACATTTACAACAATAGTACACACCACGCTACCCATAAGCACAGCGTCCCAGGGTGTGTCTTTTGCTTTATATAGGTTTTTGTTATTGGTAAACTAGACGTTTAAATTTTAATAGATGTTTGATACAAAAATCAATTAACACGGATAATATTAAAAAGAATACATTTCTTAGTTCCAGCCAAAGAAGCTAAGACATACAAAGCCATTACGAAAGTCGTAGCTTTTTTGTGTTTTATAGGTATCTGAGAAACCAAACATAGGTTATGCATTTCTGTTTTTTGAATTACACTTTTTCGTGGTTTTTACAAAAAAAAAGAGACTCTAAATCCTTAATGACTCTATGTTGATAGGGTTTAAATTCCGTTAGATTACATGCGTAATTTACCTTTTGGTTAGTGTGTTAAATAATTTTTGGTTGATATAATAGTTGCTTTTGCCAATTTTAACTTTATTTAGTAGGCCATGTTTTGCTAATGCATTTAAATAACTGCTAGCTGTGTTTCTATGAACTCCTAGCTCTTTTTGAAGAAAGTCTATTTTTGTGTAGGGGTGTTTAAATAAAATGTTGATTAAGTCATGGCTATAAAAACTAAACTCTGACCTAATTTCTTTTTTATAGTCATCCATTAGTATTTTTATTTTATTAACCACCTTAATAGTTTCAAGTGCAGTTATTTCTACACCTTTTAGCATCCATATTATCCATTCTTCCCAAGCGTCTTTTGTTCTTACCTCTTGCAATAGTCTATAATAATCATTTTTGTTTTTAATAATGTAGCTACTTAAATATAGAACTGGAATATCTAGTAGTTTTTGCTGTACCAAATACAACATATTAATAATTCTTCCCGTTCTTCCGTTGCCATCATAAAAGGGGTGAATACTTTCAAACTGGTAATGTATAATAGGCATCTTTATTAAGCTGTCTATCTCATGAAATTCTGGACTATTGATGTAAGCTTCTAAATTCTCTAATAAAGACTTTATCTCATTATAATTTTGAGGAGGTGTAAACACCACTTCATCCGTTCTAGGATTCTTTAAAACCGTTCCTGGAACTTTCCTTATCGGATGGTTAGGTGCTATTTTTTTTTCTGTATTTTAATAATATCATTAGTGGTTAAAAGTCCTTTTTCTTTAATAATAGTATAACCTCGTTTTAAAGCATCAGCATAATTTTTAGCTTCTTTAGCAGCAACTGAAGTGACTTTTTCATCTACAGCAGCTTGGTATAGTTCATCATCTGTGGTTACTATATTTTCTACTTCATTACTATCTTTAGCTTCTTGTAGAGACAGTGTATCAATAAGAATTTGAGAATTTGGAATCTTTTTAACCTCTCCTTTTAATTCACCAAGCGCTCTACTAGCCTTTGTTAAGGCTTTTAAAATTGCTACTGATTCGCAATTTATTTTGGGAGGTAATGGGTTTATGGTTATTTCTGCCATCTTTTATAGTCTTATATACAATATTTCGCGTTACGTTGTTAACAACATCTAAACATGCACAACAAAACACATATTTTTGTGCATATGTTGTGCAACATGCACAAGGTTTTTTTAATTTATGTGTTTAAAATCTAGTTGTGTCTTTCGGTGTTTTTTTTATACACAATAGTAAGAGGAGCAAACAAAGCCATTACGAAAGTCGTGGCTTTTTTATGTTTTATACTTTCTTAAAGATTTTCAAATTTATAAATACGTCTACTTGGTGTTTTCATTTTAAAAGAAATAGAATGCTTATAGTCTTGGAATCTGTCTTCAGAAAGAAATCCCCTTGAAACGGCGTAAAGGAGGAAGTTAAAGCCTAAATAAAGCGAACTACATTAGTTTCTATGAAAAAGTGACAGAAGTCCTAATGGACAAAAAAAATCCCATCTAACGACGGGATTTCTAATGTTATAAATTAAAGCAATAAACTTTTAAGCCTGATACTTTTTCTTTAACTGCGTTAACATTTCAGAAGTCATTTTTTTAAGATCAAAATCGTGAGACCAGTTCCAGTCTTTTCTTGCTACACTATCATCAATAGATGACGGCCAGCTATCTGCAATGGCTTGTCTAAAGTCGGGTTTATAAGCCATTTTAAAATCTGGCATTTCGGCTTTAATGCTATCTGCAATCTCTTTTGGAGTAAAACTAATCGCCGATAAGTTGTAAGATGATCTTATGGTTACATCCTCAGCAGGAGCTGCCATAATTTGAGTGGTTGCTTTAATAGCATCATCCATAAACATCATCGGTAAATTGGTGTCTTCTGATAAAAAACTCTCGTATTTGCCTTCTTTTATAGCTTCGTGATAAATCTCTACAGCATAATCCGTAGTACCACCACCTGGCATCGCCTTATGACTGATAATACCTGGATAGCGAATGCTTCTTACATCTACACCGTATTTATCGTGGTAATATTGGCACCAGCGTTCGCCAACTTGTTTGGTAATACCGTAAACGGTCGTCGGTTCGCTGATGGTGTGTTGCGGAGTGTTTTCTCTAGGAGTTGTTGGTCCAAAAACAGCAATACTACTTGGCCAAAATACTTTTTTAATTTGTCCGGATTTGGCTAAATTAAGCACATGAAATAATGAATTCATGTTTAAATCCCATGCTTCCATTGGGTACTTTTCGCCTGTAGCACTAAGCAAAGCTGCCATAAGGTAAATGGTATCTACTTTATGATTAATACAGCAATCTTTAATGGCATTAAAGTTTTTAGCATCTAAAATTACAAAAGGTCCAGCGTTTACCAATTCTAGTTTACGTGTGTTAATATCGCTAGCAATAACGTTATCTACACCATGGAGTTCTCTTAACTTAGTGGTTAGTTCTGTTCCTATTTGCCCACAGGCACCAATGATTAATATTTTTGAAGACATCTACTCTTTTTAAATTATCGCCAAAAGTAATAAGAATTTAGGCGTTGTAATATTAAAGTTTTCAGAAAAAGGTGGTTTTAATTATGAATTACTCAACTTTGTTTCAAATGCATATACTAAAGCCTAAAAAAGGATAGTTTAGTATATTTACATTCAAATTAAAAAATACTTATGAAAACCAGATTTGTCCTTTTATATTTATGTGGTATTATGGTTATGAGTTGTGGTGAGGATACCAATACCACCCAAGTATTGGAGACAACTGATAATACAGAACAGAGTGCAAAAATTACGGCTAAAACTATAGAAAGTATAGGTTATAAGGATTATGCGCTTAGTAGTGAAAGTGAAAGTGCCGTTGTAACTTGGGAGCGGTATCACGAATTAGCTACGCAAATTAGTTACTTAAAAAAGGCTGATTTTTCGTTTTTTAATGGAGATATAGAACTCTTAAAAAAGTTTACCGAAGAATTTAAAACGCAAATGCCAGACCAGTTTAAAGTAAATCCTATTCTATCTCGAAATGCTATTGTAGAAACAGATCTTTTAAAGTTGAATGAAAATTTAACCTTAGATAATATTAAAAGAAGTGAAAAATTATTAAGTATTAAAGCGCTATTTGTATCTTTTTCTAATCTTAATTATCAGATTAATGAAAAGCTAGAAAGCGATTTTTACGATAAAATTCAACCAGAATAAAGTATAGAACTAAAAAAAAATGCAGCTCATTGAGCTGCATTTTTTTTATAAAATTTATTGCTGTGTTTTAGTCTTTTTTCTGGGCTGCAGCTTCTTGTGCACGTTGCGCTTTCTGAGCCTCTAAAGCTTCTCTACTAATTTTTGCTAAATTAAAATTAGGATCAATGGCCAATGCATCGTTCATTAATTTTAAGGCTTCATCAATATTAGCAGTTTTATTTTCTGTAAATCTTAAAAGTCCTTTTAAATACATTAAAGCGGCTTTCAAGGATGTTTCATAAGGTTGTTGCTTTTCGTAAAAAGCGCGCTTCATATCGTCTGTAGCGTTAGCCAAAGCATAGTCTATGTTTAATCTTGCGCCAGTCAAATCATTCATTTGAATTTTCATGTCAGCCAATTCATAAGCTAAATATGCATTTGGTGCACGTTGGTAAAGCACTTCAAAATGTTCTAAAGCCATTTTTGTTTGATTAAGATTTTTTAATGCCAAAGCCTTTACTTCAACATTCATATCAGAATCAGTTGCATTTTTTTCTACACCAATTGTGTTTAAAGCTTGCATATATTGCCCTTCGGAAAGGTAGATGTATGCTAACGTATCTTTGCGCGCAATAGAAGGTTCTAAAACATCGAGATGCGTCATCGCATTAATTACTCCTTGCTTATCACCTTGCTTTTTCATTTGGGCGTAATACGCTTCAAAATGTTTTTTTAACTCTGTATTAGTTTGTGCAAACATACTTACTGAGAATAACATAAGAATTGCAATTGTAATCGTCTTCATTTGTTCTTTAGTTTATTGTTCTTGAATAATTTTAACTTTAAAGTGCTAAATCTATAAAAATTAAAGAGAAATGGTCTTAAAAATCTATTAATTTCTATGGTGCTACTTTAAAGCTGTAATTCAAAAGTTGTACCACTAATTTAGATTCTATAATTTTTCCTTTGCTTTTTTCTACACCATTAAAACTTGGGGGTGTTAAGTTCTTGCGTTCGCATTGTTCTATATAATAATCCTTTTTGTTAGGATGTGCAGGATACGCTGCGTTTAAGACCACGTTCCAAAGGCCATTTTTTAGAATCGCCATTATAATACCAATAGCATCGGTTTTGTGAATTAAGTTAACGGGCGCTTCGGGATCTGAAACATGAGTTTTTCCTGATAAAAATTTAGCAGGATGACGCTCGTCGCCTACCAAACCGCCAAACCGTAAAATTGTGGTATTAAAATTTGAATTGGCTTGAAGCATGTGTTCAATCTCAATCAGTTGTTTGCCACTATCTGACGTGGCATTTGGTGTTGTTGCAGCTGTAATTACAGGAATGTCGTCTTCATTCTCAAATACTGAAGTAGAACTTATATATAATACGTTCTTTATAGCATGTGCTTCAATTTGAGGCATTAAAAGCCGTAGTTCTGCGACATGATTTTTAGTGGGATCTTTTCTTAATCCTGGTGGAATATTAATAATTAGCGTATCACTTCCTGTTAAAAATTCAGAATAAGAGCCTAAAACTGCCGTTTCACTTAAAGTAATTAAAAACGGATTTATATGATGAGTCTCTAATACTTGTAACTTCTCTTTAGTAGTTGTAGTGCCGTTAACGGTATAATTATCTTTAATTAATTCTTTAGCCAAAGACAGACCTAGCCAACCGCAACCCATGATGTTTATTTGTGTTTTCAAGAAAAATAATTATAAAGGTTAAAAATACGGAATATATAGCTTTTTAGTTTTTGATTTTTTTAAATGGTTAATTTTCAGTATTTTTAAGATTAACTCTAACCTTAAAAAATGATAACGTTATGGCTATAAAAAGTTTTCAAGGAGCTCGTAAGCAGCAAAATGCTAATGAGCCTACACCATTAAAAGTGAAGGATTATATGAGCACAAAACTCATAACGTTTAGACCAGAGCAAACTGTACAAGAGGTTGTTGAGGCTTTAATTAGACATAAGATTTCTGGTGGTCCTGTGGTTAATGATAAACAGGAATTAATTGGTATTATTTCTGAAGGAGATTGTTTAAAGCAACTTAGCGAAAGCAGATATTATAATATGCCCTTAGCCCACGATAATGTAGAATTGCGTATGGCTAGAGATGTTGAAACCATTGATGGTAACATGGATGTGTTTGATGCGGCCAACAAGTTTTTACAATCTAAAAGACGTCGTTTTCCTATTGTTGAAAACGGGAAACTCATTGGGCAAATTAGCCAGAAAGATATTTTAATTGCAGCGTTAGAGCTTAAAGGCGAGAATTGGAATAGTACAACGAAGCGAGGGTCTTAATTACGCTATCAATCATCGCGTTTTACCAAAGCATAATACTCTCCCTCTAAAGGTAAATACCCTTGGTCGTACACAAAATAATAAATGGTGCCTGCTTTGGTCGTATACGTGCTTGTAAAATAATTAAAATCGAAGCCTTTCTCTACTAGTTTTGCTCTAGAGCATTTCATCTTCTTGTTGGGATTGAGCGCTTCTAGAATTCTGTAATTTTTTCGTAATCGGTTATTGGTGTTTCTAATGAGATTTTTAGAATCTTTATTTAACCTGTTGTTTTGCGTATTTCTACAGCCATCACTGCAGTATTTTTTATCTACTCTACCAACGATGACGTCACCACATTCTGGACATTTTTTTCGCATAACTTCAAATTAAGTACTTACAATATACTAAATTATAATGTTATAAAGAACTGGTAATGATAATGGTATTAGTGTTGTTTACTTTTTTGTATATGTCTACTTTATAGACTTTTGTTTTTAAGTAGTCTACTAAGTTTTCAACTTTAACCATGTCTGATTCTTTTACCGAAGCATTAAAAAGCAATGTCCCTTTTGACGATTTTGAGTTGAGAACGTTATCCCAAAATTCAGTACTTAGAAATTTATCTGGCACGGAAAGATCGATGTAAAGATCCACGATGATGAGATCAAATGTTGTGGTATTTGTCTTTACAAATGTAAAAGCATCTGCACAATGAATTTTTAAATGTTGGTCTTCAATGATTCCAAATTCTGATTTGGCGATGTCTATAATAACAGGATCTAATTCAACAGCTTCAATAGTGTTATTGTAATTAAAATCTGTTCGAAGTGTTTTTATAACGCTTCCGCCTCCCATGCCTAAAACTAAAATAGACTTTACGTTAGCGAGTTCCGTTTTTTCTAATCCATATTTTAGAATACGCTGTAAAGAACCGTAACTGTAATTGGCATTTTCTGAATTGAGATGCTTTTTGCCATTATACCACGTAATTTCTAGTTTTCCGCTGTACTTAGATTCAATAGTTTTTGTAACAGGATAAATGTAACTGAGCAGTTGCTTCATAGTTACTAAAGGTAGTTTTATTTCGTTGCGTTACGATTTACTCTGCGTCTTTATTTTTATTGTATTTGGTGTGATTGATATTTTTCTTTTCTAGAATAGCATAAAACTTTCGTGGAGATATTTTTAAGTCTTTGGTGATGTCACTTACTTTCTTCTGTCCTTTTTTATAGAGTTTTAAATTGTCATTTACTTTTTTGTTGAAATAATAGGTTTTTAGTTTGTCAACTACTTGTAGCTCTGTGAGATTAGATTCGCTAGCATAGTTTTCTAGTTCTGCTTTTATATTTGATAAATTATTTTTCATGAGTATTATTTTAGATTTTAGGGATCCAAGATTGATTAATGATTTACTAAATTATAAAAATAAATGTTAGTTCTGTCAATTTATAAAGAAGAAGAACATAATAGAAGGCTATCTGTGTTGTCTTATTAAGATCTTAAGCTCCAAATTTCGTGTATAGGATCTCCTTTGCTCGAAAATCCGGTGTGAATCCATTCACCATCTAAAAGCTTAAAGTTAAACTCTAAAGACATGCCGACTCTAGAATCATCTTTTGAGAAGAACTCAATGTTTTCTGTATACACTCCGTTTATGGTGGTGTACGTTCCGCCTCCTGTGCCCATAAATTGTTTGGTTTCGGTGTTGTAAGCAATCCATTGAAAACGTGTGCCAGATACTATTTTCATTGTTTTTCTCGGTCTACTGGTATCGCGTGTTTCTGTTTTTCCATCTCTTACTCTGCCAGACATTAACCAAGCTCCTTGTAATTTTCCCGGAGCACCATTGTCTATTCGATTAAATTTTAACTTGCTATCAGGGATTTCTAATGTATTATCGGTAATATTAATTTTAAAGCTTACTTCGGTACCAACGACTTCAGAGTTATCGGTGTCGAATTCTGTTTTTTTTGCTAACATATCTCCTTTTAGAATCCACGATCCGCCGTTGCTATGAATAAACGTTCCGGTGGTCGCATTATACGTGGTTAGTACTTGATAGCCCTCAGTAAAAATAACCACGGTTTTTAACTGGTCTCCACTTTCTGAAGTGCTGTAGTTTTCCCAAGCGCCAACGATACTTTGAGCTTCAACTCCAAAAGAGATTAATGTGCAAATGAGTAATACTATTATGTTTTTCATGATTCTAAAGTTTATGACGTGTTATGATTTTATTTTCAAATTATTTCGGATGAATTTTATACTAAATTTAGTGAATAAATTGATGATAGCTTATTATGTGCAAATTTGCTTAAATTGTTATTGAAAAAAAATAGATAGTAATTCGGTAATAACTTTTGTGAATTGGCTTATGCCGGCAATTAATTTGTATTATGCTAATTCCGAATTGAGTTCTTTATTTTTTAATTGTATTGACTTTATAAATATCGAAAATATTTTCATTTAAATTAATTTCCTTCAGGAGTTGATACGAGAGAATATTTTCAGGATCTATTATTCTAAAGACTTCTTCTGTAACTATTTTGTCATCAATTATGTATATAGCTTGCGAAATGTCGGCTGCATGTAAATAGGTGAATTTTCTTATTATTACAATTCCATTACATGCAACTTCCCCGAATAATTTACTAAAGCTTTTAGATTCTTTTTCTACATAACTAATTGAATTAGAATTAATCTCTTGATAATCGGGTAGAGATAAATCTAAATTAGATAATGTGTTTAAAGGCTTGCCATCTAATAATATCAAAGGATTTTCATTGACTAATCCTTTTGTAGATAAACTTTCAATATACTCTAAAAGTGTTGTCGAATTATCAATGTTTGTCTTTTTTGCTTTACAAGCAATTAATAATACGATTATCAGTGTGTAAAGTATGTATTTTATCATAAGTACGCATCCATTTTTATAAGGGTTCAATTTGTAACCGTATTAAAATCAGGCTTAAATATTCTGCTCTTTTTGTTTACGTAAACTATTCTTTAGGCCTATGGATCCAATAATAATCAAAACTATAAATGCTCCACTGATCATATAATTGTTCACACCAAATTTATCAAAGTCAGTTTTTCCTAAATAAGAGATTAATAAGATTAGGGGACCTATAATTAATAATATAGCTGCGTTTTTTTGCGCTTTTACTTTTTTGACTTCGCTATTCATATTTAATTAATGCTAAAGTGTTTGTTTAATGTTCGTTGTGAAGTTAAGCAACTAGCTTAGCAAATACAAATCGAATAGAAAATCCGTGATAATTTTTGTAAGTAGGCGAGAACTAGCAACTTCTTATATTTACGAAATTATTAAATAATAAGCGCCATTGTGTTATGGAAGCTACAGGTTAGTATCATTATTAATTAGCGTATCATTTGCTAAAACCAGATATCAAAGGAAAGCGTGAAAAATTAATACGATTTTACTTTTTTTTGCCACAGTATTTTGTTTTGATGCGTTTTTATTTTAATCTAAATCTTGATAAAACCTCAAATACTTCACTCGCTTTTTTCTGTTCGTGATAGTTAAAGTGAATATGGTTAAATTCAACGAAACCTCTCATTCCGTGATAAGGATAATCAGGAAGGCAAATCAGCAATGGTTCTTTGGGATTTTGTTGTGTCAAAACGGCTATTGGTTCATTAATAGCTACGCTCCAAGTTGCTTTTCTTCCACTTACTTTCGGCAGATAATTAATATTAAAAATATATTTTAAAATTTCAGTTATTGTCCAATTTGGTTCTATTTCAATTTCCAAAAAATGAGGTGCATCAATATCATCTTCCTGCGCGACGCTTTCACGTGTCAATTTAATTTTTTTCATATTCAAATTATGATTTCTGTGAAATTTAAGGTTGTTTTTTCGTTTCAGTCAAATGCGTTACAGCAGTTTTGTATAAGAATAGTTGTGGGTTTACGTACGAGAATTTTCCGTAGTAAAATCAGATGTTACAAACACGTTACGCCCTTTGATTAAGTACTAAATCGCAATTATTTTTATACATTGTTGTCTACCGTTTTTATTCAGTTAGTATTTTTTTTATTTCTTCAATCGGATTTGTATAATCAGACATTTTTCTTCCTTTTCCAATGTGAATTGAACTTGTATTCAGTCGATTGGTCAAATCTTTAATAGGCATATTTTCTAAATTGCCAAACTCACGTTTCCACCAGTCCAAAGATTCTAAATTATGATTTTGAAAACCAGTAGTACTTCGGTCATTATCAGTCGGCAGAAAATCAATTCTGCCAATAATTGAATTCAGATTTTCAAAATTCGTTATTATTCCGTCATAAATTAGTTGGCTTAAAAGAGCATCTTTAAAAATTTGTTCAATTTTAATCAGGTCAGGTGATTTTATGTCAATCAGAATTACATTGTATTTGGTCAGTCCGTTTGTGATTAACCAGCATTTTTTTCTGTCAACATAAAATACCGTAGCGTTCCACTTTTCAAGAATTCCAGAATCCGTATTTTGGTCAGTTGTGATAAGCTTTTTAACTAATTTCTCTAGTTTTTTAGATGTATGTATTTTAGTTCGTCTCAAATGGTGTGCAACGTGTTTCTTTAGTTTGTATTAAATATCTTTATATAGAAAAAGAGGAGAACTATAACGTGTTTTAGATTAGTGATCCCTAACACGTACGAGT
>NZ_QREI01000006.1:16343-274207 GCF_003386275.1 Winogradskyella pacifica | reverse complement strand
CGGGGCTCACCTCTAACCATTCCGAACAGAGTAGTTAAGCCCGTTTGCGCCGATGGTACTGCTTTACTGTGGAAGAGTAGGTCACCGCCTTTTTTTAAAACCCTTACTAGATAACTAGTAAGGGTTTTTTGCTTTTATAATACTTTGAGAACTTTACTTTAATCGTTTTTTAGTAACTTCAATCCTCATTTTATACGGACATGATTAAAGAAAATATAGAATTAGATTTAGCTTGGAACTTTGTAATTAATACCAATAGAAATATATTCTTAACAGGTAAAGCAGGTACTGGTAAAACAACGTTCTTGCATAAACTTAAATTACAAGCAAACAAACGAATGGTAATTGTAGCCCCTACTGGAGTTGCAGCTATTAATGCGAAAGGAGTAACGATACATTCCTTCTTTCAAATGCCATTTGGGCCTATTTTACCCAATGATGATTTAACCACATCTGGTTTCAAAGGAAAATTTAGTAAGACTAAAATTAATATTATTAAGTCTCTAGATTTATTAGTCATTGACGAGATTAGTATGGTTAGAGCTGATTTGCTCGATGGTATTGATAAGACATTAAGACGTTACAAGAATAGAAATGAGGTGTTCGGAGGCGTCCAATTATTAATGATCGGTGATTTACAACAATTATCACCCGTAATTAAGGACCATGAATGGAGATTATTACAGCCATTTTACAAAAATGCTTTCTTCTTTAGTAGCATATCTTATCAGAATTGCAACCCGATTACTATAGAGTTAAAACATATTTATAGACAAGAGAACCCTTTGTTTATAAATATTTTGAATGAAATTAGAAATAACAATTTAAGTGCTCATTTAGCAAATGAATTGAATAAGCGATTCTTACCAAATTTTGAACCTAAAGAAGATGAGGGATATATTTCACTAACGACTCATAATAATAAGGCTAGACAAACTAATTTATTAGAACTAGATAAGTTAAAAGGGAAGGTAACTTCTTATAAGGCAACTGTGGAAGGCAATTTTCCAGAGCATTCATTTCCTAATAAAGAAATCTTAGATTTAAAAGTTGGAGCTCAGGTTATGTTCATTAAAAACGACAGTTCTCCTGAGAAACGCTATTTTAATGGAAAAATTGGTAAGGTTATTTTATTAGAAAAAGATGAAGTTGTTGTTAGTTGTCCAGATGATGATTTTAATATCAATACTAAGTTAGAGACTTGGGAAAATATAAAATATACTGTTGATGCTGATACCAAAGCAATATCTGAAGATAAGATAGGTAGCTATACACAAATCCCTTTACGTCTGGCTTGGTCTATTACCATTCATAAAAGTCAAGGTTTAACTTTTGAAAAAGCAATTATTGACGCACAAGGTGCTTTTGCACACGGTCAAACTTATGTGGCATTAAGTCGTTGTAAATCGTTAGAAGGATTAGTTCTAAAAAGTAAGATAGAATCTAATCAAATAATTAGTGATTATAATGTTATAGAATTTAATAAGAATGCAGAATCCAATCAGCCAAATGATGTTATTTTATTAGAATCAAAACGTAATTTTCAATTAGAATTAATTTCAGAGGTTTTTGATTTCTATAAATTTATCTATCCTGCTAATCGCATATTAGATATTTATTATAAAAATAGAGGGAGTATAGAAGGTACCATAGAAACTCCTTTAATTAAGATTAAGAATAGTGTTACAAATTTGCTTAAAATAAGTAATGGATTTAAATCACAACTAAGAAGCATAGGAGGTCCTAAGGAAACACCTGAGTTGAGTTCAGCTACTCAACAGCGTTTTATAAAAGCACTAGCATATTTTAGTGAGCAAACTAAATCTACGATTCAAATTCCGTTAAAAGAATTAAAATTTACTACAGATAATAAGGCTATTCAAAAGGATATTGAAAAACAATTAGATGCTTTAGAAGAACTATTGGTGACTAAACTTTCTTATTATGAAGGATTAAAGGAAGGGTTTAAGGCAAAAGACTTTTTATCTTTACGAGCAAAATCGGTATTCTTAACTAAGGATAAACCTAAAAAAACGCGTGAATCTGTCATAGATGGCACAACCAATGTGGAACTCTTTGAATTATTGCGAGAGCTTAGAAATACTATAGCGAATAGAGAAGATTTAATCCATTATCAAATATTTACACAAAAGTCACTTTATGCTATGTGCGAGATTTTACCAACAAGTAAAACAGAGTTAGCGCAGATACATGGTATGGGTAAAACTAGAGTTGAGAAATATGGTGCGGATATATTAAAAGTAATCTTAGAATATTGTGATGAAAACGATATTGAAACTTCTACTGATAATTCGATATTTAAGGAAGTAAAACCAAAAAAAAAGAAAGGGGATACTAAAAAAATATCTTTAGATTTATATAAATCAGGAAAATCAATTGAACAAATAGCATTAGAAAGAGAGTTAAATACGAATACTATTTTCGGCCATTTAGCAAATTTTATTGCTTCAGGTGACGTTAAAGTTACCGACTTAATGTCGTTAAAACATTATAACGAATTAAAGAAAATTATCCCGACAAAAACCTTCGATAACCTTTCAGATTTAAAGCATCAAATTGATGATAAATATTCTTATGGTGAAATTCGTTTGGTATTGGATGAATTAACCTAAAGCTCAAAAAAAAAGGCTTCAAAATTATATTTTGAAGCCTTTCTGGTTTTTACTATTTGTTTAATCTTTTATAATTCCTCTCGAAATTACAATCTTCTGAATTTCAGAAGTACCTTCATAAATCTGTGTAATCTTAGCATCACGCATCAAACGTTCTACATGGTATTCTTTTACAAATCCATTTCCACCGTGAATTTGAACAGCTTCAACCGTATGCTCCATGGCAACTTTACTTGCATAAAGCTTGGCCATTGCGCTAGACATATCATAATTATTACCTTGATCTTTATCCCAAGCAGCACGCATTACTAACATTCTAGCAGCTTCAATTTCGGTATGCATATCGGCTAATTTAAACGCGATAGCCTGATGGTTACAAATTTCTGTACCAAAAGCTTTACGTTCTTTAGAATATTTTAAAGCTAATTCATAAGCTCCAGCTGCAATTCCTAAAGCCTGTGCTGCAATACCTATTCGTCCACCAGATAATGTTTTCATAGCAAATCTAAATCCGAATCCATCATCACCAATTCTGTTTTCTAAAGGTACTTTTACGTCATTAAACTGTAACGTATGTGTATCACTTCCTCTAATTCCTAATTTATCTTCTTTCGGTCCGATATCAAAACCAGGCATGCCTTTTTCTAAAATAAAAGCATTAATACCATGAGACCCTTTGTGCTTATCTGTTTGGGCAATTACGATATACACTTCTGCGCGTCCACCATTTGTGATCCAGTTTTTCGTACCATTTAATAAGTAATGGTCGCCCTTGTCAATAGCTGTTGTTTTCTGAGATGTAGCATCACTACCAGCTTCAGGTTCACTTAAACAAAACGCTCCAATGCATTCGCCAGTGGCTAATTTTGTTAGATATTTTTCTTTTTGAGCTTCATTTCCATAAGATTCTAATCCATAACAAACCAAAGAATTGTTTACAGAAACCATTACAGAAGCCGATGCATCAACTTTAGATAATTCCTCCATAATAAGGACATAAGAAATTGCATCCATGCCACTTCCTCCATATTTAGGATCGACCATAATGCCTAAAAACCCTAATTCGCCCATCTTGCGTACTAAGCTTTCAGGAAAAGTTTGTGCATTATCGCGTTCTATAACACCAGGAAGTAATTCTGTTTGTGCAAAATCTCGTGCTGCATCACGAATCATTAAATGTTCTTCTGTTAAGCTAAAGTCCATAAACTATAATATTATTGATTTCTTAAAAATTTGATGCAAAGATAATTTATTATTGCGGTATTTTCAATAAGGAATATTATTTTTACTCATATGGCAAAATATAATTACAACATTATTGCAGTAATGTCCGGAACATCATTAGATGGCATAGATCTTATTTATGCGACTTATAATGTAGATAACAAATGGAGTTTTAAAGTTCATTATGCTGAAACTATTAAGTATTCACCACAGTGGAAAACCGTATTGGGAGGATTGGTAAATCAGTCAATGGATCATTTACAGGCTATTGACGCGAAATATTCTGAGTATTTAGCGACGGTGATTTCTAGTTTTATTAAGAAGCACTCCATTGAAGCTATAGATTTTATTTCTTCGCATGGACACACCGCGTTACACCAACCAGAGCAAGGATTAACATATCAAATTGGTAATCAGCAAATTTTAGCTGATATGTTAAATAGAAATGTAATTTGTGATTTTAGGGTTGAAGATGTAGAACTAGGAGGGCAAGGCGCACCATTAGTTCCCATTGGTGATCGTTTGTTATTTAATGATTTTGAATATTGCCTTAACTTAGGTGGATTTGCTAATATTTCATTTGAATCTAAAAATGAAAGAATTGCTTATGATATTTGTCCAGTAAATATTGTGTTGAATCATTATGTCTCTAAATTAAACCTAGAGTTTGATGATAAAGGTCAATTAGCTTCCGCAGGAAAAGTGAATAAAAGTTTATTATTACAACTTAATGCGCTGCATTATTATAAAGAGGAGCCACCAAAATCTTTAGGTTTAGAGTGGGTAGATTTAAATATATTCCCATTAATTGAATCCTTTCAGCTTGAAATGAAAGATATACTAAGAACTTTTGTTGAACATGTTGCCCTTCAAATTTCAAAAGTTTTAGTTGAAAAAAACACAAAAGTCTTGGTTACCGGCGGCGGTGTCTATAATAATTTTTTAATTGATAGGTTACGGCAGTTATCAATAGTTGAAATTGTAATTCCACAGAATGAGATCATCGAATTTAAAGAAGCGTTAATTTTTGGATTATTAGGTGTGCTCAAAAAAAGGAATGAAATTAATTGCTTAAAAAGCGTAACAGGGGCAAAACGAAATCATTCTTCAGGAAAAATATTAATTCCGAAAAACAGAATTTAATTAAGCTTTCACTTGGATTGTTTTTTATATTTGTTATTGAATAATAAATGTATCAAAATTGATAAAAGATTTACTTCACACATACGAAAATAAGGAACCTGAAATTGTGTTCCATTGGAATGACGCAGAAACAGAAGCCGAAGGTTGGACTGTAATTAACTCGTTAAGAGGTGGTGCAGCTGGTGGTGGAACACGAATGCGCAAAGGATTGGATAAAAATGAAGTGCTTTCCTTGGCAAAAACCATGGAGGTGAAATTCACTGTCTCTGGTCCAGCAATTGGTGGAGCAAAATCTGGAATTAACTTCGATCCTCAAGATCCAAGAAAAAAAGGAGTTTTACAGCGTTGGTATGCAGCCGTTTCACCATTACTTAAAAGTTATTACGGTACAGGTGGTGATTTAAATGTGGATGAAATTCACGAAGTAATTCCAATTACCGAACAAAGTGGTGTTTGGCATCCTCAAGAAGGTGTTTTTGAAGGTCATTTTAAACCAACAATAGCTGATAAGATTAATAGAATTGGTCAGTTAAGACATGGAGTAATTAAAGTGATTGAAAACCCGAGCTATTCTCCTAGTGTTAATAGGAAATATACTGTAGCAGATATGATTACTGGCTATGGAGTAGCTACAGCAGCAGAGCATTTTTATGATATTAACGGAGATTCTATTAAAGGAAAACGTGTCATTGTACAAGGTTTTGGTAATGTAGGAGCTGCAGCAGCGTTTTATTTTGCTCAAATGGGAGCAAAAATCGTAGGTATTATAGATAGAGATGGTGGGTTAATTAATAAAGACGGATTTTCATTTAACGACATAACCGATTTATACTTAGCTAAAAACAGCAATACACTTATCGCGGATAATCTAATTCCGTTTGCTGATATCAATGAACAAATTTGGTCGTTACAAGCAGAAGTTTTCGCGCCTTGCGCAGCTTCACGTTTAGTGACTCAAGATCAAATAGATCAAATGATAAATACAGGTTTGGAAGTTATTACCTGTGGTGCAAACGTTCCTTTTGCTGATAAAGAAATTTTCTTTGGCTCAATAATGGAATATACAGATCAAAAAATTAGTTTAATACCAGACTTTATTTCAAACTGTGGTATGGCTAGAGTTTTTGCTTATTTTATGGAGCGTAAAGTACAAATGACCGATGAGGATATTTTTAAAGACACCTCTAACGTTATAAGGAAAGCATTAAAAGAAGTACATAAAAATAATCCGACAAAAACAGGTATTAGCGAAACTGCTTTTGAGATTGCTCTCAAACAATTAATATAATTAATTACTTTTATAATTAACACTATGGAAACCGTAATAATACTTGTATTCGTTCTTGGCTATTTAGCCATAACCCTAGAACACAATATAAAAATAGATAAATTAATTCCCGCTTTAGTAATGATGGCTATAAGTTGGGCGTTAATATCCCTAGGTATTGACAATTTTACGCAATGGTTTGATTCGGCTACGCATAACTTAATGGATAATTTTGGTTTGCTTCCGCACGAAGAGAAAATGCATATGATGGAAGAAACCTTACTCCATCATTTAGGTAAAACTTCTGAAATACTTGTCTTCTTATTAGGTGCTATGACCATAGTTGAAATCATCGATTATTTTGATGGCTTTTCAACAATTAAAGGTTTTATAAAGACAAAGAGCAAACGGAAAATTCTTTGGATTTTTGGGTTCTTAGCATTCTTTCTTTCGGCTATCATAGATAACCTTACTGCAACTATTGTATTAATCTCAATTTTACAAAAATTAATACATGATAGGGATGTTCGTATTTGGTATGCAGGTTTAATTATCATTGCTGCCAATGCTGGTGGAGCTTGGTCACCTATTGGAGACGTTACAACGACAATGCTTTGGATTGGTAAAAAAGTAACTACGGGTCATTTATTTGTGTATCTATTCTTACCATCATTAGTTTGTATGTTGGTTCCTACATTTATAGCTTCTTTATTACCGGCCTTTAAAGGTAAAATTGAATCAAAAGAAGAGGATAGTGATAAACCGAAAAGTAAATACAGCGCTATAATGTTGTATTTGGGGCTTGGTGGTATTGTATCTGTTCCAATTTTTAAGACAGTGACACATTTACCTCCTTATGTTGGTATGATGTTGGCATTAGGTGTTGTCGCTATTTTTGCGGAAATATATAGTAATACTAAATTTAGTATGTCTAACCATGACTCAGTAGAAAGTGATGCACACGCACACCACAGTCCTGTACACTACTCATTATCTAAAATTGAATTGCCAAGTATATTATTTTTCTTAGGAATCTTAATGGCAGTGGCAGCTTTAGAGTCTTTAGGTATTTTATTTGGTTTTGCAGGTACACTTCAAGACACAATGCCGATGCTAGGAACTGAATTACATCATGGTGGTGTTTCGGACTTAGTTGTTCTTTTATTAGGAGTAGGATCAGCAGTCATTGATAATGTGCCACTTGTTGCGGCAAGTTTAGGAATGTTTACAGAGCCAATAGATAATGAGCTATGGCATTTTATAGCGTATTCAGCAGGAACAGGAGGAAGTATGTTAATTATCGGTTCTGCAGCTGGAGTAGTTGCTATGGGAATGGAAAAAATAGATTTCTTTTGGTATATTAAAAAAATATCATGGTTAGCATTATTAGGGTTTTTGGCAGGAGCAGTTGTGTTTATGTTTACAAGAACTATCTTTTAATACACATACTTTTGTTTCAAAACAGACGTTATACAAATAGTTAAAAATAATTTCAATTTTTAGAATATGATAGCATTCAGTACTATTCAAGATGAAGTAGCCGTTTTAACTGATGGAGAATCAGTAGAAAAGACTTTATCCATAATAGAATTAATTACAAGTGGTGGAACATCAGGAATGGTGATTATCTTCATTTTATTCCTACTTTTAATTGTATCCGTATATATTTACTTTGAACGCATTTTCGCCATAAAAGCAGCATCTAAAGTCGATTCAAACTTTATGAATCAAATTAAAGATCATGTGAGTAATGGTAAAATTGATTCCGCTCAAATGTTATGTGCACAGCAGAATTCACCAGTATCTCGCCTAATCGCAAAAGGGTTGACAAGAATTGGGAAACCTTTAGAAGATATTAATACGGCTATTGAAAATGCAGGTCGATTAGAAATATACAATTTAGAAAAGAACGTTAGCGTTTTAGCAACCATTTCTGGTGTTGGACCAATGATTGGTTTCTTAGGAACCGTAATTGGTATGATTATTTCAATTTTTGAATTGGCTAATGCAGGAGGAACCATTCAAATGGATGTTTTAGCAAGTGGATTGTATACCGCTATGACGACAACCGTTGGTGGACTTATAGTAGGTATTGTTGCTTATGTGGCATTTAATCATGTTGTGGGGCGAACCAATAAAGTCGTTTACCAAATGGAGGCGAATTCGATAGAATTTTTAGATCACTTAAACGAACCAATCTAATTATGAATATTAGAGGACGAAATAAAGTTACACCAGAATTCAATTTTGCGTCTATGACCGATATTGTATTTCTGTTATTAATCTTTTTTATGATAGCGTCAACATTGGTAAGTACTAATGCTATTGATATTGTGTTACCTAAAGCAAGTGGTAAGACTGAGAATAAAAAATCAACAGCAGTAAGTATCAAAAAAGATTTGACCTATTATATTGATCAGAAACGTGTAGGCGAAAGTGTCTTAGAAACACAATTAATATCCATATTAGGATCACAAGACGCGCCAACAATTGTCTTAAGAGCAGAAAAATCTGTTCCGGTAGAAAATGTAGTGAAGGTTATGGATATCGCAAACCGAAACAAATTTAAAGTGATATTAGCTGTTCAACCGAATTAAGCGACATCATTTTTGAAAACAACTTATTCTTTTCTGTAAGATTTCAAAGATCTGACAGGTTTATATAAAACAAATGAAATATTTAGAGACCAAACACGAACGTAATTCTGCAAGAATCACAGCACTTATTGCTTTGATACTACTTTTGCTATTGTTTGTTGTAGGGCCTCAATATATGGATCCACCAGAAGAATATGGTGTAGCCGTAAATTTTGGAACGACTGATTTTGGTAGTGGAAATAAACCATTAAGTGAACCTAAGAAGGCTGTTGAAGATAAAGTTATAGAAGAAGAGGTTGTTGAGGAAGTTCTGCCAGAAGAAGCACAAGTTGCACCTGCAGAAGCTGCTACAAAAGCTGAAGAGGTAATGACCCAAGATAATGCCGAAGCACTTGCTATTAAAAAGCAAAAAGAAGCTGAAGCAAAGGTAAAGGCTGCAGAAGCGAAAGCGAAAGCGGAGGCCAAAGCTGCTGCAGAAAAAGTAGAACGCGAGAAGCGTGAAGCTGAAGAAAAGAAACGTGCAGAAGAAGCAGAGAAAAAGAAACAGCTAGACAATCTTATTGGTGGAGTTAAAAACGCTTCAGGTAATACAGATGGAGGTGAAGGACCAGATAAGCAAGGTGGTAATAAAGGACAACTAGATGGAGATCCTTATGCGGCAAGCTATTTTGGTGGTTCAGGACCAGGAAAAGGTGGAATTGGCTATGGCTTAGGTGGTAGAGGAAGACCATCAAAACAGATTTTTAAACAAGATTGTAATGAGTATGGTCTAGTGGTGGTTAGAATTGAAGTTAACCAACAAGGAAAAGTGATTAAAGCTGAACCTGGTATTAGAGGTACAACTAATACACATCCTTGTTTATTAGAGCCAGCTAAAAAAATAGCCATGTCTCATAAATGGCCAGCAGATGCTGATGCACCAACAACTCAAGTTGGTTTTGTAAGTATTAACTTTGATGTAGGTCAATAGAATGAATTATCAAGATACTGTGAATTGGATGTTTCAACAACTTCCAATGTATCAAAATAAAGGCAACTCAGCTTTTAAAAAGGATTTAACGAACACCATTAATTTAGCGAAGCATTTAAACCATCCTGAAGATCGTTTTAGGTCTATTCATGTTGGTGGTACAAATGGTAAAGGTTCTACGAGCCATATGCTAGCTTCAATTTTGCAAGAAGCAGGTTATAAAGTGGGTTTATATACCTCGCCGCACTTAAAGGACTTTAGAGAACGTATCCGCATTAATGGTAAGGTTATTACCGAGCAATCTGTTATCGGTTTTATTAAACGAAATAAAGCATTTCTAGAGGCAAATCAACTGTCTTTCTTTGAAATGACTGTTGGTATGGCATTCGAGTATTTTGCAGACCAGGAAGTGGATATTGCAATTATAGAAGTTGGATTAGGTGGACGCTTAGATTCTACAAATATTATTACACCAGAATTATCTGTAATTACAAATATCGGTTACGATCATACCCAAATGTTAGGGCATACTCTTAAAGAAATTGCTAGTGAGAAAGCAGGTATTATTAAACACAACATCCCGGTGGTTATCGGAGAAACACATTCTGAGACAGAAACTGTTTTTAAAACGAAAGCAGAAGAAAAGCAATCGGATATTTATTTTGCGGATCAATTGATTGATACAATTTTAGAAAGTGATTTAAAAGGAGCGTATCAAATTCATAATATAAAAACGGTTTTACAGTCGGTAAAGGTTTTAAAGAATTTAGGATTTAATATTTCTGAAAAGGACTTGAAAAAAGGACTTTTAAACGTCACTGCAAATACGGGTCTGCAAGGGCGTTGGCAAATTTTAGGAACTGAACCAAAGATTATTTGTGATACAGCCCATAATAAAGAAGGCTTAACTTCTGTGATGAAACAATTACATGAAGAGTCATTTGATCATCTTCATATTGTCTTTGGGGTGGTTAATGATAAAGATTTAGAGTCTATAATTCCTCTATTACCTAAGCAGGCTACCTATTATTTTTGCAAACCAAATGTGCAAAGAGGGCTAGATGCTAAAGTTTTGAAAAAAACTTTCGGGGATAATGGTTTAAAAGGGAAGGTTTGTAAGAGTGTTGAATTTGCTTTAAGTGTCGCAAAATCAAACGCTAAAGTAACAGATTTGATTTATGTAGGAGGCAGTACTTTTGTGGTGGCAGAAATTATTTAAATTTTTTTAAAAAAATGTTTTGAGATATTAAAAACTAGACTATATTTGCAGTCCTAATAAATAGGGCGACTAGCTCAGTTGGTTCAGAGCACTTGGTTTACACCCAAGGGGTCAGGGGTTCGAATCCCTTGTCGCCCACAAAGTTCACAGAAATGTGAACTTTTTTTATACGTTACTTCATTTATTAGGGCGACTAGCTCAGTTGGTTCAGAGCACTTGGTTTACACCCAAGGGGTCAGGGGTTCGAATCCCTTGTCGCCCACATCAAAAAGAATCCCGATTTACTTTTGTAAATCGGGATTTTAGCTCCAAAAAAGTACTAAGGCAACGGTTTGAGTTGCTTTTTTAGAGTTAAAATTCCTAGAATCGCTCAAGCGATTCGGGATTATATTTGAAGGAGTGGTTTCGTAAAGGGATATATAATCCTATTTTAATTTACAAAAGGCTCGAAATGGTTTTGAAAACAAAAATATGGGTCATTAACTCAGTTGGTTCAGAGTGTCACGTCGACAACGTGGAAGTCACTGGTTCGAATCCAGTATGACCCACTTAAATAATAAAAGCCTTTCAAGAAATTGAAAGGCTTTGTTTGTTATAATTAATATCGTAAAGAGCTCTATATTGCCCTTATTTATTGCGATTAATGCTAGGTTATTACTTTACAATTAAATGTTTTGGTAGATCCGCTACATTTTCACAACATAGCTGTTCCATGACTTGTTGAAATTCGCGTTTCATTAAAGAAATGGTATGGTTTCCTCCTTCTTTTCCTAATGCTCCAACACCATACATAAAACTACGTCCCATGAATGTAAATTCTGCTCCATTTGCCATTGCTCTTGCAATATCTGGACCACCACGTAAACCAGAATCGACCATGATTTTGATCTCATTCTTATACTTTTTTGCCAAATGCGTCATGGGTACAATTGAAGATTGACCAGCATCTAACTGTCTCCCACCATGATTAGATACAATTAATCCATCAACACCTAGATTAATCGCTTTTTGAGCATCTATTTCATTTACAACACCTTTTATAACTAATTTCCCTTTCCATTGATCTCTTATAGAAGCTATTCTGTCTTCATTTAAACGACCAGAAAAAGTAACATCCATAAATTCACCTAATTTTTTCAAATTTAGTCCTTTAGGCATATATTTTTCCATGGTTTTAAAAGCAGGTTGTCCGTGTATTAAAGTTTGAATAGCCCAATCTGGTTTTCTAAAAACTTCAATAATATTTTTTAGACTCATAGATGGTGGCATTGCTAAGCCATTTCTAACATCTCTAGGTCTGTAACCAAATGTTGGTACATCTGCTAGAATGACTAAAACATCAGTTCCTGCATGTGCAGCTCTATCTAATAAATCTCTTTTTACTTTTTCTTCTGCAGGATGATAAAGTTGAAACCAAGATTTTCCTTCTGTTAATTCTGCAACACGTTCAATACTAGAAGTGGTTACTGTACTTAGTATAAAAGGGATGTTATGATTAAAAGCTGATTTCGCCAAAATCTCTGGTGAATTTGGCCACATTAACCCCTGTAAACCAACTGGCGCAATTCCAAAAGGAGCATCGTAAGTATGACCAAACAATTCTGTTTTTAAATTAGATTTGTCAAATTTTGATAAATATTGTGGCATCAATTCAATTTTCTGAAGATCAGTACGATTTTTATCTAAATTTATATCTTCATTACATCCACCATCTAAGTATTCAAAAGCGAATTTTGGCATTTTAACCATTGCTCTTTTTCTTAAATCTGTTACTGAAGGATATTTGGGATTTATTTTTATTTCCATATTAAAATTTCTAAAGTTTTAATTACGCTTTCTTATTTATAAATCTTTAAAGTTCGATAACCATAAATTGCGATAAAGCAAAAACATATAAAAGGCAAAATAAATGAGAAATTCACACCAGAAAAAGGTCCTATCTTTTCAGTATCTATCATTAATCCTTGTAAAATTGGCATTAAAGCACCTCCAACAATCGCCATTACTAAACCAGCTGCACCAATAGCAGTATCGTCTGCTCTTAAACCGTCTAATGCAATACCGTAAATGGTTGGGAACATTAAAGACATAAATGCTGAAGTAGCCACTAGTAAATAAAGTCCTGCAATACCTTCAATGAGTATAACACCAGATGTAGTTGCCATAGCACAAAGGGCAAAAATCATAAGTAGTTTTCTTGAGTTAACATACTTCATTAAAAATGTACTTATAAATCTACTACATAAAAATATGGCCATGGCTACAATATTGTAGTTTTGAGCTTCTGCTTTTGGTATGCCTAGGTTTCCTGCGTATTGGATAATGAATGTCCAACACATAATTTGAGCGGCAACATAGAATAATTGAGCTAAAACACCTTCTTTATATTTTCCGTTTTTGAATAATCTTTTAAATGACGATGCTGCACTAGTCGGATTATCGCTAACCGTTCTTTTAGGCATTTTGGTTAATGATATAACTACTAACATGGCGATAACTACAAAGCCAAGAATGACATAAGGATTTCTAATGATTTCTAAATCGTGCGTTCTAATAATTGCATTTTGCGCTTCATCAAGTGTACTAAAAATGAGCTCACCAGCGGCATTTCGTTTGTCAGAATCTAAGGCCACAAGGATAAATTTTGAGGCTACAAACATGCCAAATAACGATCCAATAGGATTAAAAGCTTGTGCTAAGTTTAAACGTTGGGTTGCTGTACGCTCGTCGCCCATTGATAGAATAAAAGGGTTGGCTGTAGTTTCTAAAAAAGCCAATCCAAAAGTTAAAATGTATAAAGATCCTAGAAAGAATCCGAAGACTTCAAATTTCGCAGCAGGATAAAATAAAAGCGCTCCAATAGCATAAAGTGTTAAACCTAATAGGATACCTTTTTTATAACTGTATTTTCTAACAAAAAGAGCAGCAGGAATAGCCATTGTAGCGTAACCACCATAAAAAGCTAATTGTACTAAAGCTGCTTTTGCGGTTGAAATCTCCATTACGGTTGCAAATGCTGCTACCATAGGATTTGTAATATCATTAGCAAATCCCCAAAGCGCAAACAAAGATGTGATGAGTACAAATGGTACTATGACCTCTTTAGATACTACTGGTATTTTTGTTGAATTCGTCATTTAGTCTTAGTATTTTAGTTACAATGAAAAAAAAGCACCATTCAAATTAATATCTAAAAATGAATAGTGCTTTGATAATCTAATCTTAATTTCTATCTATATTGTGCATAGATCACCTTCGTTTGAAGGTATTCTTCCATACCATGCTTTCCATCAGCTCCACCGATTCCAGATTTTTTCCATCCTGCATGGAACCCTTGAATCGCTTCAAAATGCTCTCTGTTGATGTACGTTTCTCCGTATTCTAATTCTTCTGCAGCGTGCATTACTTTATTAAAGTTTTCTGAGAAAATTGATGATGTTAAACCATATTCAGAATCATTTGCCATTGCAATTGCCTCATCCAAAGTGCTAAATTTCATTACTGGTAATACAGGTCCAAAAACTTCTTCTTGGATAATCTGCATATCTTGTCTTACATTAGTTAACAATGTAGGTTGGTAGAAATAGCCTTTATCAAACTGGCTAGATTTTTGTCCTCCAACTAAAACTTCTGCACCTTCTTTCTTAGCAAATTCAACCATTTCGGCTACTTTATCTAATTGCGCTTTAGAAACCAATGCACTCATATCAGGATTGTTATCAGAAAAAGCATCTTCTACTTTTAAAGCGTTCATTTTAGCAGTAACCATGTCTAAAAATTGATCGTGAATAGATTCTTCAACATAAACACGTTCTGCACAATTACATACTTGTCCGCTATAAATAATTCTAGAACCAACAACGGCATTAACCGCTAATTCTAAATTTGCATCAGCACAAACAATTGCAGGGGCTTTACCACCTAATTCTAAAGATACTTTTGTAATGTTTTCAGAAGCCGCTTCCATAACTTTCTGACCTGCAAATACACTACCAGTTAAACTGATAATTCCTGTAATTGGGCTTTTAGATAAAGCGTTTCCAACTACTGGGCCAGAACCACACACAAAGTTTAATACACCAGCTGGTAATTCGATTTTTTGTATTAAATCTACCCACTCCATAATAGTATTTGGAGCAATACAACTAGGTTTAATTACACAGGTATTTCCTGTAATTAATGATCCTGCAACTTTTCTTGCCATAACAAAGAATGGGAAGTTCCAAGGTAAAATCCCTACAGCAACACCAATAGGTGCTTTATGTAAGAAGATATGTTCTTTTTTACGATCACTTTGTATAATTTCACCTTCTATTCGTCTTGCAAATCCTGCATAATAATCAAAATAATCGGCTGTAACATCAATTTCTACTTGCGCTAATCCAATTACTTTAGCTTGTTCTGCAGCTAAAGTTTTAGCTAAAAACACACGATTTTCACGAATGACATTAGCCATTTTATTTAAATAGCCAGCACGTTCAATTGCTGTTAGAGATTTCCAAGCGTATTGTGATGCTTTTGCTGCATCTAATGCTTTATTCGCATCTTCAACAGAACCATGTGGTATCTCTGACAATACTTCTTCTGTACAAGGGTTAAGTACTTTTGTTACTTCTGAAGAAGTAGATTTTACAAACTTTCCGTTTATAAATTGATTAAATTCTTTCATGAGTGTTTACGTTTAGTTTATGTTGTGATATGTTTAATAAATTCGAAGTTTTTCTTATAAATAAACAAAAGCTCGAATTCTTAATTGCCAATGTGGTTAACAAACTTATATAACAATGTGTTTTTAGTATTTATCCATATTAATCAATAATATGTATAATTTAAACATTGAAGGGTTTTTGTATTTGAATTTTCAACCGTATTTGGTTTCAAAAACCCATAAATTGTCATTGAAATTTGCTGACCTATAACCGAATGGTATTGGCCTCTACAAAGAATGATAGAATTAGATAAAGTCGGTTTCTCAAATCCGTCAATTGCTTGCTCAAAATCCTCATAAGCCTAAAAACACACATTATTAGCCTGAAGTATTAAGTATTTAGAAAGTGTAGTCTAGGTATATTTTCCAGATTTGTAGGATGCCGGAGTTAATCCTGTAACCGATTTAAATACGCGTGAAAAATGATAGCGATCAGAAAACCCTAAATTAAAAGAGACATCTTCAATAGATTTGTTAGTGTGTTCAAATAACTCGCAAGATTTTGCGATTTTTCTATTTTGAACAAATTGATGTAATGTAACGTTCATTTCATCCTTAAATAATCGCGCAAATGAATTTGGTGCCATATTAACTAGGGATGACATTTCAGTGTTGCTTAATTTTTTGTCAATATTGACTTCAATATAGCGGATGACTTTTAAAACACGTTCGTCTATATTAATGGTTTTCCATAATTCGGGACCAATATTAGTAAGTGCTTCTTTAATGAAGGCTTGTAGCTTTAAATTAAAAGTGAGTTTAAAATTTTTGTTTTCAACTTTTAAACGATTGGTTAAATAGTTTAATCGGTCCTTTAAGTAATCGGTTAATTCAATTTTTAAAATACCAGGATAAACACTATCAAAAGGCACTCCTAAATTAAAGTGAACGAAAAAATGGATTAAGAACATGTTTTCTAATTCCGCCTCATCGTGATTGCTATTCAACTGCTTTCCTGAGACATGAATGCCTTCCGTATAAATGTGGTTTTTTGTATATAGTGATGAAAATGAAGTAAACGGAGGAATAATATAGATATGATCAGGATCCATTTCAAAAACAGTATCCTGATGAATTAATTGACCACCTGTGTTTTTATTCCAATATAGTCTCCAAAACGGAAATACCATTTCATGACAGTCCCATAGATCTAATAACCAATATCGGCAACATAACATCTTTAATTTTAGGTCAATAAAATTTTGATGATTTGCGGAAGGATCGCCTAATTCTATTTCTTTTACAAACTTCATGAAGCACTAATGTTTGAATTAGATACAAAAATACAGATTTTGAATATTTAATAAGGTGTATTCTGTCTCTATTTTTGTTACAATAATTTTATTTAAAAAAAGATGAACCATCCATAACTAAAAACGCAATACTTAATGTTGTGATTAATATGGATGCACCACTTGACAAATAAAAATAATAAACATAAACAAATGAAAACGATAAAACTCCCAGTACAGGTAGAAGCAGAATTAAAAAAAGTATCCGAAGTCGCGGGTTATTTATGGCAACGTGAATGGGCAGAGCGAAACGCAGGAAATATTTCAATGAACTTAACATCTTACTTTTCAAAAGAAGAAGTGCAAGGTATTGGAACAGAAATTCCATTTGAATTTCCAAAAGGAGCTGCAGGATTTGTAATCTACATTACGGGTACAGGTTGTTATTTGAGAGATTTAGTAGATAAGCTTGAAGAAGCGTCTTGTATCTTATATATCAATGAAGATGCCACAGCGTATTCAGTTATTTGGGGAGGTAAGCGTGAAAACTTTGGACCAACTTGTGAGTTAATTTCTCATGCAAGTATCCATTTATTTAACTCAATCCATCACCCAGAAAATTTAGCGGTTGTACATACACACCCACTAGAATTAATCTGTATGAGTCATCATGAGTTATTTGACAATGAAGAAGAATTAAACAGACAAATCTGGATGATGTGTCCTGAGGTAAAAGTATTTGTTCCTAAAGGAATTCACTGTACACCTTATGCTTTATCTAGCACCGCAGCTTTAGCAGAAGTAACTATGGAAGCGTTTAAAACAAGAAACGTATCCTTATGGGAAAAGCATGGAGCAACAGCAACAGCGCCAGATGTAATGAAAGCTTGGGACTTTTTAGATGTTGCCAATAAAGGAGCTAAAATGTTAATGATGTGTTGGGCAGCAGGTTTTCAACCCGCAGGACTTTCAAACGATCAATTAACAGAATTAGAGCAATTCACATAATAAAAAAATATAATCATGAGTAGATTAATAGGTAGACTACCAAAAGTAGGAATTCGTCCGGTGATTGATGGACGTGAATTAGGTGTAAGAGAGTCTTTAGAAGTTCAAACTATGGACATGGCTAGAGCAGCAGCTAAATTAATAGAAGATACGTTACGTTTTCCTAGTGGAGAAAAAGTAGAGGTTGTTATTGCAGATACTACTATTGGTGGTGTTGCAGATGCAGCAGCTTGTGCCGATAAGTTTAAAAGAGAAGGAGTTGAAGTGTCATTAACAGTAACGCCTTGTTGGTGTTATGGAACAGAAGTTATGGACACTGACCCTTTAACCCCTAAAGCAGTTTGGGGTTTCAACGGAACTGAAAGACCAGGTGCTGTGTATTTAGCAGCAGCATTGGCAGGTTATTCTCAAAAGGGATTACCAGCGTTTGGAATTTATGGTAAAGAAGTGCAAGATGGTGGTGACCAAACGATTCCTCAAGATGTATCTGAAAAAATATTACGTTTTACAAAAGGGGCTTTAGCAGTGGCTCAAATGAAAGGTAAATCTTATTTATCTATAGGATACAGTTCAATGGGTATTGCAGGTTCTATGGTAGATGTCAACTTTTTACAAGATTACTTAGGTGTAAGAGCTGAGTTTGTAGAGTCTGTAGAGCTTTTAAGACGTATTGATGAAGGTATTTATGACCATGACGAATTCGAAAAAGCATTAGCTTGGACGAAAGAAAACTGTAAAGAAGGAAAAGATTATAATACACCTGAAACACAGAAATCAGCAGAAGAAAAAGATGCTGAATGGGAAAAAGTTGTGAAAATGACTTTAATCTGTAAAGATTTAATGAACGGAAACCCTAAGTTGAAAGACATGGGATTCGGTGAAGAATCTAAAGGTAGAAATGCTATTATGGGAGGTTTTCAAGGACAACGTCAGTGGACAGATTACCAACCAAACGCGGATTATACGGAATCTATTTTAAATTCATCTTTTGACTGGAATGGTGTTCGTCAAGCCTACACATTTGCAACAGAAAATGATTGTTTAAACGCTATTTCTATGTTGTTTGGCCACTTGTTAACGAACAAAGCACAATTGTTCTCTGATGTCCGTACGTACTGGAGTCCTGAGTCTGTAGAGCGTGTGACTGGTAAAAAATTAACTGGTATTGCAGAGAATGGAATTATTCACTTAATCAATTCTGGTTCTACAACTTTAGATGCTACAGCACAACAAACCGATGCTGATGGAAATCCTACAATGAAACCATTCTGGGATATTACAGAAGAAGAAGTACAAAAATGTTTAGATAACACAAAATGGCCAGCAGCAATTGCTGAATATTTTAGAGGCGGAGGATTCTCTTCTCAGTTTAAAACAAAAGGGACCATTCCATTAACAATGTGTAGAATTAATCTTGTAAAAGGGATTGGACCGGTTTTACAAATTGTAGAAGGCTGGAGTGTTGAATTGCCAGAGGATGTTCACGAAACTTTAAATGAAAGAACAAACCCAACTTGGCCAACAACATGGTTTGTACCAAGAACAACAGGAACAGGTTTCTTTAAAGATGTCTATACTGTAATGGCAAAATGGGGAGCCAACCACGGTGCGATTTCTCATGGACATATTGGTGCCGATTTAATTTCTTTAGCTTCTATGTTACGTATTCCTGTTAACATGCATAATGTTAGTGAAGACGACGTATTTAGACCAAGCGCATGGTCTGCTTTTGGAGAAGGCTTAGAAGGAGCTGATTATAGAGCTTGTGAAAATTATGGTCCGTTATACGGATTTAAAGATTAATTTAGAATAACTCAAAAGGGTGTTTGGCTTTAAAAATCAAACACCCTTTTTTTAATTTTGAACTGTGATGGTGAATGTAATTGCTGTAATTGATATAGGGAAAACAAATAAAAAAATACTCTTGTTTAATGAAGAGTTTGACGTCGTATACAGAAATGCAACACGCTTTGATGAAGTTGCTGATGAAGACGGTTATCCTTGTGATGATATCGAATCTATAGAAAACTGGATTCAAAATGAGATAAAAAGAATACAAGCTGAAGGTGACTATGCTATAAAGGCTATTAATTTTTCTACGCATGGTGCTAGTCTTATTTATTTAGATGATCACGGCAATAGAATTACACCTTTATATAATTATTTAAAGCCGTTAAGTTTAGACACGTATCATGAGTTTTATGATGCTAATGGAGGGCAGGAAGAGTTTTCTAGAAAAACAGCATCTCCTGCTTATGGCATGTTAAACACAGGACTTCAAATTTTAAAACTACAAAAAGAAAAACCAGAATTTTGGAGTAAGGTAGATGCTATTCTGCATTACCCTCAATACCTAAGTTATCTTTTTACCAAAAAAGTAACTGCAGATTTTACGTCTGTAGGTGCACATACAGCGACCTGGGATTTTGATACGATGCAGTATCATAAATGGGTTTCTGATTATAAATTAAATTTACCGAGACCACAAAATGGTAAAGAGGCCATAGTAAGCACTTTTAATGGTGAAGAAATTGCTATCGGAACAGGATTACATGATAGTTCGGCGTCTATTATTCCGTTATTAGAAACAGAAAAAGACAACGAATTTATTTTACTATCTACAGGAACTTGGATTATAGCCATGAATCCTTTTAGCAAGGAAACCTTAACACAACACCAGTTAAAAAATAACTGCTTGTGCTTTATGACTCCACAGAAACAGCAGATAAAATCGTCTATGCAGTTTCTTGGAAAAATCCATGAAGTCTATATTGCTGCTTTAAGTACGTATTTTAAAGTAGACATCGATACACATTTACAATTAGAGTTAAATGAAGCATTGTGTAATGAACTCATTAATGCGAATGCACGCGTATTTTTAGCGGAGGGGATTGATAGTGATTTTGAAGCACATCCGTATTTATTAACCAATTATAACAACTACGAAGCAGCTTATTACCAATTGGTTTTTGAAATTAGTAAAAAAGTAATTCAAGGTATTAATTTAATTTCTGATGAAAATTCTGCAATTAAAGACATTTATATATCTGGTGGGTTTAATAGAAACTTAATATTTATTGCTTTCTTAAAGCTGTTAAAAAATGATATTGAAATAAAAATTTCTGATTGTAAAAATGAAAGTGCTTTAGGTGCTGCATTGATGATGAAATCATATATCTAAAAAAATAAAGCAACTATTATGAGTCATCAAAAAACTACTTTAGGAGAATTTATTATAAAAAATCAAGCTTCGTTTCCCTTTTCTAGTGGAGAACTATCTAGTCTTTTAAACGCACTGCGTTTGGCTGCAAAAGTGGTGAATCATGAGGTGAATAAAGCGGGTTTAGTAGATCTTTTTGGCGATTCTGGTGATGTTAATGTCCAAGGAGAACATCAACAAAAATTAGATGTATTTGCGAACAAAACATTTATACAATCTTTAAAGAATAGAAATATTGTTTGTGGTATAGTTTCAGAAGAGAACGATGAATTTATAACCATTGAAGGTCGCGATAAAGAATCAAATGGGAAGTATGTCGTATTGATGGATCCTTTGGATGGTTCTTCTAATATTGATGTGAATGTGTCTGTAGGGACTATTTTTTCAATTTATAGGAGATTAACTCCGACAGGTACTCCTGTAGAAGAAAAAGACTTTTTACAACCAGGCAGAAACCAAGTTGCCGCAGGCTATATTGTGTATGGTACGTCTACCATGTTGGTATATACCACAGGAGATGGTGTTAATGGCTTTACGCTTAATCCGGCCATTGGTTCTTTTTACCTTTCGCATCCAGATATGAAATTTCCAGAAAATGGTGCTATATATTCCGTCAATCAGGGAAATTATAGTCATTTTCCAGAAACAGTAAAGAAATACATAAAATACTGTCAGGAAGTCGACGGAGATAGACCGTATTCACAACGCTATATTGGTTCTTTAGTTTCTGATTTTCATAGAAACATGATAAAAGGAGGAATCTATTTATACCCAAATAGTACTGTTAATACCGATGGAAAACTCAGATTACTTTACGAATGTAATCCCATGGCATTTTTAACAGAGCAAGCGAGCGGTATAGCTACCGATGGAGAGCAAAGTACATTAGATATAGTGCCCACTCATATTCATGAGCGGGCACCATTTTATTGTGGAAGTCCTTCTATGATAAAAAAATTACTTGAATTTATTAGGCAATAGATTAAAATCCGTATATTCTTGTGTCAAACTAAATATATAACATGCTTAGAATTATATGCTTTCTTTGTGTTGTAATTACACTCTCTACTGAACAAGCTTATTCTCAAAACTTTGAAAGAATTTCGAATAAAGAGGGATTCAATCAAAATACTGTTAATGCCATAGAACAAGATAAATATGGATTTTTATGGTATGCCACTCCAAATGGCTTAATTCGTTATGATGGCTATGAATTTAAAACATTTAGCACCCAATCTAAGGGTGAACAAGCCATTTCTAGTAATAATATTACCTATTTATTCAACGATAAGGATGGTATTCTTTGGATAGGCACTAACGTTGGTGTTAATATCTATGTGCCTTGGTTAGAACGTTTTTTTACAGTTCCGATAAACTACAATATAGATGTTAATAAGATTGATACTAAAAATGACGGTTATGTATGGATAACGTCTTCAAAGCAATTAATACGATGCAAGTTAACAGACGTTAATAATGGTGTTTTTGAAGTGTCTGAAAATGTTTTGGATTTTAAGGATGAAACTCTAGAAATTAACACGTTTACATTTGGCCTTAAATCTTCAATTATTTTAGGAACAACAGATGGCTTAAAAATAGTAAAATACCAATCTGAAAACCCAATATTAAAATCTGAACTTCCAGCTGTAGATGATTTTGATTTTTTTAAGGATAAAGAAATCACTGAAATCATAAAAGTGGATAACATTTTTTGGATTGGTACAACAAAGGGTTTATATAGTTCTAATTTAGACGCTAATGCCAATTATTTAGTTAAGAAAATAAAGGTTCCAAATGAAGACTCTGCGTTTTATGTGAATAGTCTTTTCAATGATAATGATAATGCTATTTGGATTGGAACAACAGGCGATGGACTCTATAAATTTAATCCAATTCTAAATTCTTTTAAACATTTTAATTATGATTCAAAGAATAAAAACACCATTAGTAGTCATCAAATTAATGCCGTCTATCAAGATACTTTTGATGTGCTTTGGGTTGGTACGGCACAAGGTGGTATTAATAAATTAGACCTTTTTCAAAAACCCTTTTATGCATACACTAACAATCCTTACGATGCGTTTTCAATCGGAGATAATTTAATCACTTCAATTTTAGAAGACAATACAGGTAAGATTTGGATTTCTGGCTACAATAAAAAACTATTTAGAAGTACAGATGCCGTCACAGAAGACAATATAGATAAGATTCAATACGAAGATTTACAAAGTAAATTACCTATTGAAAACACGGATGTTATACGATGTATTTATCAAGATGAGAAAAATTATATTTGGTTTGGTACGGATAAGAAGGTCATTGTTTACAGTCCGGTAAGAAAGGGTTTTAAGGAAATTCAACTTTTATCTAGAAATGGGAAAGCGTCCTTATTCTTAACCCGAAAAATCGCGCAAATTAATGATACAGATATTGTTTTAGCAGGGAATAGAATTGTGGTTTTAGAAAATCCTTGGAATGACATCGATAATACTAGGCAACCTAAACTGACTATTAAATTCAGCTTAAAAATCGCTGCCAATAGAGTGCAGTCCTTCTTGCAAGATAGTAACAATCAATTGTGGTTTGGCACCGATGATGGTTTACTACAATGCCGATATAGAGATGGTAAAATTGAAATTGTAAGAGAGTATAACGATACTAAAACAGGTGGTAGTAAACTAAGTTACAATAGTATTTTTTCGCTTCATGAAGATGATAATAAGATTATGTGGATTGGTACGTTTGGTGGTGGTTTAAATAAGTTAACATTAGACAGTGATAGCAATCCTTTAAATATTGAGTATTTCCGTAAAAATGATATTTTACCCGATGATGTAATCTATGGAATTTTACCCCAAAAGAACAGTGCTAATTTATGGATTAGCACAGATATGGGATTGGTGCGATTTAATAAAGAAACGAGCAAAGTCAATGTTTTTGATGTAAGCGACGGCTTAATTCAAAATAATTTTAGACAATCAGCTTATGCTTTAGGAGCGTCAGGTTATATGTATTTTGGAGGTTTAAATGGTTTAACCGTTTTCGATCCACAGAAAATATCTTTAAATAGACAACCTCCAAGAGTTTTAATTACATCGCTTTTAATTAATAATAAACCTGTGAATATAGGTGAAAAATTAAATGACATCACAATTCTTAAAAAAGCGATTTCAGAAACAGATACGATAACCGTTTCTAAAAGTCAACGTATTATTTCCTTTAACTTAGTTGCGGAACACACGTCTGCGCCAGCAAAAAATAAAATAGCGTATAAATTAGATGGTTTTAACAAGGATTGGGTAGAAACAGATGAAGGTAAATCGGGAATTACATACACTAATTTATCCGCAGGGACTTACACCTTAAAAGTAAAATCAGCCAATGGTGATGGTGTTTGGAGTACTTCAAACAAAACGTTGACCTTAATTGTTTTGCCACTTTGGTACCAAACGTGGTGGAGTTACACCTTACTAGTTATTATATTTTTAGGCATTGGTGTTGGGATTGTTTTCTATTTTGTTCAGCACGAAAAATTAAAACAAAAATTAATTTATGAGCAATTAGACAAAGACAGGATGGAAGTCATTAACCAAGGTAAATTTAAATATTTTACCAATTTGTCTCATGAGTTTAGAACACCTTTAACCTTAATTTCTGGTCCGTTAGATAGAGTTATTGATAATAATACCAACCCAGAAAGTGAAAAATTCTTGGCTATCATTAAAAGAAATACGCATCGTCTTTTGAGTTTAATAGATCAGTTAATCACCTTTAGACAAGCAGAACAAGGGTATTTAAATTTAAACTTTGCAAAATCTACTTTGGGGGATTTCTTATATCCAACAACAGAGGCTTTTGAAAATTATGCCTTAGAAAAGAACATTAATTTTTATTATAAAATAAATTCTCCAAATGAAGAGATTGTTATTGATGTAGAAAAATTAGAACGAATACTTTTTAACTTACTTTCTAACGCGTTTAAAAACACACCAGTGCAAGGTACTATTAGCATTGATGCGTCTATTGTTTTTGAAGACGATGTAAAAAACATAAAAATTGATGTTATCGATACCGGTAAAGGGATTCCGAAAGAAAGTTTAAATAATATTTTTGAACGATTTTATCAATTAGGGAATCAAGATGGTAATGTTAGTGGAGGAGGTATTGGATTATCCTTTTGTAAATCGTTAGTAGAATTATTTAATGGTCGTATTTCTGTAAAAAGTAAGCCAAATAAAGAAACCCGTTTTACAGTTGTGATCCCTTCTTCAACGATTGAAGAAGTTAACATTGAAGGTAATGATGCAAAGAAATCATTTATAAAAAATTGGGTGCCCCTGCAGGGCAACGCTATAGAAGAGACCAATAATAGCAAAAAGAGCGAGAAACAACATAATGTTTTAGTTGTAGAAAACGAATTAGATATCCAGGATTTTCTTAATAATGCATTATCTGATAAATACAATATCACCATCGCAAATAATGGAGTAGAAGCATTAGAAGAAATTAAGAAAACAGAATTCAGTACTATTATAAGTGATGTAATGATGCCAGAAATGGATGGCTTTGAATTGTGTAAACGCATCAAAGCTAATCCGGAAACTTGTCAGCTACCCGTATTGTTATTAACGGCTTTGGGAGATAACGTGGATTTAATTAAAGGTTTAGAATTTGGAGCTGATGAATATATAAGTAAGCCATTTTCTTTAAAACACTTAGAGCTTCGACTGAAAAAACTCATTGAAAATAACGAGAAGATAAAAGATTATTTCTCTAAAAATAGTTTGCCTCCTAAAGACAAAAAGGAGTTGGGGTTTTCTAAAAGGGATTTAGAGTTTTTAGAAAATATCACAGAAATAATAGAGAAAAACTTATCGAATTCAAATTTTGGAGTAGAAGAATTGTCTACAGAAGCAGGTTTAAGTTCTTCTCATTTCTATAGAAAATTAAAGCAATTGACGGGGCAGGTTCCAAATGCTTATTTACGTAATTTTAGATTGCAAAGGGCAGCAGAGTTATTAGATAGTAATAGTGGTTTTAATGTTGCTGAGGTAATGTACCAAATAGGTATAGAGTCTAACTCTTATTTTTCTACCTCATTTAAAAAACTCCATGGAGTATCGCCTTCCGAGTACTCTAAACGATAAAATGATTGTTTTCAGCAACTAAATGATATAAAAAAGAATGCCATTATAATAGATATAAATTAAGTTTGTTACTCAAACAATTAATTAATTATTAAATCATTTTAAAATTATGAAAAGAACAATATTACTATTGGTATTTACAATCGCATTAACAAGTTCATTATTTGCACAAAAGAACACAGACAAAAAAGTAAATGCATACATAGAGACTGTTGAAAGTAAAATAACACTTACAGACGAAGAAAAGGCAACTTTAATTACGTTAAAGACAGCTCATGCTAATGCTGTATCTGAAATTAATGGAAAATATGAAAAAGGTTCAGAAGAGTTAAAGGCTAAAAGAAAAGAAAACAATAAGGAGTTTTCTAAAGGTCTTAATAGTGCCTTTGGTAAAGAGCGTGCTAAAGAAATAAAAGCTGCTTCTAAAAAGAATAAAGCTAAAAAGAAGAAAAAGAGGAATTAAATTCTTTCGTATTTAGGGACTATACCATAGATCGTTTTTATATAGATTAAATGTACTCTATCTAAAATAAGCCTAAATTAAATTCTAATGCCCTTTAAAAGTATTCAGTACTTTTAAAGGGCATTTGTTTTTTGCACGGTAAAGATTAAAAAAGTGACTATAATGAATCATATCTTCTATGAGTTATTTTAAGCCATTTCCTGTTATGTAGCAATTAAAATGAATGTACTGTGGCCTTATACTTTTATTGCGTTCTACGGTACAGTTAAACTACATAAAACTCAATGTTGGTCGTTGTAAATATGGATTTGCATTCTATAATAGTCAATAAATTCAGTATGTAATTAGAAAAGTAATTCTCTGTACAGATCTATAAAAAAAAATAGCTTCTTGAAGACCAAGAAGCTATTTTAGAAAGCATTTTTATTACGTTTTATCTAATACGTTCAATTGTAAAATATGTTTTGCCAGTAAACTTGTCAATTACTGCGCCGGTAGCAGAACTCTGAGCCTGGATTTCTATAGTGTCTCCAATCGTTAATTCTACTACTGACGATATTTGTCTAGCAACTTGGCTTGGATTTGTTGCATTGTTATAGTGATTTGCAGAAAACTCTTGAACAAAATTAGTACCATTTTTAACAACTGCAATTCCAAAGTATTCTGTATTAGCTTGTGAATTATCAGTATGATAGCTCGCGTTTATTCTATAGAATCCAGCAGTACTGGCAATAAATTGACTGCCAGAACTAAGCTCGGTAGAACCTGTTGCGTTTAGAGTGACATTATTAAAATTGATTTTTACCCATGGTGTTCCTCCTGCTATCGTTTGAGCTGCACCAGCCGGGTCGAATGTTGTCGTAATTAAAGAAAACGTAGAAACATCTGCCACAACAGGTATGGTTTGTTGATCCTCAAAAGTTAATTGACCAGTACCATCAGTAACTAAAATTTGATTTGCAGTACCATCTACTTTTGGAAATGCATAACCAGTATCACTAGGGTCTGCTACTTGTACCTCTCCGTTTACTCTAAATATATTGTTATTAAACTCCCCGTAAATTAGTGGTGTATCACTGCTTGAATTTTGAATGACTAACGTATTCTCAGCTGAGCCAAAACTACTATCTAAGCCCGCATTATTACCAATAAAAACGTTAGAGCTACCTGTAGTATTTCGACCTGTATTTTTACCGATAAACACATTCTCGTCGCCAGTAGCACTTCGACCAGAATTATGACCAACAAATACATTGGAGCCACCAGTAATAAGTTGACTTCCTGAGAAGGTACCCACAGCGACATTATTAACTCCAGATGTAACAAGACCTAAAGCATTGGATCCAAATGCGGAATTATTACCGCTTGTGTTAGATTTAAGCGCCCCATAACCAAATGCAGAATTATTGCTACCATTAACATTTTCATTTAGTGCTTCGTAACCTACACCTGTATTATTCGTTCCGTCTAGGTTTTTATACAAAGCATGATAACCTACCGCAGTAGTTTGATCCGCTGTATTACTATTTAAAGCTGCCGTACCAACTGCTGTATTGCCGTTTCCAGTTTTATTAGAGGTCAAAGCCAAATTACCTACTGCTACGTTGTCTGAACCTAACGTATTTTCAAACATTGCACCGTTTCCAATTGCTGTATTAGTACTACCTGTGTTTTTTCTTAAGGCATCCGCACCCATTGCTGTGTTTTGATTTGCAATAGTGTTTGCTTCTAAAGCTCTTTTTCCGAAAGCGGAATTTCCTACTCCTAAGGTATTATTTTCTAATGCTGAAAATCCAAAAGCCGAGTTATTACTCACAGTACTTTTTGATAAAGTGGCATAACCGAAAGCAGAATTATGATTTCCATCGACATTCAATTCTAATGATTTATAACCTACGCCAACATTATTATTGTCAGTGGCATCATCATTTACACCAGCATCTATACCAATAAAAATAGAAGAACCATCTTCAGAACCATCGACATCTGATTTTGCATCAGAAAGGTCGTTCAGTTTTTCAATACTTGAAAATCTAATCCAACTTGTTGTTGCTTGATCCCAATGATAAAATCCTTTAGAATTTAAACCAACCGTTGTGGTAAGGTAAACAAGCATTCCATCTTGTGCAGCGGTAGGACTTGTTCCGGGGAAAGCGTCAATTCTTGGTATTAATATACCATCTGTATTAGAAGGTGTCGCTTGGTTAGATGCGGTAATATCTAGAGAGGCTTTTGGATCTGTATTGCCAACACCAACTTGTGCGTAAGAAAAAGAGACCATAATTAACAACGCATAAAAAACAATATTTCTATGACGCACTTCTCTTACTTTAACTAATTTGTTTTTCATATTATGAGGGAGGTTTATGTATGTTAAAATTTAATGTTATTTTTATTAATATGGACTACATCTTTATTGTTTTATAAATTTGAAAACTTGAACTTCACTATGTTCTGAATACGCTTTTAGAAAATAAACTCCTTTATTTAGTAGTGAAACATCAAAAGACGCTTGATGGCTTTTAAATTCTAAAACTTTCTGTCCTGTAGTGTTATAAATAATTGCAGAAGCGATTTCTTTTGATAATCTAAAATTTTGCTTTACAGGATTTGGAAATAAAGTAAGCTTATTAAAATCTTCATTAGAGTCAATACTTAATGTTTCTCCTACTAAGAAAGCTCCTTCTGGTCTCACATAGGGTTCGTAATCTGGTTTTGGTAATTGTACCATTCTATCATTTATGTCTTGCATTATAACCATTTCATCTGCCGTAATTAAACCATCGGTAATGGTTGTACTCAACGTTATAGCTGCCCCTGCATCTGTAAAAGTTCTTACAAAACGGTAAGCTTGTTCCGTTTCAAAAATTAAATTGGCACTAGCAACGCTCCATTGCTGCCTAATAGGTGCAAAGTAATGTTTTAATGCTAGTTTGCTGCCATCGTAAGAAGACCACGGGTTTTCTGTAATTAAAGGAAAAGAAAATTCTTCGTATGCCCAAGAGTTTGGTGGTGCTCCTTGTCCTAATGGTGTCGGGTGTCCGGCTGTAAAATCCATATAAGGATCATTTGCTTCTAAAAAGAAAACTTTATAATCTGTAGGGTTTTCATCATTTATGCCATCAGAATCTACTAATATATTCTCTCCATCTTCATTCTTTACATAAGATTTGGTAATGTTGGTTGCAATAGCTGCATCTGGATCAACTTCTCTAATCATAGCGATAAAAGCATTTAAATCGCCTGGTAAATTAGAAACATTATCTATCCAATACCCATCAACCAATCCGTTAAATCGTTCAAAAAAGCCTCTAGCTAAAGTTTGCCATGCTAGACCTTCATCTCCAGCAAAATTAGTAGTGTAATAATTTTCCCATCCAACAACAATTCCTGCTTCGGTGGCATCAACATTACCTTGAATTCTTGATGGTCCTGCTCCATTTACATAGAGAATTACTTTTTTTCCTGCATTCTTAAAAACATCAATAACATCGAGTATAATTTGCTCATTTTCTAATGAAGGCACCATGCCAGGGTGAATTTCATTAGCAATATCTACATAAGGATTATCTCTTAAAGTATAAAAGTAACCATGTGCTGGATGTGTAAAATTGGTAATAATATGCCCTACAGCTGGTAAATTATCTACAATCTCCTGCGCACCACCAATCCAGTCATAATCACTGTCATTATCTAATCTAATACCACCATGTAAATTAAATCTTACACCCCAAGATCCGGATAGAATTGCGGCTAGTGGTACGGTTTGTTCAGAATATCCTGAAATAGTATCAATGTAATAGGTTGAAGTTAATGCTGTTTCATCTTCAGAAGCTAATTCTATAACTATTTGGTCATAACCTCCTGCTAAAATAATCGCAGTCGGAATGGTTATACCGTCAAAATTGAAAGTAAAAGATTCCCATGTGTCTCCTTCTGTAAATAATGATTGATCAAAAGTAACAGCCGAAGCTCCAAGGCTAGAGTTTCTTAAAGACAATCGAATGCTATTATTTGTGGAGTTAAAAGCTGAGGTTGCTAAAGTTGTATATGCTTTTAAAGAAATAGTATAGGAAGATAAATCTGTAATAGGATTCGTTAAATCAAAACTGATGGTAGGGTTGGCCTCCCCATTTCTTATAAATTTAGAAACTGCAGTGTTTAAGTTTAAGCCGTTTATTTCCAGGTTTGCTTCATTTGTTATAAATGTACCGCCTGTAGCAGTATTAAAATTAATGTTTTGGATACTACTTGAATTCTCATACCAAGTTTGTTGCGCCGTAATAGAGCTCAAGCAGAGAAATGAAAATAGAACTATTAAATTAATTTTATTAATCATGCGTTTTTATTTTTTATAAAGGTAATTAGTAGTCTATTATTATAGTTTCTCTAATCCATCAGCTTCTTACTGTAATCCATCTAAACTATTATATCCTAATATTGAGACCGATAAGATTGTAAAAGCACCATTATTTCATTTTTAGTTAATTCAAAAAGGTATTGTTTGTGTTCGGTGCTTCAAATTTTGGTAAAATGATGAATTGATGGATTAAAGCAACATTTAAGGCAATATCAGATATAGTATAGTTCTATAATTTTGTTATTTAGCGGAAGCATTAAAACGTTTTAAAGTGATTCTTAAAAGCGTAATAATTTAGAAATGTATAAGTCAGAAGGCTTTTAAGAGTAAAGCCAGAATTTAATAAAATTGAAATGAAGTATAAAGATTTTATCACCTATGTGGTTGCTGGTATTTTATGTTTTAACTGTACGGCACAAAATTCAAAAGTAGTCAATCAAAAAATACAGGCTACCGATAGACCAGAACCTAATGTTATTTTATTACTTACAGATGATTTAGGATGGCAAGATGTAAAGGTTTATGATATTGACGAACCATCTCCATATGAAACCCCAAACCTAGACACTTTAGCAAAAAAAGGAGTTCAGTTTTGGCAAGCGTACTCTCCGGCTCCGACGTGTGCGCCCAGTCGGTGTGCAATTATGAGCGGAACGCATCCGGCCAGAGCCCAAAAGACACACGTGGTAGGTGGTGCGCCTCCTACGGTTTATGGTAATAAAAATTCGCAACGCATTATAGATCCTTGGTATAGCGGTCGTATGCCCGAAAACGAAATGACTCTAGCGAGAGTATTACAGCAAAAAGGTTACACTACAGGACATACCGGAAAATGGCATATGGCTATTAATCACTTTGCTTTTCCACAACCAACAGACCAAGGGTTTGATGTGTCTACTGCAGATCGTGGCGCAACAAGTCCACAAAAACCGCATCGTTTAACCGATTTTGCAACGACTAAAGCAGATGATCCGTTCCGATTAGATGAGAATGGGTTTCCTTTTCATCAAAATAGTCAGGATGCTTTAACTTTTTTAAAGGAGAATAAACAAGATCCGTTTTTCTTGTACTATGCAACGTTTTTAGTACACGCACCAATTCACACAAGAAGTAAAGCGCTTTTAGAAAAATATTGTGAAAAATTGGGCGTGCCTTTTCCAACAGATCCTAACCATTGGGATGTAAAAGGACAAAATAACCCTTACTATGCTGCCATGGTAGAAATGTTAGATTATTACGTCGGACAAGTTTTTAATTATTTAGAAACCACTGATGATCCCCGTTGGCCTGGACATAAATTAAGTGAAAACACCTATATTATTTTTACTTCGGATAACGGAGGTATGGAAAACGCGCATGGTGATGTGGTAACCGATAATTATCCTTTAGATAAAGGAAAGATAAATGCTAAAGAAGGAGGAACGAGAGTACCTTTATTAATATCAGGACCTGGGATAAAGAAAGGAGTGGAGTCTGATGTTGTGGTTAATGGACTCGATTTTTACCCAACCATTTTATCTTTATTAGATATAGAAAAACCTAAGGATAAGCATTTAGATGGTGCAGATTTAGCGACATTGTTGCTAGAAGATCCTACCAATTCTAAATTAGTTTTAGATAAAAATGGTAACGAAAGAACGACGATGATGTGGCATTTTCCACATGCGTCATACCAAAGTACGTTGCGTGTAGGTGATTATAAATTTATTAGAAATTATGATTATAAAAATAATTCTAAAACACCAAAATTTGAGTTATACAAATTATATGCCACCAATAATGGAGTCGCAGAACGTGTAGATATTGAAGAGGCTAATAATTTAGCAACATCAAATCCTGAAAAAATTAAGGAAATGAACGCGCAGTTGACTTCTATTTTAACCGAAATGAAGGCCAGTTATCCATCGTATAATCCGTATTATAAAAGTGAGATGGAGCATAAAGAAACGGTTCCGACTGTGATATTTGCATCAAAAGATAATAACCAAGTGACTTTTAAATTTAAAGAAAATGGAGCTAAGGTGGTAACCGCTAATTTAATTTATACAACCAATGGCGGACATCGTTATGAAGAATGGTTTAAAGCTGATGCTAAAATAAACGCTGACGGAACCATCACAGCTAATTTACCAAATGGAACAACACATTACATTATTAATGTTATTGATACGCATAATTTCTTAGTTAGTTACCCTGAAATGCCGACTGTAAAATCACTTAAAAAGGACAAAAAGAACTACTCTAACTATGCTTTAAAGAACAATTAATTATTTGCACGAGATTAAAGAATTAAAAATATATAATGAGTGTAACTGTCTGTTTTTCTGAATAAAAGACTTTATTTTACAGGGAATGAGTCTGTTTTTGATTGATTTAAGCAACTGAATATCAATTAAAGTGGCTAAATTTGACTAACTAAAATTTTAAACTATATATATTATGAAAAAACAATTACTTTTTACTTTAGCTTTTCTAGGAGCTATAACGTTTGCGTCAGCACAAACAGAAATAGCATTTGATGCAGCAGGAGATGATCTTCAGACTTTTACTGTTGGACAACAAGGTTCAGATGATCTTGATGAAGGTATTATTACGGTAGGTGGTACAGGTGTACTAGTATCTAATAATAATTTTATGGGTGTTAGGTCTGATACTCCTACAGATAATGGAGCAACTGGTGTATGGAGTTTTACCATAGCTACGACATCGACTACTGCAATAAACGCAACACTTAATTTAGATATGGCAAAAAGACCAGGATGTAGTGTAAGTGGAACAGTTGCTGTATCAGGATACACAAACACGTCTTATTCTTTTGGGTCTGATGGAACTGATGTTTCTGCAGTAATAGACGCACCTATTGAATTTGGATCAATTATTTCACTTGTTAGTGGATCTCCCTTAACCGTTACTATAACATTAGACGAAATGTTAAATGTAGATAATACGGCTACATCTATTTTTAGATTAGAAAATGTTATATTAGAAAGAAATGGTTCTTTAAGTGTTGAAGAAATTTCAGCTAATAGCATTGTTGCTAGTGTTTCTCCAAATCCTACAGCAAACAGCTTTCAAATAAATTCTAATAAGAGTATTGAAAGTGTAAAATTATATAATATCACAGGTCGTTTAGTAAAAACATTTGGTGAAGAAGCTAATTATGATATCAGTGATTTAACAACTGGAATTTACATTGCAAACATCAAGACGCAATTAGGATCTAAAACGATCAAAGTTGTAAAAGAGTAAGCTATTCTATTTACGTTAAATTGATTTTAATAAAAGAGTCCCTTAGTAAAGTTTACTAAGGGATTTTTTTTGCTTTTCTGTAATGTGATAAAGTGCGTTTTTAAGGATTACTGAATGACTAATTACTACATTAAGGTAATTACTCTTCGCTAGGTCAATAAAAGTTTTAAGCGATAGTAAATGATTAGTGCAAGAGCTAAATAGCTGTTTATCAGCGGGAGTTGTTTGTTTTTACAAGAAATGAGAATGCTTTTGGGTGAATTCAGCAAGGGAGAGTTGTTTGATATAATTAACTTTGACTAACTAATTTTTAAACCAATATATTATGAAAAAACAATTACTTTTTACATTTGCTTTAGTAGCAACATTCTTCGCTGCCTCAGCGCAGTCAAATACATTTACGTTTACGGGGACATCTTCTGATAGTGAAACTTTCCCGTTTGGTTCAACTGCGGGAGTGTACGCGCTTTCTGGATCTGATTTCAGTCAGGGTGCTAGCTTTATTAGTTACAACGCAGTAGTTGAAAGCGGAAGTCCTGTGAGCGAAACATTTGGAATAAACACTTCTGGTGCTAATCCAGAAGGTACTTTATCTTTTAACTATAGAAAAAGAGCAGCAATGACAGGTGTAGTAACAATTTCTGTACCAGGACAAAGTGATGTCACTTATACATTACCTGATACTTCTGCAGAAGATGGGACAGCTAATGCATTAGTAGAAAAGACTATAGAATATCCTAATGTGCTTTCTCTATCTGCATCGACTACAAACGTTACAATTACAGTTGATGAATTAGCTGAGAATGGAGTTAATAATGTGCGATTAAGAATTTACGATGTTACAGTAAATGGAACTTTATCTACAACTGATTTTGAAACTATGGAAACTGCGGTTAAAATTTATCCTAACCCAGCAAAGAATAGCTTCCAAATAGATTCTAATAACAGTATCGATAGTGTACAGTTATATAGCATTACGGGGCAATTATTAAAAACGTTTAAGCAAGAAGCTAATTATGATATTAGTGATTTAGCAACAGGAGTTTATATTGCAAATATCAAAACACAATTAGGTTCTAAAACGTTAAGAATTGTGAAAGATTAAAGTTGTATAGCTTTATTCTAAGTCCAAAATCTTAACCTGCTTAATGATATTAAAATTGAAAGGTAGTAATTCACATTGCTACCTTTTTTTTGATTTATTAAATGAAAATTAAGTGATTTAACTAGTATATGGATTTATCTAAAATTTTAATATCAGCCTTTTTGGTTCTGTCTAATATTCTATTTAGTCAATCTGTACCACCAATAAAAGGAATAGTGATAGATGAAAACAAAGCACCGATAGAATTTGTTTCCGTAGCACTCTTAAAACAGAAAGATTCTACATTTATTAACTATACCCTTACTGATGTTAAGGGCGAATTTGTAATACTAGATACGCCAAAAGATTCGCTTTTATTACAGTTTTCGTATTTGGGTTATGTTACCCATTTTAAGCCTATTCACTATACCAACAAACCTATAGATTTGGGTGAAATCATTCTCAAAGAAGAGGCTTTTGAGTTAGATGCCGTGACGTTATCTGCTGTAATACCCATTCAAATAAAAGAAGATACGATTGCTTTTAATGCTAATTCTTTTAAAGTGAATCCTAGTGATAATCTCGAAACACTTTTAAAAAAGTTACCTGGTTTAGAAATTGAATCTAATGGAAAAGTTGTCGCTCAGGGCAACCAAGTTACAAAGATATTTGTAGATGGTAAAGAATTTTTTGGTGGAGACCCGGCCATTGTATTAAAAAATTTATCGGCAGATGCCATTGCAAAAGTTGAAATAATAGATAAAAAAAGTGATGAGGCAGAATTAACCGGAGTAGATGATGGTAACAAACAGATTGTAATCAATTTCACCTTGAAAAAATCGAGAAAGAATCAGGGTTTCGGAAAAGCGTCTGCAGGTATAGGATTAGACAGTCGTTATTTTGGTAACCTCAATTACAATAAATTTTCACCCAAAACGCAATTGGCTGTTATTGGCAAATTCAATAATATCAACATTACGGGATCTAACATTCAAGGATTTTTAGAAAACGCAGATGGTATTGCAGATGATTCTGATGACGACACTTCTAATGCTTCTAAAACAAAAAGTTTAAGCGGTTATTTAGAAACAGGTGTTGGTGGGGTCAATGTTAGTCATGAGTTTAAAGATAAAGAATCTTTTAATGCCGACTATTTTTACAATCTATCGGATAATAGCGGAACATCATTTTCTAAACGGATTTCTTTTTCAAATACAAATAATTTTGATTTTGAAGCCGATAATGGTTTCGATAAAATTTCAAAAAACCACAACTTTAACTTCAATTATAAAAACAAATCTAGAAGTACAAACAGCCTCACCATTAAAGGACGTTTAATATCGGATGCGGTTGTTCAAAATTCAACCAGAGACGGTTTATACTTTACTGAAGATGGAGACTTAGTGACGTCCAATCGTCAGAGTTATAGTAATAATAACATTAAAAAGACATTTAACGTTAACATCAATTTCTATCAGAAATTAGCTAAGGTTGGTCGTAGTTTTAGTGTAGGATTTAATACTAATATCAACGGACAAACCAAGGATAATAAACAGACTACTTTTGTCACTAACAATATAAATACGGATACCCCTTCAGTTAGAGAGATTTTTGCTTTACGAGACGAAACATTTAATAATGGATTGTACAATTTCAATATTAAATACACAGAACCTTTAGGTAATAATCATTATTTTAAACTTCATTCTTCTGTAAGGATCTTAAATCAAGATGAAGACATTTATCAACTTAAAACAACTGTAACTAACGATAATGCGGAGGAGCTGATAACATTTAAGTACAATAATAGGGAAAGCAGTTACCAAAACCGATTGGGGTACAATTACAGTGTTAAAAAGCTAAATGTTTATACAGGTATTGAGCTTCAAGAGCTCGATAGATCGTTTGGTGTGGTTACTGAAGACGGTTTTAATAGTCGTCAGTTTTACGTCAACCCATTTTCAACGGTGCAATACAAGCCTCGGAACGGTGTAAAATACCGATTAGTCTATAACAAAAAAATACGTAGCCCTCGTACAGCGGAAAGCTCTACAGTTATTAATGATTTGAATCCGTTTTATATAAGGAAGGGAAATCCGAATCTTAAACCAGAAAAGACTGATGATCTCAATATCATAGCCAATATATATAATTACAAATCATCATTAAATTTTACAAGTAGAATTAGATATCAGTTTTCTACAGACGCTATTATACCAAATATTACAATTGATGACGACTTTGTAAAAACAAGAAGCTATATCAATAGTGGAGAGCGAAAACGATTTACCTCATTTTTTAATTTTAGTAAAAAAATAAAAGGATTAGGAATTCGCTATGCTATAAAGAATAGTAATTTTTATAATGTTTCAACCTCATTAATTAACCTTCAACTTAACGATGTGGAATCTAAAGATATCTCAGTAGGATTGTCTTTAGAGAACGCTAATAAGAATGTTGTGGACTTAAAGATTGGGACTAATTACAGCGTTAATAATACGTCATTTTCTATAGAACAAGATCTTAATCGTATTTATAAAAAGCAGCATTATTTTGCGGCTGTAGATTATGATTTTATAGAGAATCTAAATTTTAATACACAATTTGATTATTTCTCTTATGCTGATAATCAATTTGCGACAAATCTGGAACTTCCTATATGGAATATGGCTATTTCCTACACATTTGGAAATAGCCATAATAGTCTTAAATTGGTCTTAATAGACTTACTCGATGAAAATGTGGATTTCGAAAGACGAAGCACCACTAATTATTTTGAAGAAACCACTTCAGAAAGTTTAGGACGCTACATTATTTTAAGTTATACCCATAGACTCGGTAGCCGAAAGCAACAGAAAGGTTAAGGGCCTTAAATAGTGTAGCGTATAAATGTTACTGCTTTATTAACTTTAAAGTGCTACTATCACCATCCTTATTGGTTACTTGTAAAAAGTATAAACCTGAATTAATTCTAGAGATATCAATATTCTGATACTGATCCTTGAACTCTAAAGTCTTTGCACCATGTATATTATACAATACACCAGATTCTACAGGTTTATTTAGACTAAAAACACCTTTCGCTGGATTAGGAAACACTAATAGGTCCTGAAGGTTATCTTCCACATCATCTACCCCTAAACTCTCTAAATCTAAATGAAAAGTAATATCATAAACTCTAAATCTTGGAGGAAGTGCATTATCTGCATTGATGAGATCTGTAACTAAAACTTCCATCGTCTGAGCAGATTCAGTAAATGTAGTAGGAACGTTAAATTCGTAATACAAGTCATCGGCATCTCTAGTACTTGTATATTCAAAACTTTGGGTTTCATCGCCAATAGTAACATCAAAATTTGCGGTATCTCCTTCGCGCGATCTTATATGAAATACAATTTTTTCGCAAACTACCGATTGTTCAGCTTTTACGTTAATATGAAATCCATCACCACCACCTACAGTTCTCATTTGAATAAATGACGAATTTGCTGTGGCACCACCAATTAATTCACCATAGACATCTGATTCTTCAGGTTCAAACAACTGTACTTCGTCTAAAGTATTAAGTGTGATTTTAGTGATATTAACAATCTCAAGTTCTTCAGATAATACTAAGAAATTATTTTCATCTCTTAAATTAAACACAATTCCAGAAGCATCATCAGGTACGTTTGCCGTTATTATATTATCGTTTATAGTGACAGCTTCAGCTTCAAACCATTCTTCATTTTGTTCGTTTTTTCTATACAATAAATGTCCATAACTAATTACTGCTTCACCTGAACTATTGGCTATGATTGCAGTTGCTACACCTGAATTTTCATCATAAGTTACTAAGTTAATTGCAGGTACTAGCAGTTGATTTTCTAAAGGGCCATCAGGTTCTGCATAATCAGGGTTCCATGCTGGAAATCTTGCATCATTATCTATTAAATAGGCTTCTAATGTATTGATCATATCTTGTTTTAATGTCTGATCCATCGTAGTTATAACATTTATAGTTTCCTCTACATCTACAAGATTATCTCCTCCATTATACAGTTGATATGCTTCGTAAGTATTGTCAATATAATTTTTATATAATTTGTAATTACCTCTTCGAATAGATGATTTTGATCGTTCATCAGAAGCATTAGGATAGTGCCAAAAAAGATCTGTTCTTTCGGTTGTTACACCACCTCTTGTTTGTTCTACAATGGTATTAGTTCCTTTTAGTAAATCACTTAAATCTGCACCATCAAAATCATCAGAAAGATTGCTAGCTATAGTTGTTCCCGTTAAAGATAAAATTGTTGGAAAAAAATCTAAACCATTAACAACATTGCTATATTCAGCTACTGGAATCTCTGGCCCAGTTACTATCATAGGCACACGAATACCACCTTCTCTAGAACTTGTTTTTCCTAAATCTAAAGGGAAATTATCTGCTACAACTTCAAATCCATTAGCCGCATTATTTTGTTCTGAAGCTCCATTATCTGAAGAAAATATAATATATGTTGTTTCGAATAACGTTTTACCTGGATGTCTAGGATCGTTAGTTGCTTGTAAATAATCAACTAGCTTACCTAAACTCCAATCTACTGTTTGCACCATAGCGCCATAAAATGGATTATATTCTCCAGCAGCAGTTAAAGGTGTCGTTTCCGTTGGTATACCATTTGGACCAACATCAGCAGGATCTATTTGACCAGAATTAACTAATGTTTGCGTTATAGCCTGTAACATTGGTAGATCTCTAGTTTGAATAGGAGTATGCACTAACCAAGTAGCCATATATAAGAAAAATGGTTCACCAGATCCTCCATTAGCAGCTACTCTATTCTCCATATACGCTACAGCTTCATCTGTAACAGAATCATATGGTATTCCATCAGCATCTAAAGGGTAATTTGGATCATTCCCACCAAAATTTGAAATATCATATCTATCACCCATATTTTGGTTTACACCTCTACTTGTAAATTCAGTATCAAAGCCTTGGTCTACAGCTACAGGAAAACCATTGGCTCCATCAACATGCCATTTACCAACATGGCCTGTATGGTATCCATTTGTACTTAAAGCTTCTGCTATAGTGTATTCATTAACATCTAATCTTTTTGGAAAATAAGGGCCTATCATTTTACGATCAGCTTGTGAATTCCTTAATATAGGTAAACCACCACCAGATACTTGAGTTACTTTAGTTTTAATAGGGTGTCTGCCACTTAACATTGCTGCTCTAGATGGAGCACAAGTAGGTGCAGGAGAATAGGCTTGCGAAAACTTAGCCCCAGCAGCAGCTAAAGCTTCCATCTTAGGAGTTTCCCAAGGAACAGGGTCGCCTAGGTTATTAAGATTAGTATCTTGCCAACCTAAATCATCTACGTAAAAAATAACAATATTAGGCTTGTCTATAACTTGACCATGTACTTGTGGGAATAAAAGTAAGCTGAACAAAAAAAGCAATGTAGTGTTTTTCATAATAAATTTATTTTAGGTAAAGGTAAAATTTATGAAGAAATCACTTCTGCTATAATTCACCAAAAATTTACTTAAATCGACCATTTCTTTTTATAGACCAAGTTGCTGTTATCGTCCTATGTCATCTAACTTCTCGTATGAGTCCATTGGTTTTAGGGGATGTGGTTATAGCAAAGAAGCTGCCCTTTAACATCAAAGAAATCATATCTATGATGTTATAGAGCAGCTTGTAAGTTGTTAAAAAAAGATTTATTCTTTTAATAGTTTTAGCGTTGATTTGCGACCATCGTTATGAATCACTTGTAAAAAGTATAAACCTGTTTTTAGATTTGAAATGTCTATATCTTGATACTGATTATTAAATTCGTATGCTTTTGCTCCATATAAATTATATAACACACCAGATTCAACTTCCTTTGAAAGACTGAAAGTGCCTGTTACAGGGTTAGGGAATACCTTTAGATTTTGGCTATTCGCTTCTACCTCATCAACTCCTAAGAATTCGTCGATATGAAATGTAAGATCATAAACTCTAAATCGGGGTGTTAAGCCATCGGAATTTGTAAGTGCTGTAGTTGCAATTTCTAGTTCTTGAGGTGTATTTGTAAAGGTCACCGGAATATCAAAGTCAAATTCAACATCATCAGTATTTGATAAGCTGGTGTAATTAAAACTTTGCGTTTCACCTGCAATAGTAACATCAAAACTTACCTCATCATTTATTTGAGATCTTATGCCAAATGTAATTCTACTGCATATCACTGAAGTACCAGTTATAGCTTTTACAAGAAATTTTGCGCCATCTCCTCCTCCTTCTGTTCGCGTTTGAAGATAACTAGCATTACCATTTATAGTCGTAGCTCCTATGAGTTCAGAATGATCTGTTCCAGGATTAAAAAGTTGAAGTACATCAGAACTATTAAGCGTAATCTGCTTTAAAGGAATGGTTGCTAATTCTTCTGATATAATTAAAAAATTATTGTCATCTATTAGCGTGAATACAATTCCAATCGCTGAATCTGGAACATCAGCAGTAATCACATTTCCATTTACGGTAGCGTCTAGTTCAAACCATTCTTCATCATTCTCTTTGTAAAGTACATAGGCTGTGCTAATGGCAGCCTGACTTGGTTCTGTTGTAACAATCGTTGTTCCAACACGCGAAGCTTGATCAAAAGTTGTTGAAACTATTGATGGTACATTATTTTGATTTTCTAATGGAGCATCAGAACCAGTGTAATCTGCATTCCGTTGTGGATATCGCGCGTTGTTAGCTAGTAAAAATGTTTCTAATTTAGTAATCAATCCATTCACAGTAGCGGCATCAATGGTGTTAATGACATTTGTTGTTTCTTCTAAATCGTGATTACTTCCATCTGTATTATACAATTGATAAAGCTCGTAAGATCCATCTAAATGATTTTTGTATAGTTTATATTCATTACTTCGAATAGCCGATTGCATTTGGTCATCTTGATTGTGTGGAAAATGCCAATACAGATCAGTTCGTTCGCTTCCACTAGCATCTTCTACGACAGTAGATTCATTTTTTAACAATGGAGATAAATCAAGACCATCTAATTTATCGGTAATACTTACATCTGCTGTTGTATTAGTTAATGATAAAATGGTAGGGAAAAAATCTAAATGCGATACCACATTGTTGTAATTTCCAACAGCTACCTCAGGACCTGTTATAACCAGTGGAGTACGAATACCTCCTTCTTGAATATATTTTTTACCTTTATCTAACGGAAAATTATCAGTAACCATTTCTGGACCAACATTTTCCACTCCACCATTATCAGATGCGAAAATGATATACGTGGTTTCATATAATTTTTTACCTGGATGTCTTGGATCATCTGTTACTTTTAAATAATCTACAATTTTACCTAAACTCCAATCTAAAGACGCAACCATAGCTCCATAATAAGGATTGGTTTGTCCAGGTGTCGTAATATTTGCTTCAGAAGTAGGTACCGGAATGCCTAATTTTTCGCAATAGTAAGTTAATAAGGCTAAATCTCTGGTTTGTATAGGTGCGTGTACTAACCACGTCGCCATATATAAGAAAAATGGTTCAGAATTATTAAGCTCTAAGAATGCCAATGCCTCTTCTGTAACGTCATCATAAGGTCTGCCATCTTCATCAATCATAAACGGATCATCTACAGCTGCTGTTGCGTAATTAACAGTTCTATCATCCATACCATTAGCAATACCTCTTCCTGTAAAATGAGAATCAAATCCCTGATCTATTGCTTCAGGAAATCTATTGTGTTTCACTGCCATGTGCCATTTACCAACTTGGCCAGAGACATAACCTTGAGGTTTTAAAGCTTCTGCAATAGTTGTTTCTTCTAGGTGTAACCTCCCTCTATAATAAGGGTGAATCATCTTATTGCTATTATTGTTAACGTTGACTTCTGGAATCTGTCCTCCAGACACATGAGTCATTCGCGTTTGTGTGGTGTGACGACCACTCATCATTGCGCTTCGTGATGGAGCACAAGTAGGAGCAGGAGCGTAGGCTTGAGAAAAATTAGCACCTTCTGCTGCTAAACTTAACATGTTTGGAGTTTCCCATGGTACAACAGCGCCTTCGTCATTTAGTTGAGTGTCTTGCCAACCTAGATCATCTGCGTAGAAAATTATGACATTTGGTCTATCAATAATTTGAGCATATAATTGTGGTATTAAAAAGAGACTAAATAAATAAAGTAGTGTTGTGTTTTTCATCATTAAATTGTTTTTGATAAAGATAAATTTCATAGCGCGTTCATTTCTGCTATAATTACCCAAAAGGTTTCTCATATAGACCATTTGTGTGTTTAACGACTTCTTTTTGTGTTGTTTATAAATTGTCTGTGTTGTGAATTATCATTTCATTGGTTTATTTATCTAACAAAAAAAGCACCATAGTTTAACGCTATGGTGCTTTTTTTAATTTGAAATCGTTTAATTATTTAACAGCAATTGCTTTAGTTGCAAATACTTTAGTAGTTTTTTGGTAACCACCATCCGGATAACCGATTAAGTAGTTGTTTTCGTCAATTAAGTTGAATACGTAGTGCGTTGTACCTTTAGGTAAGGTTACAGAAACATTATCATGTCTAAGATTCATAGTAATAGGAAACCAGATTTCACCAGGAATACCACCATTAGTCGTGTATATTAATTCTGCCTTTACCACCTTAGCTCCATTGTTTTTATATTTTAACCAAACATTATTTCCATCTATGCCATGTTCAACAACTGTAGGTACTTTAGATTTGTTAGGTAAAGATGCTTTACTGGTAGGGTTTAAATAAGGATATCTCGCATTTAACTTTTCTAAGCGCTCTGTTAAAAGACGGTTCATCTCTTTTGTTTTCTCCGGCATTTTTTCTGCTAGATTTTGAGATTCTTCAATATCCACACGTTTTGAATCCTTTTCATACAATTGATATAAAGCTAAATCTGTCTTTTCCTCAGTTACCGTATATTCACGTACCAGTTTAAAGCCGCCAATTCGTAAAGTCGATTGCATAGCGCTGTTTGGAAAGTGCCACATCATCGTATTTCTTGGTTCTCCGGTTTCAGGATCTAAAACGAGTTGAGCATCTGTTGGGTCTTTATCTAATAATGTAGATAAATCAGCACCGTCAAATATTTGATTCGCATCTTTTGGAGTGTCTGTCCAGCTTAATATAGTAGGGTAGAAGTCTACACCATTTACCATTACATTAGATTCTGCGTTTGGTTTAATAGTTGGGCCTGTTATAATTAATGGTACTCTTACACCACCTTCTTTAGCATTTATCTTTCCTTTATCTAAAGGATAGTTGTCTGTGATAATTTCTCCCGTATGTCTTTCCATACCACCATTATCAGAGGTGAAAATGACATAAGTGTTTTCAATTAACATATGTCCTGGCCATCTTGGATCTTCTGTTTCTTCAAGGTATGTAATAAGTTGACCTGTATAATGATCTATCATTTCTACCATAGCGGCGTAATAGGCATTTTTCTGACCGTTTTCGTCCCACATGTCATTCTTTTTAGGATACTCTAATCCTAATTTTTCATAGTATTTACGTAATAACGCTTCACTACGTGTTTGAATAGGAGTGTGTACTAAACGAGAGGCATAAAACAGAAAAAACGGGTCTTTTTTGTTCGCATCCATAAAATCAATACCATCTTGGGTAATGTCATCAAAAGGGAAACCATCTTCGTCTAAGGTAAATGGATCTGAAGCATCCGTTGTAGCAAATCCTTTTGTTCTATCGGCCATTCTTTTGTGAGCACCAAACCCATGTTTGGTAAAATCAAAACCTTGTTCTTCTGGTAAAGGTTCGTCTGTTCTTGCGATACCAACATGCCATTTTCCTGAGTGTCCTGTTTTGTAGCCATTAGATTTAAGCGATTCTGCAATGGTTACTTTTGAAGCATCTAATGCACCTCGCATCCAAGGGCTAATTAAGGTAGAGCCATGGTTAAAAGGTAATGGTGGATGACCTCCTCTTACGCTAGTTCTTTCTAAACGAACAGGATGTTGTCCTGATAGTATAGCACCTCTAGATGGAGAACACGTAGTTGCAGGCGAATAGGCTTGCCAAAATAAAACACCTTCTTTGGCTAATCTGTCAATGTTTGGCGTTTCAAAAGGCGAAGGCTCGTCAATATCGTAACATTTTACGTCTTGCCATCCCAAATCGTCTGTTAAGATTAATACGATATTTGGTTTTTTTGGACGTTCTTTATCTAACTCAACTGGTCCATTGTTGCTACATGTAGCGGATAAATTAAGTGAAAATAGAAGTGAAAATAGAATTAGTTTAGACATTGTATTTATGTAAATAATTATTAGATATAGTTTTATGTTGAACATATAAGTGGTTTAAGACTTATATTGATGAACGAAGTTAGTTTTTCTTGTTCTTTTTCTTTTTATTTTTTTTGTTCGATTTTTGTTTTTTTGCTGATTTAGCAGGCTTTCCAATTAAAAAAGGTTTTTTTTCTTCAGCTGTTGCATTTCTATCAAATAACACGGCATATTTCTGATATAAGTTATCCTCTACCGCTTCTTTCTTTAATTTGGCAAGGTGCTCATCGTAAATCTTACGCATTTTTTCAAGCTGTTTTTGGGAAGAAGGATCGGTAGCTTTGTTGGTCATTTCTAGTCGATCTTTCCCTATATGGTAAAGCTCTTCGGTTGTACTCATCTCATCATCTTCATAATTCCAAAAAATGTATTTCCAATCTTTAGAAACTACTCCCATGGCTTGTATTTCGTCATTGCCCCACATATTAGTAAGTGCAACAGTTTCACGTTTAAATTTCTTTGGCTTTTCTATCAATAAACGTAAATCTTCACCATCCATATTAGCAGGAGGTTCAATGCCTGCATATCTTAAAATTGTTGGAGCCATATCGATGTTTGCTGTAATTTCTTCACGTCTCACACCTCTTTCATTGATAGGCGTTCTAGGATCGTAAATAATTAAAGGCGATTTTGAAGCTTCTTCATAAGGTAATACTTTTCCGCCCATATTATGTGCTCCACAGCTATACCCATTATCACTCGTAAATATGATAATGGTATTGTCGGCAATACCTTGCTCTTCTAACGTTTTTCTAATCATTCCCAATGCGTAATCGACACCGTGGATTAACTGATTGTAATTTTTAATGGTTTTTTGGTAACTTTCTTCAGAATCGCGCCAAAACGTATAGTCGTTATATTGTCTTCCTGTCTTGGCTTGTGGCGCTAAATGAGTTGCATTTTCGGCACCATAGTTATCTGGTTTTTTATAGGTTTTTCCTTCGTAGACATAATCAAAATATTGGTCTGGTGAAAATGGCATATGTGGTGCTTTAAAACTGATAGACATTGAAAAAGGTTTGCCTGATTCTTTTGCTTCAATAATAAAATCCTCAGCCCAAGCAGCATAAGCTCTTGTGCTATGTGGATATTTTTCAGCATATTTAGCCATATACTTGTTGTTGGCCGTTTTGTAACTTGTTTGGCCTAAACCACCTGCCCAATTATCAAAATCATCTACCGGAAGTGCATCCCAACTATTGTGTCTTGTACTGTTGCCTTCATCAGAAACAGCTAATCCAAATTTACCAGCAAACCCTGTATAGTAGCCTTGTTCTCTTAAAAGAACTGGGTAAGATTTAGCAAACTTATCCTTTCTTAAAGGGCCGTGATCAAAATTACAGCCCGCTTTATATTCGTACATACCTGTTAAAATAATGGCTCTACTCGCCATGCAAATCGCAGTGGTGTTGTAATGATTTTCAAATAAAACGCCTTCTTCTGCTAAGGCATCCATATTTGGTGTGACTACTTGGTCGTTACCATAACAACCTGTTGCAATATTGGTTTGGTCATCTGACAAAAGGAAGATAATGTTTGGTTTGTCTTGTGCAAAACTACTTGCTGTAATTGTGCAGATGATTAATGATAGAAAAATTTTTTTCATAAACTTTTACGATTGTTTTATATGAGTAGATTGATTCTTTTGTTATTGGGATACTATTATTTTTCGAGTGATGCTATAATGATTGCTATTGGATAGTTTTACAAAATAAATACCCGAATCTAAGGTGGATACATTTAATTGTATACTTGTAGTTCCATCATCCCATTTCTTTGTTATTACTTTTGTTCCTAAAGCATTTACAACGGTTATATCGTTTACATCTGTAGCTATTCTAGTTATTGTTAATTGGTCTGACGTAGGATTAGGATAAAATTTAAAATCAGATTTATTAGAGAAATTATAAGAACTGGTACTTAATGTTTCTCCGACTAAGAAAGCGCCTTCTGGTCTTACATAAGGTTCAAAATCGGGTACAGGACTAGATAGCAATCTGTCGTTAATGGCTTTCATAATTACCATTTCATCTGCCATAACATAACCTTTGCTAACAACATTATCTATGGTGGTTGCAAAAGTAACGCCAGCTTCGGCATCTACAATTTGCTTGGCAAACCTGTAAGCATCTTCTGTACCAAATATTAAGGGCTGTGAAGATACATGCCACCTTGCTCTAACTGGAAACCAAGCGTGTTTTAAAACGGTATTCCCTTCAAACATTGTCCATGGATTTTCAAGCATGGCAGGTATGGTAAATTCTTCATAACCCCATGAATTTGGTGGTGCTCCTTGTCCTAATGGTGTAATATGTCCGCTTGTATAATCTTGATAAGTGTTAACTCCTTCAAAACTTACTATTCTGTAATCTCTATCATCGTCATCATTAAGACCATCAGAATCTACTAAAATATTCTGACCGTCTTCTTGGAAATAGGCACCGTTTGGAGAGGCAGAAATAGCAGCTCCTGGATCAGTTGCTCTAATCATGGCTACAAAATCTTCTAAATTGTCATCAGCGTTAAGTGCTGCAGTGGTATCTAGCCAATAGCCATCGGCATAATCTTTAACTTCGAGTATAAAGCCTTCAATTAAATCCTTGTATGCTGCATATTCGTCGCCAGAAAAATTGTTAGTGTAGTAATTGATCCAAGCGGCTTCAAGGTCTGCACCATCATTAATGGCTCTATCTAAGTAATTGGTAGAGATGTACAAAATTACCTTTTTACCATCATCTTTAAACTTTTGCATGACCTCAAAAATAATGTTTTGATTGGCTACACTAGGCACTAATGCTTCATGGATTTCAGTAGCGACATCCACATTACTATTCTGTCTAAGTGCGAAATAATGCGAATGGGCAAAATAAGACAAGTTTGTAATCACATGGCCTACAGCAGGCAATTCATCTACTACTTCTTGTGCACCAGCAGGATGATCATAACCATTTGCCACTACCGTATTTAAACGCTCTCCTCCAAAAACAGGAAACGTAATTCCCCATGAGCCTGACAACCATGAAGCTGGGTGAGAAGCGACGTCCACTGCTTGATCTGTTGTACCACTTATAGAATCGATATAATACGTAGTTGCAGGAACGGATGCTGTGCCATTGGCAAAACTTAATGCAATATGTTGATAACCATTAGCATTGATAATGGCGTTAGGTATTGAAGTCCCATTAAAATTAAAGGTAAATGTTTCCCATTGTTGCCCAACGGTAAAGTTGAGTTCTATTGCACTTTCTGAACTTACCGTAGCATGAGATAAATGCACACTTATTTTTGAATTATTGGCTGTTAATGCTGCTGTTGGTATATCGATATAAGCTTTGAATGTTACAGCATATCCTGAGAAATCGGTGACAGCGTTGTATAAATCGAATTGTAAAAAAGCATTTGTGCCTTCCTCTCTATTAAATTTAGAAACGGTTGTATTTGTATTTATTCCGGTAGTATTTGGGTTAGGAACATCTCTAAGAAATGTGCCTGAGCTTGTACTTTCTTGTTCAATTTTATAGGTTTTTGATTCATTTTCGTACCATAAAAATTGTGCATTAGATAATTGAACGAAAAAAAGTAAAGAAAAGAAAACTGGTAGAGATTTATTCATTATTAATAAGTTAACGTTTAATTATAATACCAAAGATATATCGTGAATAGGGATATCTCGTTTCTTAAAAAAGTCAAATGCTTGCTCTAAAACATCATTTGTAGTAATTAAAAATAAAACTCACTTTTCTTCTAAAAAGAAGTAAATGTTTATTTCATTTTTTTACGGATACTTAATAGTGTTGCCTGAATCATTTACTTCTTAAGTGTGTCCTTTATAAATAACAATACAAAGTTTTAATTGTAACCTGTGAGAATATTTGTTTTAAACAAAAAAGTCCTTCGTTAGAAATTTAACAAAGGACTTTTTAGTCTTAACTTATTTGTTTCTGATTTTTATGGTTTTAGAACCAATTAAAGATTCCATAATAGCACAATAAAGATCAGTTCTAAAATAACTACGATTAATTTTTATCTACAATCACTTTTGCTAATCTAAAAATAGGGTTGGTTGTATTACCTTCAGTTAACATCTCATCCAGAGTAATAGTCACAGTAAGCGGTGTGCCTGAAACAAGTGAAATCGTTGATGCGAATTCAAAATCGATAGCTGGAGCACTACCACCATTCTCTGTTGAAGTAGCCGCATAAGAAAAAGGTGTATCTGCATAACCTGTTACCGAAACTGTTCCTGTAACACTACCTTTTGCTCTTTTTGCTAACTCTAAATTTAAAGTAACATCAAATGCAGTAGCTGAATCTGTAGTTATGTCAAAAGTAAAAACTGCAGTAGCATCATCATCATCAAAATTTGAACTAGTAACACCTATAAAGTTATTGTTTTCTACGAGTACACCTGTACCTCCTAAAGTAATAATACTCTGATTAAGATCGTCTTCATCTTCCTTTCCTACATTAAATGTTTGACTATTATCTCCCGCAATATCAAATGATATATTATTGGGGTTGATTGGATTACTAAAATCGCGCTCTAAAGTTACTTTTGCTAACCTAAAAATTGGGTTTGTTGTATTACCTTCAGTTAACATCTCATCTAGTGTAATAGTAACCGTAAGCGGTGTACCTGAAACCAATGAAATCGTTGATGGGAATTCAAAATCGATAGCTGGAGCACTACCACCATTCTCGGTAGAAGTAGCCGCATAAGAAAAAGGTGTCTCTGGATAACCTGTCACAGAAACTGTTCCGCTAACGCTACCTTTTGCTCTTTTTGCTAACTCTAAGTTTAATGTTGCATTAATTGCAGTAGCTGAATTTGTAGTTAAGTCAAAAGTAAAAACTGCAGTGGCACCATCATCACTAGCATCTTCAGTACCAACACCTATAAAGTTATTGTTTTCTACAAGTACGCCTGTACCTCCCACGGTAATAATATCCTGGTTAAGATCATCTTCATCTTCATTTCCTACATTAAATGTTTGACTATTATCTCCCGCGTCATCAAATAATAGTGCTGGGTTACCATCATCATTACCGCCACCGTCATCATTACCACCACCATCACCATAATCACCATCAGATTCTAAGATGATTTGTACTACAAATCCTTCCATGTTATCTATACTATCAGAAATAAAAATAAACCTTCCGATGTTTTCAAAATTAAAAGAATACACACCGTTTTCTTCACCATTAGTTGCTTCTATAAGCGTCTCCGCTGTGTAAGGCCAGTCATTTCCCTCTGCATCATCAATTCTAAGGGTAGGGTGTTTCGCTTTTAATACTCCAAATGCAAATTGTAAATTTTCCTCAAGGGCACGTGGATAACTCGTTGTATAATTTTCGTATGCGTCAGAATATAAATATATTTTATCTATAATGTCTGTTGTTGTGTTTACGCCAAACCCTATGCCTTCAGATAAATATTGCCATCTTATTATACCATCGGCTGCTGAAGTTATCTCTTCTGGTTCTCCATGTAATGCTTCTAATTCTACTGAAGTATCTACTCCTATTTCTATACCTTCTACGGTTTTGAAATCTACTGTACCATATTCGTTCATACCAAATGAACCTTGTTCTGGTATCACTACTGGGTCATAGTCTGGATCAGATGAACAGGATATGCTAAACAATAATAGAATAGCTGAAATATACTTGATAGTTTTCATAAAGATTGAATTAGTATTAATATGTCATCAAATATCTCATACTTATGCGAAAAAACGATTCTTTATTCTATCAAATGCTTGCTCTTTTTATGCATTAGTAAGATTTAGTCGTTAATTAGCACGTTAAATCATAGTTTACGGTCTTTAGTTGATACAATATTTAAAAGGTTTGAATTTGGACTTCTCGGGTTTTTAACACAACCCAAATACTTAAACTTAGTCTGCTAACTTAACAACTATTTTATCAATAATAGGTTTTGATTCATTTTCTGAAGAATCCTTAATTTTAAATTCAACTTCAAACCCTATTATTCAGAAAAAGGAACATCATTGAACATCTTTAATCTAAAGGTGCCATCCTCTTGTTGTTCTACCATCCAAACTCCTGTATTTGTTATTTGAGGAAAACCATTTAATGGATCATTGGTAAGCATTCTTAGAACGGCTTTTCCACTGCTTCCATGACCTGAAAGAAGTATGGTATTATGTGATGCACTGCGATCCTCAATTAATTCTAAAACGCGATCTATAATTACCTTTGCCATTGCATTTTCTTTTGCACTTTCAGAATGGTCTCTAGGAAAACGTAGTTTCTTAAATTCATGTGTGCCATCATTGCGTAACGTGAAGTAAGGTTCTTCTTCTGGAAGTAAAGTGATAGCGTCTCCAGCTCCTAATATTTTATCGGTTGCTGTATGTTGTGGTAAATCTGGCGAAACAATGAGGTTGGTGGCATAGATTTCTGCAAGTTCTGGCCAAATCTCTGCCTTTATTTTTGAATCTTTTAAATAGGGTAGTACTGTGTTTTTACAACGCCACGCAGGACTTACGGCTACAAAATCAAAATTAAACCGATTTAACTTTCTAGAGACTCTAGATTGTTGCATAATTCCTTTGGGCGTAAAAGCACTATGATTACCAACATAAGAAGGCCATTCACTTTCAGGATATATTTCCCATTCTTTTTTAACATTGTGTCCTCCTTCAGCATGTCTTATATAGTAAATTCTAAGCTTCGATTTGGTAGAATATTTCTTTTGAAAAACTTCAGTATTGCTAGAAGAATGATGCTTGGAACTCACATTGCTATCTGAACGTAGAATTCCAAAAAACAAGATTCCCATCATGATAGGAAACGATAGTAATAGCTTTTTCATGGGGTGTTTTTTTATTGAATATTAAATTAGTTGAGTTCCGATACCAAAGTTTTACACCGTTCTCTATATACATTTAAAATGTCGAGGTAATCTTTATTCCCAACTAAGTTGTTCTGTTCTTTTGGGTCGTTTATAATATCAAATAACTCTTCGTAAATGGGTTGTTCATTTGTTTCAATGGTTTGTTCTGGAATGTATTTATTTCGATCATTCTCTTTACTAAACGAACGAATGTATTTAAACTGTTTACTTCGTACTCCTTCTTGTCTTGGGTAGCCTTGATCTGTAAATAAGTTTTCTAAAAAGATGTCTTCTCTCCAGTTTTCATTTTTACCATCAATTAATGGCAGCATACTTTTTCCTTGATACGATTCTGGTACTTTTACTCCGCACATTTCTAAAATTGTAGCAGGAATATCTTGTCCAACCACCAATTCATCAACAACTTTACCTTTGGTTTTATCGTTGAAAAATGGCGAATACACAATCATTGGTACATGTACAGATTCATCGTATAAAATAGTTTTACCTCCTAAGCCGTGTTCGCCTAAAAACAAACCGTTGTCAGAACAAAAGACGATAATGGTATTGTCTGCTTCGCCTATTTCTTTTAAATAGGCACGTAAATTCCCAACCATTAAATCAATGGCATAATTAGCACGATCCATTCTTAACTTTTCACTTAATAATTTTCCTTTATTAGAGGTGACATAATATTTCATTAAATCTGATGTTGCGTATACCTCTTCAGGCAGACTAATAGCTTGTGGATAGTTGTCTGGTAGTTCTATTTTGTGTTTTACATCGTCATATTTTGTTTTGTAATAGTCCGGATCTTCTGGCTTTGAACCCATACCTCCAATACTAGAGGCATGTGGAAGATTTAAATTAATCCATGCCGAAAAAGGCTTGTTAGGATCTCTTTTCTTAAGTTGATTCTTAATGGAAGGATCCGCATTCTCATAGAAGTAATCGTAATCATCACCTTGCGATAAATAGGCTTTTGTTGCTTCTAATAAACCTTCAATCTGAGTTTTGTTTTTTAGATTGTCAAACTGTGGGTGTTTTTTGGCGGGATAAAAGCCTAAATGCCCATTACCATAATAACTAAAATCGGTATTTTCGACTAAAGGTGTATTCTTTTTATCTCCAATTTTGGTGTGATGTTTTCCAATAAAAGCCGTAGAATATCCCGCTTTTCTTAATTGAGCTTGCCAACTGTTTTGGAAGGTTTCTTCGGAAATTACATGTTTAGAAACATTAGTGAAGCCAATTTTATTTCTACGTTCCCACTGTGCTGTAAAGATGTTCGCTCTACTTGGTCCGCAAATAGGACTAGTAATATACGCGTTGTTAAAAAAGACACCTTCTTTTGCCAACTGATCGATGTTTGGTGTTTCTGCAATAGGATGGCCTGTCATACTCAACGAATTGAACCTTTGGTCATCCGAAAACACGAAAATGATATTCGGTTTCTTTTGTTGCTTTTGTGCAGTGCATGATGCAAAAGAAGCAAGTGTAAATAGACAGTATAATAGTGTTTTCATGTGTTTTTTAATAAGAACTGTAATAGTCGTGACCTGGTAGTCGTTTTGTTTTCTCTCCATAACCGAATAAATTTTGCTCTGCTTCCGATTTTGGTAATTCTTTTATACTTAAATCTGTTGTCTTTAAAGATTTAGACGTAATAATAACCGATTCATCTTTCTTTAAATTGATGTTATAAGAACCATCTGCTGATTTATTTACAGAAATAGATTTTCCGTCGATATAAAATTGTGGATTTTCAAAATCAACTTGAACAATACATTCGTTTCCTTTTAAACTTGTTACAGATACAAATTCTGTGTTTCCATCTATCTTTTTAGCACTCACTAAAAAAGCACCTTGTGTTCTAAAATCGTGAAACGCAACGTCTTTCCATTTTTTTGGACTTGCAGGAAATACACGTATTTTTCCTCCCCAACTTTGCAACATCATATCGTGTAAACTTGTGGCAAAAGATAGGGGACTTTCAATCACAGGATTAATTTTACCTTCGGAATACATCGTCGTTGATGAAATGTTTTTATGCTTAATTAAGAAATCGAGATAATAATAGGCTTTTTCGGCATCGCCTAAATGAGCATACATGGAAGACGCTCCAGTTGCCGTATAACCTGTTACTGGCATAGCTTTAATTTTTTTGCCACTATTAAACGTAACATCTAACCAATGGTCTAAAGACGTGCGTAGTAGTTTTTTGTCTTCTTCTTTTTCAGGTGTAATCACCATTAAAGGATAAAAAGCAAGTAGATGTGAATAATGTCTATGCGGATTTGCAAAAGGTCTATCTTTTCCGACCATAAGACCATTTTCATCAATTTGAAAATCCACTAAATTATCTAATACATGTTGCCATTCTTTTTTAAGCGGATCGTTTATGTGATGCTGATTGTCAATATCAATAAGTGTTTGGAAACTCCAGCGAATTAGAGCTAGCGTGAAATTTATATCTTGACCACGACCAGGTTTATATTCTGGCGACCAACTGTATTTGATATGAATTTTGCCGTCTTCGGCATCTACTGGATTTTCTTTGATATAATTCAGGTAACTATTCACCGTCTTTTTTAAAATCGGAAATAGTTTATCTCGCATACGACTATCATCACCTGAAAATTGAAGATGCAACCAATAATCATTTAAAATCCATGCTAACATGTCTGGTACTTTTGCACCGTTGTAAGCAATAAGGTCTTGCGGCATTAAAGCAGCAACGGCAGCACTGTTTTCCCAATGCTTAGGCACATTGTCTTCAAGGTTTTTTGCATATTTATCAATGTTATTTGGTAAGGATTCTCCAATAGACATTCTATTTGCGGTTAAATGCGTCCAATAAATGAGTTGCACATTTAAATCTCCCCAAACCATTGGCCAAAAGGTTCTATTGTACCAAGGTCCCATTAAATCTAAAATGGGTCCGTTGCCTCTAGACGCAGAACCTAGTTTATACATTTGTATCCAATAGAATGATTCTTTTTCAGCATCATTGATGGTTACAAAACTTAAAGGGTAATATTCGTGCCACCATTTTTGATGGGTAGATATAAAGTTGTTGTCTTTAAAAAGCACTTCAGCTGCTTCTAAATTGTTAGTCACAATTTCTAATGAATTGTGCTCAGGGAAACTATGATGTACGCTAGTTATTAATTGTTGTTTTCCAGAAGCATCGCCTGTTATTTTCCAACCTGTTGTGGTTTCTCCTCTATTATCATACAAAGCTTGGTAACAGAAATTGTATCCATTTTTCTCACTAAATGTTGGTTTTGGTGCCATTTCTAAAGTCACCGCTCTCATTTTATCCCAAGTGCCACCTTTTGGACCGCCTCCTTTTTGCAACACTTCATAAACTGGTGGAATAGGATCTTCGGCATGCCAAGTAATTTCTATAGTTTCATCTTTTGTATCGGTTTCAAAATAGATGATATCATTGGTGCTGTGGGTAAGACCTTTTATTTTATAACTTCCTTTGGTCGTTTTTATAGTACCTGTTAATTCGGCATTCCATAAATCTAAACGCATGTCAACATCGGTAATCTTTCCTTTAGATTTTAACTTAAAATGACCTAGTGGTAATCGACTGCGTTTTATCCAAAGCATTTCTTCAGCTTTAGTTTCTGCTTCTCTGTGGTCGTAATAATCATGTCTACCTATATGAAGCGAGATCACATTGTCTGCTTCCTCTGGGCTTTGATACAATAAAAAACCAACATTTCCATTTCCTGAATAAGGTGCGGTTTGCCATTTATCTGGAACAATATCCCAAAGCATATCATGTTTGGATAAAAAGGATTTGTAATCGACTTTAAAATCCACTTGATTATTCTGAGAAAATAAAGCGCTTGAAACAATAATAAAAAGATAAAGGAAACGTATTTCTAGTTTTGATTGATACATTGATTATTTAGTATTGGATTGTGAGTGCTATAAATTGAATAACAAATATATTTTTTTAACTAAAGAATGTCGTTCTCTAATCTTGCAATTCTTATCTGTAATTCAGCATTCCACCGCAATATGGTGGAAAATCTATGTTTACAAAAGGTATTTCGATTTCCATTCAATATTAATTAACGTAAAAACAGTTTTCATAAGTCGTGCCAAATATCATATTTACACTATAGAAAAATGCATTTTAAAATGATATTGTAAAATGGAATAATTAGATTTTTTATGTATTAATCTTTTTTTAGCGAAAAATGTATGAAATTTGAAATGTTAAATAGTTAGGTGTTTTAAACCTATTCTTTTCTAGATTCCCACATTAATAATATTGATTAAAAGAATGAATAAAAAAGTATTTGTTTCAGGTTGTTTTGATATGCTTCATAGCGGACATGTCGCTTTTTTTAAGGAAGCTGCAACTTATGGAGATTTATATGTAGGTATAGGTTCAGATGCAACAATAGAAAATTTAAAGGGTCGTAAAACGATTACTTCGGAGCAAGAAAGACTCTACATGATTGATTCTATAAAATATGTAAAAGAGGTTTTTGTGAACAGTGGTTCAGGAATTTTAGATTTTAAGGAAGAACTTAAAAACTTAAGTCCAGATATCTTTGTGGTAAACGAAGATGGGTTTTCTTCTATGAAAGAAGAATTTTGTAATGAGTTAGGTATTGAATTAAAAATTTTAAGTCGAGTGCCAGATGCAGATCTTCCACCACGTTCAACTACTGCCATTAGAAATTCAGGGAATTGTTCATTACCATATAGAATAGACCTAGCGGGTACATGGATAGACCAACCATATGTGTCAAAATACCATCCTGGATGGGCAATAACGTTGTCTTTAGAACCAATTATAGAGTATAATGAACGCTGTGGTATGTCTACCTCAACAAGAAATGCAGCAAAAAAAATATGGCCGCATTATTTACCATTTGATAAACCCGAAAAATTAGCAGAAATACTTTTTAAATTTGAAAACACACCAGGCTCAACATTAATTTCAGGTGCACAAGATGCCATAGGAATATGTATGCCTGGCGTAGTTAGACATCATTATGATAAGGCTTATTGGCCAACAAAGATTGAATCCATTCATTCTGAATCTTCGCTTTCATGGTTAGAAGATCATCTCTATATGGTGTTACTATGGCCGAGAGAGCAAGGAGTAGACCTATTAAAAGATACAGATATAAATGAAGACCATGTAAAATCTCTGGCAGCATCGGCTGATATGGTGTGGGAAGCCATTAAAAATCAAGATTTGGAAAAATTTGCAGAAGGATTTCTAAAATCATTCAATGCTCAAACTAAAATGTTTCCTAGAATGGTGAATCCGAAAATAAATGCTGAGATTGAAAAATATAAAGATAGAGCACTAGCATGGAAATTAGCGGGTGCCGGAGGAGGAGGTTATTTAATATTAGTGTCAGATAAACCTATAGAAGGTACGATGCGAATTAATGTTCGTAGAAGAGAGATTTTGTAACCAATTGTTGTAAACTAGCATTGACTAGTTTTCTATGTTAAAATTATGCTTTTGAAGAAACTCTAGAGATAAATTCATAGTGTTATTAAAAATGTCATCCGTTTTTCTTTTGCGAAAATAAGAGCCATTAAAAAAGCCATGACCTTTACCGTCAAAAGGAATTAATTCGCATGTATTTCCCATTTCAGTCATTAATTTGGTAAAGTGTTCTACGTTTTCAAAAGGAACGGTTTGGTCTGCCGTTCCATGGAATATTAATGTTGGTGGAATGCCTTCTACAACATGGTGGCTGGGTGAAATTTCTGTTTTTCTATCTTTTCCTACTTTTTTTATACCATAACCTTTTTCTGTCGTATCAATGACTGGATTAAAAAGAATCATCGCATTAGGAACAGAACTGATATTTAAGTTTTCATCTGTTTCATCAAAACCTTTAATAACACCTGTACATGCTGCGACATGTCCACCTGCAGAGGCGCCAGAAGCTATAATTTTATTAGGATCAATTCCTAATTTATCAGCATGAGCTCTTAAAAAGCGTATAGCGGATTTACCATCTGTAACACATTCAAAAGGCGAAGTTTTGTGTTTGCCATGAACTCTATATTCAGCTGAAATAGCCACATAGCCACTATCTGCAAAAAAACGTGCTTGTTGATAGAACTGTTTGGTGTTGCCACTAGTCCAGCCTCCTCCAAAAAAGAATATAATAACAGGACTTTTATCTGAAATGTTATGACCGGAAGGCTTAAAAGCTTTCATTTTTAAGTCGCCTTCCTTTGTTATTTTATAATTGAAAATTGAATCTGGTTCAAAATTAACTTGTCCTTTTACTATAAATGAAAAAGCGATTAAGAATGTCGTAAGAAATATTTTAATAGACGTCATAAAAGTTAAGGCTTGAAAGTTGCATTCAAGGGCATTTTTAATGCCAAGTTATTTTAGCTTGTCTGGTTTCCGTATTCACCCAAACGGAAGCCTGTTCAAATTCGCGCGTAAACTCCCAACCTGTGGTTGAGGTTCTATGGTATGCACCTTTGGGAGCACCTAGTGGTTTTTGCAATTCTGGATAATCGATTAAAGAGCCATGAGACAATTGCCAACCCCAGCCATATTGAAAATAAGAATAGGGTTGCGCACCTATTAAATAACAAGCGTGATAATACTCTAATTTTTCTTTAGATAGTTTTGTAAAGCGATCATTTCTCTTTTTTCCTTTATAATATGAAGGATTGGCGATAGCTACACTATCGTATTCAACACCAATTCTAAATATTGACATTTTTCCAGCTTTAGAAATTTTAAGCATGTCCTCCCAATCCGTAAGCAGTTTTTCTTTGGTTAACATCTTATCACCATAATGTTCAAACATATTAGCATCTATAGACGGGAAAACGTATTGTGCCAATTTAGCATTTGCATTGTTACCGAGTACTATTTTAGTAGGGCCTAGTTTTTCTTTTAGAGCTTTCATCATAGCTCCCATAGCTTTTTGAACGTCTTGAGATTTATCGTGACGTAACCATGAAAAACCATGCATTTGATCTATAAACGCACCATCGGCACCAGAAAATTGAACCCCTTCAGCTACAGTATTTACCCACCATTCCCGAAAATCCGGATTTAAAACATCAAAATAAAAAACGTTTTTTCGCTCTTCTAAGGCTTTGGTTTCAGGGTTTTCTATTAAAAAGGCCTTTAGTTCAGGATAATTATTAATATTTTCTTCCGTGAAATTTTTGTTGTAAGAAGTGAAAGGCCAGGCATAAGCCGAATTAAAATAAAAAAGCACTTTCATATCTGGCTTTACCTTTTTAAAGGCTGCAACTTCATGTTTTGCTCCTAATTCTGCAGCTCCTAAATCCCCATGACCATGTGATTTTTCAATACAAATAAAGTCTGTTCGTTCTGCAATAAATTCGACTTCTTCTGGATGTAAAACGCGTTTTGGATCCCCAAACATATAATACATTGGTGTAGTTTCCCAACTAAATTTAGGATAAAATGATTTTGTTTCAAAAGTATTACCGTCACTTATTTTATAAGGGATTTGAGGGGGTTTACAAGAACAAAACAATAGAATAGTAGAGAATACACTAATAATAGAAAGACTAAATTTCATGAAAATAGGATGGTTAATTCTTAGATTTTTTACGTTTCGGTTTTGTTTTCCAAAGCACAATTTTATCCACATCATTTTCAGCAAATTCGCCCTTGGTACTTCTTCCTGTTTTGATATCTAATTCTAATTGCTTTAAAAGTTGTTCTGCAATTTCAGGACGTTTTTCATATAAATTTTCAGTTTCCGCAGGATCATTTTCCATATCATAGAGTTGTGCAATAGGCATGTCTGAAGCTTCTCTTTCTCTTGGCGACGACCAACCTCCAGATCCTTTAGCGAGTAACAATTTCCATTTTCCTAAGCGATAAGCAAAATGACCACTAATGGAATGGTGTATGACTCCAGCTCGCGTGCTATTGATGTCTTCGCCATGTAAAGCAGGTAAGATACTGACACTGTCTTCTCCACTTTTACTAGGAACAGCCACATTAGTAATTTCTGAAAATGTAGCATAAATATCCGTCAAACAAATTAACTCATCACTTGTAGAGTTTGGTTTAACCTCATTCGGCCATTTTACAATAAAAGGCACACGATGACCTCCGTCCCATAAATCGGACTTTGAACCACGATAGCCTGCGCTTACGATATGACCTTTTTCAGCAAGTCCTTCTATATTTGCCGCTTTAGACGTACCGTTATCACTGGTGAATATAACCAATGTGTTTTCTGATAAGCCATTCGCTTTTAGCGCTTCAGTTATAGCACCCACAGTAGCGTCTGTTTGCATTACAAAATCGGCATAATCTCCCATTCCACTTTTACCTTGCCATTCTTTTGAAGGTACTATTGGTGTATGTGGAGACCCTAAAGGCACATATAAGAAAAATGGTTTTTCATTTTTATTATTTGCCTGATCAGTTATGTATTTTACAGATTGATTTGTTAATCGCGGTAGCATGTTAATTTCATCATCATAAAGCACAACTTTATCATTTACAATCACCGCTTTCATGTCTTTAGCATGGTGAAATCCATGATAATAATCAAAACCACGATGTATAGGACCATCAGGTATGGTAGATCCAATAGGAGGTAAGTGTTTTTTTGATTTTTTAGCGATAGGTGTATTTGAAATCGAATCTACATACTGAAAGTTAAGATGCCATTTTCCTATAATAGCCGTATGATAGCCTTGGTCTTTAAGGAAATTCGCAATTGTTGGACGGTCTTCTGCAATTAGGTTAGGGGCAAAGCCTTGAACAACTCCACTTTGTAATTTTGAACGCCAACTATAACGTCCTGTCATAATACCATAACGCGTTGGTGTACATACTGCAGAGCCAGAATGGGCATCTGTAAATGTCATGCCTTCTTTAGTCAGTTGATCGATGTGAGGTGTTTTTATTTTACTCGTTTCTGGTGCTAAACTTTGCACATCGCCATAGCCTAAATCATCACATACAATAAAAACTATATTAGGTTTTTTAGATTTTTTTTGAGCGCTAGATGACCATGTAAACAGGCCAAGACATATTAAGACTAGGCAGGTCGTGTTTATTTTTAATTTGTTCATTTTATTAATGTATTAGTGTCGTTTTTAATTGAATTATGATCTAAAATAATATTCCGTTTATTTTAAATGAGAGATGAAATAATCTACAGTTGTATTAATTATGTCTTCTCGTGTTGGGTTAATATCTGCACCTACTTTTCGCCAATTATGACCTGCATTTTTAACGATGACTGTTGTTACAGGTGCGCCAATTTGAGTAGCTTTTTCTTTCATGTAATAGGCATGCTTTACAGGTATTGTGGTGTCTTTGTCTCCTTGAATCATTAATAGCGGAGCGCTGTTTTTATGTAAATAATTAATAGGACTCATTTCCTTATAAAGCAATAATTTATCTTTAGGTTTAGTATTCGGTTTTGTGATTCTTGGCCCAAATCTATCTTTAGAAACAGGACTGTCATCATGATTAAATAAACTTATATCTTCGAAATCGCAAGGACCATACCACGATACTCCTGCAACCATTTTATAAGTATAGGAAGCTAAATCAGGATCACCTTTTAAAGTTTCTGGCGCACTTAATAATAGCATTTGGGAAATTTGACCACCAGCAGAGTCTCCAAAAGAGAAAAACCGATTGGGATCTATTCCTAATGTCTCATTATGTTTAGATAGATAACGCATGGCATCTTTACTGTCTATTACGCAATCTCTCATGCTAGTTTCTCCTCCGTTTTCCCAAAGTCTGTAACTCACAGATACCACACAAAAGCCTTTTTCTAAAAGCGCTGTATGCACTGTGTTAAAAGACGCATTTGCCGCGCCATGTCTGCTGCCTGCTGCCCAACCGCCACCATGTGTGTAAATGACCACAGGTAACTTTTGATCTACTTTTCTGTTTTTTGGATAGTAAATATCAAGATATAAATTTTCTTCTTCGGTTTCTTTGTATAAAACGTTCAATTTTCTTTCACCTCCAGTATTTAAATAAGGGATTTGAAGTGCTGAGAATTCTTCATAACTCACCTGATTATCGGCATTCTTATCCAATCGTTTTAATGGTTTCCATCTACGTTTGTTTTCATGTTCTGAAAATTGACCATCCTTGTTTGTATCTAATTTAACCCAATTTTTTTTGATGTACATCTCACGATATGCTCCGTTTGATTGGTCATCTGTTTGCGCTAATCCTTTAAAAAAAGAACAGGTGACACAAAGGACAAGCAATGAAATATGTAATTTGAGTTTTCTAGATCGTATCATAATTCTGCTGTATTCCTATTTATTACTATATCCTTGACTTTTATAAGTCTCTAAAAGGTTGTTTAATTCTTCAACAACTTCTGGATGTTCGTTATACAAATTGTTTTTTTCCTCTGGATCATTAATCATATCATATAAAGTTCCTGGTGCCTCGTTGGGCTTTGGTTCTATGGTTTTCGGCTTTGTAAATCCGCCAGAACCTAATTGTGGAGTGTATTTCCACTTACCTTTTCTAATGGAAAACATACCGTAAATTGAATGATGTACAACGGCTTCTCTAATTGGTGATTTTACATCTGAAGTGTAAGCTGGCCAAAGATTGTAACTGTCTTCAGCACCTTCTTGTACATTAGGTTGATTCAATATGCCTGATAATGTCGCAAACAAATCTGTTGTACACATTAATTGATTCGATTTCAATCCTGCAGGAATGACGCCTGGCCATTGTGCAATGTAAGGCACGCGATGACCGCCATCATAAATATCTGCTTTTCGACCTTTGTAAATATAATTGGCACGGTGCGGATATTTTTCTTGATCTCTTTCTGTCCAATTAGAACCGTTATCAGAAGTTACTATAATTAAGGTGTTTTTTAATTGACCTGATTTTTCTAAAGCGTCAACAACAGCACCAACAGCATCATCTACCATCGTTACGTAATCGCCATAAAGTCCTGCTTCAGATCTACCTATTGCTTCACCTACTGGCAACCATGGTTTGTGAGGAGCAGTTAAGGGGAAATACAAAAAGAAAGGTTTATCAACATTTTGTTGCTCACTGATAAAAGCAACAGATTTTTTTGTAAAATGATCTAATACCTCTTCAAATACAAAGTTGGGTGCTTTTTCTCCTGGTCTCCACATTACACCGCGACCTGCATTTTTTCCTTTTGTGTATTCTGTTGGTAATTCTACTGTTTTTCCGTTTTCGATATACACATAAGGTGGTATGTCTAATGATGCAGGCGTGGTGTATGAATAATCAAAACCTAAATCGCTTGGGTCTTTTATTGGTTTGCTAAAATCAACATTACTAACGCCATCTTTTGCTATTACAGTAGTTTCTCCATCTTTAGGTTGCATCCCTAAACCAATGTGCCATTTTCCAATACAAGCCGTTGTATAGCCATTCCTTTTAAGATATGAAGCAATCGTTGGTCTGTCGTCCTCAATTAAAGCGGGTTTGTAGCCATGTAGCACGCCTTTTTTCAATGGACTTCTCCAAGCATAGCGTCCTGTGATTATTCCATATCGTGTAGGTGTACATACGGAAGAATTGGAATGTGTATCTGTAAAATGAACTCCTGCTTTTAATATGTTATCCATGTATGGCGTTTGAATTCCTGATTCTGGATTTAAGGAGGAAAGATCGCCATATCCCATATCATCCGCTAAAATATAAACAATATTAGGGGCTGTGTTTTTAACAGTCGCATCTTGTTTTTTGATAGTGGTACTAGACTTACAAGAAGTTACTAAAATTAATAGGAAAAGACATTTTAAAATGTTCATTCGTGTGCTGTATATCTTATTAATGTTTTGTTTTTTTAGAAACCGAATAATCTGCAGCTTCTAAAGAGGTCATAGGATCATTGTTTTTATCCATTTCAACCTCTAATAAATGCGTCATTTCAATTACTTTGTTGCTGTATTCTGGGTTGTTTGCCAAATCATTCATTTCAAATTCATCCTCTAAAAGGTTGAACAGTTTTTTCTTTTTAATTTTTGGGTAAACAATTAATTTCCAATGGTCTTTAATGAGCATGCGTTGTGTTCCCAAATAAGCACTATAAATAATTTCATAAGGGTTGTTCTTTTCATTTTGCAGTAATGGAAGTACACTTTGAAAGGTGACATACTCGGGTTTTGAAATTTCCGCTAGCTCTAAAGACGTTGCCATCGCATCTTGAAGATAAATAGGTGTTTCTATTTTATAAGCTGCTTTTATACCTGGACCAGAAATAATAAACGGCGCACGAACAGAATGCTCATACATATTTTGTTTACCAACTAAGCCATGATGTCCAACAGCCAAACCATGATCTGAAGTAAAAATAATAATGGTATTATCAGCTTTTCCTGATGCTTCAAGCGCCTCTAAAATACGACCGATTTGTGCATCCATGTGCGTGATACTCGCATAATATTCTTGTCGGTGCACTTTTATAGCATACGGTGTTCTTGGGAATGGTGCCAATCTTTCGTCTCTAATTTTTGGTACTCCATTTTCTCCCATATCCGGATATAAATCCTGATAATTTTCTGGAAGTTGGATGTTGTCTAAAGGGTATTTATCAATATATTCTTTTGGTGCTTGTCTTGGATCGTGTGGCGCATTAAAAGCCAAGTACATAAAAAAAGGCTTGTCGTCTTGTTTGGCATTTTCGAGAAATGCAACACCATCATCGGCTAAAACGTCACTCCAATGTGTTCCACCTTGCCAAAAACCACCATTTTTTGTATCCCATGGTAACCAAGCTGTGTCTAAATCTTCCCCCTCAATGGGTCTGTTATACGCTGTTTTAACACTTTTAGGCATTCCAGCTCTAACATTTTTAACAACATTAAACACCGAATTTACGGGAATCGGCACATGCCATTTTCCGCTCATATAGGTGGTATAACCGGCTTCTTGCATCAATTCTGGCCAAGATTGTTTCTTTTTAGCTTTAATATCTTTAATGGTGTTTTGCGCATTCCAAACACTAGCACCACTAATGATCATAGATCTACTCGCAATACATACAGCTCCTGCCCAAGATCCTTGATTGTAGGCATGTGTAAACGTTGTCCCGGTTTTGGTTAACTTATCTAAGTTAGGCGTTTCTACAATGGTTTGTCCATTTGCGCCAATAGTTTCAAAAGATTGATCGTCTGAAAAAATGAATAAAATATTCGGCTTTTCAGTCTGAGCATAGATATTTAGACCAAAGAGTAACACAAAAAATGTTAGGCTATTTTTCATTTTTAAATTAGTCTTTAAACGCAAAATTTGCTTGAGGCCATTCACCAGAAATAGCATCGTTTTCTTGAACTTTTCCAGGAGTACTTCTGCCGTTCTTTATTTGTTGAATTAATATATCCTTTAATTCTTTAACCTTTTCTGGGAATTGCTCTGCAACATTATTCTTCTCTTTGACGTCCTTTTTTAAATTGTATAGGATTTCTTCAGCTGAAACACCTTTGTGTTTTTTTGTTTCTCCAGACGCCATAATACCTGAGTTTGGCGATACAATTAATTTCCAGTCTCCTTTTCTAATAGCGAAAACACCGTATTTGTCATGATGAATAGTAGCATCTCTTAAATAGGTGCCTTCATTGGTTAATAAAGGCATCATGCTGAAACTATCTTCAGCTTCGTTATCCTTAAAATCATAACCTATAATATCTGCACATGTTGCCATAAAATCCGTAGTACATATTGTGGCATCAGAAACTGAATTTGGTTTAATTTTCTCTGGCCATTTTACTAAAAATGGGACGCGATGACCACCTTCTAAATAGCTTCCTTTGTAGCCGCTATAGACATAACTTGGACTGTGTTTTTTTTGTCTTAAGGTTTTTAAATCGTTGGTAGTAGCAAAACCATTATCACTCGCAAAAATCACCATAGTATTTTCGTCGATGCCTTGTGCTTTTAGCGTTTCAAAAATAGTACCCATTAAATCATCAATCATGATTACGAAATCGGCATAAGGGCTTTTAATTTCACTTTGACCTTTCCATGGCGCAATTGGTAATACTGGATTGTGAGGAGAAGGTAAGGGAATGTACATAAAAAACGGTTGGTCTTTATTGGCATTCTCCTTTATAAAAGAAATCGATTTATTTACGATGTTTGGTAGGACGTCTTCATGTTTAAAATCGTCTGCAATATCTCCTCTTATCCAAGTGGCATATGGCGATTGTTTTTTTGTTTGAGAGGAAATGCCAGTTGGTACCATGGTGGCTTTGTCATTTTCAATATAGACAAAAGGTGGCATGTTTAAGGATGCTGAAATCATAAAGGAATAATCAAATCCCATGTCATTTGGTCCAAATTTTAAAGGCTGACTATAATCAATTTCCTTGAAATTTAAACGATCTGATTTGTCTGAAAAATGATCAAACTCTGGGCTGTTGTTTTTCATGGTCCAGTTTAAACCCAAATGCCATTTTCCAATATTTGCTGTTTTATAACCCTTATCTTTTAGCATTTGTGCAACGGTTAATCTGTCTTTCTGAATTAAACTCGGCGAGTTCCCCCAAGTCACAAATTCTTTTAATGGTGTGCGCCAATTGTAACGTCCGGTTAAGATGCCGTACCGTGTTGGTGTACATACTGCAGACGAGGTATGCGCATCTGTAAATCGCATGCCTTCTTTAGCCATTAGATCTAAATGCGGTGTTTGTATTTTACTGTTTTCATTATAGATGCTTAAATCTCCAATGCCTAAATCATCCGCCAAAATGTATATAATGTTTGGCTTTTTGTTTATAGGTTGTTCTGTTGGCTTATTATGGTCAAAACTTGTGAGTACAAATAATGATGCCAATAATAGGCCACTGATTACAAGAATTTGAATGGTTTTAGTTTTCATAATTGTTTTTTAAAGTCACTTCAATAACATAACCTAAGGCATCTTTAGGTATATCTGTTACTGTAGTTTGTAAGCCATTTCCATTTTGATTCCAACTAAGATTTTTTTCGCTTCCTAATAGTTTTACCTCTTCAATTTCTCCTTCTCCTTTTTTTAGCGATTTTATTAGAATTTCTCCTTCTGTATTTGTGAGTGAAATAGCGTAAACCTTGTTTCCTTTAGTCGTGAACCAAAAGTCTTTAGATGTGAAATTTCGTTGAAAACCTTTAGCCGCTCTATGGCCTGTGCCGTCTAATAAGGTTTCTTCTTGGCCTTCGTTTGGTGTTTTCCAACGCGATGTTCCATAGACGGCATCTGCATTTTTATGAATCCATTTTCCCATCTCACGTAGGTTTTCTGCACTAGTTTCGGGTACATGACCTTTTCCATCAGGACCAATATTCAATAAATAGTTTCCACCTTTAGATAGGATGTCTACAAAGTAGTAGAGTAGTTCTTTAGGGCTTTTCCAATCGTCATCATAAGATTTATAACCCCAAGAATTGTTAGTTGTCCCACAGGTTTCCCAATATTTTTCTAGCTTTTCGGATGCCGAAGGGATCTTATTATCTCCTGTATCTAAATAATCTCCAAATGCATAACCCACTCTTCGGTTGACTAATACGTTTGGATTGCTATCATAAACGAGTTTATAAAACTGAAAGGCTTGTGCTTCCGTAGTAAAACCTGTGCCATCAAACCAGATTAATCGCAGTTCAGGTAACATGGTTAATAGTTCTTTTATTTGTGGATAGGCTTTGTGTTGAAGATATTCTTCATGTGTATTTTTACTTGGATCCCATAAATTCTTACCTGTTGGGTGTGTATAAATTCCTAAAGAATCGTTTACTTTTTTGATGTTCTTGTAATTCCCATCGGTGCCATCCATCCAATCATTACCATGAGAATAATACACTCCAAAATCTATACCTTCTTCTAAGCAAGCGTTATACAGTTCTTTTATGATGTCTGCTTTGTAAGGCGTGGCGTCAACCATATCAAATTCAGAATGTTTTGAATCGAATAACGCAAAACCATCATGATGTTTTGAAGTGATAACGATGTATTTCATACCAACATCCTTAGCTAATTTTACCACATTTTGCGCAAAGGATTTATCTGGATTAAAGGTTTTAGCTAGTTCTCTGTAGTCTTCTCTAGGAATTTGAAACGCATACATTAACCATTCCGCAACTTTTGGTCCTGGATGTGGTGCGTTATTAATTTTAGTGCCTTTCCATAGACCTCCAGCTTGTGAATATAATCCCCAATGAATAAACATGCCGAGTTTGGCTTCTTTAAACCGTTGTAGCGCATCTTGTTTTTCCTTGGATTGATGCATGGTTAACCATTCTTGATGATACTTACCCGAACCAATAGGTTTTTTATAATGCGGAATGACTCTTAGACTTTTAAAATCGGCCTCAGTCGTTATAGAAAGTTTTTGTTTGCCTGTATTTTTTAATGGAATTTTATGTTTGAATTCTGAAACTATGTCATTCAAATTGATATTATAGTTTTTCAACAAGGATGCTTCAAATTCTTGTTCACCTATTTTTATTTTTACAGATTCATTATTTTTAAAGGATGCTTCAGTTGAAACCATTTGAAGGACATAATCGGACGGCTGTTTCATATTAAAATTCCAAGAAAACGTAGTTCCAGATTGGTCTGCATCTGTTTTGTCTAAAACCACCCAATTATCAGTTTGATTGAAACTCTCATTTTGGGATGCATTAGCTTTTTCTTTTGTTGTACAGCTATATAGCACTATTAAGGCTGTAAATAGTGAATAAATCATTGCGGTATGGATTTTTAATCGCTTCATGATTATAACGATTCTATAATATCGTTTAAGCTTACACCTAAAGTGGCTTTTGCAATGGTATTTAATTCGTGTTCATCTCCTTTTAAATGCATAGTAGTTTGAATATGTACCATGGTTTCATTCGGTTTTAAGGCTGCTGCTGGTGATGAGGTTTCTAACTCATAAAATGGTCCCATTGGAGGAACGCCTGGTTCTGGTGATCCGTCATTATAGGCATTTATAAGATCCCCTGCATAAGGTTCTTCTTGGTATTCCCACGCTGAATTTACATAACCATGTGGTGCTTCTTGTGCATTATAAGTCACCAAAGTCAAAACTTTTCCTACGGCATCATAACTTCCTGCAATACCTTTTGCTCGTTTTGAGTTGACTCCAATTTTACTACGTTTTGTGCCATCACCTTTAAAGAATAAAATATCCTTTTTAACTTCTAAATAATCTTTAGGTACTTTGCCAAAATAGGTGTCATTCACTTTTTGTCCTAAAGCGGTTTCTTCACCAGCTTTAAAAGGAATAACCATAGTGGTTTCTGGTGATGGCTTATACATTCCTAAAATCCATATAGAAGGTAAACCTGTCTCAGGTCTCCATGGTTGATCACCAATATTTGTAATTTGATTATTGGTTTGATAGCCTACAAATTCAATGTTTTCGGAAAACTGTATTCTAAGGCTATTTTCAATGGATGCTTTATTTAAAATAGAAATGGAACGTCCAATACCCATTTTAAAAATGGTTCCACTTTTATTTATAAGTTCGCAATGGTGTTCAAACGTCGCCGAATGATCTGTATGAGAAACCAACGTAAAAGCCTCTGTATCTATAACAGGAGGTGTTTTCCAATTTGAGAATTCAAAATTGTCTTCCTGCTTAAAAAAGAGTGAAAACTGTCCACCTTCAGGACCTAACCAAAAACGTTCTTCGCCTCCAAACACATAAATCTGATTTTCTAAGCTCCCTTTACGTTCTTCTTCTGAAAGAAAACCAGCTTCAATGACTTTTTTGTTAATCCACCCAAAACCTTCGCCTTCAGTTACATTTGTAGTACTCGTCATAACACGTCCTTGAAATTGAGGAGCAATGGCTAAAGCGCTCTGTCCTTCTTGCAAAACAATAATATCTGTATGTTTTTTTAGAAAGTTGAGGTCTTTTGAAAAACGGTCTTCTTTTTTTGTGTTATCAGTCATAGTTAAGGGATGGTCGTGTAATTGATAAATGATTTATAAATCTAAATCGTTTTGTTACGAAATAAAAGTTTTCAAGGTTACTAATTTGCAGTTTCTTTTATGATAATGTCATATCTAATTCAATCTAAAATATGTCTTATTTAAATATTTTGAACTGCTTTAGATGTATTCGAAATCATTGCACGTTGCTTTTTAGTTTTTTTCTGTAATCATATCGTTTGGACTCCAATAGGGAATACCTTCGGCTTCTAGTTGTTTATAATACTTAATATGTAAGGGTTGGTCTTTGGTGCGCTTTCTGTTTTCGTTTACCATAAGTGGAATAGAGGTAGACCACCATTCATTATAAGGTTCTTGAAATTTTGCAATCACATCGGGATGTTCTGCCGCTACATTATAAAGTTCGCCAGGATCATTAATAATATCATATAATTCTGCATTATTTACAAAGCGCCATTGTTGACTTCTTACAGCCATTTTAGTGTATTTGGCTTGGTTAAGCATTCCTGTTTTCCAACGTCCACAATGTGTAAATAGTAAACGGTCTTCCCAGTTTGTCGCTGTATCTTCTAATAAAGGTAGTAATGATAAACCTTCTAAAGGTTGTATGTTTTCTGGTAATTTAACGCCTGCTAATTCTGAAAAGGTTGGGTATAAATCGATATGTGCGGTAAGTTGGTTAATGTCTTTTCCTTCGGTTAAAACACCTTTCCAATACAAGAAAAGCGGCACGTGATCGCCACCTTCGTTTGGTGAGTTTTTTCCACCTTTAAGATTAGCATTAAAATGTTTTACCTTTTCTCCATTTAAAGTACCTCTTAAATGTGTAGCTCCATTATCTGTGGTAAAAATAACTAGGGTGTTTTCTAGAGCATTCCATTCTTCAAGCTTGCTCATCAATTTTCCGAAGTTGTCATCGATGTTTTCAATCATGCCATATCTACTCGCAGTGCCTTCATCATAACCTAATTCTAAAAAACGTTTTTTATAATCTTCAGGAGCTACCAAAGGAGCATGTGGCGCATTCAATGAGAGATACGTAAAGAAAGGTGTTTCTGTAATAATCTGTTCTTTGGTCCAGGCCAAAGCAGCATCAAAAAACACATCAGTACAAAAGCCTTTGGTTTTTACAATGGTTTTATTGTGAAGTAAAACATTGTCAAAATACACATTGTCTTTATTCGGTGGGAAATCTCCTAGATTTACTTGCCCAATTCCACCAGCACCATGCATCAACACTTCATTAAAACCTCTGTTTTGTGGAAGGTATTCATCTGCATCGCCCAAATGCCATTTGCCAAATAATCCGGTTTGGTAACCTGCAGATTGCAAGACTTGTGGAAGCGTGTGTACATCTAAAGCCATGCGTTCGCGCTCTAGAATGGTATGAGTAACACCAACTCTAAATTCATGACGACCACTCATAATCACAGCGCGTGTTGGTGCGCAAGTAGGACTTACATGATATTCTGTAAAACGGGTTGATTTTTCATAGAAGGCATCAATATTTGGGGTTTTAACGACTTTATTTCCCATACAGGAAAAATCACCCATCCCTTGATCATCTGTCATGACAAAGATGATGTTAGGTCTGCTGTGTTTTAATGGTTTAGAATGCTTTTGAGCATAACCAATTTGAAACAAAAATAGGAAGCACAAGCAACAGTTAATAACTATAGTTTTCATGATTCCTATTTCTATTATTTAACGTTTAATTATTTTACTTTATGAAACTCACTTTTTACCATAAATCGATTTTCATCAATTAGGATGATACCATATTCTATGGCTTCTTTAGGAACCGTAAACGTGTATTCTAAATTATTTTTACCAGCGTCTACAGGTATTCTGATGTATGTAGATTTTATTTTACTTTTCTTGCCTTTTTTTCTTGCCTTAGCCTTATCTGATATTTTTACAAGTGCATAACTTTCAACTATATTAGAGTTTCCTTTTTCTAATTGAATAGCAACTTTACGTGATGCAGCATCAAAAGTATCGTTGACAATAACAGGAATCGCAGCTACATCCGTATCATTTTTAAATTTTGAAGGCTCTTTATAAGGTAATTTAGCATCGTAATCTTTAAGATATTTTTCTAATTTTTTAGATAAGGCTTTCGTAATTTCTGGTTCTTCTTTAGCGATATCGAACTTTTCTTCTAAATCATGTCGTTTTCCATCTTTATATAGACGGTGCAATACATAATTACCTGTTATAAAATTTTTGTACAATTTATAGTCCCCAGATCTTATAGCAGACTGGTTTTTAGTCTCGCCACCATAAGGATAATGCCACCATAAATCTTCTCTTGGTTTTCCGTTGTTATCTTTAACGTTGTTTTGGTTATTCAACAAGACACCTGAAATATCTAATCCATCTAAATCAGAACTATATTTAGCAGGTATTTTACTATTGGTAAGGCTAAGAACAGTAGGATAATAATCTAACTGATTGATTAAAACATCTTTTGTTTCTCCTTTTGGAATATTTGGTCCCGATATAAGCATTGGGACTCTAATTCCGCCTTCTTCCGAATATTTTTTACCTTTATCTAAAGGGGCATTATCAGACATTACTTCTGCTCTACGAGTTTCCGCTCCACCATTATCAGATGAAAAGATGATGTAAGTTGTTTCGTATAATTTTTTACCTGGATTTCTTGGATCATCTGTTTTCTTTAACAAATCGACTACGCGACCTAAACTCCAATCTAAGGTCGTTACCATAGCACCAAAATAAGGATTATTCTGACCTTCTTTAGTCCATTCAGTATCTACCTCTGGAAGCTCTACTCCTAATTTATCACAATAATAGTCTAATAATTCACGGTTTTTAGAGTGAATAGGATAGTGCACCATCCAATGTGCTAAATATAAAAAGAACGGTTCCTCTTTGTTGTTTTCTATAAATTTCAGAGCGTTTTCAGTAACTGCGTCTGTTGGATAAGAGATTCCTTCAGGCGATTCCTTTGTGAAAGGAAAGTATTTTTCTTCACTTAAACGATACGCATCATTTTTATCATGTGTAGCAAAAGCATTTAAGCGATTTTTAGCTCCTTTAGGTCCTTGATGTGCTCCTCTAGATTCGTGTGCAAAATCAAAACCTTGATTGGTTGATTTTTGAATCTGAAGATGTCCAGCATGCCATTTTCCAACATGTCCAGTTCTGTAACCATTCATTTTTAAAGCTTCAGCAATCGTGAAGTGATCAGGCATTAATCCTTCTGGAAAATAAGGACTCATATATTTTTCAGATCTCTGAGCCTTAGGGATTCCTCCGCCACTAACATTGGTTATTCCTGTTTTAGCAGGATGTAATCCACTTAAAAGCGCAGCTCTTGAAGGTGCACAAGTAGGAGCAGGAGAATAGCCATTTGTAAAGTTAATGGCATCTTTTGCTAATGCTTTAATATTTGGGGTATCCCAAGCACAAGGTTCGTCTAAATCGTTTAATTCTACGTCTTGCCAGCCTAAATCATCAGCGTAAAATATAATGACATTAGGTTTTATTACATCAGATTTTTTCTGACTATTACCATAGTTAGAGAAAGAAAAGGCCAATAATACTATGGCTAAGAATGTTCTGTTATGTTTCATGATATAGGTTTAAAGCACATGTGATACTGTAATTTTAATCCAAACAGTATCACATTCAATGCTTCTATTTTTAGTTGATTTTATGAAAGTCACTTTTTACCATAAAACGATTTTCATCGATTAAGATAATACCGTATTCTATGATGTCTTCAGGAATAGTAAACGTGTACTCTAAATTATTTTTGCTAGACTCTACTGGTATTTTTATTAAGGTTGAATCGTGTTTTCCTAGCTTTCCTTTTTTGCCTTTCTTCTTTTTTAAATTTGCGTTTACAATTCTTACAAGCGCATAAGCTTCTATGACCTTAGATTTTCCTTTTTCTAAAGAAATAGTTACGCTTTGAGATTTTGCATCAAACGCGTCATTCGTAATAACAGGAATAGATGTTACAGCGTCTTCTTTGAATTTTGAAGGATCTTTATAAGGCATTTGTGCATTATAATCTTCTAAATATGTTTCTAATCTTGCAGATAAGTCCTTAACGATTTCTGGATTTTGCGCTGCAATATTATGCTTTTCTTCTAAATCTTCACGTTTTCCATTTTTATACAAACGGTATAATTCATAAGTATCAGGAATTAAATTTTTGTATAATTTGTAATCGCCATGTCTAAGTGCAGATTGCATCTGAGAATCTGTATTGTGAGGAAAATGCCACCATAAATCTTCTCTTTCATGTCCTGACGCATCTTTAACGGTCTTATCATTATTCAATAACACCCCAGAAATATCTAAGCCATCAAAATCTGAACTATACTTTTTAGGTACAGTACTGTTTGTAAGGTTTAATATCGTTGGAAAAAAGTCTAATTGATTGATCAATACATCCTGTGTTTTGTCTTTAGGAATATGAGGGCCACTAATCACCATAGGCACTCTAATACCACCTTCTTGTGCATATTTTTTACCTTGATCTAAAGGGTAGTTATCTGTTACGATATCTCCATTGGCTTTTTCTACACCTCCGTTGTCCGAAGAAAAAATAATATAAGTGGTTTCAATTAGTTTTTTACCTGGATTTCTTGGATCGTCTGTTGTCTTTAATAAATCTACCACACGTCCTAAACTCCAATCTAAAGTCGTTACCATAGCTCCGTAAAACGGGTTGGTTTGTCCACCTGTTTTAATCGGAATATCCTTGGTTGGCATTTCTACCCCTAATTTATCACTGTAGTATTGTAATAACTCCTTGTTCTTAGTATGAATAGGTGCATGTACCAACCAATGTGCTAAGTATAAAAAGAACGGCTCGTCTTTACTAGATTTAATAAACTCAAGTGCCTTTTCTGTTACCATATCCTTTGGATATGAAATACCGTTTGGAGATGATTTTGTAAACGGAGGATATTTTTCATCACTTAAACGGTAAGCATCTCCTTTATCATGGGTTGCAAAATTGTTGATACGGTTTTTTTCTCGTTTAGGTCCTTGGTGTGCACCTCTAGATTCGTAAGCAAAATCGAAACCTTGATTCGTTGATTTTTGAATGTCAAGAGCTCCTACATGCCATTTTCCAACATGTCCGGTTGTATAGCCATTCATTTTTAATGCTTCTGCAATGGTGAAGTTTTCAGGCATTAATCCTATAGGGTAATACGGCGTCACATAATTAGAACGTTTAGTGGTTTTAGGTTCAGTACCTCCACTTACATGTGTTACACCTGTTTTAGTTGGATGCAAACCAGAAAGCAGTGCAGCTCTCGATGGTGCGCAAGTTGGAGCAGGCGAGTAGCCATTGGTGAAATTGATACCTTCTTTTGCAAGTGCAACTATATTTGGTGTTTCCCATGGTGTTGGCTCATCTAAATCATTGAGTTCTGTGTCTTGCCAACCTAAATCATCAACATAAAAGATAACAATATTAGGTTTTACTAAATCTTTCTTTTCTTGACTAATGGCATAGTTAGAAAAGCACAATAAAATTGTAAGTGATGTTAAAAGTGATTTCATTTTTTTATGTATAAATATTAAGGGTTCGTTTATTTCCAATCTAATTGGGCTGTTTTGTTTTGTATATCTAAAGTAACGTCTAAATGTTCAAAAGATCTTGTGTAAATGTAGCCTTCACGTTTCGCATAGCCTTTTGGTGCGCCTAGTTTTTTCTCATACTGCGGAAAGGTTTTAAGCCAAACAGCAGAACTCCCAACACCATAACCATCATGAGGATAGACGTAGCTGTATTTTTCGGCACAAACCAGAAAAATAGCCAATAGATAGTCTAAACGTTTGGTGAAATTTTCATTTATAGATACTTTTTGTCTGGCATCATCAATACCAGCTACTGCATTTTTTAATCCTTTACCAATCCCGAGAGACATAGCAATCACATTGCCTTCTCTTGCCGATTTTTGAACAGCATCAATGCCTTTTACAAGGTAATCTTCATAAGTCATGCCAGAATTTCCACGTTCAAAACCTTCTAAGTACGATCCATCAAAGAATTTTAAGTATGCTCTACCTGCATCTTCAAATTCAGAACGCACGCGAATGATATTGGCAATAAGTAAATTATCTTTTCCTATTTGAGTATCTAAATCTGCCATCATAGACAAATAGCCTGCTTTTATGGCTTCTCGTTTTTCTTCTCCAACACGACTATTAAAAAAGAAAGGCACTAAAACTTTAATGTTAGCATCTAAGAACACACCATCAATAAACGGACTTTCGGTAACCTTTTTTACATGGTTTAACCAATACTCACGAACATAGTCTTTTGAAATATCGAAGAATCCAGTTTTTCCATTAGGCATTAAGGCTTTTTCTCCTTTGGCGTTGACTAATAAGGCTTCCGGGTGTTGGTATAAAAAATCTTCATCTTCAGAATAACCTTTCCAATTGATGACCACATTTTTATAGTAAAGTATTTTGGCATCAGGATTTATTTTTTTTACCGCTTTAGCCGCTTTAATAGTACCTTTTTCTGTGGATCCTGATGATTTACTTCCGGTTGTTTTTTCAAACGTTATTAAAGGAAATTTTGAAAGATAGGTAATCTCTTTTTTTGTAAAAGCCGTGGATTTACGCATGTGCATATATAAAGGCATTTTATCCCAAGAAAACTCAGGTAGTTTTTGTTTTACCACGGGCACCTCTTGTTTTTGCGCGGAACACGCACTTAAAGAAATGGCGAATAAAACCAATAAAAATGTCGTTTTAAAATGCATTCTGACCTTTAGTTAATTTATTTAAGTTGTTATTCTGTGATTATTTTAAAACAAATAGCCGATTGATTTGGGATGTTTTTAAAATCATATGTGATAGCTAATCCATCTTTATTTCGGTTCCAGTGAATGGTTTCATCGCTGCCTAACAACTGTATGTCTTTTATGTTTTTTTGTAAAAGTCCTTTTGTCTTTAGAACTTCAATTAAAATATCTTCTTTTGGTGACGCTAAAACAAAAGCATAAATATTTCCATCCTTTGTTGTAAAACGAATGTCTTTTTCCGAGAACTTCTTCAAGTTCTCACCAGCGCGTTTGGTAACGATTTCTAAAGGTCCTTCACCAAAGGTTTTCCATGGTCTGGTGTTGTAAATACCTTCTTGGTTAATCTTTACAAAGTCTCCAAAATTAGTCAGCATTTGCTTTTGATTTTCAGGAATTGTACCATCGCCTTTTAACGCAATATTAATCATCACCACACCATTTTTGCTAATTGCATCTATAGCATTTCCTATTAAAACGTCTATAGACATTTTGGTGAACGAATTTTTTCGGTAAAACCAGCTACCCGATAAATCGGTGGCCCATATCCATGGATGCTCTTGTTGCTCACCAAACATTCCACGTTCTAAATTGTAGGTAAATGCCGCTTTATTTTCTTTGGTGTTTTTAAAAGATAATACAGTGGTTTGCTTGCCGTTGTTCTCTTTTAAATCTCTATTTAAATAATCGGAAAATAGCTTAACACCCAATCCTTTTCCTGTTTTTATAGACGGATAAGGTGAATCGTTATTAAACATGTCAGGGTCGTATTTTTCTATTAAGTCCCAAGAGCGTTTGTACCAATGCTCATTCCAACTGTCTTGACTGGCAAATTTAAAGGTATCATAATCCATATTAAAGAACTCCCATTCTGGTGTGCCTTCTTTTTGAAATTTCCGAGCCGTTCTAAAAAAGCGTGGAGACCAATATAAATGTGTGGATACACCGAATTTTAAATCGTGTTTGTAGGCTGCATCCTTCCATTCTCTCAGGATATCTTTCTTTGGTCCCATTTTAACTGAATTCCAAGGAAAGAAGGAGTCGTACATATCAAAATTATCATGATGTGTGGCTACAGGCATAATAAAACGCGCTCCATTGTCTTTAACAAACGCTACAATGGCATCAGCATTAAAGTTTTCCGCTTTAAAATCTGCTATAAATTTTTCGTAACCAAATTCTGAAGGTGGTCCATAGCGTTCGGTGTGCCATTTCGTTAACCTTACCGTTCGCATTCTGTCAGGTTCATTTCGTGCATCATAATCTTCATCACCGTACATGCGTCTTCCGTAGTGAGAACCATCGTCTGCTCTGTTTTCGTCTATTGAAGACGGAATACCCCAATGCATCCAAACGCCAATTTTACCATCTTGAAACCATTCTGGTACTTTATAGTTCTCAGCCATGGATTCCCAATTAGGAGCAATTGTTTTTGTTACCTGTTTCGTTTGACCAAACATAATACAGGCATTAAGCATTAAAAAAGGGATGATTGTAATTGTTTTTATAGACATCTGTATCTATTTATGGTGCACTTACAAAGTAACTATTTACTAATTTAGTAACGCTTCTCTATTCCGTCATTTTGTTGCTGTAAAAATTCAAATACACTTAGACTACCTAACACTTAAGGGGTTTGGTTGATTTGAGAAAATTTAAAAACGAACAGAGCAAGTTGATTTGTCTTATTTGATACATATTTGTAGTCATACGAACTAACTCATCATGTCATGAAAAAAATTAATTCTAAAAGTTTACTGTTCTTAATGCTGCTGCAATGCTTTTTTAGTTTAGCACAGGCGCAAGTCATAACAGGTAAAATTACGGATGTCGATAATTTGCCATTGCCGGGTGCAAGTATTATAGAAAAAGGCACAAAGAATGGTGCAATGTCTACAATGGATGGTGACTATACTATAAAATTAAAGAATCCTGATGCAATCCTCGTATTTCATTATATAGGTTTTAAGACTGTAGAGTATTCTACAGCAGGAAAGACTGTATTGAACGTTCAGATGAAAGCGGATTCTGAAGCTTTAGATGAGGTTGTTCTTACTGTAGGGATTAGAAGTTCTCAATTAAATGCTGTTAGAGAGAAGCGAGAAGCCACTACCGTTATTGAAGCAATTACGCCAGAGGATATTGGAAGTTTTTCTGATGGTAACGTAACTGATGCTTTACAAAGAGTTGCAGGTGTGCAAATTGAGCGGAATGATGATGGTGTTTCTGGCGATAGAGTATCTATTAGAGGTATAGGGCCTCAGTTTGTGAAAATTACGATGAATGGTCGAACACCTATTTCTGCAGGAAATGAGGGGAAATCGGATTTTAGAAAATTTAACTTAAATGTTATTCCTACAGAAATTATTAATGGAGCTAGAATCCATAAAACAACACAGGCTAAAGAAATTGCTACAGATATTGGTGGAACAGTAGATTTTCAAACCTTAAGACCTTTAGATGCAAGGTATAAAAGAGGGAAGAATTATTTTGCTAGTGTTAATTTAAGAGGAGATAGCGATTCAGAGTTCGAAGATATCGATTTTGATACCAGAATATCTGGTGTGTTTGGAGGTAAAATAAATGATAAATTAGGAGCCGCTGTTTCAATAGTTCACACTGATGATAATAGATACCGCGATGAATCGGGAATGCGAGGTTACAGAAATGTAGATTTTTATGAAGATACTAATAGTAATGGTGTTTTTGAAGATGGAGAGAATGTTTATGAAGGTATCTTAATCCCAGCAACTATTAATAATGCCGTACGAAAAGACAACAGAAAACAATTGGCTTTATCAGCGGCAATTCAATACAAGCCAACAGCTAAACTAGAGTTTTTGTTAGATTATACCTTAACTAAATTAGAAGCTTTTTCAGACAGACAACAATTTCAAACATCATTGTCTACAGGTGGTGATAATGGTTTGCTGGGTGTTAATAATTTCTTTACGCCAGAAAGCCTGGTTTTTAATGGGAATAATTTAGCCTACATCGATGCAGCTGGTGCAGATGTGTCTCGAGTGAATATTCAAAATAAAAATCAGTTCTATACAAATAATACCACAAATAACATATTAGGATTGAATACCTTATACAAGGAGTCAGATAAATTGACTTTTAGTTTTGATTTATCGTATTCGGATTTAGATTTTTTCCAAGATTTAACGCAAATAACTGCAAGATTGGATGGAAGAGATTATGACAATAGTGCTATTAGTTTAGATTTGAGAGGTGAACTTCCTCAGTTTGGACTTCCAGATGAAATTTTAGATCCTACAGCGTTTGGTCTTAGATCTGCAGCAAAAAGACATATTAGAACCAATGGCTACAATTATGCTTCAAGATTAGATGTAGAGTATGAGCTTAATAAAAAGGTGAAATTCTCATTGGGTGCAAGATCAGCAATTACAGATTTCGAAGCTAGAGAAGCGCAAGCAAATGCTGACGATATCTATGGTGATTATACAGATGAGCAATTACAGCAATTTGTAGATCTTATTTCTTATGATAACTATTATATTCCAGGTGATTTTTTAGGCGGTGGAACAGGTTTAGATCAATGGATTAATATTCCCGGAAATGCCGTGTTAGATTTAACACCAGGATTTAATAGTTTAAATGGTGGAAGTATTTTTGATTTTGATAAACCTATAGATCAATTGGTTTCTCAGGAAGGTGATTTACAATTTAATCCTGCAAAATCTTATGGGGCTATAGAAAAAACTTTTTCTACCTATGCACAAGTTGATGCAAGAACAACAGTATTTAATATACCAGTGGTTTTAAACTTTGGGGTAAGAGCCATTAATACCATAAATGAATCAAGGGGGTTTACCGGAGTAGAAATAGTTGATCCTATAGCAGAGACTAGTGGTGTAGTAAGTGATGCTATATATCATGAGGTAGAAAATTCTAGATGGGATGTGTTACCTAGTTTTAATGCCAATTTTAAAATAAAAAGAAATTTCAACTTGAGATTTAGCGCTGCAAAAGGAGCATCTAGACCAAAATATAGAGATATGATGCCGAGTAATGAGGTGGAGTATTTAGATCCTACTTCAGAAATATTCAACCCGAGTTCACCAGACTATGAGCCAAACTTAGGTACAAGTTTATATAGAGGGACTATTAAATCTGGTAATCCAAAGTTAGAGCCTTACAGTGCATGGATGTATGATACAACATTTGAGTTGTATAGCAGAAATGGTGGTGCAATTATCGGTAGTATCTTTTATAAAGACATTAGAAATTATATCGGACGTCAAACATTAAATGATCAAGCATATCCAGGTATAGAAGCGCTGGGTATAGCAATACCTGCAGGTCAAGAAGATTTATTGTTCGATATTTCTACTCCTATAAACATTACAAATGCACAACTTTATGGATTTGAAATAGGCTTTAATCATCACTTTACGTTTTTACCTGGTTTTGCGAGTGGGTTTGGTTTACGAGCTAACTATTCTTTTGTTGAAAGTAATTTTGATGGTGCTGTTGGCGATGCTACTAATGGTTTTCCAGGGACTTCAAAACACAACTTCAATACAGTGATGTACTATGAAAAGTACGGATTCTCTTTTAGATTTACTGCAGCCTACAGAAGTAATTACTTAAGTAATTTAGGTGGTATTGGCTCTACACGTGCAGATGAAGCACATTATACAGAAGGAACGACACTTTTAGGAATCAACTTAAAATATAAGATTACAAGAAAGATACAAGCAAGTGCAGGTGTAAGTAATCTTACAGGAGAAGATACACGTCGTTATATTGGAGATGATACTCAAAATTTCACATCTTATTTCGGTAGAACTCCAACATGGAAAGTAGGATTGAGATACAGATTATAATCTAAAATAAATATGTTTTTGGGAGCGTCGCTAATTGATGAAAACTAGTGGTGGCTCAAGAATGTTATATACAGTAAAGTAGGTAGATTTCTATCTGCAAATCAAAAAAATAATAAATTAATAATAGTACGCATATGTTTAAGAATAGATGTATAATGTTTTCCGTTTTAGTAATGCTTATTAGCGTTATGAATAGCCATTCTCAAGAGAAAGACAAAAAAGGAATGGAAGAAATGTGGGGAGAAACTACAGTTTCTGGTGATGCTTTAAAAAGTGGAAAAGCGAAGTTATTTGATGAAGGCAACTACGGTATGTTTATTCATTGGGGATTGTTTTCAAATCTAGGTGGAGTATGGGAAGATAAGACCTACTACGGTATTGGAGAATGGCTAATGAGCAAACGTGTGGCAAACATTTCGCCTGAAGATTATATGGAAACGGCAAAAACCTTTAATCCAACAGAATTCGATGCTAAGCAAATTGCGCAATTAGCAAAAGATGCTGGTATGAAATATATTATCATTACCAGTAAACATCACGAAGGTTTTGCGATGTTCGATTCTGAAGCTAGTGATTTCAATATTGTAGATGCCACTCCATTTGGTAGAGATCCAATGCACGAGTTATCTGCTGCGTGTAAAGAATTAGGACTTGGATTTGGATTTTATTATTCTCATAATCAAGATTGGACGGCTCCAGGCGGAACTAGAGGTCCTGAAGTTGATGAGAACGGAAAGAAAATGGATTTTAAAGATTATTTCTATAATAAATGTAAGCCACAAGTTAGAGAAATCTGTACCAACTATGGTGACATCGATTTTGTTTGGTTTGATACTCCTGGTGATATGCCAGAGGAATATGTAGTAGAATTAGCCGATATGGTAAGAGAATTACAACCAAATGCTATGATGTGTAGTCGCGTAGGATATGGTATGGGTGACTATGCTAGTATTGGAGATATGGAAGTGCCAACAAGAAATGTAGAAGGTCTTTGGGAAACTTGCGATACTAACAACGATTCTTGGTCATATGCTTGGTACGACAATAACTTTAAAAGTCCTAAAAAGATTTTAGGTCGTGTTATTGAAACTGTAGCTAGAGGCGGTACGTATTTATTTAATGTAGGTCCAGATAGTAACGGAGCTATTCCTAGTATTGGTATAGAATTTTTACAAGAGTCTGGTCGTTGGATTCAAAAATACCCACAAGTTGTTTACGCTGCAGGTAGTTCACCTTGGGGTTATGCATTGCCTTGGGGAGATGTTACTACTAATGGTAAATCGCTTTATTTATCTGTAAGTGAATGGCCAACTAATGGTAAATTATACTTACCTGGATTAAAATCTAAAGTGAAACAAATATCAGTTTTAGATGGTGACAAAAAGAGTTCACTTAAATACTCTAAAGACAACGATTGGTTAGTAATCGATGTGCCATATAAAGCACCTGAAGAATTGATTTCTGTAATTGAAGTAGAACTTGAAGATGCAGAAGCTGTAGTAGAATCACACTTAGGTATCTATCCAAATGTACCTACAAGATTATTAACTGAATTTGGTGAGGTTGAAGGTGCAGAACAAAAAAACGTACGCTGGATGGAGAAATTTGGTGAATGGAAACATGCCAACCAAGTGAGCAATTGGGAAGAAGATGGTACGGTTTGCTGGGAAGTAAACGTTCAAGAACCGGGTTATTATTATTTAGATTTAGAATATAAAGGTGAAGGGCGCTTAGTTTGGAAAACCACAACAGATGAAGGTATTAAAGTTCAAAATCAACAAGCAGCAACTGATAAATATGCGTATCGCAGAATGGGAATTTTAGAGTTTAAAACGGCAGGTAATCATATTATTAAGACGTCATTAGTTGAAGGTGATGTTCAAACATCGAGTTTGAAATCGATTAAGATTTTACCAATAAAATAAAATTGTAAGCATAATGAAGTTAGCGTTTTTACATAAAAGTCTGTTTTTAATTGGTTTGGTAATGTCTCAAGTGGCCTTTTCACAAAACGATAAGCACTATCCAGAATTTAGCTGGGATAAGGTTCCTGTTGCGTTTCATTTTGGAAAAAAAGGGGATTTGTTAACTAAGTCTGAAGCTAAATTTATAGCGGAGCATTCTAACTTTACGGTATTAGAAAAGGCGCATGGTTTTCCGAAATATAAACATTCAGAAGAGTCTATTGCTGCTGATGCAAAAGTGCTAAAAGATTTAAATCCAGATATGAAAGTGGTATTCTATTGGAATGCTTTTTTAGATTACAGGATGTATAAAGCGCATGAAGACTATCAAACAAAATCAGAATGGTGGCTAAAAACAAAAACAGGCGAATTAGATTTAAAAGATGGTAAATTAAAGCGCTATGATTTATCTAATCCAGAACTTAGAGATTGGTGGTCTGATATTGCCAAAGACAATTTGGATAATGAAAATATTGATGGCGTTTTCTTTGATGCCTTAGTTCAGGTTACCAATCCAGGTAATAAAAAATTATGGGGAACTGAAAAGTATGATGCCATTCAGCAAGGCTTAAAAGATCTAATTAAAGAAACGAGAGCTAAAATTGGTGGTGACAAATTAATCGTTTATAACGGTATTCGTTCTACACCAGTTAGAAATAGCGAAAATGACTTTCCAGATTTTACAGATGCCATAATGATTGAACATTTCGGCTATTTTAATAGCAAAACGAAAGAAAGTATGCTTAAGGATATTCAAGAAATGGAAAAAGCAGGTAAAAGCGGTAAAATAGTCGTGTTTAAGACATGGCCAGAGAATGCTTGGGTAAACAAAACCTTTATGGCTAAATCTGAAAAAGAAAAAGAGAAAATTTCTAAAGAGCATTTAACATTTGCCTTAGCCTCTTTTTTAGCTGGAGCACAAAAACATTCTTATATTAGTTATAATTGGGGGTATCGCTTAAGTATGGGATCACTTCTATGGTATCCTGAATTTGATAAACCCTTAGGCAAACCTCTAAACGAGATGCAAGTTAACGGTTGGATTTTAACCCGAAATTATGAACATGCCAGTATTTGGGTCGATTTAGAAAACAAGAAAGCCACCATTGACTGGAAAAAAGAAAGTTAAAACCATGAAAATAAGCGCCTACTTTTATATGATACTGTTGGTGTGCTTAACAGCTTGTCAAGAACAAACAAAACCAACACCTCAAGTTAATAAACCCAACATCATCATATTTTATGCTGATGATATGGGTTTTGGTGATTTAGCAATTCAAAATCCCCAATCTAAAATCCCAACACCCAATTTAGATCAATTAGCTAAAGAAGGACTTTTAATGACAGAGGCGCATAGTTCTTCAGGAGTGTGTACACCAAGTAGGTACGCGTTGTTATCGGGCCGGTACCATTGGAGAGACTTCAACGATATCGTACATGCCATGGGCGAATCAGTGTTTAAAGAAAATCAGGTGACATTACCTCGTATTCTTAACACTAACGGTTATCATACAGCAGCTATTGGTAAATGGCATTTAGGATGGAACTGGGAAGCCATTAGAAAAAAAGAGGTTACTCAAAAAGTAAAAGCTAAGCACGGAAAAAAGGAAATCGAAATTTGGCCAGCACAAGCTTATGATTGGGATAAATCTATTCCTAATGGGCCGTTGTCTATTGGTTTTAATTCTTATTTTGGTGATGGTACTATTAATTTTCCTCCATATACTTGGATTGAAAATGATAAGGTTACAGAAGCACCAACACTAACGTTACAACATCCTAAAGAAGATTTTGCATTAGAAGGCAATTGGGAATTACGACCAGGACCAGCAGTAAAAGATTGGAATTTTTATAAGATTTTACCAACGGTGACGCGCAAAGCTGTGACTTTTATAAAAAATCAAGAACAAGCTAAAGAACCTTTTTTCTTATATATGGCATTTCCTTCGCCGCACGCACCAATAATCCCAAATGAAGAATTTAGAGGGAAAAGCAATGCAGGACCTTATGGCGATTTTGTGTTTCAGACTGACGATGCTGTCGGACAAATTTTAGACGCATTAAAAGCTATTAATGCAGATGACAATACCATTGTTATTTTTACTTCAGATAATGGGTCAGAACACTATGCTTACAACCGTATTAAAAATTATGATCACGATAGTTCTCATCCGTTTAGAGGTGTAAAAAGAGATGTTTATGAAGGCGGACATCACGTGCCTTTTATCGTAAAATGGCCCAACCATATTAAACCAGGAACAAAGAGCAATCAATTGTTCAGTCAAATAGACCTATTAAATACGTTAGCGTCTATTACAAATAGCGATTTACCAAAAGGATTTCAGCATGATAGTTTTAATTTTTCTAACGTATGGTTGACCAATACAAATGAACCTGTGAGAGAAACTATTGTTCACAATACCTGGGCTTCAAAATATGCGATTAGAAAAGGAGATTGGTTATATATTAATAATAAAGATGGTTACCACACCAGAATTCCAAAATGGTTTGAAGAAGGACAGCGTTTTAAAACCGCTAAGGATACCGTACAACTCTTCAATCTTAAAGATGATATTGGGCAAAACACGAATTTAGCAAGTCAATTCCCTGAAAAAGTTAAGGAGTTAGCGGTAGCATTAGGTAACGAACAGGAAACAGAAACGTTTGAAAATTAATACGGAAATGAGAATGCGTTACTTAAAACATATCACACTTTTATGGGTTGCCGTTGTAATGTATTCTTGTAATGATACTAAGAAAGAAATTATAGCAAAATCAGAAGATTCAAGACCAAACATCATCTTTATTTTTGCAGATGATTGGGGTTATGGGGATTTAGGCGTGTATGGAAATACAGAAGTTGTGACGCCCAATATAGATAAAATGGCATCTGAAGGCACACGATTTACGCAATTCCATGTGACGAGTGGAGTTTGTTCTCCTAGCCGGTCTTCAGTTTTAACCGGTCATTTTCCTGCAAGACATCGTGTTCATGCACATTTCGCAGGAAATGAAGTGAATGCCAAACGTAATATGCCTAATTATTTAAATGATTCCTTGCCGGTTTATCTTCCTCAGACCCTACAAAAAGCAGGCTATAAAACCGCGCATTTTGGGAAATGGCATCTAGGTGGTGGTGGTAAACCTCATGGCGATCCTTCAGCACCAGAGCCTAAAGTTTACGGCTACGATGACGCTAGAGTTTGGAACGGCAATGGACCGACTTGGAAAGGAGATCAGAAATGGGAAACCACACGATTTATGGATACGGATACCTTATGGGTACAAAGTTCGAGTCGAATTGCTGTAGATGAAACGATTGATTTTATAAAGGAAAATAAAGGCAAACAACCGATGTTTGTCAACCTTTGGTTAAAAGATCCGCATACACCATTATGGCCTTCAAAAGCGCAACGCGAACCATTTAAAGGTTTGTCACCAAGCAAAGAAACCTATTATGCGGTTTTAAAGGATGCCGATTTTCATGTTGGACGTTTATTAGAGTCTATATCAGAAATGGGATTAGATGACAATACATTAATTATTTTTTCTAGTGATAATGGTCCTGCAGGATGGGGACCTTCTAAAGAAGCGGGTTCAACCGCAGGCTTAAAAGGACGAAAAGTGGATATCCTTCAAGGAGGAGTAGTGGTGCCATTTATTGTAAAATGGAAAAATCATGTTGAAGAAAATAAGGTAGATTCAACAAGTGTATTATCTACAGTAGATTTATTACCAACCTTTGCCAGTTTAGCAGAAATAGAATTGCCAAACGATTATGCTATTGATGGAGAAAATATCAGTTCAATTTTAGAAAATAACAGCTTTAAAAGAACAAAACCCTTATTTTGGGAATGGCGTTTTCCTAGAGAAAACACGAATCACTGGGCGCAAGGCGCCGTTAGAAAAGGGGATTGGAAACTATTATTTAATAAAAAAATGAAGAGAGAAGAACTCTATCATATTTCTAAAGATCCTTTTGAAAAAATCAACCTAGCAGCGCATAATGAGGAAGTTGTAAGTGAGCTTAAAAGGCTTTGGTACGATTGGAAAAAAGAACTTCCGGAATAACTAAATATCGCTTAAAAATAATTTAATAACACCCTATACTTTCAAAAAACAGTATTGAAATGAATAAAAAAGTAATAGCATTAATAGCCCTTATGGGACTTACGTTTTCATGTACGTCTCAATCCACAAAAACAGTAACCACTAAAAAATCAAAACAGCCTAATGTCATTGTAATTATTACAGACGATCAAGGTTATGGAGATCTTGGTGCTCATGGGAACACCTTAGTTAAAACGCCTGCCTTAGATAAATTTCATGATGAATCGGTGCGTTTAACAGATTTTCATGTGGGACCAACCTGTGCACCTTCAAGATCGGGTTTAATGACCGGAAGATATGCTAATAGAGTAGGAGTTTGGCATACGATTGGTGGTGTTTCTATTTTAAGAGCAGATGAAGTTACTATGGCGGATGTGTTTCAAGAGAATGGTTACGAAACAGCGATGTTTGGTAAATGGCATTTGGGAGATACCTATCCTTCTAGACCACAAGATAAAGGTTTCAAATACACCATTACACATGGTGGAGGTGGAGTTGGTCAGACACCAGATTATTGGGATAATGATTATTTTGATGATACCTATTTTAAAAATGGAGTACCAACAAAATTTGAAGGTTATTGTACCGATGTTTGGTTTGATGAGGCGATAAAATATATTGAAGACAAGAAAGATGAACCGTTCTTCGCTTATATTTCTGCGAATGCGCCACACCTTCCATTTAATGTGCCAGAAGCTTATTATAATCAATACAAAGACTTAGATATTCCAGAATTTCAAAAGATATTTTACGGAATGATTACCAATGTTGATGATAACTTTGCGAAGCTTCAAAAGAAATTGGAAGACTTAAATATAGCCGATAATACCATCGTTATTTTTATGACAGATAACGGAACGGCTTCAGGATATAAAACAGTTGGAGGTCAACTATACGGTTTTAATGCAGGAATGAAAGGCACAAAAAACAGTGAATATGAAGGTGGACACCGTGTCCCATTTTTCATTTCGTATCCAGGAAAGAATATTAGTGGAGGTAAGGATGTTACGGATTTAACAGCGCATTTAGATATATTACCAACTTTAGCAACTTTGTGTAATTTAGAATTACCTGAAGGACAAAAGGAAATGGATGGTTCGGATATTTCTTCATTAATTTTAGGTACCGAAACTACGATAGGTAGGGATTATTTAATTACAGATTCGCAACGTGTACAAAGCCCAATAAAATGGAGAAAAAGTGCCGTGATGTCAGATAAAATGCGATTGGTTAACGGTAAAGAATTATATGATATTTCTAAAGATCCAGGTCAAGACAATGACTTAGCAGCTCAGTTTCCTGAAAAAGTAGAACAAATGCAAGGCTATTATAACGAATGGTGGAGTTCTGTTTCTACAGAATTTAACCAGTTTCCAATTATTGTTTTAGGATCAGATCAGCAAAACCCAATTGAATTAACCTGTCATGATACCCATGTGCACGATTCTAAAATTCCATGGAATCAGAATTATATTAGAGAAGCGCAAAAGAATCCTGTTGGAGGTGAATTTACCGTAGCATTTGAACAGTCTGGGACCTATACTATTGAATTAAGCAGATGGCCTTTTGAATCTAATTTGGCTATAAATGCGGCTGTAGCAGGAAAAGAAGGCACTATTTCTACAGAAGCTATTGCAGAAGGTAGAACGATGAACTTTAAATCTGGTGGTGTAAAAATTGGAGCTTGGGAACAAACTAAGGCTGTAGAAAAAGAGGCTAAAGTGATAAGCTTTACAGGTAATTTTACGGAAGGAGAAACCGATATGAGTGCTTGGTTTACAACAGACAAAGGTGAAGACTGGGGTGCGTTTTATATTAAAGTAACTAGAGTATCAAAAGAATTCTCTATGATAGATTAATCTTTCCATAGATTGCGTTTCATAGAATAAGCGTTATAATTCATTTTATAGCACTAAAAAAAGGGAAAGCTAACTTTCCCTTTTTTTAGTGCTATATGTAAACGGTATGTATTATTCTTTAGAAGTTAGCATATCTGGTGTTGCTACTGTTCTAAAGCCCATATGATCGGACCCAGAATCTACAGAAACACCCATTTTAGCCGATATTCTAAAACTAGCACAGTAAGAGGCATGGCACAAAAAAGACCCACCTTTCATCACGTGTTCTACCTGGTACGGATTATTAGGATTAAAATGTGTAGCCGCTCCTTTAGGATTTACAATCGGCTTAGACGTGTCTAATTCACTGTAATATTTTACACTAAAGAAATCACTAGTTATTTCCCATACATTTCCAGCCATGTCGAATAACCCAATACTATTTGAAGGATATGATTTTACAGGTGAAATAAATTCAAACCCGTCTTCAGAATCATTACTCGTAGGAAATACACCTTGCCAAGTATTAGCATTCGCATCTAATTTTGCAGCATCGTTGCCCCAAGTAAATATGGTGTTTGTGTTTTTTCCTTGCGCAGCAGATTCCCATTCTGCTTCGGTTGGTAGACGTCTATTTGCCCATTCGCAATAGGCTATAGCATCTTGGTAAGCCACATGTACTACCGGGTAATCATCTTTACCTTCAATAGTAGTTTCCGGACCGTCAGGATGTTTCCAATCAGCTCCTGTTTTCCATGTCCACCATTGTCCGTAGTTCTCCATGTTTACAACAGCATTCACATCTTTGTTAAAAATTAAACTTCCGGGCTGTAAAATAGAATCATGAGGTTTTGGTGTGTTTGGAGGTAATTCTTTTTTCATTTCTTCCCAATCAATCTCGCGTTCTGCTATAGTTATATAGTTAGTAGCTGCCACAAAGGCCTTAAACTGCTTATTAGTAACTTCTGTGATATCCATAAAAAAACCATCAACAGTAACCCAATGTGCAGGCTTTTCTCTTGGCATGGCATAATTGTCGGTGTCTTTAGCCCCTTGTAGAAAGGTTTTCTTCTCTACCCAAACCATACCTTCAGGTGTGTCGACTTTTGAAGTTGGTTCCGCTTTAGTTTCAACTTTTGGTTCTGGTGATTTTTTGTCTTCTACGTTTTTACAGCTATAAACTGTTGAGCCAAGTAATAAAATAAGTGAAAAATAAGTGAGCTGTTTTGCTATGTTTTGATGATACATATGTTTTTTGTTTTAAAGATAATTATTCAGAATGGTGTTTTTATGGTATTAACGTAATAATTGAGTCGTTGTTCAATAAATCAATTAATATTTCATTTGTAAATAAACTAATTTTGGGTCATACTATTGCAAGTGTTTTTTGTTAATTTTTACGATTAAAAAAACCGCAATATTTTTAAAAAAATATCACGGTTTTTCTGCTATTAATCAATTTAGGCTCATGTCTATATTTAAAAAATTAAGACATCAATTATACATTTTATTTTATGATAATCTTTTGAGTTCTATTTTGTGTGTTACTTTTTAATTCAACAATATAAATTCCAGCTTTTAAAGCATTCACATTTATAGTATTTGTTGTGTTAGACGTATTTAATGCGTTTTGTACTATCAATCGTCCTTGTACATCGTAAATAGCAGCTGTCGTATCTGAGTTTAATTGCCCTTTAACTACGACTGTTTTTGTGGCTTGTTCTGAATAGATATTTAAACCATTTAACAAGTTATCTTCTGTAGATAATGTTGAAGAAGAAAAATGCACATAGAAACGACCTGTTCCATTTAACGTACTAGCTGGTGTAAATACATAATCACCAGTATTTAGTATAGTCCATGTATTGGTAACATTATCTTCAAGATATATATTAATATTAGAAGGTATAGAAACCGTTTCCGTATCTAAGCCAATAGTTAATTGTATACCTGCTTCTCCTTTAATACCAAGTGGAACAACTACATCGTTAAAATCGTTGTATGGTAAAGCTTGAATAGCCATATCAATTCCTGTATTGTTTTCTACAAGATTCGTGAAGATGCCATTAGATGCACCAAGATAAGCACCTGCATCGTAACCTGGGTCTAAACCACGAGTTTGGTTGTCTACAAAATAGATGTCGGTAGAATAGGTGTCAGAAGAATTACTTAAATGCAATTTTGCTAAAGCGATGTTTAGATTATTAGCTGAGCGTCCTACTATAAAATCATCAGAAGAACCAATAGTTCTCATAGCCGGTGTGAACGTTACAGTACCACCACCTGTTTTAGTTCTCACAAAGAAACCTTGACCAGGAGCCAATTTTTCTCCATTTAAACTATTCCAAACTGTCCAACCATCTGAAGCATCACCGTCATAACCATAGATGGCTTGAAACGCTTCGGTGTCAAATTGATCTTTGTTAGCATCAAAAAAAGTATCAAAATCTAAATAAGAAGGATAAGGGTTTCCGATTAAGTTCCATTTTCTGTAATTGCCTGCGCCACTAGTTGTCTCATCTGTAATAGCTATAGTTACATCCGTTGTTGGCGAATCTGGTTGTGCTTGAAATACAACTGTACCTCCAGTATTAGTTGCTGCTCTATAGCCTTTACCAAGAACTATATCATCAGTTGCATTAGTTACAGTATCCCAATTTAGATATTCACCACTCGTGTTATCAAAAGGACCAAATAATTTTTGCGTTGTTGTAGAAGGGTTTTCGACAAGATTAACGCTGGACGCTTCAAAAGTACTAAAGGTTTGAGAAACAGGAGACGCTACCAAATCATTACCTGATGTTACAGGATTTACCCATTTATTATATCTAATATTACCAGTAATATTTCCTTTTAAAATTAAACTTCCAGAACTTGTACTAGAAGAGCTTGCTCTAAGTGCATCTTTTGTTATTGCATCTCCATTTACAATAAGCGAAAACCCAGGCTGAATATCTAAAATCTCTTGAAGTCCAGAAGTATGTTCTATTGTTATATTATTTATTTCTACGTTAGAATTCAAATTTACTTTACCATGTATTACTACATTATCAGTTGGTAAAGAAGGGATTTTTCCACCTACCCAAGTAGAGCTATCTTCCCAATTAATATCTTGACCTGCTGTTGTAGTATACGTATTATATATAATATAACCATCTACATCTTGAGTAAGTGTACCATCTACAGGTTCTACTCCATTTAGAAGCCAAGTGTCTAATATAGTCTGAGACACTGTTGTTCCTATTTTAAGCACTCCAGGCGCGTAGTTTTGTAAATCTACTACACCTTCAGTAGTAGATGTAGTGTATGAAGAAAATTGTACAAGATTGACACCATCTGCAAAGACTAAACTTAAAGGTCTTGTAAATACTCTTAAGTAACCCAAATTACTTTGGTTTTGATTAAATGTAACTATAGACGTATTATTTGCTTGAATATCTTTGTAAATATCGCCTTCAAATTGATCTGCTACATTAAAAGCAATAGAAGCAGTACCTTCTAATTCTATTGTAGTTCCTGTACTAATTTTATTAGTACTATTAAAAATAAAAGGATTATTTCTATTTTTAAAACCACCAATAAAGCTTGACAAATCCGAAGTAGCTTCAAAAGTGACTCCCCCGTCACTACCAGCACCATTGATGACGTTAAAAAGACCACCTCCTGTTATTGCGCCATGAAACTCAACAGGAATAGCTGATTCATTTTTTATAGTAAGACCAAAAGTACCTGTATCAATAGTATTGCCATTTGCAAAAGTAGTTGTAGCACCTGCTATATTTACGAATCTTCCACTAACACCTAAAGTTAAGTTACAATCAACTGTAGTAATTCCTGCAAAATTATTTACTATAAGATCACTTGAAACTGGTGTAGTAAGGGTTAAAGTAGAATTTGAAAGACTACTAATTGTTATAGCTGTATTTATTATCAAATTTCCAACAGTTGTATCGGCATCAACATCTACACTAGCTTCTAGGGTTGCAGTACCAGTTGCATCAGCTATTATACCACCTGTCCAGTTAGCTGCTGTAGACCATAAGCTATCTCCAGCTCCAGCATTATTTGTAAAAGTTCCATCAACTTGTGCGTTTAGTTGAAAGTTGCTTAAGCTGATTACAGCTAAAAGCATAATAAATTGTAGTTGTTTGTTCATAGGTTTAGGGGCTTTATAATTATTTGTCAAAAATAAGTGAATATCCCGACTTAGCTTTGCTTAATTCACCCAAATTTATACTCATTTCTTGTTGCTATCGTGTAATAGAGAGGTAGATATGCCTTGTGTGCTGTAGGAATTTTAATAGCTGCTGTTTCTATAGTGTTGTTTTGTAGGACGGTATGATTTTTACGTTAGATGCTAATTTTAATAGTTGTGAAGTCAGTACCACATTAATTATTTGTCTTTGGAGTTGTAGGCGTATTTAAATTAAATGTATTGATGGTATAAGTCTTAAATAATATGTGTTAGTAACGAAGCCTTTAATTCTTTTTTTTTAAAAGGGATTGAGCAATAAAAACTATGAAATCAGCTAAGGGGTTATGATGAATTTAGATAAATTGAAATTCACACTTTTGTTAAATTTAAAAATCTAAAAACATGAAAGTACAAGCATATTTATCGTTTAAAGGAAATTGCCAAGAAGCATTAAAATTTTATAGTGAATTATTTGATGCTGATATTATTAACCGTCAAACTTATGAAGACAAAAAAATAGATGTTCCATCTTCTTACAGAGATAAACTACAGCATGCTGAGTTAAAAGGGAAGAATGTTTATTTTATGGCTTATGATGCCTCTCCCGACACACCGCTCAATAGCGGAAATCAATGCCAAATGAGTATTGAAGCATCTGATAATGCTGAAGGAAAACGGCTTTTTGACGCCTTATCCAAAGGAGGACAAGTACATCATAATTACCGCGAAAGGGAATGGGGTTATTTTGGCCGCTGTACAGATAAATTCGGAATTGGTTGGATGGTAAATCATAATCAATAAGAATTTTTGATGAAGCAGAATTAACAAATAACCCTTTTGAAATCGTTTTCAAAAGGGTTATTTAGTGAGGTGTGGTTTTATATTAAACACCTAACGTTATAAGTATTCTAAAATCCGTTCTAAAGCCATCCCACGAGAGCCTTTAATTAATACCGTAGTGTTATTAAGGTTAAGGTCTTTTAAAGTGGGTTTTAAGTCTTCAAAGCTAGGAAACTTAATTGTTGCGCCTTTAGTTTTAGTTTTGTAAAAGTTTTTGCCTATTAGGACGGTATTAGTTTTAAAATTATCCTCTATAAAATTGACTATAGACTGATGTTCTTTATCGGCGTCTGCACCTAATTCAAACATATCTCCAAGAAAGAGATACTTCTTGTCTGCATCTAATTGTTTTAGGTTTTTAAGAGCGGCTAACATACTTGTTGGGTTAGCGTTGTACGCATCTAAAATGATTTTGGTAGTTCCTTTTTTAATAATTTCAGAGCGATTATTGTCGGGTTGATAACCTTCAATAGCTTTTTTTATGTTTTCTGTAGTAACATTAAAATGTTTACCAATGGTAACAGCTACTGCTATATTTCCGTAATTGTAATCGCCTATAAGTTGACTTTCAATTTTAGAGCCATCATATAATAAGGTTACGTTGGGGTTGGCACTTTCAAAAGTAAGTGTACAATCATTTTCTAAGCTATTACCAAAAGTGATAATCTTAGAGTAATCTCCGATTTGTTTTACCTGTTTCTCATCGTCCTCATTAATAAATGCTGTTTTCTGATTCAGTTTTATGTAATCATACAATTCTGATTTTGCTTTAATAACTCCTTCAATACTGCCAAATCCTTCAAGATGCGCTTTACCGAAATTAGTAATTAAACCGTAATCGGGTAGGGCTATCCCACATAAAAATGCGATTTCTTTTTGGTGATTGGCGCCCATTTCAACAATTCCGAAATCCATATCTTCAGAAAAACGTAATAAGGTTAGTGGTACACCGATATGGTTATTTAAGTTTCCAATGGTAGCTTTTACATTGTATGTTGTGTTGAGTACGGTATAAATAAGCTCTTTAGTGGTTGTTTTACCATTACTACCTGTTAATGCTATGATAGGAATGTTAATGACTTCTCTATGATGTCTAGCAAGCTCTTGTAGGGTAGTCAATACGTCGTCTACCAATATACAGTTGTCACTTTTTAAGGCATCAACATCATCTACAATGCAGTACTTGGCACCACCAGCAAATGCTTGGTCTACAAATTTATTACCATCAAAATTATCACCTTTCAAAGCAAAATATAGGCAGTCTTGTTGAAGTTTTCTGGTATCTGTTGAGATGGTAGAGCAGGTCTTAAACTTTTGATATATAATATCGATTTCCATAAGTTTATTATTCTTAAGCTTTTACGTGTGTTTATAGCGATTACGTATAAGAATGCTTGTTCTTTAAATACGTTTCTTTGATAGGTTTAAAAATAAAAAGTCCTGATATATTTATCAGGACTTTTTAAAAAAATATTTAAAGCTTCTTAATTTCGTCTTTTTCCTCCGTCTTCACTTTTAGATCCAACTCTAGAAACAGCACATCTAAAACCAATATAGTCTGTTGCCATATCTTGTGGGAAATAGCGACGTTGAGCTGGGTCAATCCAGTACGCTCTATCTCTCCAAGAACCACCTTTATAAACTCTCACTTCATCGTTAATTAATGATGTTCTGCTATTAGACTGGTCATATTCTCTAACCATAGTCCCTTCTAAAGTATCAATTTGAACTGAATGTTTAGGAGAATTGTACATCTTACTAGTTGCACTCTTGTCACCTTCAGTTTCGTCAAAACTTTCTCTGTAATAACGTGAAGAACGCTTATCACCATCTCTAAAGTTTCTGTTATCACTTTGACTAAAGTTAGTTCTTAAATACGTTTCGTCCTCATCAATTGGAACTCTAGCAATTTCACCAGGTAAATCTCTAGCGATAATTTTACCGTTGCTTAATGTATCATATACAATATCATCAACAGTTACAATTTTTACTGTACCATCTTCGTTAATTGCATTTTTAGAATAAACGTTTCCTCTATAGTAGTTAAAATCATTAAATTCATCATCTACAATAGGTCTGTAAACATCAGCTACCCACTCAGCAACATTACCAGCCATATCATATAAACCGTAATCATTTGGTTCGTATGTTTTAACTTCTGCAGTAATATCAGCACCATCGTCAGACCAACCTGCGATTCCACCATAATCACCTTTACCTTGCTTAAAGTTAGCCAATTGATCTCCACGATTTACACGTTTTCCAGATCTAGTATATTGACCATCCCATGGGTATTTTTTACGACCTCTATATACGTTATATTGACGTAATTCACTCATACCTAAAGCAGCATATTCCCATTCAGCTTCGGTAGGAAGTCTGTATTTTACAGGAATTAATCCAGATTCTCTATTAGCATAAATATTGATAGGGTTACCATCGGCATCTGTTTGCTGTCTACGTTGTCCGCCTTCTAATACTTCAGCATTACCACCATATGTTTGTGATGGTGCATTGATATATGTATCTGTACTAAATGTGCTTTCTGCGCTTACGTCTGTGTATTGTGCATCTCTTTTGATGTATCCTGCTTCTTGTAAAGACAATTCTGCAACACGGTCAGTTCTCCAATTAGCATATTCTACAGCTTGGATCCAACTCACACCAACTACAGGGTAGTTTGCATAACCTGGGTGACGCAAATAGTTTTCGGTCATCATTTCGTTATATCCTAAACGATTTCTCCATACTAATGTATCAGGAAGTGCTCCTTTATATATTAAAGCATAGTTAGGGTCGTCTGGTGGGTATACATTTTTTAAATAATCTAAATAAAACAAGTAGTTTACATTCGTAACTTCTGTTTCATCCATATAAAATGACTGTATATGCTGTTGTGTTGGAGTGTTATTCCAATCGTGCATTGGGTCATCTGCTACTTTACCCATTGTAAAGGTTCCACCTTCAACAAAAGCAGTTCCAGGAGGAGTTTCCTGCTCTTTGAATTGTGTGTTGTACTGAAAACCACCTTGTTTATCGTTGATTTTCCAGCCTGTGGCACTATCTACGTTGCCAGAATTAGAAGAACGATTACAACTCACAATTGTGGCGCAAAGCGTTGCTGCTATTAAAAATTTTAGGTTTGAGACATGTTTCATATCCATACGTTTAAGTAAGCTCGTTTAATTTTAGAGTCGCAATATAACAATTAAAGGTAAACCGACAACTTTTTTTTGTGTCTAAATTTAAAAAATGATGCATTTCATCCTTTTTTTTGAACATAACAACGGATTTTTTTCAATTTATCGATGTATTTTGCCCTTTAATAACGAGCCTAGAAATGATTTATTGTTGTATTTTTGAAATAAAAATGCTGTAGTCATAATAACGTCTCGTATAAGTCGTTATTTTATTGTGAAATATAGGATGTGTTATATCAGACTTATCTTAATAATTCTATTTGAGACGAAAAACGAAAATGAATAAATGAAAAACTGCTATTTAATCTCTCTTCTCTTATTTACTGTGCTTTGTTTTGGGCAGCAAAAGCAATTTAATATAAATTGGGATGGCTATAAAGTTTTAGAAACTAGTTATAGTAAAATTGAAGTCCCTGCTTTTGATGAGAATCATTTTAATTATAATGACGATACTGGTTTAATCTTTTTTGACCAATGGGAAAGTAACGGGAGTCAAATTGACCAAAATTCAGTTGCTGTTACCAATATTGTATATGAAACAATGTCGTTTAACGAATTAAAAGATTTAAATCCAAAGCTTATTCCCGTGTCTCCGAGGTATAAGATGCATACGACTAATGCTAGAGGAAAGTATAGTGATTATTTTGAACTAACTCCTATTATTAACGATAAAGGGATCTATAAGAAAATAACAGCTTTTACGGTAAATTATAATGTGCTTTCTAGTCGTTCTGCGACGGGTACAATGGGGGTAAATGCCATTACAAATTCAGTTTTAAGTTCCGGCCAATGGTTTCGATTTTATATAGAAGACTCAGGTGTCTTTAAATTATCTAAGAGTTTTTTGGGCGGTTTAGGGGTGAATACAAATTCTGTTGACCCAAGAACCATAAAGATTTATGGTAATGGAGGACGAATGCTGCCATTAGAAAATTCTGAAAATTATCCTTTTGATGTTGTAGAGAATGCCGTGAAGTTTGTAGGTGAGGAAGACGGTCGTTTTGATAATGCCGATTATATACTTTTTTATGGAGAAGGTCCTAAAACCTATAGCGAAGAAAGTGAAACAAATTTAAACTTATACACAGATAAGACCTATTACTATGTTAATGTTAGTTCTGGTAATGGTAAGCGTATTCAAAGTATGCCTACGATTAATGCTGCCGCTAATATTGAAATTGATACGTTTCAAGATTACCAGTTTTATGAAGTTGATGAGTATAACCTTGCAAAGTTGGGTAGACGTTGGTTTGGTGATGATTTTGATATTGAAAGCCAACGTTCTTACGAATTTGAATTCCCAAATTTACTAACAACTGTTCCTGTAGACTTTCGTATTGCTGTCGGATCTGTTTCCGAAGTGCCTACAACCATGAAAGTTGCAATCAATGGTAATGAGGTTACAACTTTAGGACTTTCAGCTATAACGCCAGGCTCAGTTTTAGGAACTGCTGCGGCCTACAATCAATCCCAAAATATTGCTTCGGATGTTATTACAGTAACTTTTGACTATAATAATAGTGGTAACCCATCTGCAAATGCATTTCTAGATTATATTAATATTGAAGCTACGCGTAGTTTGAGATATGAAGGTGATCAGTTCGTTTTTAAAAATAAAGATGTTATCACTACACCAGGAATTGCACAATATAATATTGCAAACACAAACAATATTAGAGAAATCTGGGATATAACAGATCGTTTTAATGTGAGTACTACAGTGAATTCAGATAATGCCAGTGCGATGTCTTTTAAAGCACAGTCTGGAGAAGAAAGAACATATTTAGCTTTTTCTAACTCAGATGTGTTTTCGCCTAAAGTAGATTCTAGGACCGTAGTTTCAAATCAAAACTTAAAAGGCACAATTTTTACCAATAATCAGGGTGAGTTTGAAGATATCGATTATATCATTTTGGCGCCATCTCAATTTTTAACTCAAGCAGAACGCTTAGCTGAGATTAATAGAAACCAATACAGTCTGAAGGTAAAGGTGGTTGATTTACAAACGATATATAATGAGTTTAGCACCGGAAGCCAAGATATTGCGGCATTGCGTAATTTTATTAAATATGTTTATGACAATGCGAGTACACCAAGTAAACGTTTAAAATATCTGTGTTTGTTTGGTGACGGGTCGTATGATTATAAAAATAGAATAAACAATAATACAAACTTGGTGCCATCATGGTATACTACAAGTAGTTTTAGTTTAACAAGTTCATTCGTTTCAGATGATTTTTATGCCATGTTAGATGACAATGAAGGCGGCATGATTAATTCCATTGACCGAATGGATATTGCGGTGGGTAGAATTTTAGCAGAAGATGTGCAACGTGCTAAAGAGATGGTAGATAAAATTAATACCTATTACCAACCAGAAGCTTATGGCAGCTGGAGAAATAATGTCCTTCTTATTTCTGATGATGTTGATGAGGCTTGGGAGCAAAGATTGCAAAAAACGACCGATGATTTAGGGACGACGCTAGATGAAGAAAAACCATTTTTAAATGTTGTAAAAATTCATTCGGATGCCTTTGAACAAGAATCTTCTGCGGCAGGAAATAGATATCCTAAAGTAAATGATGCTATAAAAGATGCTATTGAAGTTGGCGCTTTAGTAGTTAATTATTTTGGTCATGGAGGTGAAGATGGTATTGCTAAAGAACGAATTTTTGATAAAATAGATTCGCAAGAGATAAATAACATTTGTAAATATAATTTGTTTATCACCGTAACTTGCGAATACACCAAATTCGATGATCCAAACAGAGAAACCGCAGGTGAATATACCTTTTGGAATACAAATGGAGGTGCTGTGGCTTTGGTGACTACAACACGACAAATTATTGTGACGGTTGGTGAATCTTTAAATAATGTATTAGATGACTATTTATTTGCGTTTGGTTCTAGAGATTACGTCTCAGTGGCAGAAGCGTTACGTTTAACAAAAATTGATAATAATATCGCTGGTTCTAGTCAAAAACGATTAGTGTTCTTTATTGGAGATCCTGCTATGAAATTAGCTTTTGCGCAACCAGATATTAAATTAACCAAAGTAAATGATGTAGAAATTACACAGCCTATCGATGTTCTAAAAGCGTTAAGCTATACAAAACTAGCTGGTGAAGTGGTAGATACAAACGGCAATGTATTATCTAATTATAACGGAACACTAACAGCAACGGTTTTTGATAAAAATATTGAGCGTCAAACCTTAGGTAATGATGGAGTTACAGATACTAGCGGGGATCTTATTATAATGGATTTTAATACGTTAGGCGAAGTCATATTCAAAGGTCAAGCAAGTGTTGTAAATGGACTGTTTGAATTTGATTTTATTGTGCCAAAAGATATCGGAATTCCGGTTGGTAATGGTAAAGTGAGTTTTTATGCGCAAACCGCTAACCCCATTTCGGATCAAGCAGGTGCAAATTTTGATATTCAAATTGGTGGTATTAATGAAAATGCTCCCGAGGATAATATCGGACCAGTCATTAATTTGTATATGAATGATGAAAACTTTGTGTCAGGTGGTATTACAAATGAATCGCCAGTGTTATTGGCAAAGCTTCAAGATGACAATGGTATTAATACAGCAAGTGGTATTGGTCATGATATTACGGCTATAATTGACGGAGATGAAACCAACCCAATCGTTTTAAATAATTATTACCAAGCAAATGTAGATGATTATACTAATGGTGCAGTATCCTATCCGTTTAGAGATTTAGAACCCGGTTTACATACCTTAACTTTAAAAGCTTGGGATGTTTACAATAATTCTTCAACCGTCGAAATTCAATTTATTGTTTTCGATAAAGATGAAGAATTAGTCATTAATAATGTTTTAAACTACCCAAACCCATTTGTGAGTTATACGGAGTTTTGGTTCAATCATAATAGTGTAGAGCCTTTAGACATATCTGTACAAATATTTACGGTTTCGGGTAAATTAGTAAGAACTTTAAACGGACAAACCTCAGGTGGAAGCAAAGCGGTAAGTTCTTTATCTAAAGATATTATATGGGACGGAAGAGACGATTTTGGTGATAAAATCGGAAAAGGAGTCTATGTATATAAACTAAAAGTGAAATCTAACCGTTTAAATAAACAAGTTGAAAAAATTCAAAAACTTGTCATACTATAATAATAATTTATATTTGCTAACGAATTAATACGATCTAACACGTGTTAATATTTCAAAAATTGAACATGAAGAAACATTTTATAACCCTTATCGCACTCGTAACAATTGGTTCTACCTATGGTCAGACAGTAATTCTACCAAATAATTTTGATAGTAGAGTCATCACTACAGGCTTACCATTTATGTTAATTGCACCAGATGCTAGATCTGCGTCATTAGGAGATATGGGAGTTGCAACATCAGTCGATGGGTTTTCACAACAATACAATCCGGCTAAATATGTGTTTTCTGAAACAAAACAAGGAGTTAGTTTAAGTTATACTCCTTATTTAACACGATTGGTAAATGATATATCTTTAAGTTACGTAACTTATTTTAATAGAATTAATGATGTTAGTGCATTTTCTGTAGGTCTAAAGTATTTTTCTTTAGGTGAAATTGTATTAACTCAAGACGCAACATCTGAAGGTATTGCAGTAAAACCAAATGAGTATGCTATAGATGGAGCTTATACGCTTAGATTAAGCGATCAGTTCTCAATGGCAGTAGCATTGCGTTATATGAGATCTGCTTTGAAACTTCGTGAAGTTGATACAGGAGCTAATCCAGGTAGTACCTTTGGTGCTGATATTACAGGGTATTATCAAAGTGAAGAAGAAGCTTATAACGATTATAATGGCCGTTGGAGAGCAGGTTTTGCAATTCAGAATTTAGGACCAAAATTTAAGTATGATGACGGTGGTAATGATGTGTTTCAGCCAACGAACTTAAGATTAGGGGCAGGATTCGATTTTATATTTGATCAATATAATAAACTAGCGATAACTGGTGAGATTTCTAAATATTTAGTACCAACACCTCCCATTTATGGTGATGAATTCAATTATGAGGATGAGAATGGCAATGGAGAATATGATGAAGGTGAAGAGTTTGGTAACCCAATTAGAAATAATATAATTATTGAAGGTCAAGATCCTGATGTTAGTTTTTTAAATGGAGTGTTTCAATCGTTTGGTGATGCACCAGGTGGTTTTAGTGAAGAGCTTAGGGAGTTTACTTGGGCCTTAAGTGCAGAGTACACGTATCAAGATAATTTTTCATTGAGAACTGGTTATTTTAATGAGTCTGATGATAAAGGTGCACGTAAGTTTTTTGCACTTGGAGCAGGTTTCAAATACACTACCATAAATGTTGATTTATCATATTTATTTTCAGCATCTAAAATTCAGAGTCCATTAGAAAATACATTACGTTTTTCACTGACCTTTAATTTTGGTGATGGTGAATACACTGAATATTAAAATTTATAACTAAATTTAGATATTAAAAACTATTGTTTATTAAAGCAATAGTTTTTTTGTCTAAAATAAATTGCAAACTATGAAGGAAGTCAAAATAGAAACCACATTACAAGTCTATGATGATATAAATGAGCTTCCTAAAGCCATTCAGAATTTAATGACTACGGCCATAGAAGCTAGAGAGAATGCCTATGCACCATATTCAAAATTTAATGTAGGTGCTGCTATTTTGTTAGATAATAGTATTGTTGTTATTGGTAGTAACCAAGAAAACGCATGTTTCCCTTCGGGACTGTGCGCAGAACGTACAGCAATATTTTATGCAGGAGCAAAATATCCTAAAGCTAAAATTCTGAAGATGGCAATAACAGCTTCCTCACAAAATCAAATTACGGATAAGCCTATTCCTCCATGTGGAGCATGCAGACAATCCATCGCAGAATACGAAATAAAACAAGATCAACCCATCGAAATTTATTTTATGGGAGCAGAAGGTAAGGTTGTAAAATCACATTCTTTAGCTAATTTATTGCCGCTTCTTTTTGAAAGTTCAGTTTTATAAGGTTTTCATTGCAATAAATTCAGTAATAACTTATTTTTTTTATGATATACTGTTTCTTCATTATTGACTAATGTGTTATTTTTGTTATTCTATTTTATTTAAAAAGAACTCATCAAGAAATGCAAAAAATAACTAAAGAAGTTTACCTAAAGTGGTACGAGGACATGTTGTTCTGGAGAAAGTTTGAAGACAAACTAGCCGCAGTTTACATTCAGCAAAAAGTTAGAGGATTCCTTCACCTGTATAATGGTCAAGAGGCTGTATTAGCAGGAGCTTTACATGCTATGGATTTAACTAAAGACAAAATGATTACAGCATACCGTAATCACGTTCAGCCAATAGGTATGGGTGTAGATCCAAAACGTGTTATGGCAGAGTTGTTTGGGAAAGCAACAGGTACATCGATGGGTCTTGGTGGATCTATGCATATTTTCTCTAAAGAATTTCGTTTTTACGGAGGTCACGGTATTGTTGGTGGTCAGATTCCTTTAGGAGCTGGTATTGCATTTGGTGATAAATATCACGATAAAGACGCTGTAACTATTTGTTGTTTTGGTGATGGTGCTGCAAGACAAGGTTCGTTACACGAAACGTTTAACTTAGCTATGCTTTGGAATTTACCAGTTGTATTCGTTTGTGAAAACAACGGTTATGCCATGGGAACTTCAGTAGCACGTACAGCAAATCATACCGATATCTGGAAACTAGGTCTTGGGTACGATATGCCTTCTGGACCAGTAGATGGGATGAATCCTATTAAAGTTGCAGAAGCTTTTGATGAAGCTATTCAACGTGCAAGAAAAGGTGGTGGACCTTCATTTTTAGAAGTGAAAACATACCGTTATAGAGGACATTCAATGTCTGATGCACAACACTACAGAACTAAAGATGAGGTTGCTGAGTACAAAAAAATTGACCCAATTACACAAGTAAAAGATATCATTCTTGAAAATGAATATGCGTCAGAAGCGGATTTAAAAGCGATTGACAAAGATGTTAAGAAGCGCGTTGCAGAGTGTGAGGAATTCGCAGATGAATCTCCATATCCTGAAAAGAATGTGATGTACGATGCTGTATATGAACAAGAAGATTACCCATTTATAGACCACAAAATTAAGTAAACTATGGCTGAAGTAATAAATATGCCGCGTTTGAGCGACACCATGGAAGAAGGAACTGTTGCCTCTTGGTTAAAAAAGGTAGGTGACAAAGTTGAGGAAGGCGATATTTTAGCTGAAATCGAAACTGATAAAGCAACTATGGAGTTCGAGTCTTTTAACGAAGGAACGTTATTGCATATTGGTATTCAAGAAGGTGAAACTGCTAAAGTTGATACCCTTTTAGCTATTATCGGTGAAGAAGGTGAAGATATTTCTGGTTATTTAAACGGAGATGCAACATCAAACGATTCTGAAGAAAAGGAAAGTTCTGAATCGGAGGAAAAAGAAACTGAAACTGAAAGTTCTGATTCTAGTGAAGAACAAGAATTACCAGAAGGAGTTATTGTTGTTACCATGCCGCGTTTAAGTGATACCATGGAAGAAGGAACTGTAGCGACTTGGTTAAAGAAAGTTGGCGATGAGGTAGAAGAAGGTGACATTCTTGCTGAAATTGAAACAGATAAGGCCACAATGGAATTTGAATCGTTCCAATCTGGGAATTTATTACATATTGGTTTAGAAGAAGGTGAGTCTGCTAAAGTAGATTCATTATTAGCTATAATAGGCCCTAAAGGAACTGATGTTTCTGGGATTGCTAAAAACTTTAAATCTGAAGGTGCAGAACCTAAGAAAGAAGCACCTAAGGCTGAAGTTAAAAAAGAAGCACCAAAAGCTGAAACTAAAAAGGTTGAAGAAAAGAAAGAAGCTCCAAAAGCTTCAACTTCGACGTCAACTTCAGGACGTATTTTTGTATCTCCATTAGCCAAAAAAATGGCTGAGGAAAAAGGTGTTGATTTAAACCAAGTTAAAGGTTCTGGTGAAAACGGTAGAATTGTAAAGAAAGATATTGAAAACTTTACACCTGCTGCACAAGGAGCTTCTGTTGGTAAATTTGTTGCCACTGGTCAAGAAGATTTCGATGAAATACCAAATTCAAACATGCGTAAAGCGATTGCTAAAAATTTAGCAAAATCTAAATTTACGGCACCACATTATTATTTAAATGTGGAGTATGATATGGAAAACGCCATTGCATTTAGAAAGCAATATAATTCTATCCCAGATACTAAGATTTCTTACAACGATATGATTGTAAAGGCATGTGCTTTAGCATTAAAGCAGCATCCTCAAGTAAATTCACAGTGGTTTGATGATAGAATGCAATTAAATAACCATGTTCACATTGGTGTCGCAGTTGCAGTGCCAGACGGTTTATTAGTACCAGTTGTTAAATTTGCGAATGAGCAAAGTTTAACTCAAATTGGTGGGGCTGTTAAAGAATTAGCAGGTAAAGCTAGAAATAAAAAGTTAGGACTAGACGAAATGGAAGGTAGTACGTTTACAATTTCTAACTTAGGAATGTTTGGTATCGATAGTTTTACATCAATTATCAATCAGCCTAATTCAGCAATCTTATCTGTTGGAAATATTGTTGAAAAACCAGTAGTTAAAAACGGACAAATTGTAGTTGGTAATACCATGCAACTTTGTTTAGCTTGTGACCATAGAACGGTTGATGGAGCTACAGGTGCGCAATTCCTTCAAACTTTGAAAGGCTATATTGAAAACCCATTAACAATGGTTGTATAATTTTATTACAGCACTCTGAATTCAATTTAGAGTATCTATATAATATAATCCTGATTTGATAAATTTCGAATCAGGATTTTTTTATCTTTAAACACAAATAAAAATCTAATGATGAAAAAAATACTTTCAGTAATTTCAATCGCTTTACTTTGCTCATGTGCTTTTAATGTAAAGGCACCAGATGGCACACCTGGAAAAGATGGTGAAAATGTTAAACCTATTATCTCACAAGAAGCGATTAAAGCCAGTATGGAATATTTAACTTCGGACGAATTAGGAGGAAGGGAAACAGGAAGTGAAGGCCTTGAAAAAGCCGCTGTGTTTATTGAAGAGTATCTAAAATCTAATGGTATTAAACCTTATTTTAAAACCTATCGTGATTCATTTAAAGTAAAAGATCTAGATGGTTATAATATTGTGGGTGTAGTGGAAGGCAATGATCCTAAACTTAAAAATGAATATGTTATTCTAGGTGGCCATTACGATCATATAGGAATAGGGAAAGTTGTAGAAGGAGATTCAATTGCTAATGGTGCTAATGACGATGCTTCTGGTACTATTGCGGCTATGGAGTTTGGTGCTTATTTTGCTAAAACCAAATCCAATAAGCGTAGTATTTTAATTACCTTATATGATGCTGAAGAAAAGGGATTAAAAGGATCTGCGCATTTAGCAGCACGTTTAAAAAATGAAGGCATAAATGCTTACACAATGATTAATTTTGAAATGATTGGGGTGCCGAGAGCTTCAACAGAAGCATTGGCTTATATGAGTGGTTACGAGCGCTCTAATTTTGCTGAAACTTTAAATGGATATGCAGGGGAGGAAGTTGTTGGATTTTTTGAAGGAGCAAAAAAGATGAGTTTATTTATGAGATCAGATAACTTTCCGTTCTTTAAAGAATTAAATATGCCTGCGCATGCCATTTCAACGTTCGACTTTACAAATTTTGACTATTATCATCATGTGTATGACGAAGCTGATAAAATGGATTATGTACACATGGCGAATTTTATGAATAAAATGATTCCTGCTTTAGAAGGCATGATGAATGCACCAACAAAAGAAGTGGTTTTAAACGATGAGTAAAAATATAATAATTACAGGAACAAGCAGAGGAATAGGTTTTGAATTGGTTCATTTATTAGCGGAGCAAGGTCATAATGTTTTAGCCTTATCTCGAAATGCAAAACCAATCTCTAATCTTCATTTTGATAATATTTCATCATTTGCATTTGATTTATGTAATGAAGATGATTACCAAAAAGTCGTAGATTTCGTTAAAAGTGAATGGAAACACGTGGATATTCTAATCAATAATGCTGGTGCGATATTGAATAAACCTTTTGCAGAAACAACATTTAAGGACTTTGAAAAAGTATACCAAACTAACGTATTTGGTGTTTCAGAATTAACGAGAACAGTTCTTCCTTTTATGAAAAGTGGCGGACATGTAGTTACGATTAGTTCTATGGGGGGGATTCAAGGGAGTATGAAATTTCCAGGCTTATCAGCCTATAGTTCTAGTAAAGCGGCTGTTATTACCATGACGGAATTATTAGCGGAAGAATATAAAGAAACAGGCCCACAATTTAACGTGTTGGCATTGGGCGCCGTACAAACCGAAATGTTGGAAGAAGCATTTCCAGGGTACAAAGCACCAACGACAGCTATAGAAATGGCAAGATATATTCAAGATTTTGCTTTAACCGGAAATAAATATTATAACGGAAAGGTGTTGCAGGTTTCTAATTCTACACCTTAATAAAATTTAACCGTCTTCAAATCGTTTAAGTTTATTCTGAGCCGTAATTAATTCAGATTTTAAATAATCAATTTTTTCTAAAAGATTAAATACAGCATCAATACCTTCATAGTTAAGTTGAAGGTCTTGGTGTAATCGAATCATTTTTTCTACATCTGCAATCTTATCTTGATGGATGCAATAGGTCTTTTCTACCGAAATAAATTCAATCAGGCCATACGCATTCAATCCCGTAAAAAAGGACATTTCAATTTGGTAATGCGTACATAGACTTGGTATGGGTATTAAATGTGTGTTTTGCATAACTATTGTAATTTTGCCAATTCTTCAAAAAGTTCTTTTTCCTTGTCAGATAGTTTTTTTGGTAATTCGATATTATACGTAATGACCAAGTCACCAAATTGTCCTTCTTTTTTATAAATGGGAAAGCCTTTACCCTTCAATTTTACTTGAGTCCCATTTTGGGTTAGCGGTTTTATAGTCAACTTTACCTTACTATCAAATGTTTCGATGATAACATCTCCTCCCAAAACGGATTTATATACATCAAGATTTACGGTTTTATAAAGGTTTGAACCATCGCGTTTAAAATCAGTGTTGTTAGTAATAATAAATTCAATAAGTAAATCACCATTAGGACCACCATTTCTGCCTTCACCACCTTTACCTTTAATTTTTATAATTTGACCATTAGCAATTCCGGCAGGTATAGTTAAACGTATATTTTTTCCGTTAACGGTCAACACACGTTTCTCTGAAGTATAAACGTCTTTAAGGTCTAATTGCAATTGGGCATTAAAATCTTGTCCTCTAAATTTAGTGTTACCAGGCCGGTTTCCAAATCCTCCTCCAAACATGGATTCGAAAAAATCAGAGTACTCTCCATCTCCGAAATCCTGTGAGCCAGATGAACGTTGGTAATGTTGTTGGGACTGGTGTTGCTGTTCTTGTTGTTTTTGGGCCTGGTCGTAAGCTTCTCCATGTTGCCAATTTTCACCGTATTTATCGTATTTTTTTCGATTTTCGTCGTTGCTTAATACTTCGTTAGCTTCATTAACTTTCTTAAATTGTAATTCAGCCTCTTTGTCATTAGGGTTTAAATCGGGATGATGTTTTCTCGCCAATTTTCGGTAGGCTTTTTTGATGTCACTCTTGGTTGCACTTTTATCTACCCCAAGTATTTTATAATAGTCAATAAATGCCATGATTTTAAATTCTGTGAATATTAGTGAGTATTAAATAGCGTCTAGCTAAGTTAATGGTTTTTTAGACTAATATCAAGATAAGTGCTATTAAGAATATATATTAAATGCTTCGTGAAGTTCAATTAACTTTTTCATTATTATCATTACAGTAGGGTTCATTTTGATTAGAAAAAGACTTAAAAAGTAATAATTTAACGCTTATTTTTGCACTAATGCAAACACATCTTTTAGATTTTATTCCCGCTCCGGCACAACCAATGATTACAGAGCTTTTAGCAATTGACCATTTAGTTGTTAAAGTGAAAAATGAGCGTAAAACGCGGCATGGGGATTATAGAGAATTGCCAAATGGGAAACATCAGATTACGATAAATTCTAATTTGAATGTATATCGCTTTTTAATTACATTAATTCATGAGGTAGCCCATTTTGAAGCTTATAAAAAACACGGAAGATTTATTAAGCCGCATGGAAAAGAGTGGAAGCAAACTTTTCAGCATTTAATGTTACCGTTTTTAAGGCCGGAAATTTTTCCTTTAGAGATATTGCCGTTATTGGCTAAGCACTTTAAAAACCCAAAAGCGTCTAGCGATACAGATACGCAGCTCGCCTATGCCCTAAAACAATATGACGAAAATAGCGATAAGACCTATGTGTTTGAAGTGCCATTAGGAAAGGAGTTTAAGTTGTATAATGGAAGAGTTTTTAAACAAGGAAAACAACGAAGAAAACGGTTTGAATGTCTAGAAGTTAAAACAGGTAAGTTATATTTGTTTAACCCTAATGCAGAAGTTGAATTATTAGAAGAATGAAGAATAAAAATTATTACGCCATTTTAATGGCAGGTGGAGTTGGATCAAGATTTTGGCCTGTAAGTACACAAGATTTTCCTAAGCAGTTTCACGATATGCTTGGTACAGGTGATACCTTAATACAAAAAACATTTCACCGCTTAGCACAGTTAATTCCAGAAGAAAACATTTTCATATTAACTAACGAACGCTATAACGATCTCGTTTTTGAACAATTACCAAACGTTACAAAACGACAAGTGGTTTTAGAGCCAGCCATGCGTAATACGGCTCCTTGTATATTATATGCAGCCTTAAAAATTCAGAAAGAAAATGAGGATGCTGTAATGATTGTGGCTCCAAGTGATCATTGGATTGAAGATGAGCAAGCGTTTTCTAATAACGTAAAAACAGCTTTTGAGTATTGCGAATCTAACGATGCACTAATGACTTTAGGGATTACTCCTACATTTCCTAATACCGGTTATGGTTATATTGAATATGATAAATCGGCAACAACTGAAATTAAACAAGTGAGCCAATTTAGAGAAAAGCCAGATTATAAAACGGCAAAGTCTTTTATAAGTCAAGGAAACTTCTTATGGAATGCTGGGATTTTTATGTGGAGTGCGAAATCGGTTATTTCGGCTTTTAAAAACAATCAACCAGAGTTGTTTCAATTGTTTGAAAGTGGTTATGGAGTATATAACACTGAGCACGAAGATGACTTTATTAAAGAAAATTATCAAAAAGCAGAAAATATTTCTGTCGATTACGCATTAATGGAAAAGAGTAGCAATGTCTATGTGATTCCTGCAACTTTCGATTGGAATGATCTGGGAACTTGGGGTAGTTTATATGATAAATTAGATAAAGATGACAATGATAATGCTGTGGTTAATGCCAAAACGTTATTAGAAGATGCTAGTGGGAATATGATTCGTTCTAAGGCGAATAAAATTGTTGTTGTCGATGGACTAAAAGATTACATAATTGTAGATAAAGACGAAGTTTTACTTATCTTTCCTAAGGCAAAAGAACAAGATATTAAAAAAGTACTTCAGAATGTGAAAGTCAATTTTGGAGAAGAATACGGGTAAACTATGAGTGACGAAAATAAATTCAATTTTTCTGAGGATGAGAATTCTCAGGTAACCAATGAGATGAACAAGGAAGCTGCAGTTGAAGAAAAAAAAGCTGCTGTAAAAAAAGACGCTCAAGGTTTATTTGCTAGTATAAAAACATTTTTAAGCGAACTGCTCGATTTTAGAGATGATACGGATAGAGATGCTACGATTACAGCAATAAAAGCAGATATTCCATTTAAAGGAGCAACGGCTTGGATTTTGGTCTGTTCAATTTTTGTGGCATCTATTGGTCTTAATGCAAACTCTACAGCTGTGGTGATTGGTGCCATGTTAATTTCGCCATTAATGGGGCCGATATTGGGAGTTGGTCTTTCAATCGCTATCAACGATATTGATACTTTAAGAAAATCGCTTATCAATTTAGCCATTATGATTGTGCTAAGTTTATTAACCGCATTTTTATTCTTTTGGTTGTTTCCATTAAGTGCAGATACATCAGAACTCTTAGGTAGAACACGTCCTGATATACGAGATGTACTTATTGCCTTTTTTGGAGGTTTAGCGTTAATAATTGCGCGAACTAAAAAAGGAACTATTGCCTCAGTTATTTTTGGTGTTGCTATTGCAACAGCCTTAATGCCACCTTTATGTACGGCTGGTTATGGCTTAGCGATAGGGAACTGGGAGTATTTTGGAGGAGCCATGTATTTATTTACGATAAATACCATTTTTATCGCCTTAGCAACATTTTTAGTATTAAAGTTGTTGCGTTTTCCAATGTTAAAGTATGCCAATTCCGCAAAGCGAAAACGAACTTCTCGATTTGCAATGCTAGTTGCTGTGGTCGTTATGCTTCCTGCAATTTGGACGTTTTTAACTGTATTACAAGAAAGTAAATACAAAAGAGATTTTGATAATTTTGTTAAAAGCGATATTGAAAACAATGACAACCTTTGGCTACAGCGAAAGGATGATGATTTAGATTCTGATAATAAAATAATCCGCTTGCATTTTAATGGTGATGTAAGTGATGAAATGGTTTCAGCTTTACAAAACGATATACATAAATACGAAAGCATTAAAGATTTTGAATTAATCATAAATGCCAATAAAACCAGAAGTGCAGACCGTTTAATGGAATCATTAGATAGAGCCTATGCAGAATCAGATCGAAAAGATAATGTCATTGATGGGCTGCAAAATCAAATTGAAGAATTACAAGCTAATATCTCTAAATTGAATAAGGTTATAGAGTCTAAAAGCACTACTCAAAACGGAGTATCGTTTAGTTCGCTCTCTCGCGATGCTAAAATTAAGTTTAGTGATTTAGAGTATTTTGGTTACGCTAAGATGTTGGAGTCAAAAGACTTTATTAATATAGATACTATTACAGTAGTTAATGTAAGATGGAAGGTTCAACTTTCAGATAGCTTGGTTTACACAAAGGAACGCGATTTGCAAAAGTGGTTAAAAAATGAATTAAAAGTAGATACCGTATTTATTAAGCGTAACTAAAAGTTATTCGCTTTCTTCAAGGTACATTTTACGTACTTTTCTAAATAGTTCAGACGAATAAACGAAGTTGGTTACAGCTTCGTTGTCGGTTCTAAATATCGTTTCACTAGAGCCTTCCCATTCTAATAAACCATTTTTTAGAAAAACGATTTTTTCTCCTATTTCCATAACGGAGTTCATATCATGTGTGTTAACCACGGTTGTGATATTAAACTCATCTGTGATTTCCTGAATTAAGTTATCAATAACTATGGCTGTTTTAGGATCTAAACCAGAGTTAGGTTCATCACAAAACAGATATTTTGGTCGGTTAACTATCGCTCGGGCAATGGCAACACGTTTTTGCATACCACCAGAAGCTTCACTTGGCATTTTTTTGTGAGCGTCATCTAGATTCACGCGTTTTAAAACCTCATTGACTCTATCTTCCATTTCACTTTTGCTCTGTTTTGTAAACATACGCAAAGGAAACATTACATTTTCAGCAATAGTCATGGAATCAAAAAGCGCACTCCCTTGAAAAACCATGCCCATTTCTGAACGTAAATTGGTTTTTTCATCTCTTGATAATTTACTGAAGTTTTTTCCTTCATAAGAAATGGATCCACTTTCATATTCAAATAATCCAAGCAAGCATTTTAAAAATACGGTTTTACCAGAACCACTTTGGCCAATAACTAAGTTGGTCTTTCCTTTTTCAAAAGAAGTTGTTATTCCTTTTAAAATTTGGGTATCACCAAACGATTTTTTTAAGTCTTTAACTTCTATCATAATTAGCCGAGTAATAAACTGGTTAGTAAAAAGTTGACAAGTATAATCATAACACTAGTCCAAACAAAAGAGGTTGTACTAGCCTTACCAACTTCTAAAGCTCCACCTTTCATAAAATACCCATAATACGATGGTATAGTTGCTAGTAAAAAAGCAAACACAAAAGTTTTAATAAAGGCATAAAAGAAATGGAATGGAATAAAATCCATCTGAACACCTTCTACATAGTCTTCCATAGTGCCGTAACCTCCATATACACAGGCCATAAGTCCACCTAAAATTCCTAAAAACATCGCAATAGAAATTACAAATGGATAAAGTGTTAAAGCTATAAATTTTGGAAAGACGAGATAGTTAATGGCATTTATTCCCATAACTTCTAAAGCATCAATTTGCTCTGTAACACGCATTGTTCCTATACTCGAGGTAATAAAAGAACCCACTTTACCAGCCATAATAATGGAGATAAAAGTTGGTGCAAATTCGAGAATGATGGATTGTCGTGTAGCAAAACCTACTAGAGATTTTGGCATTAATGGACTCGTCATATTCAACGAAGTTTGGATAGCCACAACGCCTCCAACAAAAAATGAAATAAAGGCAACAATGCCTAAAGAACCAATTATAAGATCATCAATATCTTTTAGAATTAAAGGTTTCATCACTGACCACTTAGTGGGTCTGCGAAAAATATCTTTAATCATTATAAAATAGGTGCCTATGTTATGTAGGTAAGTCATGTTATATTTTATTAATGCTAAAGTATAAAAAAGGATTAGTTATTAATGTTAATTTAAACTAAGATAATTTAAAAATTGTATTTTTGAAACTCACAATAATGTCATATTCAAATGAAAAATATCGTCTCTTTAATTGTTGTTTTATTTATGTTTTCCTCTTGTGGTGCGCAAAATACAACTACTGATACAAAAATAGAAACTTCAGTTTTAGAATCTAACGATAGGCCAAAGTTAGTCGTTGGTATTGTTGTAGATCAAATGCGTTATGATTACTTAACACGTTTTGAATCTAAATTTGGAGATGGTGGTTTTAATCGTATGATAAATGAAGGGTTTAACTGTAAAAACAACCATTTCAACTATGTGCCAACGTATACTGGTCCTGGTCATGCTTCTGTTTATACAGGGACCACACCGAAAATTCATGGTATAATTGGTAACAATTGGTACGATAAAGAAACAAAGGGAATGGTGTATTGCGCAGGTGATGACGATGCACAATCTGTAGGAACCGAAGATAAGGCAGGCAAAATGTCACCACACAGAATGCAAACTACAACTTTTGCAGATGAGAATAGGTTATTTACACAAGGCCAAGGTAAAACAATTGGGATTTCTTTAAAAGATAGAGGAGCAATTTTGCCTGCAGGTCATACGGCAAATGCAGCGTATTGGTTTCATGGAAGGGATGAAGGGCGTTGGATTTCAAGTTCTCATTACATGACTGAGTTACCAGAATGGGTATTGAACTTTAATGCTTCAACACATGCAGAATCTTATTTGAAAGAATGGAATACATTATATGATATTTCAACATATACAGAAAGTGGAGTTGATGAGAATACGTTTGAAGGTGGTTTTAAAGGTAAAGAAAAAGCAACATTTCCTTATGATTTAAAAACATTAAGTAAAGACAATAGAGGTTACGATATTTTAAAAGCCACACCTTATGGTAATAGCTTAACAGCAGATTTTGCAATGGCTGCAATTGAAGCGGAAGGTTTAGGTCAAGACCAAATTACGGATGTTTTAGCGGTAAGCTTTTCAGCGACCGATTACGTGGGGCATAACTTCGGAGTGAACTCAAAGGAAGTTCAAGACACCTATTTGCGTTTAGATAAAGATTTGGCGCGTTTATTTGAGTATTTAGATACCACAGTTGGAAAAGGAGAATACACTGTTTTTTTAACAGCAGATCATGGCGCAATAGACGTGCCTTCTTATTTAAGTTCATTAAAAGTGCCTGCAGGTTATGTAAATAATAAGGATAGAAAGGCAATATTTAATGCCTTTTTAGAAGCGACTTATGGAACTGATTCTATTGTAGAGAATATCAGTAACGACCAAATATTTTTAGATAGAAATAAGGTTAAGGAGTTAGGATTAAAACTTAGCGATGTACAAGATGCTATTGCTATGGAGCAATTAAGTTACCTTAATGTTTCTAAAGTTTATACGGCAACAACAATGGGCTCAACAGGTTTTTACGGTGGAATAGAAGATTTGTTGCAAAACGGCTTTAATCAAAAACGTTCAGGTGATGTAATATTGGTAAATGATACCTCTTTTATTTCTTATGGTAAAACAGGATCTACGCACGGTAGTGGTTTAAATTATGACACACATGTGCCATTGTTATTTTTCGGAAAAGGCATTAAGCATGGTGAAACGTTTAATAAAACCGTAATTCCGGATATTGCACCTACAATTTCAGCTTTATTAGGGATTAGTTTTCCTAATGGAGCAACAGGGCAGCCTTTAGGATTTGTGATAGATTAATACGATATTTTGAAAAGAAAACCCATTTTTACAATCATTGCAGTAATTATAGTGATTGGCATATACAGCTATGATTATTTTTTAGAGTCTAACGCGAAAACCGAGATTGTAAGTGAAGGTGCGACTTTAAAAGAAAGCACTAACGCGTATTATTTACCAACAAGTACCACCAATCAAATTATACATCATAAAAACTATTCCTTATCATATAGTGAGCCTCACGAACAAGCAGAGTGGGTGGCTTATGAGTTGAAAGCATCGCATATAAGTTCAACAAACCATAAAAGACCTTATTTTGAAATTGATAATGCCGTAAAAACAGGTGCAGCACATTGGAGTAATTATAAACAATCGGGTTACGACAAAGGGCATTTATGTCCTGCTGGAGATAGACGATTTACCCAAGAGGCACATGATGAAACTTTTTTAACGAGTAATATTAGTCCACAAGAACATAAATTTAATGCTGGAGTGTGGAATCGCTTAGAACAAAAAGTACGTTATTGGGCAAAAAAGAATGATGGTGTTTTTGTAGTCACTGGAGGTATTCTTGAAAATGGACTAAAAGTGATTGGTGATGAAGATGTAGCAGTACCAAATCAATTTTATAAAGTCATTTTAGACAATACAAATGGAAAAATAAAAGTACTTGCGTTTTTAATGAATCATGAAGATTCAGATTTACCATTGTATAAATTTGTGGTTTCAGTTGATAAAGTTGAAGCCTTAACAGGAATTGATTTCTTCCCACAATTAGATGATGCGATTGAAAATAAATTAGAAGCATCAAGCAGTTATAAAAGCTGGAGTTTTTAACCAATTCCTGCGAAGGCAGGAATCTCTAATTCAAAAAGCAATAACTTATTGGTAAAATTGGGATCTTTATTTTAGAAATTTCCCCTTTATTCCATTCCAGCGTAAGTCTCTAATGAATTGACCTTCTTCATTAGAAACTAAAAATTCTAATTTATTAGATTTAGCTCTAAAATAACCGGACATATAATCTTTAAAAAGTTTGAAGCTTCCTTTTTTTGAAGCCAATTTTAATGCAGAAATTAAGGTGATCCAAAAGCCATAACGCATTTTGTACATGGCTTCACCTTGTAAGTACTTAGAGGCTTTATTATAGGATTGTCCTGTGGGTTTGAGATGCTTTACATGGAGTGTTTCGTCAGTAAGAATTTCCCAGCCATTGTGTTTTGCTAACAACTCATCAACCGTGTCCCAACCCATGGATGGTTTAAGTTGTCCTATTTGTTTAAAGCAATCTTTCTTATACGTTTTTAAAGCACCTCTAATATGATCTTTATTCGTTAGGTTTTCGAGAATCCATTCGTTATGTTTTTCAATATAGCAGAACCCCGAAGCCATTCCTAAATTTTTGTTCGAATTGAAATGCTTGGTTAACTGTTCTAAATAATTTTTAGGAAAAATTAAATCCGCATCAAACTTACAGATAATGTCGTAATCATCGTCAAGTGAGGCTAAGCCCTTATTAAAAGCACTAATAATTTTAGAACCAGGTAAATGTTTGTCCGACGATTTTGAATTTAATAAAGAGATCCAAGAGTGTTTTGAAGAATAATCTTCTACAATACTTTGAGTGTTATCTGAAGAATGATCATTCACAACAACAACTTTTTTCGGCAACAAAGTTTGCTTAACTAAAGAGTCTAAAGTTTTACCAATGTAATCTTCTTCGTTATGCGCCGGAATGATAATATAAAAGTTCAAAATTGAAATCTGTTTTTTCAAAGTTAAGCTCTTTCTGCATATACAATGTAGTAACGCGGCGTAAACCGTCTTAAAATAGGTCTAATGCCTAATTTATTCACAGGATTAGTCCATTGTTGTCTGTCTTTAATGGTCCAACCTGTTTTTTCTAATAGCCAATCGAGTTGCCAATCTTCAAACTCATGATAATGTCTATCGCGCATATCAGTTTTACTCCGATATGCAGGAGCAAACCATAATTTTAAAGGCACACTTATTACTAGTTTATTGGCTTTAATAGATTTTAAAATTTCATAAGGTGATAATAAATGTTCGAAAATTTCAAAAGCCGTTACAACTTCTGCAGAAGACGTTTCAATTGCCGATTGATTTTCATCCAAATCTTCTCCAGTTGTATTTTCAACAGAAAACCCTTCAGAAATCATTATTTCAGAAAAGGGATTTTTAACTCCTAAATCTAAAATAGATTCTGATGTGTTAATGTGTTTTTGTAAAAACTGAAGGGTAAGTTTAAAGCGTTTATTTGGATATGTTTTTTCGTACATAAATGGGTTTTAAAGCAATCTTTTAGATCAATATTTATATACAATAGCATTTATGTTCATACCAGCTCCAACACTTGCAAACATAATAATATCCCCTTTGTTAATCTCTTGATTTTTTACTTGGCCTTTTAGAATCATATCGAATAAAGTCGGTACAGTTGCCACACTAGAATTTCCTAATCTGTTAATCGTCATCGGCATAATACCTTCAGGCATTTCCATTTGGTGTAATTTGTAAAAACGCTTAACGATAGCTTCATCCATTTTTTCATTCGCCTGATGAATCAATATTTTTTTGACATCAGTAATTGAAACTCCACTATTGTCAAGACATGTTTTTAACGCTTTAGGAACGTTAGACAATGCAAATTCATAAATCTTACGACCATACATTTTAATGTAACGTCGCTTGGCTGTAACTTCAGGGTTATTGGTTTCTCCGAAGTAAATAAAATGGGCTTCGTCTAAAGCGTAAGTAGCAGATTCGTGCGCCAAAATACCTCCTTCTTCATCTGTTTCTTCTACGATGACAGCGCCTGCACCATCGCTATAAATCATAGAGTCTCTGTCATGTTGATCTATAACTCTAGACAAGGTTTCTGAGCCAATTACTAAACAACGTTTGGCAATACCAGCAGCGATAAACGCTTTAGCTTGTATAACGCCTTCTATCCAACCAGGACAACCAAAAAGTAAATCGTACCCAACACATTTAGGGTTTTTAATTTGTAATAAATGCTTCACTCTAGATGCCATACTAGGTACGGTATCACTTTGTTCTGCATTATGTTTAACATCACCGTAATTATGTGCTACAATGATATAATCGATACTTTCTTTATCTATTTTTGCATCATCTATAGCCTTTTGAGCAGCAAAAAAAGCAATATCAGAATTTAAGAGATCATCCTCAATATAACGGCGTTCTTGTATACCTGTAATAGCCTTAAATTTTTCTACAATAATTTCATTTGGGCTATTGATAGAAGAACCATCAGCATTTAAAAACTGATGATTATAAAAATCCTCGTTTTTTTCAATAGTATTAGGAATATAACTCCCTGTACCTGTTATTTTAATTGCCATTGTTAATTGTTTTCATAGTTACGAAACTAACTAATAATATATACATTTTGTTATTTACAGTTCTAAAGCAAGAATTTTTAAAGAATTCATAATTATAGTCGTCTATAATTTATAAAAAGCAAAAAAAAGTATTCAAATTGAATACTTTTTTTTTAATATTTATCGATTAAAACTAAGCATCCATATAAGCTTCAATTGGAGCACAACTACATATTAAGTTACGATCTCCATAGGCATCATCGACACGCCTCACACTTGGCCAAAATTTATTATCTCTAACAAAATCTAATGGAAATGCTGCAGCTTCTCTGCTATATGGTAATGACCATTCATCAGCGGTAAGCATACCTAAGGTGTGTGGTGCATTTTTTAGCATATTATTAGATTCGTCCTTAGATGATGCATCAATTTCTTTTCGAATTGAAATCATAGCATCACAAAAACGATCCATTTCAGCTTTACTTTCGCTTTCAGTAGGTTCAATCATCATGGTTCCTGCAACGGGGAATGACACAGTAGGAGCGTGGAATCCGTAATCCATCAGACGTTTTGCAATGTCTGTAACTTCAATACCGTTGGCTTTAAAATCACGACAATCAATAATCATTTCGTGAGCAGCTCTTCCCTTTTCTCCAGAGTATAAAGTTGGGTAAGATCCGTTTAAACGTTCTTTAATATAGTTGGCATTTAAAATGGCAACTTCGGTTGCTTTTTTCAAACCTCTATAGCCTAACATTTTTATATAACCATAAGAAATAAGACATACTAAAGCAGATCCAAAAGGTGCTCCTGAAATTGCTGTAATAGCTTGATGGCCTCCCGTTTTTATGATTGGGTTTCCTGGTAAAAAGGGTACTAATTGTTTGGCTACACAAATTGGTCCAACTCCTGGTCCACCACCTCCATGAGGAATCGCAAAGGTTTTATGTAAATTTAAGTGACAAACATCGGCTCCGATATTTCCTGGATTGGTTAATCCAACTTGCGCATTCATGTTGGCACCATCCATATAAACTTGGCCTCCGTTATCGTGAATAATCTGTGTAATTTCTTTTATGGAAGCTTCATATACACCATGTGTAGATGGATATGTGACCATAATTGCAGAAAGATTATCTTTATGTAATTCTGCTTTTTCTCTTAAGTCTTCAACATCGATGTTTCCGTTTTCTGATGCTTTAGTGACAACCACTTTCATGCCAGCCATAACAGCACTCGCAGGATTTGTACCGTGTGCAGACGAAGGTATTAAACAAATGTTTCTATGATGATCTCCACGAGATTCGTGATAGGCCTTAATAACCATCAATCCGGCAAATTCACCTTGTGCACCAGAATTTGGTTGAAGCGATGTCGCTGCAAAACCAGTAATTTCTGATAACTGATTTTCTAATTCTTTAAGCATTAATTTGTAACCCGTAGCTTGTTCCGTTGGTACAAATGGATGCATGCTGCCCCAACTTGGCCAGCTTAATGGTAACATTTCTGAAGCCGCATTTAATTTCATGGTACAAGACCCTAATGAAATCATAGAATGATTTAATGCTAAATCTTTACGTTCTAAACGTTTGATGTAGCGCATTAATTCCGTTTCAGAATGATACGTGTTAAAAACATCAAAAGTTAAAAAATCGGATTGACGTTTTAGATGTGCAGGAATCGTTTCGTTAGTTGAAATAGATTCTATTTTGTCTGTAGTATTTCCTGTTACATTTTGAAAAATTGTAATAATATCATTTAAGTCTGAAACATTAGTGGTTTCGTTTAAAGCGATATTAATGGTATTGGTATCTGGATAATGAAAATTCACTTCATTTTTCTCAGCTTCGTATTTTACTTTAACAGCATCTGCTTTTATCTGAATCGTATCAAAGTAATGTGAGTTGACCTGTTCTAATCCTAAACGTTCTAAAGCGTTTGCTAAAGTTGAAGCTGAATCTTTAACTTTATCAGCAATAAAAGTTAAGCCTTTTGGGCCATGGTAAACAGCATACATACCTGCCATCACCGCTAAAAGTACTTGAGCCGTACAGATATTTGATGTTGCCTTGTCGCGTTTAATATGTTGTTCTCTAGTTTGTAGTGCCATTCGCAAAGCTCTATTACCAGTAATGTCTTTTGTGACTCCAATAATACGACCTGGAACATCACGTTTGTAAGCGTCTTTTGTCGCAAAATAAGCGGCATGTGGACCTCCGTAACCCATTGGTATTCCGAAACGTTGCGTGGTACCAATAACAACATCTGCACCAAATTTCCCTGGCGCTTCAAGCTTCACTAAGCTTAAAAGATCAGCTGCCACAGCAACTTTAATATTTTTAGCGTTTGCCTGTTCTATAAATGATTTAATATCTGTGATCTGACCGTTTTTGGCTGGATACTGAACTAAGGCTCCAAAATACTCGTCTGAAAGATTATATTCAGTTTCGTTACCAATGACTAATTCAATGCCTATAGGATTGGCTCTAGTTTCAAGTAAATCGATAGTTTGTGGTAAAACTAAATCTGAAACAAAGAATTTATTGACATTGGCTTTCTTTTGACCACGATCTCTAATCGCAAATAATAATGCCATAGCTTCCGCTGCAGCCGTACTTTCATCCAAAAGAGAGGCGTTCGCAATTTCCATTCCTGTTAAATCAATAATCATGGTTTGGAAATTCAATAAGGCTTCTAATCGACCTTGAGCAATTTCAGCTTGATATGGTGTATAAGCGGTATACCAACCTGGGTTTTCTAATACATTACGCTGTATTACTGCAGGTAAATTAGTTGGGTAATACCCTAAACCAATGTATGTTTTGTAAATTTTATTACGTTGTGATAGTTCATTGATATGGCTAAGGTACTCTTGCTCACTCAACGCAGCATCAAGATTTAAATCGTTTTCTAAGCGAATGTTATCTGGAATAGTTTCCGTTATTAATTGTTCAATATTTTTAACACCTATAGTGTCTAACATGGCTTGTTGGTCATCTGAATTTGGGCCAATATGTCTGAGTGCAAAAGAAGTTGTATCCATTAATAAAAATAATTTATTTAGTTCTGCAAAAGTACGGATTTAGCCTAATTTTATAGTTAAGGAATACTAAAGTTTTTAACCGATGTTAGAGGTTATTAACACAATCCTTACTTTTGCGTTATGGAAGTTTTAAAACGCATCTTTAACTTTTATTTGAATAGTAGTATTCATGTTGCATTAGCCGCTTGTTCTTTAGCTTGGGTGACATTAATTGAGCTGGACTTAGGTTTTGATAAATACCTGCTATCTTTTGTGTTTTTTGCAACAATAACGGGTTATAATTTTGTAAAATACTTTGGAGTCGTTAAGTTTCACCATCGCAGTTTGGCAAGTTGGTTAAAGGCCATACAAGTATTTTCTTTTATAGCTTTTTTGGCTATGTGCTATTATGTTTTGAAGCTTGAAACAGAAACCTTAATGGTCATTATAATTCTTGGGGTGATTACATTTTTTTATGCCATTCCTATTATGGTTCCAAAGCGCTATTTATTTGATGATCATAAGAATTTACGACAAGTCAGTGGCTTAAAAGTATACCTCATTGCACTGATTTGGATGTTTACAACAGTGATTTTACCAATAGTGAATCATGATGTTTCAATTTATTCAGATGTGATTATTACAAGTGTTCAACGATTTAGTTATGTTCTTGTATTAATGTTGCCATTTGAGATTAGAGATCTAAATTATGACAATTTGAAATTGGCAACAATCCCTCAAAAAATAGGTGTCAAAAAAACTAAAATTATAGGTGTTGTACTTTTAGGTGCTTTTTTAATATTAGAATTTTTTAAAGATCAATTATTAGAGAAATCAATAATTGCAATCGTAGTTATTACGGTGATTACACTATTGCTTCTGCTTTTTTCAAACAAAAATCAATCAAACTATTTTAGTGCGTTTTGGGTAGAAGGTTTACCTATTATTTGGCTATTAATCTTGTTGTTGCTTCGCTAATTCTTTATCAAATTGTGATTGAAGCTTATTGAGTTCGTCAGTTTTGAGACACTGAACTTTTGATTTTTCTATGGTTTGGGATAGTTTAGTGTTATTGCTAGAATACTTCTTTGAAATGTTACAATACATAAGACGTAGTCTTAGTTTGAATTGTTCCCAAGTAGAAGCCTCATCATATTGTGCTTTATCACAAATATGTTTTGCTTCATCACAGCTTATAAATAAAAAACTTTTTTTCATCTTTAATGTCCTTGTAAACGGAATATTATTTATACCAATTATCTTGCATGCATTCTGCTAATGCAGTTCGGGCTCTGTGTATAATTACCCATAGGTTAGACGCAGTAATATCTAAATCATTACAAATGGTTTCTGTATCATAACCTAAAATGGTTTTCATCTTAAAAACGTCAGCTTGTTTTTCTGGCAATTTTCCTAAACAATTGTAGATAGCATCGCCTAATTCTGAATTTACCAAAGTGTCTTCAGCAGTTTTAACAGTAGAATCTGCCACGCGTTCTTCTAGCCAATCACCTTCAGTATCAGTATCACTGTTATAAGTCATTCTAACTTCGGCTTTACCTTTGTTAGAGTTTATTTTACGATAATGATCTATGATTTTTCGCTTTAAGATTGAAATGAGCCACGTTCGTTCGCTAGCTTCGCCCTTAAAGTTTTTCATGGATTTAAGACCGGCTAAAAAAGTTTCAGATATTAAATCTTGAGCGATTTCTCTATCATTTACACGAGTAATCGTATAATTGAAGAGGTAATCTGAATATGATTTCACCCAATTATTTGGGTCTATTGTATGCTTAGGCATCGTTCAATTTCATTGCTGGTTCAAAAATAGGTTAAAAATTCGAGAAATAATTTAGTTATAAACGTTAAACCTTATTAGCGTAAGATTTATCTTAACCATCATGTTTTGTTGCACTAATTATATAATACCCAAAACTTTTGATGTGTAGTCCTGTTAATAATGCGAAGAATGAACCCTTCAAATTATGCAGACTTTCTCTTTTTATAGTTTTAAAACTCAGTAGTTTTTTTAGGATAAATCCTGTAATCGCAAATGGGACATGTAATACAGAAGGGGCGACTCTATGTGAGGTGTCTTCAATTTTAATGTTGTTGAAACCTAAGTCTTGTAACTTTTGTTTTATAAAAGTATGAGTTTCTAGTTTTTCGAGGCTCCAATGGTTACACAAACGATTGTATGCGTAATCGGCTCCTTTGCAAAGTTCTGATTGTTCTTTTTTTAAGAAGGCATCAGCGATGACTAATTTCCCACCAGGTTTTAAAATTCGATAAGCTTCTTTTAATGAGTTTTCTCCATGTCCGGAATGGCAAAAGCTTTCTATCGCTACAGCCGAATCAAAGGAATTAGATTGAAATGAGGTGTTGTTGTAATTTTCTTTTAGAATAATACCATTTTTTCCTTGTAATAAATCATTGCCATGTTTCACCTGAAAATCAGAAAGCGTGACTCCATAAGTGATTAAATTTTGATGTTGTTTTAAGGCATAGCGCATTGTGCCGCCCATACCACAACCTAAATCGATGAGTCTATGTTTTTTAGTGTTAATTTGAAGTCGTTTTATAACCTGAGCATTCATTTGATTAAGCATGCTGTCGCGTTTAAAAGGATTAGTTTTAAAGGGGGCGTAATATCCGAAATGCATGTTAAAATCTTGACTCCAAAATTCGTAATCTTCTGAGGCTTCGTTATAGAAATCTATCATTTCTATTTTGTTTTTTTCAGAATAGCTGTCAATAAGTAGTGCTTGTGTTTTCATGATAGTACATTTAAAAGATTGAACTAAGATTTGTAATTAATAACCACGTGTAAACCACAGCAAATAGTGTGAACAAGGTATTCATGAAATAACTACCGATCTTGAAAATTAATTTCTGAGGTATTTGATACATGGGATAATATGCAATTTGTGTAGCGACTTTTCCAACCCAATATGCCGCAATAAGTCCGGTTAATGCAATAGCTAAGTTTGATCCGTTTTGTAAATCGTTGGGAATTACGATAGCAATTAATCCAAAAGAAAAATTTAAACCTTGAATATATCTGCCGTACGTTTTTGCGATTTCTTGATTTAAAGGTTTTAGTTGTTTAACATCATTATACCAATCAAAAACTTTATGCCTTATATAAGGATAAATTAGTGCCGTGAATATTTGTCCACAGCCACCTAGAATAATTAACCAATTTGGAATTTGTGTTTTCATGATAATTTAATTTTATAAGTGATATAGAAATGGAATAGGGCAAGACCCATTGAAACGAATAACCATAGAAATATGAATTGGAATCCTCCAATTCCGAAATGACCTATAATTCGAAAGAGTACAATAAAGGATGCCGTTGTAATTACATAACTTTTAAATAGTTTTTTAACGAGTTTAGAGAGCGCTTTAAAATGAACGATAAGCGTGATGCTCATTAAGATTTGAACAAGACCTAAAACAATTTGTGCCATAATGCCTCCCCAAAAAGTCAAGTAGAGGAATGAGGTAATCAAGATTAACAACTTGTTAATATCATAAAAATGTTTCATGTTTTCTTTGTTTTTAAACTTTCAGAAAAAATTGAAAGTTTATATTGAAAAAATATACGTGCTACTTCATCAGTTTTAAAACCGACTTTGTTAACCAATTTTGTTTTTGATTCACCATCTTATTCATTAAGATATCTAAGTCTTGCGTCAATTGATTTAATGCCTTCGTTTGTTTAATGAGCTCTTTTGTTTTTTCAGTGCCATCATCTTTTATTGTAGATACGTCTTCAAGAACTTTAATAACAGGTCTAATTTCTCTTCGGCTACGCTCTTTAGCTACGATGCGTGCTAATTCTTGCACGTCTTTTTCCGTCGTAAAAAACTCTTTGCGTTCACCAGAAACTAATACTTTGGTTACAATGCCCCAATCCATTAGTTGTCTTAAATTCATGCTAGTATTACCGCGCGAAATTTTAAGATCCTCCATAATGTCTTCCATAGACAAGGGGTGAGTTGAAATAAAAAGCAATGCTTGTATTTGAGCCATCGCTTTATTGATGCCCCAAAGCGAACCTAAACTTCCCCAGGTACTTATGAATTTTTCTTTTGCCTCTTGATATTCCATAATACAAATATATAATAATTTTTAAACTTTCAATAATCTTTGAAAGTTTATTTGATTTGATAATGAATATGGTCATCGTGTCTAACGGCTTGGCATCCGGTAAATCGAATTTTTGACTGATGACTTAGATCTAGTGATTGTTTCAAGTGCGGCTCAATAAATATCTTATGGGTTGAAGGTATAGAAAGCAATTGTTTAATTATAAGTGTAGTCTTAGCCTTGTCTAGTTTTAAGTCATGAATCGTTCCAAGTGTGAGATATTTCGTGAAATCATATTGCCAATAGCCTTTATCTAAACAAGATTTAGAGGTGTAATTTTTATCGGTATTAACATAAACACCATAACCAGAGATTGAAGGTTTTTTAGATGTTGAAATGCCATTGTGGTTTAAATACATTAATGATAAATCTATCTTTTTTCCATCATTATGACTTAAATGCGGGAATAACGGAAAGCCATCAATAAAAGGGAAATTACCATCTAAATAGGTGATTGTAATTCCTGAAGAAGATAAATCATGAGCAGAACTTTCCAACACATCTTTTAATTCTGAATTCACATAATTCCTAAACGCTAATGGATAAAACCAATTTCTCGGCTTTAGCTCAGTATCAAACCAAGGTAATTTTTCTCTTCCAAAATGCGCAGCAATTGGTGGAATTATAATAAGGTTGAATAGCAGGTAAAGTAAAGGGAAAACAATACGTTTTCCCTTTTTGATTTTATAAGAAATAATAACAGCAAGAAGCCAGATGATACCTCCAACTTGAGTGATTGCTGTTAAAACTAAAATGATTGCGATATGTCCTATAAGTTTTAATAACCTCATAAACAGTGAACGCATAACCTTTGCGTTTTATTTTAATAATCCGGCACGTCTTAATAAGGCTTCAGGTTTTGGTTCTTGTCCTCTAAACTTTTTATACAAGGTCATAGGATTGTCTGTTCCACCTTGTGATAATACAAAGGTTTTAAATTTATCTGCTACTATTTTATTGAAGATGCCTTCTTCTTTAAAATATTCAAACGCATCTGCATCTAAAACTTCGGCCCATTTATAACTGTAATACCCGGAAGAATAGCCTCCTTGAAAAATATGCGAAAACGACGTGCTCATACAATTCTCTGCGACATCAGGATATAAACTTGTATCTCCAAAGGCTTCAACTTCATGAGACTTCACATTTGTAATGTTTGATGGATCAATACCATGCCATGACATATCTAATAATCCAAAACTCAATTGACGTAAGGTTTGCATGCCTTCGTGAAACGTTGCCGAAGCTTTTATTTTTTCAACTAGTTCCATTGGGATGACTTCGCCTGTTTCGTAATGTGTTGCAAATAACTCTAAAGCTTCTTTTTCGTAACACCAGTTTTCTAACACCTGACTTGGTAATTCAACAAAATCCCAATACACGCTGGTTCCAGATATGCTAGGATACGTGGTGTTGGCTAACATACCGTGTAAGGCGTGACCAAATTCATGAAACAACGTTGTGACTTCATTAAACGTTAATAATGATGGTTTGCTTTTTGTTGGTTTAGTGAAATTACAAACGTTAGAAATGTGTGGTCTTTCGTTTTTACCATCTTTAATCATTTGAGGTTTGTAAGACGTCATCCATGCACCGTTACGTTTTCCTGCTCTTGGGAAAAAGTCAGCATAGAAGATGGATACTAATTCACCGTCTGCATCAGTAACTTTGTAAGTTAAAACGTCGTCGTGATATTTATCGATAGTATTAATTTCTTCAAATTGTAGTCCGAATAATTTTTCAGCAACCGTAAAAGCACCATTGATCACATTTTCTAATTTAAAATACGGTTTTAATTGCTCGTCGTCCAAGTCGAATAATTTTTGTTTCAACTTTTCAGCATAATAACCAGAATCCCATTTTTGAAGTTGGTCAATACCATCTAATTCTTTTGCAAAACTTTCTAATTCTTCAAATTCATCCTTAGCAGCTGGTTTCGCTTTTTCTAATAATTCATTTAAAAACGAGGTTACTTTTTCTGGTGTTTCTGCCATGCGCTCCTCCAACACAAAGTGTGCATGTGTTTTGTAACCTAAAAGTTGAGCACGCTCAAAACGCAATTGTGCTATTTTGAGAACAATATTTTGATTGTCTAGCTCATCATTTTGAAATCCTTTTCTTCCAAAAGCTTTTGACAATTCTTCTCTTAATGCTCTGTTGTCGGCATAAGTCATAAACGGAATATAACTTGGGTAATCTAAAGTGATTAACCAACCGTCTTTGTCTTTGCTTTCTGCTAATTGTTTAGCGGCTTCTTTGGCTCCTTCTGGTAAGCCTGAAAGATCAGACTCATCCGTAAGATGCATTTCAAATTTATTTGTTTCTGCTAAAATATGCTCTCCGAATTTTAATTTTAATTGACTCAATTCTTTGTCAATTGCACGAAGTTTTTCTTTTTTGTCTTCTGGTAAATTAGCACCATTTCGAGAAAACCCTTTATATTTTTTATCGAGAAGCGTGTTTTGTTCTGTAGTTAAATCTAAACTAGATTTTGAATCGTAAACTGCTTTTACACGTTTAAACAAGTCTTCATTCAACGTAATGTCATTACTGAAATCTGAAAGTAAAGGTGAAACGTCTTGTGCTATTTTCTGAATTTCGTCATTAGTTTCAGCAGAATTCAAATTGAAGAAAATACTAGACAAGCGATCTAATTCTTCTCCTGAATAATCTAAGGCTTCAATCGTGTTTTCAAAAGTTGGGGCTTCAGTGTTTGCTGTTATGGCGTCAATTTCAGCTTTAGATTTTTTAATGCCTTCTTTAAAAGCAGGTAAATAATCTTCTGTTTTTATTTTTGAAAAAGGTGCTGTGTTATATGGTGTGTTGAATGTTTTATTAAGAACTGTCATTTGTTTTTAATTTTAGTATTAAATAATTGACTGTTTGAGTTTTAACGTATTTTGTGATACGTAAATACGAGATGTTTTGTATCTTAACTATAGTGCTTTTACAGATTTAAAATGTAAAAGTTAAGTTGATTAATAGCTAGAAGCCTTAACGAGAGTTGAGGCTTTTTTATAGGTTTTTTGCAGAGTCAATAACCTTTGCTTTCAAGCCTTCCTTATAGATCATTATCTTATCTAAAACACATTGGTCTGAGCAACCTAAAATCTGAGCTGCTAAAATTCCAGCATTTTTTGCTCCATTAAGAGCAACTGTAGCTACAGGAACACCACCAGGCATTTGTAAAATTGATAGAACAGAATCCCAACCATCTATAGAATTACTGCTTTTTACAGGCACTCCAATAACCGGTAATGGAGACATTGACGCTACCATTCCTGGTAAATGTGCAGCTCCACCAGCACCAGCAATAATTACTTTGATGCCTCTGTTGTGAGCGTTTTTACTAAATTCATATAACTTTTCAGGTGTTCTATGTGCCGAAACGATATCAACTTCAATTTCAATATCAAAACCGTTTAATATATCTATAGCGTCTTGCATTACTGGCATGTCGCTTTTGCTTCCCATTATTATGGCTACTTTACTCATTTTTTATTCGCTAATTACTTCGATTGTTTGTTTTACTTGTTCCGCTATTTTACGAGCCACAGAGATATCTTTATTTACGATAGTAACATGTCCCATTTTTCTAAAAGGTCTTGTTTGCTTTTTACCATAAATGTGCGGTGTCACTCCATCCATCGCAAGGATGTTTTCAATATTTTTATAAACCACATTACCAGTGTGATTTTCTGCACCAACAAGATTCACCATCACTCCTGCAACTTTACTTTCAGTATTTCCTAGTGGTAAACCTAAAATACATCTAATCTGTTGTTCAAATTGTGAGGTATAACTGGCTTCAATACTATAATGACCAGAATTGTGTGGCCTCGGTGCAACTTCGTTTACTATAATGTCGTCAGTTTCAGTCTGAAACATTTCAACAGCTAATAAACCAACATGTTTAAATTCTGCGGCTACTTTTAACGCAACAGATTCTGCTTTCTTTGCAATAGCATCAGGTATTCTAGCCGGACAAATTACATATTCAACTTGGTTAGCTTCTGGATGAAATTCCATTTCAACAACAGGATAGGTCTTAACGTCTCCTTGTGTGTTTCTTGCAACAATAACCGCTAATTCATTTTTAAAGGGAATCAATTTTTCAGTAATACATTCCACATTTGGTAAATCCGCTAAGTCAGAAATAGTTCTAACCACTTTTACACCTGTACCATCGTAACCAAATCGAGCGCTTTTCCATACAAAAGGATAGCTTAGGCCTCCATTATCTACAGCTTCATCAATTTCAGAGGTGTACGCAAATCTTGAGAAATCTGCTGTCGGAATATCGTGATCGCGATAAAATAATTTTTGAGTCGCTTTATTTTGAATGGTTCGTAACGTTTTAGACGATGGAAAAACTTTTACGCCTTGCTTTTCAAGTGTTTCTAAAGCATCAACATTAACGTTTTCTATTTCAAAAGTTAACACGTCAACGTTTTTTCCGAAGTTAATTACGGTGTCGTAATCTAATAAATCACCTATGGTAAATTCATCGCAAGCCAGTCGTGATGGTGCATCGGCACTAGGGTCTAACACACAAGTATAAATATCAAACTTACGCGTGTCGTATAACATCATTTTGCCAAGTTGGCCACCACCAAGAATTCCGAGTTTAAAATTTGAAGAAAAATAGTTCATATTTATTTTCCACGAAAGTGGAAACCGGTTAAAAGATTCAACTTAATTTATAGCAAAAATACGGTAAATATCATACATCCCTCTAAATTCCTAAATCAAAAATCCCTTAAAAAGCAATCAAATATGTATCTTTGCAACTCTAAAATAAAAAGAAAGTGATTAAGCTTCACGATTTATACTTCAAACCTTTTATATCTGAACAAGAAATAGATACCGCTGTCCAAAAAATGGTAGATGGTATTGCTGACGATTTGGGTGATGAAGTACCCGTGTTTATTGGGATTTTGAATGGTTCGTTTATGTTAGTGAGCGATTTTGTAAAAAAATATCCGAAACCTTGTGAAGTTACTTTTATAAAGTTGGCATCATACGAAGGGGTAAAGTCTACAGAAGATATTCAGCGCTTAATTGGTTTAACCCAAGACTTAACAGGTCGAACGGTTGTTATTTTAGAAGACATTATAGATTCAGGGAATACTTTGGAAGAAGTGCACCGTATTTTTGAAAATGAAAATGTAAAACAATTAATTATTGCAACCTTGTTTTATAAACCTGAAGCTTATAACAAAGATTTTAAACTTCATTACGTAGGTATGGAAATTCCTAATAAGTTCATCGTTGGTTATGGACTTGATTATAACGGATTAGGAAGAGATTTACCAGATGTATATCAACTAAAAACCACACAACACATGACAAACATAGTACTATTTGGCCCTCCAGGAGCAGGTAAGGGGACACAAGCTAATTTTCTAAAGGAAAAATACGATTTAATACACATCTCTACAGGTGATGTTTTTAGATTTAACATTAAAAACGAAACCGCTTTAGGAATGTTAGCAAAGTCTTTTATGGACAAAGGAGAATTAGTGCCAGATCAGGTTACTATTGATATGTTGAATAAAGAGGTAGAGAAAAATGCTGGAGCAAATGGTTTTATCTTTGATGGTTTTCCAAGAACGAATGCGCAAGCACAAGCATTAGATGCGTTAATGGAAGATAAAGATTCGCAAATCGATGCTATGGTCGCTTTAGAGGTTGATGATGAGGTTTTGGTACAGCGTTTACTTAAACGAGGAGAAACTAGTGGAAGAACTGATGATGCGGACGAAAGTATCATAAGAAATAGAATAAAACAATACTATACAAAAACGGCTATTTTAAAAGATTACTATACCGATCAAAATAAATATTTTGGTGTTGATGGTGTTGGTAGTGTTGAAGATATTACAGTACGTTTAAGTTCTGTGATTGATAAGCTGTAGATAGAGTAAACTGTTTAATTGTTTATTCGTTTAATTGAAACTAAATTATTATGTATCAACATTCTTTTGAGAAATTAAACGTTTGGCAAGATTCAATTGATTTAGTTGAGTTAATTTATAATACAGTGAAAACATTTCCGGATGACGAGAAATTTGGTATGTCGAGTCAGATGAAAAGGTGTTCAGTTTCAATTTCTTCAAATTTAGCAGAAGGGACTTCTAGGACAAGTAATAAGGATAAATCTCGTTTTTCGACAATAGCATTTAGTTCAACAATGGAATTGCTTTGTCAAATAATTTTATGCCAAAGACTAGGTTTTATAAATAATAACGAGTATTCAATATTGAGAGAGAAAGTTTTAAAAATTTCTAATCAGATTAATGCTCTTAAGAAATATCAATTAAACACATAAACAATTAAACTTTTAAATCTATCTAATGACTGAAGGAAATTTTGTTGACTACGTAAAAATGCACGTATCTTCTGGGAACGGAGGAAAAGGTTCTGCGCATTTACATCGCGAAAAATATATAATGAAAGGTGGGCCAGATGGAGGAGATGGTGGTCGTGGAGGTCATGTTATTTTGCGTGGAAACTCTAATCTTTGGACGCTTATTCACTTAAAATTTAAAAGACATTTTAAAGCTGGTCATGGTTCGCATGGTAGCTCAGGGAGAAGTACAGGAGCCGATGGTGAAGATATTTATGTGGATGTGCCATTAGGAACTGTTGTTCGCGATTCTGAAACCGATACTATTTTATTTGAAATTACCGAAGAAGGTGAAGAAATTATTGTAGTAAAAGGAGGCATGGGTGGTCGAGGAAACTGGCATTTTAAAAATTCAGTAAATCAAACTCCACGTTATGCACAACCTGGTATTCCACTTGAAGAACTAGATATTACTTTAGAACTTAAAGTATTAGCAGATGTTGGATTAGTTGGATTCCCAAATGCAGGAAAATCAACGTTACTTTCTGTATTAACATCAGCAAAACCTAAAATTGCAGATTATGAGTTTACGACTTTAAAACCGAATTTAGGTATTGTAGAATATCGCGATTTTCAGTCGTTTGTAATGGCAGATATTCCTGGTATTATCGAAGGAGCTGCTGAAGGAAAAGGCTTAGGCTATTACTTTTTAAGACATATTGAACGTAACTCTATTCTATTGTTTTTAATTCCTGCGGATGCTAAGGATATCGTAAAGCAATATGAAATCTTAGAAGATGAATTAAGACGTTATAATCCTGAAATGTTAGATAAGGAACGCTTTGTAGTGGTTTCTAAATCTGATATGTTAGATGACGAGTTAAAGTCGGAAATAGGAGCCATTCTAGATAAAGATTTAGATGCTAATTATATGTTTATCTCTTCTGTTGCTCAGCAAGGTTTAACAGAATTGAAAGATACGCTCTGGAAGATGTTGAATTAGTAAGTTGACTTTAGTATGAAAACGTACCTAAAAGATTTGGTAGAAATTAATAGTACCAAGAAAAGTAGGCGGTTTGCATACTTCATTCAGTTTTTAATCATTTTTTCGGTAATTACATTTTCAATTGAAACCTTACCAGACTTAAAGCCTCAAACACGAGTTGTTTTAAAAGCTATTGAGGCTTTTAGTGTTATCATTTTTACTTTTGAATATTTAGCACGCATTTATGTTGCTGATAGTAAACCCAAATTCGTTTTTAGTTTTTTCGGTATTGTAGACTTTTTGGCCATTTTGCCATTCTATCTTTCTTTCGGTATCGATTTACGCTCTTTGCGTTTACTACGTATGTTCCGATTGTTTAGGCTGTTTAAGTTAGTTCGCTATAATAAAGCGATGCATCATTTTGCTAAAGCTATGAAGTTGGCAAAAGAGCAGATTATCTTATTTATGATAATTACATTGATGCTTATTTATTTCGCTGCAGTAGGTATTTATTATTTTGAAAATGAAGCACAGCCAGAGCATTTTTCTTCCATATTCTCTAGTCTTTGGTGGTCTATTGTTACCTTAACAACGGTTGGTTATGGTGATGTATACCCAATTACAGTTGGTGGTCGCATTTTTACTTTTTTTATTCTTATGATTGGTTTGGGAATTGTTGCGATTCCTACAGGTATTATCTCATCTTCTTTAACTAAGGCTGTTGAGCCACATGACGACGAAAAAGAAGACAAGTTAAAATAGGGACGGCATCTTAAATTTTTAATATCTTTAAATAAAAAAGATGAAAAATTTAAAATTCTTATTAATAGCACTTATCCTAACATCGTGCGGAACCAAAGTCAACTACGATTACGAAAAGGCAACCGATTTCAATAACTACAAAACCTACAATTATTTTGATGATATGAAAACGGGCTTGTCCGAATTAGACCTTAAACGTTTAATTAGAACAATGGATACGAAGCTTGAAACTATGGGATTAGTACGATCCGATAATCCCGATTTTTATATTGATATTCAGAGTCAAGAGATACAAAGTAGAAACAATAGTAATGTCGGTATTGGTCTCGGTGGAGGCGGAGGTAATGTTGGTGGTGGAGTTTCTGTAGGATTACCCATAGGTGGAAACAAAAACACTAGAGAATTGGTTATAGAGTTTGTAGACGATACTAAAACAGGAATGTTTTGGCAAGCCATAAGTGAAAGTAGTTATAGCCCAAATGCTACTCCCGAAAAGCGAGAAGAACAGTTTAAAATCGTAGTGGATAAGGTGTTTTCAAACTATCCTCCGAAATCCAAATAGTTTTAGTTTTTGATTAACTTTTTACTCGCAATTAAAACTGAATTGGTATAAAAATTAGTGATGTAAACGCCATTGCTTAATGCACTAATATCTATTGCTGTAGTTTCATCATTTTTAACTAATGCTGATTTTATTCTTTTTCCGTCAAGGCTTAAGATTTCAACACGAACAGTTTCATTTTGCACATTATCTAGTTTTATATTTAAACTATTTTGTGAGGGATTAGGGTACATTGTTAAGCTATAATCATTAACGGTTACGTCTTGTACTCCTAAAGTGTTATCTATGGTCCAAGTCACGGTAGCAATATGAATGGTTTCATGGCTATCGACATTAATTAAAGTCGTGGCGTCGTTGACCGCAACGCTGAGGTTATTTGTTCCAGCGTTTAGATCGTTTTCTTCAAGAGTAACAGTATTTATATTTGAGGCAATAGCATTACTATTAAGAGACCAGTTTGACTCTAAAGTATTTACAGGGAGAGTTTCAATAGTATTAATTTCAAAATTCAAAGGAAAACTAGCGGCGCTAACTGCGGTTTCCGTTGGTGTATAAGAATCTATTGGTGAAATTAAATCGTGGATCTGTTCAATAATACCTTCTTTGCAAACGGCACAAAAATCATAACCCAAATAGCGCATTTTACAACTTTGATGTGGTCTGTTCCAAGTGGCCGCAGTCCCAGAAGTAGCATATGGAAATACACCAATATTGCCTGTGCCTATCCAGTTTTTCCATTTTACTAATGTAGGATCTGTTTCTTGGGTCATATTTATGGCTTCGGCAGCAAGTAAATCTCCAGGATAGTATTCATCTTTTAAATTTACAAAGGAATGTCCTAACTCATGAATGGCAATTTCGCTGGCATCTTCACCTGTTGAAGAAATTGGAAACTGGCCTCCGCTGCCACCGTAATAGGGAGAGTTTACTAAAATAAGCGCTTGGTCGTAAAGTGGGAAGTTATTCGCCAATACTGTGCTAATTAAAGCACTGTTTTCTGTGAATAACAATCTATGAACATCATAACTATCAAATGCTGTACCAAAATAGTTATCAACTGTAGCTACAGGTACAACAGTAGTAGGCTCATCTGAAGCTGTTCCAGGATGGGTTGCACCGCTTTCATTAGATGGTACTTTTATAATATAAACATTGAAGTAGTTTTCATAACTCGCAAAAGGCTCTTGAGAAAACATATCATTCATAAAATTAGTCGCATCGATTTCAAACTGCGGTAATTCGCTAGCTAAATAACCATCACCCAAAATAACAAGGTTGATACGCTTGTTGTCGTCTCCAGAATTTTTGATAGCTTGAACATCAAAAGTTTGAGAAAAAACAAATTGAACAGTAAGGGAAATAAGAGCTAAGAGTAATAGTTTTTTCATGTTTATTCTATTTTTGTAGTGTTCAGTTTTGTAATACCTTCTGAAGTGATTTCGTTGATTGCAATGTATTCAGCTTTAGGCTTTAGTTGTAATTTTAATGAAAATTCCGAACGGTCTAAATCTAACATTTTTTTTTCAAAATTTCCTGAGTCGTTTACAAATTCTATAACTTTTTTTAAAGGATTTTTTATATAATGTTTTTCTAATTGGTTGAGGTCTTTATCCAAAATTAAATATTCTAAGTCTCCAATGTCTCCTTTCGTGTCTTCGCTCGTATGTCCTTTTAATTTACCATCGGTTTTAATTTGATTGATTAACGAAACACTTTTTATATCGTTTAATTTTGTGATTTCAAAATTTAAGAAAAGTAGTTTAGGTTGTGTTATTATAGGTTCTTCTTCAGTTACGATGTGTTGTTTACTAGCGCAAGAAAGTAAAGCTATTAAAAGTGTTAATAGGTAAGTGATTCTTATGGTTTTTGAAATTTTCATTCGGGAAATTAAATGTTTTTTTAGAATGTTAAAGTTAGTTATAAAAAAGGTCGTGGTAAAATAAATAATATAGGTGAGTAAAATTCGATCTGTTAATATTTATTCGTGGTTTTATCATAATCCTAACATTCTAAAAGTTGAGTTTTTAGTCTTGTTTTGTAAATTTGGTAAAAACAACACATATGGAAAATTTAAAAGGAAAAGTCGCCTTAATTACAGGTGGAACAAAAGGAATAGGTTATGGTATTGCAGAAGCATTACTTAATACAGGAGTGAAAGTTGTGATAACGAGTAGAGCTAAAAGTGCAGCAGAAAGTGCAGCTAAAGAATTAGCATCAAAAACAAATGCCTTAGATGCTATAATCGGCGTCGAAGCAGATGTAAGAGATTTAAAGAGTCAGGATGAAGCCGTACAAAAAGCGATAGCTACATTTGGTGCGTTAGATATTGTAATTGCAAATGCTGGATTAGGGCATTTTGCAAGTATCGAAGATTTAACAGAAGAACAATGGAAAGATACCATAGATACAAATCTTACAGGTGCCTTTAATTCTATAAAGGCGAGTGTAGCAGAATTAAAAAAATCGAAAGGCTATTATATCACTATTTCGAGTTTGGCTGGGGCTAATTTTTTTGCAGGTGGCTCGGCATATAATGCTAGTAAATTTGGAGTCACAGGTTTTACCCAAGCGGTGATGTTAGATTTAAGACAACATGGAGTAAAAGTGAGTACAATTATGCCGGGTTCTGTGTCTACACATTTTAATGGGAATGAACCAAGTGACGCGCAAGCTTGGAAAATTCAGAGTGAAGATATAGGAGAATTGGTGATCGATTTATTAAAGATGAACCCAAGAACCTTACCAAGTAAAATAGAAGTGAGGCCTACAACTCCTCCGAGTAAATAAAACAAGTACTTAGCATAAAGAGAGGTTTCATTTTTGAAACCTTTTTTTTGTTTATGATTTTCCCGACTCGATAGGGAAGACGGTATTTAGATGTATTCGTGCGTGATTTATTTTTGTCTAAAAGAATTTTCTTCAGGTTTTTATACTTCTATAATAGCGATTGGTTATTCAAATTTCCGTTTAGCATATTCTAATGACCACTCATCATATTTTCAGTTTTAAAGCTCTGATACTGTTATATATTTATACTATCAATTAGAAATCGGATAGTAATCATCAATCAAAAAACAACAGTATTATGATCAATTTAGTAAAAGTAATTATCGAATTTATTATTGAAGTTGTATTTAGTTAATCAATCAAATCAAATCAAATTATGAAAAATTCAAACCAAGAAAAACAAGACACTTTTCAAAAGCAATTGAAAACATTTGAAAAATTATTAATAGGAGCAAAAATGGCCAAACTATCGTCGTTTATCTTAATTGGAGTATCCATAGGACTTGCCATTCGCTTTAGAGATAATAACCTTTATGTTATGCTATTACTTATGGGTGTTTTAGCCCTAGTATTTTTTATAGATAAATTTTTATCCCTAAAAGATATTAAGCAAAAATCATATACACAAACCTCTTTAGTTTCAAGTATCTCTAAGTTCAAAACCTATATGGTTAATCGCAAGCAATACGAAATGTATTTTATGGGCTTTTGGATGTTAACCTTAATTCCCTCAGCATCATTATATTTTGAGTCTAATGTTTCAGGTATTTTAAGTATGTTGGCTTATATAACTTTCGTAGGTGTTTTTGGATATTTATCGTATAAAAAAACAGAAAAAGAAATAGCGTCGTTAGAAAGCACAATGGCATATGAACTACAGTTGCAATAAACACGTATTATCTCATATCTTGCATTTAATTATATCTCGGCTAAAGAAGAATAAATGAAGCTTTTAACAAACTATAAATACTGGATTATTAATTTTTTTGGGTGGATTTTATTCGCGCTTTTTATGCTCACTATAGACAAGATATCCTATGGAGGTGGAGGTGAAGAATCAATTAACCGGGTTTATTACTTATTAACCGAAGGTGTCTTATGTGGCTTATTAGGTTTTATATTATCGTTTATTATTCTATACTTTATCGAAAATTACTTTAATATCGGTGATTATTCTAAAAGCGATGTTTACAAACTTATAGCCGTAGTTGTAGCAACTCAAATTATTTATCATAGTGTACTTTGGCCTATGTTAACGATTCCTGCTAACTATTTTTTAAATGTCGGTGTCGAATTAACCTTACTTCAAAAGTTAACAAACGTGCCTCATTTTTTAGCCTATTTTGTGGTTTGGTTGTTTGTTGTTTTAACATTGAAGTTGGTGTATTATATTAACACCATTAAAGTAAAACAACTAGCGTTAGAAGCGAATTTAAAAGAAGCACAACTCAACACTTTAAAAGGGCAAATCAATCCACATTTTATGTTTAATAGTTTGAATAACATTCGTGGGCTTATGCTTGAAGATGCCGATGTGGCTAGAAACATGTTAACCAATTTATCTGAGACCTTAAGGTATTCGCTCACCAAAAGTGAATTGAATTCGATTTCTTTAGAAGATGAATTAGAGATGGTAGAAAACTATATTGAAATTTCTAAAATTCAGTTTGAAGACCGTTTACAATTTGAAACCCATATTGATGAAGCGTCTTTAAACAAACAAATTCCACCAATGATTATTCAAATGTTGGTTGAAAATTCGCTTAAACACGGTATTTCAAATATAAAAAGTGGAGGTGAAGTAGTTTTATCAACGCTTGTGTCGGATCATCAATTACAAATTGAAGTGACTAATTCTGGGAAATTACAGAAAAGCGAAAATTCTACGCAGTTAGGCTTAAAGAATATAAAGAAACGTCTAGAATTACTTTATGGTCAAAATGCGACCTTTACGTTAAAAGAAATCGAAAATAAAGTGGTTGCCACTATTAAAATGCCAATCGTATGAAAACTTTAAAAGCTGTTATTGTAGAAGATTCGCGTTTAGCTCGTAATGAGTTAAAAGAACTATTAAAAGCTCACCAAGACATAGAACTTATTGGTGAAGCTGAAAATGTAGATGAAGGTTTTGAGCTGATTACTAAGACAAATCCTGATTTACTTTTCTTGGATATTAATATGCCAGAGAAAGATGGTTTTGAACTTCTTGAAATGCTTGATGACGTGCCAATAACTATTTTTACAACCGCTTTTGATGATTATGCTATTAAATCTTTTGAGTACAATGCATTCGATTATTTATTGAAGCCTATTAGTCAAAAACGTTTTTCGAGTTCTATCACTAAAGTTCTTGAAAAAATTAATGCGACATCAACTACCACAACTGAAAAAGAAGAAGGTCTGCGTTTAGATAAGCAGATATTTATTAAAGACGGTGAAGAGTGTTGGTTGGTTAAAATTCAGGATATTTCACTCTTTGAAATTGTAGGTAATTATACACGTGTCTTTTTTGATTCCAATACTCCTCTAATTTATAAATCACTTGCGCAAATTGAAGAAAAGTTACCTTCAGATGTGTTTTTTAGAGCCAACCGTCAGCAGATCATTAATATCAACCACGTTAAGAAAGTCGTATCTTGGTTTAACGGGAAACTAAAAATAGAAATGAATTCTGGAGAAGAAATTGAAATCTCCAGAAGACAATCCTATATATTTAAAGATCAATTAAGTTTTTAGTCCACCGTAATTCTAACACCTTCGCTATGGCTACTAAATTCTGGCGCATACATACTCTGAATAGTACTAATGCCGTTACTCATGTCACCGGCGTTATTCACTCTTAAATCATATTCAAATACATAAACACCTTTTGGTAAATAGTCCATAAAGAAATTGGTGGCCGCATCTTTTGTGCTTTCATAATAACCTAAACCATCTTGCCATTTGTATTGCGATAGTACGTTTACAGGTTCTAAACCAGCAGCACGCATATCTTTAAGATGCACAAATTCCATGGTGCGATCGGTTCTCAATTCAATTCTAACTCTAATTAAATCTCCTACTTTTAATTTACTTGTTGAGGTGATTTCGGTGATTTCTTCACCTTTATCAGTATTCGATTTTAAGAACAATTTTTTACTCAATTTTAATGGCGTCTCAGCTGAAGTTATTTTGTCTAAATCTTCAAAATACTGCCAGTATAAAGCTCCCCAAGCAATACCTTCACCTTTTTTAGTAATGGTAACATTGGCTTGTTCTGGTTTAATTTCAGAACCATTCCAAGATGTTTTATAATATCCTGTGCCAGCTTCTACGTTTACGTTTTCTAATGTTGAAGGTGAAATTGTTTCACCACCTACTTTAACGTCTACTTGTTCTGTAACGCTAAGCCAATCGCTGCCTTGTAGCAATAACGCATATACAGCTTCTGAGGTGGCTTTAGTCGTTTTCCAACTGTTGGTCTGCTTGTTTTTTAGTAACCATATTTTTAGATTGTCTACAACTTCGAGATTCTTTGCTTCACTTTGTATACTTGTACCAATTTCAGAAAACACCTCCACCATTAAGGCTTGTGTTTCAACTGGTGCTTGGTACCAGTGCCATGAGTTGGTATTGGTTTTCCAGTACATGCCTAATTCCTCTGAAGTAATACTGTTTTCTTTTAATGATTTTACAATTTTACCAGCCGTTTTTGCATCATCTGATCTATGCATGGTTAAGGCCATTAAGCCTTTCGCGTATAATGAACGCGATAACCAATATTTCTGAATCTGTCCTTGGTAATACTCCATAATATTCTGAACTTCTTTCGAAGGTGTCATTTCAGGGTAAAAACTTCGTGTATATAAATAATGCAATTGGGTATGTGACAAATGATCTTTGCTTAAATCAGCATCTTTGTTGTGTTTTCTAATGTCTTTATATTCTTTAACAAATTCGGTATCTAAATAGTCTATGGCGTTTTCGATCATAGAACCTTCGACTGCGCTCAGGCTGACATTTAGTTGTTTCAAATGCCCAAAACCAGCAATAATATGTTGGGTAATAAATCGATTATCACGACCACCATTAAACCAAGGCCAAGCTCCAGAACCGTGTTGATTGTTCTTTAATTTACGAACAGCAGATTGCAATTCGTTGTTCATTTTATTAAGGTCGAATAATAAGGCAATACGTTTTTTCTGTTCCGTTTCCGATTCTGCATCACGTAACCAAGGTGTTTCTTCAATCAATAATGATTTCAATTCTTGGTTCTTTTCTAAATTAGAAAGCAATGCGTCAGTAGATTTCCATTGGTTAAAAACGGCTTCAATTCTTGGATTCGATTTTACTATATGTTGGGCTAAGGCATTCGCATAGTAACGTGAAAATGTCTGCTCATTACACTCATAAGGATATTCCATTAAATAAGGTAGGGCTTGTACAGCATACCACGCCGGATTCGATGTCATTTCTAAGGTTAACTTATGGTGACTCAGCGTTGTTGAGGTAGTATTCTTCAGTTTATCTAAAGTGAATGTTTTTGTTTGGTTAGAACGGATCCACATTGGTAGCGTTTCTGTAACTAGCATTCTATTAGATAAAACAGGTAAGGCATTTTGCTCGCCATCACTAAAATCACCAGCTTTTGCAATCACTTTATATTGTACCGCTTGGATGTTTTTTGGAATATTTAAACTCCAAGACACTTGTGTGTTGCCTTTCGCATCAACTACAAAAGGAGATGTGTTACTAGAATTTGAAAGTTCTGTATCAATCGATTTACCTGTCACAGCATCAGTTAAAATCAATTGAGCCATTCCAGATAATTCATTGTCCGTAAGATTTGCAATTTTTGTACTAATCGTAATTTGATCTCCTTCTCTTAAAAAACGAGGGGCATTCGGTATTACCATCAATTCTTTTTGCGTCACTGTTTCTAATTTCGTCACGGCACTTTCTAAAGTTTTAGTATGTGCTAAGAGTTGTAATTTCCATTTAGTTAAAGCTTCTGGTGCCGTGAAATTGAAGCTTACGTTGCCTTCCTTATCGGTTTGCAATTGTGGAAAGAAGAATGCGGTTTCGTTTAGGTTTTTTCGGACTTCCACTTTTTGCAAGTCACTAAGACCTTGGCTAGTTGTAATTATTATAACTCCGTTTTTACCTTTTTCGCCATATAGAGCAGTTCCTTCTTCAGCTTTTAAGATCGTATACTCTAAAATATCTGAAGCTTCGATAGATCTAAATTGTGTTTCTGTTGCTATGTTTCCATTGATTATAAAAAGAGGTTCACTGTTACCAGTTATAGATCCTGTGCCTCTCAAAATAATAGAGTTGTCAGATCCAGGTTGACCTGAGCCAGATGCTATATTAAGTCCTGAAACTGCTTCATTTAAATTATTTAAAGCCTTTTTGTTTTCTGCAGAATCTGAAACCATAGCTACATCTCCCGTTGAAGAGCGTCTTTTACTTTTGGTTGAATAATAATAATAATTATCCCCAAAATAAAATCCAAACCAATTCAGTTCATCATAACCTTGATATGGATATTTCACATCTGTATAAAAATTATTGAATACTCTAAAATTAGTGTTTCCAAAACTTTGTCTAGAATTTTTACCCAGTCTTCCATGATAAACAGGGTTGTTAATAGGACTAAAATTCCAGTTATGAGATCTGAATTCATCTAAAGAGGCATCATACATACTTGCTAATAATTCAGCAGATACTTTATCTCCTTTAGGGCCTTTAATTTTGAAACTCCAGGTTTCATCTTGTCCTGGTTGTAGTTTGTCTCTAAACGTTGTGGTTTCAATATCTAAATCCGTTTTAGGGTAAGGGACACTAACATTAAAACTCTGAGATTTAAATTCGTTGAACGCTGCAAAAGACGTATGAATGGCAAAACCTCCTACATCACTTGCTAAAACAGGTATAAGAATTGTTTCTTTTGAATTATGAAGCTCCACTAATTGCGTCATTATAATTTTACCTTCTTTTTCAATTTCAACAGTAACGGTTATATGTTCTGCGGCAGAACCTAAAGTTAGTTTTGCCATAGAATTGATCTCGTAAGTGTCTTTATCCAATTGCGCTTCGTACAATTGGTGGTCTGCAACCGTTTTGTCTTTATCACTAAAAAGAGATGTAAACACTTGGTCTTTTACCGTTTGTCCAAATTTATCTTTGCTTTCTACAATAATCATATATTGACCAGAATCCCATTTGTGAAGACGTTTTAGAATGATCGTTTTATCTTTTTCGGTATCAAATTCAGTATTAAAAACCGCTTTGCCTTTTGTCCAATTGGTTAATTGACCTTCATTATCATAATAGGCTTCATGAGGAAATAGTGTTTTAAATTCAATTTCAGAAAGCGTTTGGTAATCTGGTGCTTGCCAAGGCCGTGTTCTTAAAACACGATCTGGTGCATTTAATTTATATATTTTTAATTGTCCTTTTGCTGGTGCGAATTCACCATTAAGATTTTGCGACGCTAAAGTGAATTCAATTTCTTTTTGATCTTTATCAATTTTCTGAGGAGCAATAATATTGAGTGTCATGGCATGATAACCAACATTAACAATGGTAGACGTTGAACGTGTTTCGCCATTAATATCCGTCACATCTGCTGTGATTTCATAATTAAAAACAGGGAGATTTTCTTTAGAGACACTTTCATCCGGAAGCGCTTTAAACATAATTTCAAACTCTCCTTTAGCATTTGTTTTAGTCTCACCAAAAGTGATTTCTTGGGCTTCCACATTAAAATATGGACGTCTCCAATAATACCAACTCGGAAATTTCACATTTCGTTTTACACGATACACCACTTTAGCATCTGTAATAGTACTCCCGGCAAAAGCGATTGCCGTTCCGTTTACCGTAATGCTATCGTTTACTTTGTAAGTTTCTGTGATAGGTTGAAATTCTGGTTTAAACTTTGGTCGCTTGTATTCTTCCACAGAAATATTGGTATAACTATTAGTTCCACTAAACATATTAATAGTGTAATTACCCGTTAAACCATCGTTTGGTAGTAAGAATTCTCCATGAACCGAACCGAATTCATTAGTTAATAAATTTATTTCCTTGACAACCTCTCCATTAACATTCATTAATTTGACTATTACAGTTGCATCAGCCGAAACCGTTGTTTTTTCGTTTTTAGATTTGGTAGCAATACCTTTAAAATAAACTATTTGTCCTGGTCTGTAAATACTTCGATCCGTGAATAAGAAGTTACGGTACTGTGTATCGTTGTTTTCATCTTGGTTGTAAGTTCGGTTGATGTAATAGTTGCCAAAATAAGCCGTATCGTCTTTAGAGTTGACTTCTATTTGAATGCTATTGTAATAGTTATTGTCTTTTGTGAATTGAAATTTTCCAAAACGGTCTGTTGTAAATACTTTCGTAAATTGTTTGCTGTTGTGAGTATTATAGGAGAGTTTCACCTTAATACTAGCTTGAGGTTTTCCATTATATCTATCAATAACTTGATAAATATGGCTGTCATTTTCTGAGCTCTCTATTAAGGCTAAATTCGTAGCTTGAATATGCGCTGTAGCAAAAACATTCGTGTAGTTGTCAGTATTAGTATCGGCTTTAACGATGTATAAACCATTATTTAGATTTGGTAATACAATTTCAGTGCTATGATTTTGGTGATCGCCTTCGGATTTTAATACACTCGAAAACGTTTCAACAGGATTCAGTTTTTTAAAGAAAGCCTCTTTATCATCTACGCTATAAATCTCATTAAAAGCCTCTAATTGCTTTTGTGAAACTTTATAAACTTTAAAGTCTAAATGTTCTAAGTTCTTATAAGTTACTAATAGTTTTGAAGGTAAATTTATTTGAATAAATTCTTCGGTTTGAAGCTCTAAGTTGGGCTTACCAATATGCGCTATTAAAAACTCACATTTTTCAGCGCCAATACTATTCGGGAATTTAGCAATTGCCGCATTACATACTGCTATCGCTTCTTTTAGTCTCCATTGGTTTTTGCTGTTATTGTCATTTTCTCCTAGTGTAGGATTGAATAAATTACCTTGTTTTTCATACAGCTTAGCAATTTCATAATCGTACAACGTCGATAATTCTGAAGCTTTTAATTTTTTTGATGTCGATTGTAATGTATTAAGAAGCTGGTCTTCTAAGTTTGAAAACGTACCATGCTGCGCTACAAAATTTAAGCGTTCAATATCCACATCTACAAAGGCTTTTGAAGTTTTGTCTTTACGATGAAACTTCAATAAATCTTGATAAATTTTTAACGCATTGCGTTGAAGCGATAAGCTGTCTTTAGAGGTTAAATCTATACTTGTGAAAATTTCACTATCAGCAATAAAGTGATTGTTATCAATACTAAATTTGTAAGCAGGTTGTGTGATGCTGTTTTCGTCAGTTTTATAGAATTTGAGTGCATTATGGCTTAATAAATCAAATAGTGTTGGGCGATAGTCTTTAGAATTTTTGGATTCATTTAAAAGTACAGCATAATCGTTTAATGATTGGTGTTGTAATAAGTCTGCATTTTCAAGTGAACGTTGATAATACACATGAATTTCATTAAAAATAGTCTCTAAATCCCAAGTTCTAAAGTCATCACTTATCTTTTCTGACGTTTTAGTTCTGTTATAAAATTGGTAACGACTTTGTTGAAAATATTGCCAGTACATGGTAGCTAACATATTCTCTAAAAGATGCTTTGTGACGGGGTCTTTGCTTGTGTCAATTTCGGTTTTAAACCGATTCACAATGTTGAGTTGTGCATCTTCTTCTAATATGAGCATATACTTACTGATATGTAATAATGCTTTGATGCGTTGTTGGGTATTGTCAGCTTTAACGGCGTTTTTATAAATAGTTTCAACCAAATCGGCAGCACTTTTAGTAAGGCCGTCATATTCGAATTTGTCCACGTCTTTCCATTGATTTTCAAAATCATTTTGAGCATTAGAAAAGGAAGCAAAGCAAAGTATCATGAGTATTGATATATAGTTTTTCATAGTAGTTGTCGCAAAAGCGGTGATTTTTTGGCGAATCTGTTTATGTTAATTTAGATATAAACACATTCTATTAATTTCTACAAAATACATTCAAAATGTATTCCAAAAAAAGTAATAAGTAGTGAACGTCTTATTTGAATGAGTGAAGTTAAACAATTTGTAAGTGAAAGGAAACGTTATTAAATTAAGATTTTACGACTAAGTCTTAAATTGTATTTTTGTTTTATAACTATAGTTCTATGTATCGTTTCTTCTGGATTTTATTATTGACTTCAATGTGTTTCTCTCAGACTTCAAAGGAAAAGGCTGAGGCTTTTATTGCAAATAAAGCGTATGAAAAGGCGCAAAGCGAGATGCTTTTGTTTTTAAAAACCAATTCTGGTGATAACGATGCTATTGAGCTTTTGGGTGATGCTTATGGGTATCAAAAAAAATGGGATGACGCTATTGAGCAATATAAAACCTTAACTCAAAGGCAACCGAGTAATGCAAATTACCACTATAAATTTGGTGGTGCGTTAGGCATGAAAGCGCTAAGCATAAGTAAGCTAAAAGCATTAGGTATTATTGGTGATGTTAAAGAGGCATTTTTAAAGGCTGCGGAACTCGATCCGAATCATATTGAAACCCGTTGGGCCTTGGTAGAGTTGTATGTGTCGTTACCGGGCATTGTAGGCGGTAGTTTTTCTAAAGCTTTAAGTTATGCCGAACAGTTAGAACAATTATCTAAAGTTGATGGTTACTTGGCTAAAGGTTATGTTTACGAATATGATGACGAACCAGAATTGGCCGAAAAATATTATAGACTAGCTATAAAAGTTGGTGGCTCTGTAACCTGTTATGAAAAATTGACCAATTTCTACGAAGGTCAAAAGCAACCAGAAAAAGCCATCGGAAATCTAGAAGAAGCTAAAGATAAACACCAACGTAATGCGATGCATTATCAGATCGGGAAAGTTTGTGCCGATTATAATATTCAGTTAGATAAAGGTGAAGGCATGCTGAAAGTTTATCTTTCAAACCATTCTGCAAAAGACGGAGTGCCCAAAGAATGGGCCTACTATCGTTTGGCGCAAATTTACAAGCATAAAAACAATAGGGCAGAAGCTTTGATTTGGATCAATAAAGCAATTTCTGGTTTGCCTGATATTGATGTATTTCAAGAGTTTAAGGAGGCGATTTAATTTTATTTTCTGATCTCGATAAATGTATTCCTTCTTTGTTGCACTTCGAATGACTAAACACTTGAACTGACGTATCGTGTGAGTTTAGTGGTTTGTTTTTTTTATTTAGTCCTTTTGTCAGTTCGAGTGATTTTTGAGGTACGAGAAAATCGTATCGAGAACCTTGTTTGATAAATTCTCATTTCAAAAAACTTATAGTATTTTTACGGTATACATTTAAGGATACTATGAACGTACATTTTATCGCTATTGGTGGTGCAGCAATGCACAATTTGGCCTTAGCACTTCACAATAAAGGTTATAAAGTTACAGGAAGCGACGATACTATTTTCGAGCCTTCAAAATCGAGATTAGATGCTAAAGGTTTATTGCCTGAGGCTTTTGGTTGGTATCCTGAAAAGATTACTTCAAACTTAGATGCTATTGTTTTAGGAATGCATGCTAAAGCTGATAATCCGGAATTGTTAAAAGCCCAAGAACTCGGTTTAAAAATCTACAGTTATCCTGAATTTCTATTCGAACAAGCTAAAAATAAAACACGAGTTGTTATTGGTGGAAGTCATGGAAAAACAACGATTACTTCCATGATTTTACATGTGATGCATTACCACGATCGTGATGTGGATTATATGGTTGGTGCACAACTGGACGGTTTTGATGTGATGGTAAAACTTACAGAAGACAATGATTTTATCGTTTTGGAAGGTGATGAATATTTGAGTTCACCAATTGACTTACGACCAAAATTTCATTTGTATAAGCCTAATATTGCCTTGTTAAGTGGTATTGCTTGGGATCATATTAATGTGTTTCCAACGTATGAGAATTACGTAGAGCAATTCAGCATTTTTGTAGATTCTATTGTCACAGGTGGAAGTATTAATTATAACGAAGAAGATCCTGAAGTAAAGCGTGTCGTGGAAGCTTCCGAAAATCAGATTCGAAAAATAGCCTACAAAACACCAGAATACACCGTTGAAGATGGTGAAACTTTATTAGAAACTCCAGAAGGTCCAATGCCAATTGAAGTTTTTGGTGCACACAACTTAAATAACTTAGCTGGTGCCAAATGGATTTGCCAACATATGGGCATCGATGAAGACGATTTCTACGAAGCCATTTCTACGTTTAAAGGTGCGAGCAAACGTTTAGAGAAAATTGCAGAATCTAAGACAAGCGTAGCGTATAAAGATTTTGCACACTCACCAAGTAAAGTAGAAGCGACAACCAAAGCAGTAAAAGAACAATATAGCGATAGAACATTAGTAGCTTGTTTAGAATTACATACGTATAGCAGTCTTAATGCCGAATTCTTAAAAGAATATAAAGGAGCTTTAGATGCCGCAGATGTAGCGGTCGTTTTCTATTCTCCACATGCTGTTGAAATAAAGAAATTAGAAGAAGTTACAGAAGCACAAATTGCAAATGCTTTTGAGCGCGATGATTTAATCATTTACACCAATCCAGAAGATTTTAAAAATTTCTTGTTCTCTCAGAACTTTGATAACAAGAGTTTGTTGTTAATGAGTTCTGGTAATTATGGTGGTTTGGATTTTGATGAGGTAAAAGAACTCCTACGAAATTAGGAGTCTTAGATTTAAAAAATCCGCTTTTTATAGTTAAGAATGTTTGTTCTTAATATAATACCAATAATAAAAAAGGAGCTCTTTTTAGAAGCTCCTTTTTTTATTCAATATTTTTTATTGTCACTTTATTTATAAGTCACCAAAACATCGGCTACCTTTTGTAAATCTGATTCTACAATTTCTGTTGTTGGTGCTAATGGGAATAATTGTTGACCAGGTCTGCTGATAAATGCAGCTCGCCAACCAGCCCAAACGGCTCCGGCAACATCCCAACCATGCGCTGCGATTAACATACATTCTTCAGGTTTTACACCCATTTTACGTGCTGCCCAAGTGTAGGCATCTGTAAATGGTTTAAATTTTCCTATATCTTCTACACTTAGTCGTTCATCAAAATAGTCGGTTAATCCAGCGCTTTCAAATTGTTTTTTTACACCTTCATTAGATGAGTTGGTAAACGATACCAATTTATAACCGTCTTTTTTTAGTTGAGCCAATGCGGCTTTTACATCAGGATGCGCAGGTAAGCCTCTCAAAGAATTTACAATGACGTTTCTGGCTTCTTTTTCAGAAATTGTAATATCATTATTTGCTGCAACCATTTGTAAAGCTGCCGCGCCAATATTACCAAAGTGTTCGTATTGGCCACTTGCGGTTGTTACTAATGAATATTGTAGCATGGTAGTAAACCAAAGCGATAGTAAATCTTCTCTACCATTAAGCGCTTCACCAACTTGCTTTTTCATCTGGGTGAGATCTAAAAGCGTTTCATTAACATCAAAAAATAATACTTTAGGTCGTGTTGTGTTTGTCATAATGTTTTTATTTTTTTGTGTGTTTCCTAAAACTATGTTTGGCATTAACATTCCTGTTGTACCCATAATTCCTAAGTTTTTAATAAAATTCCTCCTGTTGTTTTTCATTATTATGCTTTCGGTTTTTATATAAATAATTTGAATATAGCCAACTGCTGCGTTAGATGGATTTCTGTTCAGCAATTAATTCAGATAACACTTGTTTAAATGTATCTACAGGTTGCGCTCCGGTAACGGCACTTTTTCTGTTAAACACAATTGTTGGTACAGAGTTGACCCCTAATTCTTTCCAATAACCTTGTTTTTCTCTTACTTCTAGTCGTGCGTCTTCACTATCCAATTTAGCTAAGGCGTCCTCTGCGTTTAAACCAACACTTAAAAGTGTCTCTTTTAAGACGTCTTTTTTAGACACATCTTTTCTGTCGCTAAAAAACGCTTTAGTGAATGCCATTTTTAATTCGGTTTGTTTCCCGAAGTCTTTAGCATATTCTAATAAAATATGAGCATCAAAGGTGTTCACCATACGCATCTCATCAAAATAATCGAATTTAAAACCTAATTCTTCACCAGCATCTGCCATATGTTGTTGCGATGCTCTTTGTTGATCTAAGGTCGAACCGTATTTTTCAGTAATGTGTTCTATCACATTCTGACCTTCGGCTGGCATATTCGGATTCAACTCAAAAGGTTGCCATTCTATATCTATTTGGTCTTCAATTCCTAATTCTGAAATCGCTTTTTCTAAACGTTTGTAACCAATGGTACACCAAGGACAAACTACATCTGAAACGATATCTATTTTTAATTTATTTGCCATGTTTTTATTTTTAATTAAATTTTATATGTATATCCGTTATACTAATTTTATTATTTGCTAATTAGATTAGTATTTAGAAAGCTATTTTCCCTTTGTTCATCTTCTGTAACTTGATCTCTTGACACTACATTTAAAACCATAGAGTTAACTATTCTGTTTTTATTTAAATCTTTATTTATAATTAAAGCTTTATGAAAAACACCTAACGTATCGACATCAGATTTCGGACTGCTATTATTAATTATAAGAATAGAATAATTATCCATGTTAACTAACTTTAATTTTGAAATAAAAGGTAATAATACGTTCTCATTATCTTTAAAAACAGGTGAAAAATTATTAAAATAATCTTCAGGTGCTTCAAAGGCTTCATTAGCGTAAGTATAATAATCCGCTATGTGCAATTCACTTTTAATAGCACTAGGCTCATAACCCAACATTAATATAGATTGATCTGTAGCATTATCTACATGAAAAGGTGTAGTCACCTGCTGATCAAATCGAACTAGCCAATGATAACTTAGTTTTTTATTAAATTTTGAAACACTAAGTTTTGATAATTCTTTTTTTAGGTCTATCATAATAGACCTGAATTGATAAGGTGTTATTTCTTTTTTGCTGAAAACGAGGTGAATAAAGCCAGGCGGTTCCGTAGTAGTTCTAAAAACTGCTTGGAAGCTCTTATTGGCTATTTGTTTTATCGTCTCTCCTTCAATTTTCATTTAAACACCTTTATAATCTCTAGTCTTTAGTTTTAAAGATAATCAATTTACTAATTTGAAGCTCTGCCTGTACATTACTATAATTTTTTACATCAGCAGCAAAGGTCGCTGCATGAGGGCCAAAAGCCTTTTGAAAAGACGCTACATCATCAAATAATAAATGTGCAATAGCAACATAAGGAGCCGGTTCTTCAGGAACTCTACTTGCGATACCCAAATCTAACTCTAATCCTTTTAAGGCGTTACCAACACGTTCTGCAACCATTGGTAAATGCTTATTTTGGTAATAGTCCGTATCAAATTGTACGTCTTTACTATTAGGGTACATTACAGAAACTTTTATCATAATTGTAATTTTTAAAGATTAATAAACCTTCCGAATTAACGGAAGGTTTAAAGCTATTAATCAACCTGTGGCCTGGTTTATAGGGATTATTTAGCCACATTCTCTTTAGACCATGTAAATGCTTTAAATCCTGCATCTACAGGTGTATTTGCAATATGATTTACATAGTTACTTATTGTTTTTTGAGATAAACCTAAGATGATCTCTAAGACTTGTGCTTCACCATAACCAGCAGCATAAAATGCATCTAAATCATCTTGCGTTACGTAACCACGATTTCTAACAATAGTTAATGTTAAGGTACGTAAAGCTTCTAATTTTGAACTCTCAAGTGGTGTTTCGTTACGTAATGCTTCTGTGATAGCATCATCTACTTTCATCATTTTTGCGATACCTGTATGTGCAGGAACACAATAATGACAAGCGTGTTCTACGTTGATAGTTTGCCACACCACTGTTAATTCTTCTTCGTTAAATGAAGAGTCAACAAATAATTGGTGTAAAGCTTGGTAAGCCTCTAATATTTTTGGTGCTCCAGCTAAAACGCCATGTAAACCAGGAATCATTCCGTAAGCTTTTTGAGAGTTCTCTAATAATGCTTTACTTTCTTCTGGTGCACTTTCGATATTGTGAATTTTTAAAGTTGTCATAATTTTTCTTTTTTATTATTTGTAAATGTTAAATTTATCTAAACGCTCGTTTAGTTATTTGCAAAAAAAAAGGATTATAAATTTTTGAAGGTCATTTCAATATAATCTTCAATTTCTTGAGCTGTGTTCACTCGTGCTGCAGCTGCTAAGCCGTGTTTTGCTAAGAGTAAGTAATTTGCTTGTTTTAAAACGGTGTCTTCATCTTTTGAAGCATCCATCTGTAGTTTTTCTATAATAAGAGCTTTTAAATTCCCCATAAAAGATGTCATTTCGTCTTTTATAAGTTGGTCTTCGTTCTCTGAAAACTCGTTGTACGTATTAGTCACCAAACAACCTTTTTGATTGCCAACTTTAAAATTGGAATTTATAGAGTCGTGAAAAAACTGTTTAATGTCTTCAACTCCATTTGTGCCATTTTTAAATCTTAATAACGTCGCACTGACTTTCGTTTTATAGTGTTTTAAACTTTCAAGAAACAAACCGTGTTTATTACCAAAACTAGAATATATCGAAAACTTATTAATGCCCATTTCTTTTTCGAGCATTTGCATTGATGTCGCTTCATAACCATTTTTCCAAAAAAGGTTCATGGCTTTTTCTACGACGTCGTCTTCGTTATATTGTTTTTTTCTTGCCATTATTTCTAACTACGGTACAAAACTAAACAATCGGTTAGATATAAAATAGTATTTAACGTTTATTTATAGTTTTGAAGCTATTTTTCCGGTTTTGAGAGTCATCTATTTTCTTAAAAACGTTAGGTTTAGTCAAGAAAATGCTAATCTTCGTTTTCAATTTTTTCAATCATCTCTCTAAAAAGATTCAATAGAAAAGTCAGTTTACTAGCATCACCAGCTGCTCTAAATCGTTGGTTCTGAATTTTAACTCCATACCAATCTTGTTTTCCGTTTTCGTTAAGAATCCATTTAATTTCAAGATTTGCTATAGATGTTTTTGAAATATCAATTTCAACATCCCAACCTAACGGACTGTCTATAGTAGTAATTTGAACGGCATCGCCTTTTTCCCATTCACCATCAGCATTCTCTTTAAGCCAATTTTGTATCCAGTCTAAAATTTCCATTTATGTTATCGTATTAAATGATGTCATTCTGAGAGCAGCGAAGAATCTCAATGAGAAGAATCTGAGTTATCTAAAGTATTTAGAATACATATAGATTCTTCGGTCATGCTTCCCTCAGAATGACAACTGGTAAATTATTAAAATTTTAAATCTTAGAAACAAATTCCAAAAACACCGCTTTATGCTTTTCCAAATCTAAATCTGGAGATAAGGACACACGTGCAATATAATCTTTGTCACCTTCTTTTGTGGTACCTTGAGTTGAGGTTGCAGGAATCGTCCAATAACAGCCTTTTAACTGTCCGTAACTCACGCAATATTTGCTTTCGTTCGGGATTTCGGTAATCATTAAATTGATTAACCTGTGATTTAAAGCACGTTTATACGTTTCTTTTTCTTCTGCAGTATTTCCTTTTGTAGGAAGATCTAATGAAAACACAGATGGAGTAAAGCCTTGTGCTGCCAATTCTTCTGAAACAAAATTGATTTTTGCATCAGGTAAAGTGTCATGAATAAAATTCACGAACTCACGCGTATTTTTATAAGCATCTGCAATACGCTGATTCATGGATGGCAATTGCTTAGCCAAAATCTCATATTGAAGCGCAGTCGCCTCATTATCGCAAAGCGTGAGATGTAATGCAATTTTATCCATTAAAGCATCTACTTTAGTATTTCCTACAATATAACCCGCTGTACATTTTCCACCACTCGGGAATTTAGAACCACTCGCATAAGAAATCGTACGGACTGTAGATAATATTTCACCTTCACCTAAAAAGTGCACATTAGGACAAAAGGTTTGATCTAATATAAACACAGGATCTATCGCGATGTCGCCAGAAGCCGTTTTACGTTCTTTGCTTAAAGCTTCTTTTAATTTTTGTAAATCCGGAACTTCAACACGCGGGTTGGTTGGGATTTCAGCAATGATATAAGGAATGGCATCGTCGTGGGCAATTTTATCTAAAACGGTATGAATGCTTTGCACCATATCATTATCACCATCTACGGGTAAATCAACCACTTCCACATTATCTAAACAAGCCGCCACTCGTCTGGCTTGGTCATTGGTGCCTCCGTAACAATTTGGTGGTACTACAAATTTAATCGCTTTGCCTTTATGGAGTTCTAAGGAATAGTCCACCAAGCCCATCATAATGGCATACTGAACCGACAATCCGCTAGAACCGACTAAAGGCTGAGACGTTGTGCCATTAATCTCCTTAATAGAGTTTAGAACACTTGCTTTATTCGCTTTAAGATGACTGTCTTCATTGGTAATCGAAGTGTGTTCGGTTAACGCTTTTAAAGCCACCAAACAATTCGCAGGAGTCATAGCAATCGTTTCGCGACGTCTCACATGCTGAATGTCTGAAATATAACCATGGTTTTGCTCACCATTAACTAATAATAAACTTCCTAAATGGGCATGATTATTAATATAAAAGTCAATATTTGGGTTGAGTTCAGTTATAGAGAATTCATGTTGTTCTGAAATGAAAACCGTACTGCCTTTAAACTCTAGAATAGCATTTGTACTATCAACTTTTATGACATCAAAATTATAACCATAAACCTGCTTGATAATATCAACATCGAAAAATTCTGGAAGTTCGCCTGTATATACTATTTGGGTCTTTTTGTTTTCTAATAAGTTAGTTCTCAAAATAGACAACACAGGAACCGTTTGTGACGAAAAACTAATTACGTGTTCTGGTTGTAGTCCATGTAAGTTGGCGATGGCCCATTCTAAAATACAAGATAAGGGATGCCCTAAACGAATATAATCGTAAGCGGTTGGTAATTCGCGTAATGCCGATGGCTCAGTGCTATTGGCATTGAATAACAACTCAAACTCATCTAAAAACTGTGTTTTAGCTAATTTCTCGTTGTAAATATCTAAACGATGCGTAGTTAGACCTAACCAGTCAGTTGGCATGTTTTTTAGAACGTCTTTTATGTAATTTAGGGTTTTATTGTCTTGCATAATTCTCAATTTTCAATATGCAAAAATATGGATTAATTAAATGGATGTAGAAGGTTTAACAAGACGTTTTGATATGGTCTGTTGATTTGATTTAATTGGAAGTTAAATCATAAAATGAATATTACGATTACTTAAATTATTTAAAGACTTTTTAATATTTTCTTAGTTTTGTTATTCTGGAGGATAACGATGAAATGTATAGATTAATTAATCGATTAACAAAAACAATCGATTATATATTAGGAAAGAGAAAAACCTTATTGGATATAAGTTAGCTTTTACTATGTTTCAAAAAATGTAAAATCTAATTCTTTGATTTTTTGTATTTCTTTCTGAGTTCATTTACTGTGTTTTTTAGATTATCATTTTCATCAATAATTTCATCAAATTTTTTGTTTAGTATAGTGTTTGTATTCAACCTAATGTTATTGGTCTTGTAAAGTGATAATATTAAAAGAGACATTATTGTAATTAATGCAATGCTAAAAATAGTTGTAATCCTAGTGAGGTTTGCTTCTTTTTCTAGTTGGTCTATTTTAGAAATATTTAAATTATTAATATTTACTTCTTTTTGCCCTGAAATTTTACCTAGGATATCAAAATTTGGGGTATCTGATGAATTATGTATTGTATAAATTTTTAGATGAAAGAATTCACCCGGATCTATAATCTTTTTATTGAGAATGATATCAGTCTCATCTGAATTTACAATTATATCCTTAAAATAACTGTCATCGCTAGTTGTTATTAACTCAGGTTTTTTTATTAATTTACTATTAATCAATTTAATTCCAAATGGAATATTTAAATCATAATCATTCGTAGTAATACTTGTATTTCCTGTATTTATTATTTCGATCACTGCAATTGATATGTTTTTTTCTAAATCTAGAATATTTATTGAGTCATAAGTAATCTCTAAATTTTTAATATCTTCTTTCACTTCTATGAGAGGTGTATTTGTAAGAACGTTGAACCTTAATTCAGATTTTGGGATATTTATGAAGTTGGAGAAAATAAAATAAAACAAACCTAATATTAGACCTAAGACACTTAATATTCGGCTTATTTTAGGCCACGTTTTACTTGCATTTAAATTGAGGTTTTTATCAATAGCCATAAAAGTATTTTTAAATTAATCAACGTTTCTTTTCTATTTATAAAAATATAACATTTAATGGAACTCAAACTTAATACATCTATCTGTTTTTCGATTTAGCAAGCACAGGAATAAATTTTTCAAGAGGAAGAATCGTAGAATAAGAATGACATCATATAAATTGCCAAATATTAAAAGTATACATATCAGTATAATTTACAAATATGTATACTTTTTTGTAAAAGCATTTCGACGAATCTAAATGTGAGAGTAGATTTGAGGTTTTAGTTGTTGCTCAAACTTAAAGCCCAGAATTTCTCATAACATTTACATACTTAGTACAGGAAAACGATCTAAAACCTATTCCCCAGAACCAAAAACCCTCTGCCACACCAAAACAACCTTATGCTTAATCTTAGTCGAGTTAGATACTACAAAAGCAAAACCCATAGTAGTCAGCAAGGCAATAAAAGCAAGTGCACCAAGTGCTCCTCCATAACCATCAAAGACATGGTTTTTAGTTATGTATATCGCAGTGAATAGACTTCCTGCTATGGCAAGCAAGGTGTAACTTTTTAAGGTTTTAGAAGATACCATACCTATAAACGAGGTGCCAACAAATACAATAGGTAAATGTTCTGATAAATAGCCATTTAGTAGGTTAGGGAAGGCATAAAAAAATAAGCCTACAATGAGTGAGAGTAAAGCAGAAGCTTTTACAGCGCCAAGTCGTAAGTGTTCGCTAACAAAGTAAGTGAGTGTAGCTCCTAAAATTCCGGTGATGATGAGTATAAATGTATTCATACCAATAACGAATACATTAGAGTCGCTGTGATAACACCAGCAAAGGCCATAGTGCCTAATTTTCCGCCAACACCAAGAAATAAATTCTTAGAAATCATAAAAAATAGTCCTGCCAGAGTACCAGCTGCAAGAACAAAACCAATAGATGGAGTGGTTGCTACACTAGACATACCTACAAAAGCTCCACAATAGATACTTGTTGGTATTTCTTTTAAGTAGTTCGATTTTTTATTTAGGGAAGGTGCGAATGATGCTAGTGTGCCTACGATGCCCATGGATAAAATAGGGCCTAAACCTCCGTTGACATTTAAGAGATAACATAATACGGCTCCAATAGGCACCCAAATAACGACAGATATTTTTTCGTAAGCGTAATCTTCGTGGTGAAGATCTAAATATTTGTAACCAAAAATGATAGTGGCTATAATGACAAGCGCAACAATTATTAAGGCTGCATTGGTTTCGTAATGCGCATTTACAATCATGGATAAAAATGTAATCTGCGTAAATAAAACAGTAGCGACCATTAAAAATCGAATGGCTTTATGTTTTCTCATTAAGAATTTTTGGTTTTTTGCTTTGGGGCTTAGTTTGATAACTTAGTCTTAGAAGATGCAAAGGTCTAAGAAAATTTTTAAGAGGCAAATTGTAGGGTGGAAATTTAGAGTTTAAAATCAAAAAATGATACTGCCAATGTGAGGAATACTTAAGAATATTGAGGGGTGTATTTGCTTTTTAACTTTGAGCAAATTCAATTAGAGGATGAATATTGCCGCCATCAGCCTGCTTTAAAGCCAAAATGTAACCTTTCCTGACGTCATCTGCTTTTACCATATTTGAGGTATGCCAAGAGAATATATCTTTTTTGAAAATAGATTCCATAATAATATCTGCCATTAGTCTAGAGTGTCTGCCGTTTCCGTTTGGAAAACAATGAATGGCTACAAGTCTATGTTTAAATCTAATGGCGATTTCTTTTGGTGGATAAGTATTGTGGTCTACCCAATAATTGGCATCATCTAATAAGGTTTTTAATTGGGTACTAATTGCTGTCCACTTTATACCAATATTTTTGTCAGCGGTTCTAAAGTTTCCAGCCCATTTCCAGATGTCACCGTACATTTTTTTGTGTAAGGCTTTTATGAATTTTTCTGATAAGATACGGTCTGGCTTTAATTTGGTGCTAATGCTCCATTCTACAGCCTTTTCAATATTTAGTTGCTCAAATTCGTCTAATTCTTTTTGGGTAGTTATGGATTTTATTTTGAGACCTTCTTTTTCGTCTTCATCTAATGGAGTCTGTCCATCTTTATAGTGTAAATTTAATCCCATAATGACTTTCGCATTTCGCGTTTAATTTCGTTTGCTAAATCTGTTATGGATGCATTGATTTTTTTATCACTAATACCTTGGTCTTCTAATGTCATGGTTTGATGAGTTCTCAAGACAATTTTACGAGCTAATTTTTCGGCTTGTATATTTATTAGGTTTTCAATGGTTTCATCTTCGGGAACAAAACCGTAGACTAATTTCATATTTAATGCTTTTCCTACTTTCTGTAATTTATGAATCGTTATTTGACCTGTAGCTTCACGTTCTTCAATTTTTTGAACTGCACCTTTTGTTTTATTCAGTTTTGTACCCAATTGATCCATTGTCATATTCAAAGCAGTTCTTATGGTATGAATCCATCCTTTTTCTGGAATCGTTACCGTTGCAGCACCTCTAAATTCAGCTAATTTAGAATCTAATTGCTCTATGAGTAGTTTATGTTTATTTCTCATAAGTCTAATTTTGTATACATATAAGTATGTTTTATTTTATAAAAGTATACAAATATGTATACAAAACAAAATAAAAGTATACGAATATGTATACTTTTGACTGTAAAGTCAACATATTGTTTTACAAAAAAACAGAAAAAGTCAAGTTGTAAGTTTTCTTTTTAGATGGTTTTAAACCAAACCCTACAAAACTAAAAGTCCAGAATCACGCAAAACGTTTACAGGTTTAGCATACCAAAACAATTCAAAATCTTCAAATTGGGTTTCAAAACTCGTTTTTAATTGCTTATACGATTGTGGTTTGTGTTGAGGTGTGATATCTTCTAAGATATCTAAAAGCCAAAGGCCTTTCTCTTTTTCTAGCGTAATCTGAAAACTATCTGCCGTATCATGAAACGTGAATTCTAAGAAGTCTTTAGTGGTTCCTTTTTTCGTTTTTGAAAATTCAGACACTAAAGGCATGCTACCTAACCACACAATTTTTGCGGTTGGTTTAATGTTGAAAACAGGTTCTTGTGCTAATGAATTATAAATAAAATCGGGATCGATATCGGTTTCTGGAATGTCAAAATCGAACCAATCTTGTAAAGGAATATCAAATCCAATACCATGCATAAAATTAAAGAGTGATTTCTTTAACCCGAAACTAAACTGCGTATGATCGATACCAGTCGTATCGGTAAAATCCACATCATTATTCGCAAAACTGATGTTTTTGTAATTTGGAGTAATGCCATACTCTTCGGGATGTAAACCCACAGGACTATGCGCTGTTAATGCAAATTGATGCCAAAAACCAGATTGTAACACGCCAACTTCAAACAACTGACGTACCATTTCTAAACTATCTACCGTTTCTTGAACCGTTTGCGTTGGGTAGCCATACATTAAGTACGAATGCACCATAATGTTGGCTTCTGTAAAATTGCGTGTCACCTGCGCCACTTGCTCAACGGTGACACCTTTGTCAATGAGTTTTAACAACCGATCTGAGGCGACTTCCAATCCGCCAGAAACAGCAATACAACCAGAGGCTTTCAATAAAATACAAAGATCTTGTGTGAAGTTTTTTTCGAATCTAATGTTGGTCCACCAGGTGACGCTGAGGTTGCGTTTTATGATTTCGAGCGCCAAGGCTTTCATCAAAGATGGAGGAGCCGCTTCATCTACATAGTGAAATCCGGTTTCACCAGTTTGTGCAATGAGCGTTTCCATGCGGTCTACCAAAAGCGACGCAGCAACAGGTTCGTAAATTTTAATATAGTCTAAGGATATATCGCAAAAGGTACATTTTCCCCAATAACAACCGTGTGCCATGGTGAGTTTGTTCCATCTGCCATCGCTCCATAAACTGTGCATGGGGTTGGCAATTTCTATAACAGAGATATAACGATCTAATGGTAAATCGGAATAATCAGGTGTACCAACATCTGCTTGTTTGTAATCTGAGGATGTGCTGTTGTTTTTATAAGCGATGGTTCCGTTTTCGAGAATAAAGGTGCGTTTGAATGTGGTTTCGTTTTTAAGAACCGCATTGTAAAGTAACTCAATAGGCAATTCACCATCATCTAAGGTGATAAAGTCGAAAAATTCAAATACTCTAATGTCAGTAACGGAGCGTAATTCGGTATTAGGAAATCCGCCTCCCATGGCGATTTTTATCTCAGGATAATTCGCTTTTATAAATTGTGCACAGCGAAATGCACTATATAAATTCCCAGGAAATGGTACCGAAAAACAAATGAGTTTGGGTTGTATGTCTTTAATCCGAGTCTCTAATAATTCTAATGTGATTTGATCGATGTAAGTTTCATCATCTTGCAGTTGTGCATATAGCGCATCAAAGGCATTGGCACTTTGGCCTAAACGTTCTGCGTAACGGCTAAATCCAAAATCGGGATCAATACACTCTACAATAAAATCGGATAAATCTTCAATATAAAGCGTTGCTAAATGTTTGGCTTTGTCTTGCATTCCCATCGCACCAAACGCATAATCCATATCATCTAACTGTGCAAAACGCGAGGCTTGAGGAAGAAAATTGGTGGTGCAAATCTGTCTCGCAAAGGTTTGATTTTTGCCTTGTAGAAATAAGATGATATCATCCAAGGACTTTAAATAATGCGCTTTTAAAGCATAAATACGTTCGCAATTTTCGGATTGAATACGATCATTATCGAAAGCCAATTGAAAGATTTCTTCAAAAGTTTCTTTTTTGAATAACTCTAAAATCACCTCAATACCCAAATCCATTTGAAACGCGCCAATTCCTTTGGTGTTTAGAAACCCTTTGAGGTAGGCGGTTCCTGGATACGGAGTGTTTAATTGGGTAAATGGAGGTGTTATAAGTAGGAGGTCTTTCATTGGTTGAAATTGAAAATGAAAACGAATTTGAATTTGAAGCTGAACTAGAAATTAAATTTGAATTAATTGATTACAAAGGTAGAGTTAATAATGAAATTAAAATCGAAAACTAAAAAGTTGAATGCTAAGATTGTCCCCTTGAGGGGACTTTTGGGGTGTTTTAAAAATTGAAATTGAAATCAAATGATTACAAAGATAGTTTGAAAATAGTTCTCTTTATGAGATTCTTCGCGTTGCTCAGAATGACAAAAGATAGTTACCCATTCTTCAAAATCTCACTAACAGCTTGCTGATACGCTCTCGGATTATTCGCTTTTTTAATTTTCTTAAATGCTTTCTGCGGATTTGAAAACGACTGAGAAAAGTATTCCCAAAACCCTTGCATTTTCATTTTAATTGGAGTAGGACCAGAAAGTGCCGCATCATATTGCTGATATATGGTATCATGGAATTCTCTAAAAATATCCCATCGGTTTTCTGGGTATTCAGTCGTGTCGTTTTTAATCATGCTTGGTAAAAACGGATCAGCAATTAATCCTCTGCCAATCATAAAATGATCGATACTCGGAAAACGTGCTTGCATTTCTTTCAGTTTGGTAACAGAGGTAATGTCACCATTATAATATAATTTGTGTCTGGTGCTTTCTATACACTTTTCAAAAGCCTCAAGATTCACACCTCCCTTATAAAGTTGTTTGCCTATACGTGCATGAATGGCAATATTTTTAAGCGGATAAGCATCAAGAATAGGGAAGGTATTTAAAATTTCTTCAGGATTCTCGTAACCCATGCGCATTTTCATAGAAACCACTATGTCCGTTTCTTTGTGTACACGTTCTAAAATGTGATTAATTTTTTCAGGATCGCAAATGAGTCCAGAACCCATACCACGATTTGTTACCATTGGATAGGGGCAACCTAAATTCCAGTTCAACTCTTTATACCCTAATTCCTGAATATAATCCACCACGAATAAAAACTCGTCAGCGCTATTGGTCATAATTTGTGGAATGACTTCGAGTTCTGTATTGTTTTCGAGCTGTAAATCGAGTTTATATGAGTTTTTAATAATCAACTTATTGTTAAACCGAATGTAAGGAGCATAAAACGTATCGATGCCACCAAAATAGTGGTTAAAGGCATTCCGAAATCGGAAGTCTGTAAACCCTTGTAATGGTGATGATAAAAGCGTAATGGACATTTCGTTTTATGTTTTTAAGTTGATTTTTTTACGACCGCTAAATAACAAAAAACTAATGTATTATTCTGATGAACGTACGTGGTTTATTATTTTAAATGGGTCTTGAAAAAAGCGATGGTACGTTCCCAAGATAAAGTTGCCGCTGGTTTATCATATCTTGGTGTGGTGTTATTGTGAAAACCATGATTCACATCAGGATAAATATAAGCTGTATATTCAATATTATTGGCTTTTAAAATTTCTTCAAAAGCTGGCCAACCAGCATTGACTCTAGTGTCTAATTCCCCATATTGGAGTAGAAGTGGAGCTTTTATTTTGGCAGCATCTTCAGCTTCTGGTTGTCGGCCATAATACGGCACTGCTGCTCCTAAATCTGGTAAGCGTACGGCCATCATATTAGAAATCCAGCCTCCAAAACAGAACCCAACAACTCCGACGTTGCCATCACAATTATCATGATTTTTAAGGTAATGATAGGCTGCAATAAAATCTTCGAGCATTTCCTGTTGGTTACGCTCTTTTTGCATTGTTCTGCCGTCATCATCATTTCCTGGATAACCACCAAGTGGACTTAGTGCATCTGGAGCTAAAGAAATAAAACCTTCTTTTGCGGTGCGTCTGCCTACATCTTCAATATATGGATTTAAACCTCTGTTTTCATGCACCACAATAACACCTGGTAATTTGGTTTTATTATCCTTTGGTTGGGATAGTAAACCTTTTATGGTGCCACCTCCTTTTGGAGATTCATAAGTTATAAAATCCGAATCTAAAGTAGGATCATTAGGTGCTACTAATAAATTATCGATGTAATTAGGAGATACAAAACTCAATAATGAAGAAACGGTTAAGCCACCTACAGCGTATAATGATAGCTTTTCAACAAATTGTCTTCTGTTGAGTTTGTTGTGGGCATAGTCATCGTATAAATCGAAAACTTCTTGTTTAATATCTTCTTTTTTTAAGTCTTTCATAAGTCGCTGTTTTAATTAAGGGTAAACCAATGTATTAAATTACAAATTTTGAAAACTATAAACTCTTATTTTGTAATTATTTAACACGATTAAGGGTAATAGAATTATCTCCAAACGCAGTAGGTCTTTCATTATTAAAACTTAGGTCAAAAATGAAAGTATCTACATCTGTGAATTCTGCGATACCAAGAATTTTATTAGATTCTCCAGATTGTATTTTTGTAATTGTGAAATCAACTTCAATAGGGTTGGTGTCGTAATTAATGGTATAAGTCATTTTTCCTTTTTGACCTTTGATGTAAAACTCCTTGCCACCCATAACTTCGCCATTGATTTCAAAAGCTGCATAACCGTCGTTGTCAAATGTTATATACCCAATTTGGTTTTGGTCTTCACCAGCCCATTTGCCTATGAAATCTTCTTTTTTAGTTGTGGTATTGAGTAGTAACAGTGGAATAATAAAAAATGTAAATAGATACTTCATGGTCTTTGGGTTTAAAATACTTTATTTAAAAATTGAATAACACTTGCTTGATTAGCTCTAACTAATTCTTCACGAGCAGCTATGATATCGTTTGGCTTTTTGTCTTGTGATAGTTTAAATTTTCCTTCCCAATGGGTAATTTCAATTTCAAACATTAAAATATAATCGAGATATTTATCTAATCGCAGATTATCGGTACTTAAAATGTACTTATGGTCGGGTGCTTCCAAAAATTCAGTCATGCTAATTAAAGACTGTTTTAACGCTGCTTTATCTGGGTTTTCTTGGACATTTCCTTTAAGATGCACCTTAATATAATTCCATGTTGGGAGTTGCGTACTCGAAAAAATACTTGGAGAAATATAACACTCTGGTCCACTAAAAATAAGGGTCACCTCTGTGTTGTTTTGCAACAATTGTGCGTGTGGATTGTTAATGTCAATATGACCAATCAATTTTCCATTACTATAAATTAATGGTAAATGCGTAATTAGCGGCTCATTATTATCAACTGAAATAACAGTTGCTAAAGGATACGTTTTTATCACTTCAATCATATGATTGATGTCGTTATCTTGATGATGTTGCGGAGGATAATTCATGTTTTATCTGCCTAAATGGGGGTTAAATCCTTGTTTTAAAATTTATACTAATTTAATGACATTCGAAATTTACAATTTTTTATCTTTAATGCATGTCAGAAAAACCAGCTTCATTTTCAATTAAAAATTGGTCTCAAGACGATCAGCCTAGAGAAAAACTTAGAGACAAAGGTAAAACAACCCTTAGTGATGCTGAGTTAATCGCTATTTTAATAGGTTCAGGAAACAGAGAGGAAAGTGCTGTGGCCTTGTGCAAGCGTATTTTTGCAAGTGTTGATAATAACTTAAATGCCTTGGGTAAACTCACCATTGCGCAACTTATGGAGTTTAAAGGTATTGGAGAAGCTAAAGCCATATCAATTGTTGCTGCATTAGAATTAGGACGTCGCCGTCGTTTGGAAGACGCTATGCAATTGGATAAGATTTCATCGAGCCGTTCGGTTTTTGATGTGATGCAACCTATACTTGGAGATTTACCACATGAAGAATTTTGGATTTTATACCTTAACAATTCTAATAAAGTGATTCGCAAAAACCAATTAAGTAAAGGAGGAATAACAGGGACTTTGGTAGATGTGCGATTGGTGCTTAAAAATGCGCTAGAAGTTGGGGCAGTAGCTTTAATATTGTGTCACAATCACCCATCGGGCACTTTAAAACCAAGTCAGGCGGATAAAGACATTACAAAAAAATTAAAAACAGCTGCTCAAAGCTTAGATATTTCGGTTTTAGATCATCTCATTATTACGGAGAATGCCTATTATAGTTTTGCTGATGAGAATCAAATGGGGTAAACTTTAAAAATAGATCCACAGACAACCGTTATAATTAGAGCGTTTACGGTTGGAATTTGTTATTTTTAACCTTTGGAATTCACAATACTTTATGCTACTCGTTTATACACATAAAATCACACCACGCGTTACCTATACGTTTAAGCATATATGCAAGCGTATTTTAGGTGTTGAGGTGCTTTTTACGTCTAAGGTTGAAGATTTTATTGCTCACGATAGTCTTAAGATGTCTTATACAAAACAGCCCTTAAGTAACGAGTTATTTATTAGAAGTAACGAGTTATTATTTGAAACAGGTCTATCGGATATCGATATTAATGTACTGCAATGGGAAAACACAAAAGGATTTTTTGCTACCGGGGAACGAAGTGATTTGCCTTTCGATATTTTTGCAGCATCTTTTTATTTATTAAGTCGGTATGAAGAATATTTACCTCATGTAAAGGATGATTACGGACGATTTTTAGCCTCTGAAAGTCTAGCGTTTGAAAATAGATTTCTACACCAACCTGTTGTAGATATTTGGGCATATAAACTTAAGGATGTTTTAAAATTACGCTTTCCAGATTATGAGTTTCCTACGCGGAACTATAAAGTACAACCTGTAATTGATGTGCCAATGGCATATTACTTTAAATACAAAGGCTTTTTAAGAACCATCGGAGGCACGTTAAATGATCTTCGGCGTTTACGAATAAAACAGTTGTATTATAGATACTCAGTGCTTTTTGGTTTAAAACGCGATCCTTACGATACGTTCAAATGGATTATTAGGAAACAAAAACAACATCCTTTTAAATTTATGGTATTGTTTCTAATAGGTGACTATTCAACCTATGATAAAAACATAAACACCAACAAAAAAGAGTTTGTTTCCCTGATTAAGTCCGTTGCCGACTATTGTGATGTAGGCTTAAAAGCGTCCTATTTTTCTTTAAATGATATTTCGATTCTAAAGAAGGAAAAAAATAAAATGGAATCCACAATACATACGGATTTAAAAGCTGTGCGTCATTCGTTTTCAAAGTTGAATTTACCAACATCGTATCGTAATTTAGTCGAATTAGAAATTCATCAAGATTTTACAATGGGTTACATTAATACATTAGGTTTTAGAGCCGGTACTTGTACGCCTTTTCAATTTTACGATTTAGACTACGAAGTGCAAACACCATTGCAAATTAATCCATACCATTGTTTAGATTTTGCATTATTGAAGTACAATTCGCAATTGGATAAAACAGAGCATTTACAAAAGATAATTAATGAAGTAAAAGCGGTAAATGGTACTTTTACACCTGTATTTCATAATTATACGTTTAGTGATTTAGAACGCTGGAAAGGATTTAGATCATTATTTAATTTAATATTAGAATCAGCAGAATGAAAACCCAAATTAAACATGTTTTTTTCGACTTAGATCATACGCTTTGGGATTTTGATAAAAACTCAGGTTTAACCTTTGAAAAGATTTTTAATCTGAATAAGATTAATGTAAACCTTATTGATTTTTTATCGGTTTACGAACCTATCAATTTTAAGTATTGGAAGCTTTATAGAGAAGAGAAAGTCACAAAAGGGGCATTGCGTTATGGAAGATTAAAAGAGGCTTTTGATGGAGTAGGAGTTGTGGTTGAAGATGATATGATTCACCTTTTGTCTGACGCTTATATAGAACAATTATCCTCATTTAACCACCTGTTTGATGGTACTTTTGAAATTCTGGATTATTTAAAAAGTAAATATGAATTGCATATTATTACCAATGGTTTTGAAGAGGCACAAGAGAAAAAGATGACAACCTCTAATATCAGATCGTATTTTCAAACTGTTACCAATTCGGAAATGGTTGGGGTTAAAAAACCAAATCCTAAAATTTTTAATTTTGCTTTAAATTTAGCTAAGGCAAATGCCAATGAAAGTGTTATGATTGGAGACAATATTGAAGCCGATATTGAAGGTGCGCATAAAATAGGCATGCAAACCATCCATTTTGATTATAATGATTCGTATAATAATCATAGTTATAATCGCATCACGAATTTAAAAATGCTTATTAATCACCTTTAAAATTTAAATCCATGTTTAAGAAAATAATATTTACCATTTCATTTGTTATCATAAGTTGTTTAGGATATGCACAAAAAAATATGAATGATTATAAATATATAATTATTCCGAAAGCGTATGAATTCTCTAAAAGTGATGATCAGTACCAACTAAATTCTTTAACTAAATTTTTATTCAATAAGTATGGATATGATGCTTATTTTGTTGAAGAGTTACCCGAAGATTTAAAGTCTGATCGTTGTTTAGGATTAATTGCTGAGGTGTCTAATGATGAAGGTAGTTTGTTTAAAACTAAATTAGAAATTATACTGAAAGATTGTTATGATGTGGTCATTATGAAATCTCAAATAGGTGAATCAAGAGTAAAGGACTATAAAAAGGCATATAACGAAGCTTTAAGAGAAGCATTTGAAACCTTCCAAAACTTTAATTATGAGTATGCTTCTAAAGAAAGTGTTGAAGCTAAACCTAAAGAAGAAAAGCAATCTTTGACATATGTTGAAGTTAAAGAAACTAGTAAAATAGAGGAAACTAAAGTTAAACCTAAGGACGTAACTACGAAAACTGCAGCCATATCATCTAACGAAGTAAAGCAAGAGCTGTATTATGCACAAGCCATAACAAATGGATTTCAGTTAGTAAACTCAGAACCAAAGGTTGTTATGATTTTGTTGAATTCTTCAGCGAAAGATGTCTTTATCGTTAAAGATAAAAATGCCATTGTTTTTAATAAAGAAGGACAGTGGATGTATTCTGAAAATAATGGAGCTTCAACAATAGAGAAAATATTGAATATTAAATTCTAATTTTTCAACAACCAACAACCAACAACCAACAACTAATACCCATATTTCTCTTTCCAGAGCATCTTTAGGTGATTACGCTGCGCTTGCTCTCGAGCGTTATTTCCTGGGTTGTATAATTTAGTGTTGGCTATTTCTTCTGGAAGGAATTCTTGAGCTGCAAAGTTGTTCTCGTAGCTGTGCGAATATTTGTAGGTGTCACCATAACCGAGCTCTTTCATCAGCTTCGTTGGTGCATTTCTCATAGCAATCGGAACTGATAAATCACCAGTATCCCTCACCAATTGTTGTGCTTTACCAATAGCTTCATATGCTGCATTACTTTTTGGAGAACTGGCTAAATAGGTGGCGCACTGACTTAATATAATTCGAGACTCAGGATTGCCAATAACGGATACGGCTTGAAACGTATTATTTGCAATCACTAAAGCTGTAGGATTCGCATTCCCAATATCTTCACTAGATAAAATTAATAATCGTCTAGCTATGAACTTAACGTCTTCTCCTCCTTCAATCATTCGCGCTAAGTAATATACAGCAGCATTTGGATCGCTACCACGAATAGATTTTATAAATGCCGAAATAATATCGTAATGTTGTTCTCCAGCTTTGTCGTAACGAGCGGCTTTGCTCTGTACTTGTTTTGTCACTAAATCATTCGTGATAATAATTTGATCACCTTCAAACGACGCGACTAATAATTCAAAAATATTAAGTAATTTTCTAGCGTCACCTCCAGATAAGCGGAGTAAAGCTTCAGTTTCTTTTAATTCAATTTTTAATTTAGAAAGTGTGGTGTCTTTTTTTATGGCACGTTGTAATAAGGCTTCTAAATCAGCTTTACTAAAAGCATTTAAAGTATAAACTTGGCAACGCGATAATAATGCAGAAATAACTTCAAAACTTGGGTTTTCTGTGGTTGCACCAATTAGCGTTACCCACCCTTTCTCAACAGCTTCTAAAAGTGAATCTTGTTGCGATTTGCTGAAACGATGGATTTCATCAATAAACAATATCGGGTTTTTTGTAGTGAACATACCACCACTTTTCTTAGCTTTATCTATAACGTCTCTAATGTCTTTAACACCAGAATTTATAGCACTTAACTTAAAGAATGGACGGTCAGATTCATTAGCAATTACATTGGCAAGTGTTGTTTTTCCAATGCCAGGAGGTCCCCAAAGTATAAGAGAAGGAATCACACCATTTTTAATTTGCTGATAGAGCATACCATTTTTACCAACTAAATGTTGCTGACTTAAATAATCATCTAATGTATTTGGTCTTAAACGTTCTGCTAATGGAATATTCATAATTCAAAATTACGAAATGCTTTTGTGATGGATTAATGAAATCTATGAAATTGATGTTAAAACTGAAGGGGATGAGTTTTATGTTTCTGCCATTATTTCAGACAATTCAATTTTGGCTATAAATTTGAAAGGGTTTGGTTAAATTTGAATATGAGCAAAACGCAACATTTTAAATACTCTAACACTATTATTATCTATCCTTTGATAATTTTATTTGCTATTTGGTTGGTGTTTTGGTATCAGGTTAGGATCGATAGTGGTATCAAAGCCTTCGGTATTAGACCGCAAAAGTTAGAAGGACTTTCAGGAATAATTACAAGTCCGTTTTTACACGGAGATATTAATCATATTTACAATAATTCGATTCCGCTTTTTGTGCTGACAGTCGCCTTATTTTATTTCTATAATAAGATAGCATGGAAGGTTATGGGCTTTGGTATTTTGCTTTCGGGCTTTATGACTTGGCTTATCGCTAGTTCAGGTAATCATATAGGTGCAAGTGGATTGGTTTATGTCTTAGTCAGCTTTATATTCTTTAAAGGCATATTCGCCAAACATTACCGACTTATAGCGCTATCGTTAGTTGTTATCTTTCTTTATGGAAGTATGATTTGGTATGTCTTTCCTATAAAAAGCGGAATGTCTTGGGAAGGTCACTTAAGCGGTTTAGTTACAGGTTTGGTGTTCGCTTTAATTTTTAGAAAACAAGTTGCCAAACCAGACCGTTATAAATGGGAACAACCAGATTATAACGAAGATGATGATCCATTTATGAAACACTTTGATGAAAACGGGAATTTTATTGAGTTTGAGCCCGAAGTTGAAATTGAAAATGAAGATGAACTCGAAATTGAACCTAAAATAAATCAAGCTCAAAGAATCAATTACATCTTTAAGAAAAAGGAAGACTAAATTTTATCAGCGAAAGAACAGCTAATGTGATTCAAGGTAAAAAATGATTTAAGTTCAATTTTACAATTTTCGCTAAAGGCTATAGGCTAACTACGTTGCCTAACAGCTTCATATAAAAATGCACCACAAGCGACAGAAACATTTAAAGATTCAATCTCTCCTAATATTGGAAGTTTGGCTTGGTCATCAACTACTTTTAAAACTGAAGGATTAATTCCTCTGCCTTCAGAACCCATAATAATGGCACACGGTTCTTTAAACGATACGTCGTATAAAAAGTGCTCTGCTTTTTCTGTTGCTGCAATAACTCTGATTCCTGAAGATTGCATGTGAAAAACAGCATCTTTTATGTGATCTACTTTGCAAATAGGCATTTTAAAGATAGCGCCAGCACTTGTTTTAATAGTATCTCCATTAATAGGAGCTCCACCTTTTTTCTGAATAATGATACCATTAACACCTGTACATTCTGCAGTACGCACAATAGCACCAAAATTTCTAACATCACTTAACTGATCTAATAAAAGAAATAATGGGGTTTTTCCAGATTCGATAACGCTCATTACTAAGTCGTCGATATCATGAAACTCAATTGGTGAAATTTGAGCCACAGCACCTTGATGATTTCCACGAGTTAAACGATTTAGTTTTTCGATAGGTACGTAAGATGAATTGATACCTGCAGAACGAATTGCTTGCTCTAGTTCTTTAAACAATTCACCTTGCAATCCTTTTTGCATAAAAACCTTATCGATGGTTTCGTTAGATTTAATGGCTTCTATAATTGCTCTAATTCCAAAAATGGTGGTTTCGTTTTTCATGCTATAAAAGCTGGGATTTATTTAAAAGTTATATTGCAAAATTAGTTTTTAATAGCTTAATAATTTAATATCTTTCACTAAAAGTTCTTGATTATGAAAATTAAAGTAATTTCTATATGTTTCTTAGTTGTAATTGTATGGTCATGTAATAAAGACGATAGTGATACTACAACTGAAATAATAGAAGAAGTAGTGCTTTCAGAGGAGGTAGAGTTATACGATTCAGATAAACTTGAAAATAGCTTAGTTCTTGGTGTTATAAATGGAGGTACGTATTCTTTTTTAATTGATAAAACAGGACGGAAACTAAAGGAATGGAATTTTGAAAATAACTTGGGTAATGATTTAGTAATATTGCCAAGTGGCAAACTATTAGGTGTTTTTAAGCCAGATGGTGATCTTGAGTTTTCATTTGGTGGATATGGAGGTGTCATTAAAATCATAAATACTGATGGTTCTATTGATTGGGAGTTTGATTATCATTCTAGTACATATTTAGCACATCATGATATAGAGATTTTACCAAATGGAAATGTTCTAATTTTAGTATGGGAGAAAGTTGTTAAAAGTGAGGTTCAATCGTATGGGATTAATGCTGTTGATGATGTTTATCCTGAAATGTTAATCGAAGTTAACCCAAGTAGTAATGCCATAGTTTGGGAGTGGCACTCTAAAGACCATCTTGTGCAAGATATTGATGAAACTTTACCTAACTATGGCATTATAGCAGATAACCCACAGCTGATTAATCCTAATTACTCCTTAAATGATAATGGTGATATTATGCATGGTAATGGGATCGATTATGATCCTGAAAAAGATGTGATTTTTTTAAGTATCAATTTATTTAGTGAAGTCTGGGTTATCGACCATTCTACTACTACAAATGAAGCTTCTACTAATATTGGTGGTAATTATGGCAAAGGAGGAGATTTAATTTATAGGTTTGGTAATCCTGGTGCTTATAATAATTTGAGTGGTACACGATTATTTGATAATAATCATTTTCCAAATTTCCTAGAGTCTAATGAACCAGGTGCTGGAAATATTCTTATTTTTAATAATGGTGCAAGTCAAGGACAGTCTGTTATTTATGAACTTGTAATGCCGACTAATTATAATTTACTGCCAAATTCAGATAATGAGCCAGAAGTAGCCTGGAGTTTTACTCATGAAGATTTGTTTAATCAAAGAATTTCTGGAGCGGTGCGCCTCAAAAATGGAAACACGCTTATTTGTGAAGGTGATTATGGATTTTGGGAAGTTACCAGAGAAAAAGAAATTGTGTGGAAGTACAATAAAGTCGGTAGTTTTTGGAGAGCTTATAATTATTTGCCTACAGATAGTGCTATTTTAAATTTAGGACTGTAAAGAAATTACAATCAGGGATATTTTAATAAAACCAAATAAAATGAAATTTGATTTTCATTTTAGAAAAATATTCAGCCTATGAGTACTATCTTTTTGTATAGTTTTTTAGAAGTATAACCAAATAAAAAACCGTTGAAGGTTAATTCAACGGTTTTTATTTTAAGATATAATAAATCTATTTTATTTTATGTCGGATTCGTTTATTCGGCACATAAAATTACCGAAAGTGGCCCTCCATCAGTTCCTGCTTCAACAGCTAAAAGAAGCTGGTCATCAGGGCCATAAATTTCAAATGAAATCTCACCATATTCATCACCAGGGTAAACCCATACCGCCGTTTCTGCACCATTAGGAATGGTTAGGGTTGCAGTTCCATTACTATAGTCGTCAACACAATCGTAAGGAACGTCCACATAAGGATTACATAATCCCACTTCTTGATCTAAAACACCATCCAAAAATAATTGTAAGCCATTACCTCCATTCGCGTCATTAGTTTGCCATCCGTCTCCATAGCTATCATGCATTTCAACTCTGTAAGTACCTGGCTGGGGTGCACAACTTACAGCGTATTGCAGGAAGTAAGTGTTGTTATCAATCTGATTGAAATCCGCTGCATAATAATTTGTGCTCCCATCGCTAGTTAAGGTTTCTACAACAGTACCGTCGCTTAAAGTAAATGCAGGATAAAAATAAAGGATATCTCCAGCCATTAAGTCAGAAGGACTAGTCAACTCAGAGAAAGCATTAATAATTTCTGCACCAGTAATAACATAGTCTTTAGGAAAGGTTGTTACACCTGCGTCTAAAGTAACAGGCCCGTAAAAATCTCCATCTACTGTTTGATATAGCGCTCTCAAATCATATGAATTTGGGTTACCTATGGCTAAATCAACATTAAATTCAAGATTTAAGGTTGCAAATGTTGTGTTTATAATAGAGGTAGCACTACCATCGACTATTGTTAAATTGCCCAATGCGCCATTTTTGTACCCTATTACAGAATCTCCACCGTCATTTTCACAGGCGATATTGATGGCGCAAAATGCTAAAACAAAGGTTATAATTTTTAAATTTTTCATGTCTTTTTTTTTATTTAGTTATCCCAAAATATAGTGTATGTCGTCGCATCTTTCTGGTCAGGTGAGTTACGGTTAACCTCCAATTCAGACTGTGGCCAAAATAGTGACACTTGATAAGGTCGATTACTTTCAGTTTCGCTATCTACCAAAGGAGCAAAATTACCAGGTACCTGTATATCTAATTGGTATTCTGGTGATGGACCGTTAGGATCAGCTAAGATAGGGTAACCTGTTCGTCTGTAATCGTTATACTGATCAAAAGGATCCCCAAAAGTAGCGACCCATTTTTGCGTCATTATAATTTCTAGCCTCTTTTCTGTTGATGCTGCATCATATTCAGCTAAAATACCATCAATGAAGTCATTTGCACGAGTTGTACCGGCTAATACAGGGACAGTTTGCGACGTTTGAGAATTAGCGACAACATCATCTACTTTAGTAAATGATGCCATAATTCCACTTTGTAAAGTGGCTCTAGCATCTCCAGCAACTAAACCTACATTGATAAGTTCTGCTCTAATAAATAAATATTCATCATAAGTTAAGATCCTGTGAGGTGCTGCCCCCGTTCCAGCGCTTACATCTGCATTTCCTCCTAGGCCGTCATCATATCTTCCTCCAGCAACAAATATTCCTGGATAAGTTGACGAATTTCTTGAAGAGCCATCTCGATCCGGTCCAACACTACCAAACCTAATGGAGTGGAAACCAGTAGAAGAGTCAAAGTAATCAGCTTTAGGATCTCCAGTAGTTGGATCTCCAACATCTGGTGGTAATTGTCCAGGAGTCAGTTGGTTAAAATAGTAATACGGTAATCTTGGGTCTGCTACATTATTATGAATTGTTGGATTCCAACCTTTTAAAATTTCATAAAACCATGGACTTGCATGGTGCGCTGTCTGACCTGTTAAATAAGAATCTCTGAAAAGAGGATTTCTTTCTTCTGCTGGGGACTGTGTTGTAGAATAACTAAATTGAAAATCATCAGCACTGCTAGCCATAAAATTATCTTGAGAAATTAATGTGCTTAATTTACTTGCATCAAACAATGGCGAAAGTCTAATTTCATTATATAGTTTCAATTTAAGTGTATTCACAAATTTGTTCCATTTGGTAATGTCTCCGCCGTAATATAAATCTTGAGTTCCAGGATTTGATCCTTGACCACTATTAATGTTAACTAAACCTTGATCAATTAAATCTAAGGCGCTTTGATAAACAGCCATTTGTTCCTCAAACACAGGGCTTAATATACCAAGCTCTAATTGAGCAGCTTCCGTATATGGGGCATCACCCCAAATATCAACAATTATAGTAGTAGCATAACCTTTTAACACTTGCGCCATACCAACAGTAATCATTTCATTTTCAGTAGTACCTTGTGCAATGATTTGATTTGTCGATGTAAAGACAGAGTATGCTACATTCCAAGTGTTGTTAATGGTAATATTATCTTGTTTAGCACCATATTGATCTTGTTCTTCACGGAACACAAACTGATGAACATATGCGGAAAGGACTTCTGCCGAGTACAATCTAAATTCAGTAATATTATTGAAGTTTATTTCAGCGTCTGTTAATAACTGCACAATTGGCACAGCAGTGGGGTTATTGGGATCTTCATTAACATCTAGATAATCGCTGCAATTGTAACAAATAACAGAAATTAATGTTATACCCAACACCAAAATTTTTTTTGGGTTTGTTTTAAATATATTTTTCATAATTATTTTTTTTTAAAATGTAACATTAAGTCTTATTCCATAGCGTTTTGAGTTCGGTGCAGACTGTGTCTCAATACCTTGAAGGTTACTACTACCGTACGCAGTGATATCTGGATCAAAATTTGTATGCTTCGGAACGTTTGGTGCAAAGTACCAAAGGTTGTTTCCTATGATGGATATATTTAAAGATCCAATAAATGTTTTTTCTAAAAATTTTCTTGGAACATCATAACCTAAGGATATTTCTCTTAAACGATACACAGTTCCATCATATATATTTGCTTCATCCACACTATTAATAGCAAAAGTATTAGAATTAGTGGTAGGGGAGAAATATAAATTATTCGCCGTCAATTGTGTTGTGTTTGGTATTTGATTACCATTTACATCTAAAATTGGCAAGCCTGAAGTTGGGTCACCGTAGAAGCCAGGGATAATATATGTTCCCTCTCTGTCTTCGGTGTCCTTGGTTACACCCCTACCTAATAGTGAGCTAATTGTAGAAGAAGAGATGTCTCCACCTTCTTTCCAATCAATCTGTGCACCAAAAGTAAATCCTTTGTACTTAAGCGTGTTGATAAAACCAATCTTAAAATCGGGAGTTGGATCACCAATAACTTTATTATCTAAAGCTTGTAGAACACCTCCACCGCCTTCTTCTATTAAGAAGTTACCGTTTGCGTCTCTCGCAAAGGCCGTCCCGTAAAACACTCCGAAGGGTTGTCCTTTTTTAGCATATGCAATTTGATTAACATCAATAGCAAACTGATCTAAACCTTCGATTAATTCGTTTACAACATTTTTGTTCTTAGTAAAAGAGGTAAACATGGTCCATGAAAAGTCATCTGTACGGATTGGAGTTAAAGTTAATCCGATCTCGTAACCTTTATTTTCCATTTCTCCAATGTTGGTTAGAAACGAAGAATATCCTGTTGAGTTAGGCACATTTACACCAGAGATTAAATCTGTTGTCGTTTTCTTGTAATACGTAAAATCTAGAATGATTCGCTTATTAAAAAATTCCAAATCAGCTCCAATTTCAAATTCTTCAGTATTCTCTGATGTTAGACTAGGGTTTCCTAATGTGGCAGGGATAAATACATTTGGTTGACCGTCCCATACAGGACCTATTCCAAACACTTTATTTATTTGGTAAGGTTGTGCATCACGACTCACGTTAGCCCATCCACCACGAATTTTACCGTAGTTTAGAATTTTATTATCAATACCTAGTGCATCTGTGAAAATGAAAGATGCAGATACAGAAGGGTAGAATGAGCTGTTATCACTTTTAGGTAATGTTGAAGACCAATCATTTCTAGCTGTAGCATTTAAAAATAAATAATCTTTAAAACTTAGCCCTAGATCTCCAAACGCACCGACTAATCGTCTACGGGTAGTAACATCATAGTCGGATGTGATATTAGCGGTGTTGTTAATAGTAAAAATATCATCAGCAATAAGTTCTGTACCTGTGTAACCTACGTCATGAGTAGATTGCTGATTGACGTTGTTTCCTACGATGAAATTCAGATTTATGTCATCAGATAAATCATAATTAAAGTTTATCGCAAAGGTAGATTCGATTTCTTCACTGTCATAATCTTCAGTGACGATACGTCCAAGAGTTGCAGCTGCTCTAGAGCCTTTATCAGTAATCTCAATTCTTCCCAGACTATATCTGTTAACTCCTAATTGATATCGTGCACTAATGTTACTATTGAAGTCGTATGAAAAATTTACGTTAGCAACGGTTCTATTTGTTCCTGTTCTGATTTGATTATGTTCCCAAGACCATAATGGATGGTCCCAACCACCATTAGGTATTACAGGTGCACCATTAGCATCTTCATATGGTAGGTTTAAATCCCAATTACGACCTAACACCAAAGTTCTTGCGAAAGAAGAAGCAGCTCCAGCAAATTGATTTTCTCCAAAGAAAGCACCTACTTGATATCCATCAGAATAACTTAAATTACCCCCAATAGTTAAGCCATTTTCTAATTTGGTATTTCCACCTACAGAAAAATTAGTTCTCTTGTATGTGTTAAAAGGAATATAGCCTTCTTGATCTAAGTTTGAGATAGTAACACTGAAATTAGAATTTTCACTATTAGAACTAAAAGTTATTGAATTATCCTTTACTAAACCTGTTCTAAATAGATCTTTTACATTATTTGGTCTAGCTTCATAAGCTACAGTCGGCCCAAATTGATCAGGGAAAGCAGTGAGTAAAGTGTTCCATGTTGGAATTGTTTCACGCGAATCGAAACGTGCACCCCAAGACCCATTGAAATTACCGTAACTGAAGTTGGTTCCAGGGCCATAAGTGTTTTGGTAATCTGGTAGGTTTGCTATTTTTTCAAAATATGCACCACTAGTTAAACTAACCTCAAACCCTTTTCTAGAATTACCTCCGGATTGTCCAGATTTAGTTGTGATTACAATTACCCCGTTCACAGCCCTAGATCCGTAAAGAGCAGCGGCAACAGAACCTTTCAAGACTTGTACATCAGCAATGTTGTTTGGATCTAATGTAGATATACCAGACTCATAACCACCACCACCTGTAATTTGGCTTGATGTCGTAATTTGATCATTACTATAAGGTGTGCCATCAACAATAAATAAAGGTTGATTACCTCCTTGAAATGAAGTTACACCTCTAATTGAAATTTTGTTTGCAGCACCAGCAACACCAGTTGATACATTAACATTTACACCCGGTACTTTACCATTAAGCGATCGTATTAAATCTGGTTCTGAGTTTTCTACAATTTCTTCAGATTTTACTGCTTTAACAGAATAACCTAGTGATTTTGCATTTCTTTTAATACCCAAAGCTGTTACTACTACTTCATCTAAAGAAGATGCGTCTTCTTCTAATGAAATATTAATCGTATTTGAGCTACCTACTTCCACTTCTTCAGTTTTAAGTCCGATGTAACTAATTATTATAATATCGCCTACATTAGCGTTTATAATGAATTTACCATCGAAGTCTGTCTGTGTACCAGTTGTAGTCCCTTTAATAATGACATTAACTCCAGGTAAGGGAAGGCCTGAGTCATCAGACACCACGCCCGAAATTGTTTTCTCTTGCGCAAACGTGAGTTGTACAAGAAACACTAATAGAAGTGTTAAAAGTCCTCTGAATTTTGTTTTCATATTTATTATAGATTAGATGTGATTGTTATCAAATATGGTAAAATTTTGTTAAAAAACCTATAATTACATAATAAATATTATTGCAAGGAATTGTTTTGAGGTTTTTTTGCTATCAATGTGGGCTTGCCATCTCTTTAAAGTACTGCGGATAGGGTGAATTTGTTTTGTTAGGTGTAAGTGACTTTATTGTAGGTTATTACTAATTGTATCACTATAACTAAGGATTGTTTAAAGACTATTTTTAATTGGAAGAGGAAGGATTTCTGAATTTGTCAGAACAAGCTTAGATTAAGGCTGGGGTTATTTATTAAGACTATCGAATCTACCTTTGTTTTAGATCAGTTTTTTACTTTTACCAGTATTGGTTAAATAAATTTTAAATAGGCTATACTAGTTTGTTTTAATGAATATAATATAGTTGCCTTTGTTTTCTTGACTAACTGTGTTATGGGAATATTCGTTTAAATTTTAGAAACTCAATCCTAATCATCTGTTTGTAGGATTAGCTTATGATTTGGTAAGCGTTAATAATCATAAATTTTTACCGTTCGTTTATATTTAAAACCACTAGAAAGTAGCCGTTAAACTAAGGTGTACTTTTGAATCCGATAATTTAAACTGTCTATTTTCTGTCTTTCCGCTAGAGTAATTTAAACGAAAAAGTCCGGCATTGGTCAGTAGGCCTAAACCAAATCCAAAACCAAAGAGTTTTTCTTTAGTGTCTGTAAGTTTGTTTTCAAAATATGCAGCATCTAAAACGGAATGTACATATAAACTAGTGCTGAGGCGATAGCGGTACTCTGTACTTAGAACGCCGTACAGATTAGCTACTAAGCTGTTTTCTTCAAAGCCACGTATAGAATTGATACCACCAAAACGAAACAATTCATTATCTAAATAATTGTCAGAAGCTAATGTGGCACTGTTTATTCTGGTGTAAAAGCTATTTTTATTATTAAGATTGAAAATTTTATAGGTGTCTAATGTGAATACTGTTTGGTTTTCTTTTCCTAAATTATTGGTTCTGCTTCCGAGACCAGATGAAAAATCGAACCAAAAATTTATCGGAAATAAAGGGTCGTAGGACTGCGATTTTGTGTAATTATAATGAAGTGTGTAGTAATTGGATTTGTAATCGTTTAATATATCAGTATCATTTTCTAATAAATTAGTGGATGTAGTGGTGTTGATTCCAACTCCTACTTTGTGCTGAGCATTAATGAGGTAGTTAATTTTAGCATATTGTTTAGCATTTAGAAACGTTGAATCTTTTCTAAAAATATTAAGACCAACTTGAAGTCCAATAGGGGAGCTAAATAAATAAGGTAAATCGGCATCAACCATAAAGGTTTGTTGGTCTATTTCGTCACTTTTATATTGTAGATTTAGTGTTTCACCAAAATTTAGATTATTAATGAGTCTTAAATCTAAATACCCATCAAATTCAATTTTATTGGTGTTTTCGTTGGTGCCAAAACCTAAGAAGCCATCAAAGCTATTCGTTTTTGTTTTCTCTACATATATATATAGTGTAGTAGAATCTTGAGTGAAAAGTACTTCGGGATCTTTTATTTTGGAAGCAAAGCGTAATTCATTTAATAACTCTACCTTTTCTTTTATCGCATTTAGGTTGAAGGATTTTCCAGTCTTCAATTTCATAAAATGTTTGAGATAAGATTTCGGGAACTTTTCGTAGCCTTTAATAATGATCTTGTCAATACGTCGTTTTTCGTTGGAAACAATTTTTAAATCTGCAGTTAATAATTCGGGAGTCAACTTGGTAATATTTATAAGTTGTAACGTCGAAAACGGGTCACCTTGTTCGGCTATTCTAGAATTTAAGCTTTTTAGATAGGTTTCGAGCTCTGTTATTTTAAGTTCGAAGAAATGTTTGTCATTTGAATTGCTGTTTGATTTTAAAAGAGCAACGTTGAAACTCGAATCGTAATACACTCGGATTTTCTGTACTCGTTTCCCTAGTCTGAATAGAGCATTAAATAGTGTATCATTCGGTTTGCTTACGGTTTCAATAGTGGTATCTATATAACCTTGCTTCGTTAGCTTTTCTTTTAATAGATTCATTTCTGATTGCAAGCCATTGTAGTTATTGAATTTTTTTAAATAACCTATAGAGTCAATAATTTTAGTTGAAGCTTCATTTTCGCCACTAATATTTAAATTAAGCGATTGAGCTATGCATTGATTTGAGAAAATCAGAAGTGAAGCAAAAAAAATAATTCGGCTAAAAAACTGCATTGGCATTAAATGGAATAACTCATTATAGTAACGTAAAAATAGGGTATAATATATAGGACTTTAAAAAAAGTTTATATTTAATTTAAAAATTAGTTCACAACTGTTTGAATTATAGATATTAATTTATACCTTTGCAGCCCTCAAAAGTGAGGGTTAATAAAATTTTATATAGAAATATATGCCAACAATTTCACAATTAGTACGAAAAGGAAGAGCCAAAATAACCAAGAAGAGTAAATCGGCTGCTTTAGATTCGTGTCCTCAAAGACGTGGTGTATGTACTCGTGTTTATACAACGACACCTAAAAAACCTAACTCAGCAATGCGTAAGGTAGCAAGGGTTCGTTTAACAAACGGAAACGAAGTAAATGCATACATTGGTGGAGAAGGTCACAATTTACAAGAGCACTCGATAGTATTGGTTAGAGGTGGAAGGGTAAAAGATTTGCCAGGAGTTAGATATCACATCGTTCGTGGTGCTTTAGATACAGCAGGTGTATCAGGAAGAACACAACGTAGATCTAAGTATGGTGCAAAACGCCCTAAGAAGTAATTTAAAACTTTAAGAAGAAGACATGAGAAAAAGAGCAGCAAAAAAGAGACCGCTTTTACCAGATCCAAGATTTAACGATCAGTTAGTAACACGTTTTGTTAACATGATGATGTGGGATGGTAAGAAGTCTATCGCTTTTAAAGTATTCTATGATGCAATTGATATTGTTGAAGAGAAAAAGAATGATGACGAAAAAACAGCTTTAGAGATTTGGAAAGAAGCTTTATCTAACGTAATGCCTCACGTAGAAGTACGTAGTCGTCGTGTTGGTGGTGCTACATTTCAGATTCCAATGCAGATTCGTCCAGACCGTAAGGTTTCAACTGCGATGAAATGGTTAATTAGCTTTTCACGTAAAAGAAACGAAAAATCTATGGCGCAACGTTTAGCAGCAGAAGTATTAGCTGCAGCTAAAGAAGAAGGAGCAGCTGTTAAGAAAAGAACAGATACTCATAAGATGGCAGAAGCAAATAAAGCATTCTCACACTTTAGATTTTAAGAAATGGCAAGAGATTTAAAACTTACAAGAAATATAGGGATTGCTGCTCACATTGATGCTGGTAAAACAACAACAACAGAGCGTATTCTTTTTTATACGGGAGTTTCACACAAAATTGGAGAAGTACATGATGGTGCTTCTACAATGGACTGGATGGAGCAAGAAGCAGAAAGAGGTATTACAATTACGTCTGCAGCAACAACTTGTGACTGGACATTTCCAAAAGAAAATGGTGAGCCAACAGCAGAAGCTCAAGATTACCATTTTAATATTATTGATACTCCAGGTCACGTAGATTTTACGGTAGAAGTTAACCGTTCATTACGTGTGCTAGATGGTTTAGTGTTTTTGTTTAGTGCAGTTGATGGTGTTGAACCACAATCTGAAACAAACTGGAGACTAGCCGATAACTATAAAGTGCCAAGAATTGGTTTCGTTAATAAAATGGACCGTCAAGGCTCTGACTTTTTAGGAGTTTGTCAACAAGTAAAAGACATGTTGAAGTCTAACGCAGTGCCAATCGTTTTAAACATTGGTGATGAGGATGATTTCAAAGGTATCGTAGATTTAGTTAAGAATAGAGCTATTGTATGGCATGATGATAATTTCGGAGCTACATTCGATGTTGTTGCTATTCCTGATTCAATGAAAGATGAAGTGCGTAAATACCGTGCTATGTTAATTGAAGAAGTAGCTAGTTATGATGAAAATCTTCTAGAAAAATTCATGGAGGATGAAGATTCTATTACAGAAGAAGAAGTGCATGCTGCACTTAGAGCTGCTGTAATGGATATGGCTATTATACCAATGGTATGTGGTTCTTCATTCAAAAATAAAGGTGTTCAGTTTTTATTAGATGCTGTTTGTCGTTACTTACCTTCTCCAATGGATAAAGAAGGTGTGGTTGGAATGAATCCTGATACAGAAAAAGAAGAAATTCGTAAGCCAAGTGTAAACGAACCTTTTGCTGCTTTAGCATTTAAAATAGCAACAGATCCTTTCGTTGGTCGTTTAGCATTTTTCCGTGCTTATTCTGGTCGTTTAGATGCAGGTTCTTATGTGTTAAATAACCGTTCTGGTAAGAAAGAACGTATTTCACGTATTTACCAAATGCACGCTAACAAGCAAAATGCAATTGACTTTATTGAAGCTGGAGATATTGGAGCTGCTGTTGGATTTAAATCTATCAAAACAGGAGATACACTTACAGATGAGAAACATCCAATTGTTTTAGAATCTATGGACTTCCCTGATCCAGTAATTGGTATCGCGGTTGAGCCTAAGACGAAGGCAGATGTTGATAAGTTAGGTATGGGATTAGCTAAGTTAGCTGAAGAAGATCCTACATTTACAGTGCGTTCAGATGAAGCTTCAGGTCAGACTATTATTTCTGGAATGGGAGAACTTCACTTGGATATTATTGTAGATCGTTTAAGAAGAGAATTTAAAGTCGAGGTTAACCAAGGTCAACCACAAGTTGAATATAAAGAGGCTATTACACAATCTGCTGATCATAGAGAAGTTTATAAGAAACAATCTGGTGGTCGTGGTAAATTTGCTGATATCGTATTTACGATTGAACCAGCAGACGAAGGTGTTGTAGGTCTTCAATTTGAATCTGTAATTAAAGGTGGTAACGTTCCTAAGGAATTTATACCTTCAATTGAAAAAGGATTTAAAATGGCAATGCAAAATGGACCATTAGCTGGTTTTGAAGTAGACGCTATGAAAGTGACATTGAGAGATGGATCTTATCACGATGTCGATTCTGATCAGTTATCATTCGAATTAGCAGCGAAATTAGGATTTAAAAATTCTGCAAGAGCGGCTAAAGCGGTTATAATGGAGCCAATCATGAAACTTGAGGTGATTACACCAGAAGAAAACATGGGTGATATTGTAGGTGATTTAAACAGAAGAAGAGGACAGATGAGTAGTATGGGCGATAGAGCTGGTGCAAAAACTGTAAAAGCTACTGTACCATTATCAGAAATGTTTGGTTATGTAACTACATTGAGAACATTGTCTTCAGGTAGAGCAACATCAACAATGGAATTTTCACATTATGCTGAAACTCCTTCTAATGTATCAGAAGAAGTAATTAAAGCAGCTAAAGGACTTGAATCGTAAATCTTAATAAAATGAGTCAAAAAATCAGAATAAAATTAAAATCTTACGATCACAATTTAGTAGACAAGTCTGCTGATAAGATTGTAAAAACAGTAAAAAGTACAGGTGCAGTAGTAACAGGACCAATTCCATTACCAACACACAAGAAAATTTTCACTGTATTACGTTCACCACACGTAAATAAGAAATCTAGAGAACAATTTCAATTAAGCTCTTACAAGCGTTTATTAGATATTTACTCTTCATCTTCTAAAACAATTGATGCTTTAATGAAACTTGAATTGCCAAGTGGAGTAGAAGTTGAGATCAAAGTGTAATTATACATTAACATGTCCTAAGCTGCGAGCGAAGGAAAAACGGTAAAAATACAATTCAAGGCTGAAACGTATTTTCGGCCTTGTATTTTATATACGCATGGACAATTTGCGAGTTGTCCCAAAAAACAAACAAAAAATGGCAAGTCGCAAATTGTCATAATAAAAACTAAAAATTATGTCTGGGTTAATTGGAAAAAAAATCGGTATGACCAGCATTTTCGATGAAAATGGGAAGAACATTCCTTGTACAGTAATCGAAGCTGGACCATGTATCGTTACCCAAGTCAGAACTGAAGAAGTGGATGGTTATTCAGCCCTTCAATTAGGTTTCGATGACGCGACAGAAAAAAGCGCTACTAAAGCTGACTTAGGTCATGCTAAAAAAGCGGGTACTTCTGTAAAACGCAAAGTTGTTGAATTCAAAGGTTTTGATTCGGAGTACAAATTAGGTGATGCAATCACTGTTGAGCAATTTATTGAAGGAGAATTTGTGGATGTCGCAGGAACTTCTAAAGGTAAAGGTTTTCAGGGTGTTGTAAAACGTCACGGTTTTGGTGGTGTAGGTCAAGCAACGCATGGTCAACATAACCGTTTAAGAGCTCCAGGTTCTATTGGTGCAGCTTCTTATCCTGCGAGAGTATTCAAAGGAATGAAGATGGCAGGTAGAATGGGTGGTGACACAGTTAAAGTTCAAAATTTAAGAGTTTACAAAGTAGTTCCTGAAAAGAACTTACTAGTGGTAAAAGGATGTGTTCCTGGTCACAAGAATTCTTATGTAATCATTGAGAAATAATGAAGATAGCAGTTTTAGATATAAACGGAAAAGATACGGGTAGACAAGCTGAGCTTTCTAAAGACGTATTCGCTATAGAGCCTAATAATCACGCTGTCTATTTAGATGTTAAGCAATTCTTAGCAAATCAAAGACAAGGGACGCATAAGGCAAAAGAAAGAGCAGAGATCTCTGGAAGTACACGTAAGATAAAGAAACAGAAAGGTACTGGTACTGCGAGAGCAGGTAGTATTAAGTCTGGTGTATTTAGAGGTGGTGGTCGTATGTTTGGTCCTAGACCAAGAAATTATGGTTTTAAGTTAAACAAAAACCTTAAGCGATTAGCACGTAGATCTGCATTAAGTATTAAAGCAAATGATAAGTCAATTTTAGTCTTGGAAGATTTCAGTTTTGAAGCACCAAAGACTAAAAATTTCCTCAATGTTTTAAAGGCTTTAGAGGTTGAAAACAAAAAATCTCTTATTGTGTTGGGTGGTACAAATAATAATGTATATTTGTCCTCACGCAATTTTAAAGGCTCTGAAGTTATAACAGCTTCAGAATTAAGCACTTATAAAATTATGAATGCTAATAAAGTAATTCTAATTGAAAGTGCTTTAGAAGGAATTGAATCGAATTTAAGTAAATAGAACAGATGAGTATCTTAAGAAAACCTATAATCACAGAAAAGGCAACGAAACAAAGTGAGTTGTTTAATGCATATGCATTTGAAGTGAACACTAAGGCGAACAAGGTAGAAATCAAAAAAGCAGTGGAAGCTGCTTATGGAGTTTCTGTTGAAAAAGTTCGTACAATAAATGTCCGTCCAGATCGTAAGACCAAGTTTACAAAAACTGGTGTTCAGCATGGTAAAACAAATGCTATTAAAAAGGCAATTGTACAACTGGCGGAAGGTGAAACAATAGATTTATACACTAACATGTAATTTTAGACATTAATGTCAGTAAGAAAATTAAAACCGATCACATCAGGTCAGCGATTTAGAGTAGTAAATGGATTTGACGCCATTACTACTGATAAGCCGGAGAAAAGCTTGCTTGCTCCGAAAAAGAGATCTGGTGGTAGAAACAGTCAAGGAAAAATGACAATTCGCCAAGTAGGTGGAGGTCATAAGAAAAGGTATCGTATTATCGATTTCAAACGTAACAAAGCTGGGGTTCCTGGTGAAGTTAAGTCTATTGAATACGATCCAAACAGAACAGCATTTATTGCGCTATTAAACTACCAAGATGGTGAGAAACGTTACGTTATCGCTCAAAATGGTTTACAAGTAGGGCAAAATATAGTGTCTGGTGAAACAGGTGTAGCTCCAGAAATTGGAAATGCAATGCCTTTAAGTGAAATACCATTAGGAACAATTATTTCTTGTATTGAGTTACGTCCTGGACAAGGTGCTGTAATGGCTCGTAGTGCTGGTGCATTTGCTCAGTTAATGGCAAGAGGTGATAAATTTGCTACAGTAAAGTTACCGTCTGGTGAAACTAGAATGATTCTAGTAACATGTATGGCTACTATTGGTGCGATTTCAAATTCAGATCATCAATTACTAGTATCTGGTAAAGCAGGTAGAAGTAGATGGTTAGGAAGACGTCCAAGAGTAAGACCAGTAGTGATGAACCCAGTCGATCACCCAATGGGTGGTGGTGAAGGTAAATCTTCAGGTGGTCATCCAAGGTCTAGAAACGGTATTCCTGCTAAAGGATTTAGAACACGTTCTAAGACAAAGGCGAGTAATAAGTATATTGTAGAACGTAGAAAGAAATAATTAAGATAGTATGGCACGTTCATTAAAAAAAGGACCTTATATCCACTATAAATTAGATAAGAAAGTTGCAGAAAATGTAGCTTCAAACAAAAAGACGGTAATCAAAACTTGGTCTAGGGCTTCAATGATTTCTCCGGATTTCGTTGGACAAACTATAGCAGTTCACAATGGTCGTCAATTTGTTCCAGTATTTGTTACTGAAAATATGGTAGGTCATAAATTAGGAGAATTTTCACCAACAAGATCTTTTAGAGGTCATGCAGGTGCTAAGAATAAAGGTAAAAAATAAGAATCATGGGAAGTCGTAAAAAACAAATGGCGGAAGCTATTAAAGCCGAGAAAAAGCAGGTTGCTTTTGCAAAGCTAAATAACTGTCCTACATCTCCAAGAAAAATGCGTTTAGTAGCGGATTTAGTAAGAGGAGAAAAGGCAGAGAAAGCTCTTCAGATTCTTAGATTTAGTCAAAAAGAAGCATCACGTCGTTTAGAGAAACTTGTAATGTCTGCTATTGCAAACTGGCAAGCTAAAAACGAAGATGCTGATGTTGAAGAAGCTAAATTGTTTATCAAAGAAATTAGAGTAGATGGTGGTTCTATGTTAAAGAGATTGCGTCCAGCACCTCAAGGTAGAGCACACAGAATTAGAAAGAGATCTAATCACGTAACAGTGGTTGTAGATGCAATAAATAAAACACAAAGCTAAGATAGAGATATGGGACAAAAGACAAATCCAATCGGAAATCGCTTAGGAATTATCAGAGGATGGGAGTCTAACTGGTACGGAGGAAACGATTATGGTGATAAACTTGCCGAAGACGATAAGATTAGAAAATACGTTCACGCGCGTTTATCTAAAGCTAGTGTAAGTAGAGTAATTATTGAGCGTACGCTTAAACTTGTAACCGTTACTATCACTACTGCTAGACCTGGTATTATTATCGGAAAAGGTGGCCAAGAGGTAGATAAGTTAAAAGAAGAGCTTAAGAAAATTACTGGCAAAGAAGTTCAATTGAACATCTTTGAAATTAAAAGACCTGAACTAGATGCATTTTTAGTAGCAGCAAGTGTTGCTCGTCAAATTGAAAGTCGAATTTCATACAGACGTGCAATAAAGATGGCTATCGCCGCTGCCATACGTATGAATGCTGAAGGAATTAAAATTCAGATTAGTGGTCGTTTGAATGGTGCTGAAATGGCGCGTTCTGAACACTATAAAGAAGGACGTATTCCTTTGTCTACTTTTAGAGCTGATATTGATTATGCTTTAGTAGAAGCACATACTACTTATGGTAGATTGGGCATCAAAGTTTGGATAATGAAAGGCGAAGTATATGGGAAAAGAGAACTTTCTCCATTAGTCGGTTTATCTAAACAACAAAAAGGTAAAGGTGGACGTGGTGGAAACAAGAACCAATCTCGTCGTAGAAAGTAATTTTTTAAAGAAAAGACAAAATGTTACAGCCTAAAAGAACAAAATTTCGTAAGCAGCAAAAAGGACGTATGAAAGGAAATGCGGGAAGAGGTCATTTGTTATCAAATGGAACTTTCGGTATTAAATCATTAGAATCAACTTTTATTACTGCACGTCAAATAGAAGCAGCGCGTATTGCAGCTACTCGTTACATGAAAAGAGAAGGGTCATTATGGATTAAAATTTTTCCAGACAAGCCTATCACAAAGAAACCTCTTGAAGTACGTATGGGTAAAGGTAAAGGTGCCGTTGAATATTGGGCAGCAGTTGTAAGACCAGGACGTATGTTATTTGAAATAAGCGGTGTGCCATTAGAAACAGCTCAAGAAGCACTTCGATTGGCAGCACAGAAACTTCCTGTAAAAACTAAGTTTATCATAGCTAGAGATTACGAAGCTTAATAGAAAGATATTATGAAGCAATCAGAAATTAAACAGCTTTCAATAGCTGAGTTACAAGAGAAACTTAGTGAATCTAAGAAGAGTTATACGGACCTGAAAATGGCTCATACAATTTCTCCTTTAGATAACCCAATTCAGTTACGAGTTGCTCGTCGCACAGTAGCTAGAGTAGCAACAGAATTAACTAATAGAGACGTACAATAATTGTATTCTGCTGAAAGATGGAAAAAAGAAACTTAAGAAAAGAACGTATAGGGATCGTAACTAGTAACAAAATGGAGAAATCTATTGTTGTTTCAGAAGTTAAGAAGGTAAAACACCCTATGTATGGAAAATTCGTGTTAAAGACTAAGAAATATGTCGCACACGATGAGACAAACGACTGCAACGAAGGAGATACAGTAAAGATCATGGAAACACGACCTTTAAGTAAATCTAAATGTTGGAGATTAGTAGAAATAATTGAAAGAGCGAAGTAATTATGTTACAACAAGAATCAAGATTAAAAGTAGCTGATAACACTGGTGCAAAGGAAGTTTTAACTATCCGTGTACTAGGTGGAACCAAAAGAAGGTATGCTTCTGTAGGGGATAAAATCGTAGTATCTGTAAAAGATGCTACACCAAACGGTAGCATTAAGAAAGGTGCTGTTTCTACAGCGGTTGTTGTACGTACGGCTAAGGAAGTAAGACGTCCTGATGGATCTTACATTAGATTTGATGACAATGCATGTGTGCTTTTAAATCCTCAAGGGGAAATGAGAGGAACTCGTGTTTTTGGTCCTGTAGCAAGAGAACTTCGTGATAAACAATTCATGAAAATAGTATCATTAGCACCAGAAGTGCTTTAATTGATAAATAAAATGACAAAGCTTAAAATAAAATCAGGAGATACAGTAAAAGTAATAGCTGGCGATCATAAAGGGTCAGAAGGTAAAGTACTTAAAGTATTAATAGATAAGAACAAAGCCATCGTGGAAGGTGTAAATATGGTTAAGAAACATACTAAACCAAGTGCACAAAGTCCTCAAGGTGGTATTGTAGAGAAAGAAGCATCTATGCATATCTCTAACTTATCGTTGTTAACTTCAAAAGGAGAAACAACTAGAGTTGGTTATAAAATGGATGGCGATAATAAAGTGAGATTTTCTAAAAAATCTAATGAAGTAATTTAACTATGGCTTACGTTGCAAGATTAAAACAAGAGTACAAGGACAAAATTGTTCCTGCTCTTACGGAAGAATTTGGATATAAAAATGTAATGCAAGTACCTAAGCTTACTAAGATAGTAATATCTAAAGGTGTTGGTGCTGCTGTTGCGGATAAGAAATTAATCGATCACGCAGTAGAAGAACTTACAAAAATATCAGGACAGAAAGCTATACATACAATGTCTAAGAAAGATGTTGCTTCTTTTAAGTTACGTAAAGGGATGCCAATTGGTGCCAAAGTAACTTTAAGAGGAGAGCAAATGTATGAGTTCTTAGATCGTTTAGTAACTTCAGCTTTACCACGAGTAAGAGATTTTAACGGAATCAAAGCTACAGGTTTTGATGGACGTGGAAACTATAACTTAGGTATTGTAGAGCAAATTATTTTTCCAGAAATAGATATTGATAAAGTCAATAAAATTTCAGGAATGGATATCACATTTGTGACTTCTGCTGAAACCGATAAGGAAGCAAAGTCTTTATTAACAGAACTAGGATTACCATTTAAAAAGAATTAATTATGGCTAAAGAATCAATGAAAGCCCGTGAGGTTAAGCGTTCTAAAACGGTAGCTAAATATGCAGAGAAACGCAAAGCTTTAAAAGAAGCTGGCGATTACGAAGCATTACAAAAGTTACCTAAAAATGCATCACCTATACGTCAGCACAACCGTTGCAAACTTACAGGAAGACCTAAAGGTTACATGAGACAATTTGGAATTTCTCGTGTAATGTTTAGAGAAATGGCTAACCAAGGATTAATTCCTGGTGTTAGAAAAGCAAGTTGGTAAAAAGATTATAAATTGGTTTCAGGTTTGGTAATAGTACCGAAAACCGCTACCGCAAATTAATACATATGAACACAGATCCAATAGCGGATTATTTAACGCGAGTTAGAAACGCAGTAAAGGCAAATCACAGAGTGGTTGAGATTCCTGCATCTAACTTAAAAAAAGAAATAACTAAGATTTTATTCGATCAAGGATTTATCTTAAGTTATAAGTTTGACGATTCTTCAGTACAAGGTACTATCAAAATTGCTTTGAAGTACAGTAAAGACACTAAAGAGTCGGTTATCAAAAAAATTCAAAGAATCAGTAAACCAGGTTTACGTAAATATGCTTCTTCTAACGAAATGCCAAGAATCCTTAACGGTTTAGGTATTGCAATTGTTTCTACATCTCACGGAGTGATGACAGGAAAACAAGCGCAGAGAGAAAATGTTGGTGGTGAAGTTATTTGTTACGTATACTAAAAACAGGAAATTATGTCAAGAATAGGTAAAAACCCAATAACAGTTCCTGAAGGTGTAACAGTTGAGATTAAAGACAACATGATTACCGCTAAAGGTAAACTAGGAGAATTAACTCAAGAGTATTCGGAGATTGAAATTACATTAGAAGACGGAACTATTACTTTAGAGCGTTCTTCTGATAAGAAAGATTTAAGAGCAAAACATGGTCTTTATAGAGCATTAATTGCTAATATGATAGAAGGTGTATCAAAAGGCTGGACCAAAGAACTAGAATTAGTTGGTGTAGGTTATAGAGCATCGAATCAAGGACAAAAATTAGATTTAGCCGTAGGATTTTCTCATAATATTGTTTTGGACATCGCTTCAGAAGTAACAGTAGAGACAATCTCAGAAAAAGGTAAAAATCCAAGAGTTAAATTAACGTCTTTTGACAAACAATTAGTTGGCCAAGTTGCTGCAAAGATTCGCGGTTTTAGAAGGCCAGAACCTTACAAAGGAAAAGGTATCAAGTTTGTTGGTGAAGAAATTAGAAGAAAAGCAGGTAAATCAGCTTAATAATTAAGTTATGGCATTGACAAAGAACGAAAGAAGATTAAGAATAAAGAGCAGAATCCGTAAGGTAGTATCTGGTACTGAGACAAGACCAAGATTGGCTGTTTTTAGAAGTAATAAAGAAATTTATGCTCAAGTTGTAGATGATGTTACTGGTAAAACTTTAGCTGCTGCATCTTCAAGAGATAAGGACATTGTAAAGTCTAAAGGAAACAAAACAGAGGTAGCTGCGTTAGTTGGTAAAACTGTTGGTGAAAAAGCTAAGAAGGCTGGTGTTGATACTATTTCTTTTGATAGAGGTGGTTACTTATATCACGGAAGAGTAAAATCATTAGCAGAAGGTGCTAGAGAAGCAGGACTTAAATTTTAAGACATTATGTATCAAAAATATAAAAACGCAGAGCTTGTTAAACCAAGCGGATTAGAATTAAAAGATCGCTTAGTTGGCGTTCAGCGTGTAACTAAAGTAACAAAAGGTGGTAGAGCATTTGGTTTTTCTGCAATTGTTGTTGTAGGTGACGAAACAAATGTTGTAGGACAAGGTTTAGGTAAGTCTAAAGATGTTGCTACTGCAATTGCTAAAGCTGTTGAAGATGCTAAGAAAAACTTAGTGAGAATTCCTATTCTTAAAGGAACTATTCCACATGAGCAAAAAGGTAAATACGGTGGAGCAAGAGTTAACATAATTCCAGCTGCACCTGGTACAGGAGTTATTGCAGGTGGTGCGGTAAGAGTTGTTCTTGAGGCAGTAGGTATACATGATGTATTATCTAAGTCGCAAGGATCTTCTAACCCTCACAATGTAGTAAAAGCAACTTTTGATGCTTTATTACAATTGAGAGATGCTAAATCTGTAGCTAAAGAGCGTGGTATTTCACTTGAAAAAGTATTTAACGGATAATCGATAGGATAAGATGGCAAAGATTAAAGTAAAGAAAGTAAAAAGCGCAATCAATCGTACTAAAAGACAAAAGCTTACATTAGCAGCTTTAGGTCTAAAGAAGATTGGTCAAGTTGTAGAGCACGACGCCACACCAAACATCCTTGGTATGGTTAAGAAAGTTGAACACTTAGTTTCTGTAGAGGAAGCTTAATAATATAACTTAAAAATGGATTTAAGTAATTTAAAACCTGCAGAAGGTTCAGTAAAAAATCAAGGAAAACGTATTGGACGTGGACAAGGATCTGGTAAAGGTGGTACTGCAACTCGTGGTCACAAAGGTGCAAAGTCTCGTTCAGGTTATTCTAAGAAATTAGGATTTGAAGGTGGTCAAATGCCTTTACAAAGACGTGTTCCTAAATTTGGATTTACAAATATTAACAGAATAGAATATCAAGGTATAAACTTAGATACTTTACAAAAGTTAATAGATGAAAAAGTAATCGAGGATAGTGTTAGTTTTGAATCTTTTGTAACTTTGGGATTAGCTGGTAAAAATGAGCTAGTTAAAATCTTAGGTAGAGGAGAGTTAAAATCAAAATTAACAGTAACTGCTCATAAATTTACTGCTACGGCAAAAGCTGCTATTGAAGCTGCTGGTGGTGAAGCTGTAACTTTATAAGATTATAGGATGAAAATAATAGAAACATTAAAAAACGTTTGGAAAATCACAGAACTTAAGGATAGAATTATTCTAACCTTAGGTCTGTTATTAGTGTATCGTTTTGGTGCTCAGGTAGTATTACCAGGTATTAATATTGATTCATTAGGTGGTTTACAAGCTGGTATGGATGGTGGTATATTAGGATTGTTAAATGCATTTACAGGTGGAGCATTCGCTAACGCCTCAGTATTTGCTTTAGGTATTATGCCTTACATTTCTGCTTCCATTGTTGTTCAATTAATGGGTATTGCGATTCCTTATTTACAAAAACTTCAGAAAGAAGGAGCTAGTGGTCAGAAGAAAATCACACAAATTACACGTTGGTTAACCATCGGTATTTGTATGGTACAAGCTCCAGGCTATTTAGCTAGTATTCCAGGATTATCAGGTTCCTCTTCAATGAGTGCTATGTTAGTACCTGGCTTTAGTGAAAATATATTCTACTTTTCTTCGGTAATTATTTTAGTAACAGGTTGTGTATTCGCAATGTGGTTAGGTGAAAAAATTACAGATAAAGGAATAGGGAATGGTATTTCATTACTAATTATGGTTGGAATCATTGCAACATTACCACAATCATTTATTCAAAATGCCGCGTCTCGTTTAGAAGGTGGTAACGGTGGATTTATGATGATCTTAATAGAAATGGTAATATGGTTCTTAATTATATTAGCATCAGTATTCTTAGTAATGGCAGTTAGAAAAATAGCTGTTCAATACGCAAGAAGGACTGCTTCTGGAGGTTATGAAAAGAATGTTTTCGGATCGCGTCAGTTTTTACCATTAAAATTAAACGCTTCTGGTGTAATGCCAATTATATTTGCTCAAGCTATTATGTTTGTTCCAAGTTTAATAGGTGGTTCTTCTTGGTTGAAGGATACAAGCACGGGAGTTTGGATGCAAACTAATTTTCAAGATATGTTTGGGTTTTGGTACAATCTAATATTTGCTTTATTAATTATAGTATTTACCTATTTTTATACGGCAATTACAGTACCGACAAACAAAATGGCAGATGATTTAAAACGTAGTGGTGGATTTATTCCAGGCATACGTCCGGGATCAGAAACCTCTGAGTATCTAGATAAAATTATGTCACAGATAACCTTACCAGGTTCTATATTTTTAGCTTTAGTTGCTGTTTTTCCAGCATTTGTTATGAAATTAATGAGCGTGCAACCGGGCTGGGCATTATTCTTTGGAGGAACATCACTATTAATTATGGTAGGTGTAGCTATTGATACTATGCAACAAATTAATTCTTATTTATTAAATAAGCATTATGATGGTTTGATGAAAACAGGTAAGAACAGAAAAGCGGTTGCGCAATAAGATTTAATTATGGCAAAACAAGCGGCAATAGAACAAGACGGTACAATTATAGAGGCATTATCTAATGCTATGTTTCGTGTTGAATTAGAAAATGGTCATATAGTGACTGCACATATCTCTGGTAAAATGCGTATGCATTATATTAAATTACTACCAGGAGATAAAGTGAAATTAGAAATGAGTCCTTACGATTTAACGAAGGCTCGCATAACATATAGATACTAATACGATGAAAGTTAGAGCATCAGTAAAGAAAAGAAGCGCAGACTGTAAGTTGGTGCGCAGAAAAGGTAGACTTTACGTCATTAACAAAAAGAATCCTAGATTCAAACAAAGACAAGGGTAATTATGGCAAGAATTGCAGGTGTAGACATACCAAAACAGAAAAGAGGAGTTATCTCTTTAACTTATATCTACGGAGTAGGTAGAAGTAGATCTAAAGAAATTTTAGCAGCAGCTAAAGTAGACGAAAACACTAAAGTTCAAGATTGGACTGACGATGAAATTGGAGCAATCCGTGAAACTGTTGGTACTTTTAAGATTGAAGGTGAATTACGTTCTGAAACACAAATGAACATTAAGCGATTAATGGATATTGGATGTTACAGAGGTATACGTCATAGAGTTGGACTTCCATTAAGAGGACAACGTACTAAGAATAACTCACGTACAAGAAAAGGAAGACGTAAAACAGTTGCTAACAAGAAGAAAGTAACTAAATAATAAATAGTCTTTAGTCTATTAGACGTTGGAAAGAATCTGTTTGAAATTTAACGGTTTAGGATTCTAGCGACTATAAACTAATACTAAAAGCTAAACATATAATGGCAAAAGCAAGTACTAAAAAACGTAAAGTTATAGTTGATGCAATAGGAGAAGCTCATATTACAGCATCTTTCAACAACATCATTATTTCTTTAACAAACAAAAAAGGTGACGTTATTTCTTGGTCATCAGCTGGTAAAATGGGCTTTAGAGGCTCTAAAAAGAATACACCTTACGCTGCGCAGTTAGCTGCAGAAGATGCGTCGGCAGTAGCTAAAGAAGCTGGTTTAAAGAAAGTAAAAGTATACGTTAAAGGACCTGGTAACGGTAGAGAATCTGCAATAAGATCTATACACAATGCTGGTATTGAAGTTTCAGAAATCATTGATGTAACTCCATTACCACATAACGGTTGTCGTCCACCAAAAAGACGTAGAGTTTAATCTGAATTCTATTCAGTTTTCTAATTATAACAGTTAGAAATACTTACTCAAATTTATTAATAAACTAATATCTCACATTTATGTGCTGATATTAGTTTATTTTGTATAAATTTGCAAACTGAAAAATATTAACAAGTATCAACAAGAGATCAACGATTTTTGAAGGATAAGATTAAGACCTTAATTCAATTATCACTCTTAAAAAAACAATTTAAAATGGCAAGATATACTGGTCCTAAAACTAAAATAGCTCGTAAATTTGGACAAGCTATCTTCGGAGACGACAAAGCCTTCGAAAAAAGAAATTATCCTCCAGGACAACACGGAAACGCTAGACGTCGTGGGAAAAAATCTGAATACTCAGTTCAGTTAATGGAAAAGCAAAAAGCTAAATATACTTATGGTATTTTAGAAAAGCAATTCAGAAACATGTTCAAAAGAGCAACGTCTGCAAAAGGAATTACAGGTGAAGTTTTACTTCAATTATGTGAGTCTCGTTTAGACAACGTTGTTTACAGAATGGGAATCTCTCCTTCTAGAAGTGGTGCAAGACAATTAGTATCTCACAGACATATCACAGTAAACGGTGAAAAGGTAAACATTCCTTCTTACCAATTAAAAGCTGGTGATGTTGTAGGTGTTAGAGAAAAGTCTAAATCATTAGAAGCAATACAAAATTCATTGTCTAATTCTAGCAATGTTTTTGAATGGATTACTTGGAATACAAGCACAATGGAAGGTACTTATGTTGCTGTTCCTGCAAGAATCCAGATTCCAGAACAAATCAACGAACAATTGATCGTTGAACTTTACTCTAAATAATAACTAATCATATTGGTATTTATCCAAAGGATTTATTTGTCTTCTTCATACTTATAAATCGCGCAACTAAATAACAATTAAAACGAAGAATAGTATGGCAATATTAAATTTTCAGAAACCAGATAAAGTAATCATGATTGATTCTACTGATTTCGAAGGTAAATTTGAATTTAGACCTTTAGAACCAGGATACGGATTAACTGTTGGTAATGCTTTAAGAAGAGTATTATTATCTTCTTTAGAAGGTTTTGCAATTACTTCTGTGAGAATAGAAGGTGTAGATCATGAGTTTTCTACAATTGCAGGTGTAGTAGAAGATGTTACTGAAATGATTTTGAACTTAAAGCAAGTTAACTTTAAGCGTCAAATTGATGAAGTTGATAACGAAACTGTTACAATTTCTATCTCAGGACAAAATCAAATTACAGCTGGTGATTTTCAGAAGTTTATTTCTGGGTTCCAAGTATTAAATACAGATTTAGTTATCTGTAACTTAGATCCTAAAGTAAACATCAATATGGAATTAACTATTGAAAAAGGAAGAGGTTACGTTCCTGCAGAAGAGAATAAGAAAGCTTCAGCAGCAATTGGAACCATCTTTACGGATTCAATTTTTACACCAATTCAGAATGTAAAATATGCTATCGAAAACTTCCGTGTTGAGCAAAAAACGGATTACGAAAAATTAGTTTTTGAAATTAGAACTGATGGCTCTATCAATCCTAAAGATGCTTTAACAGAAGCTGCTAAAATATTAATTCACCACTTCATGTTATTCTCTGATGAGCGTATCACTTTAGAAGCTGATGAAATTGCACAGACTGAAACTTATGATGAAGAATCACTTCACATGAGACAACTATTGAAAACTAAATTAGTTGATATGGATCTTTCTGTACGTGCTCTTAATTGTTTAAAAGCAGCAGAAGTAGATACTTTAGGAGACTTAGTATCATTCAATAAAAACGATTTAATGAAATTCAGAAACTTCGGTAAGAAGTCTTTAACTGAGCTAGAAGAACTAGTGAATGTAAAAGGTTTAAACTTCGGAATGGACTTAAGCAAATATAAATTAGATAAAGACTAAATATAGTTTGCCATTTCTGTTTTTATGGAAATGGCATTCATATTTTAAATAATTATTAATAATCATATTTTGCTCCTCAATAAAGAGTTTAGTAGCAAGATGAGAAAACAAAAGTCATGAGACACGGAAAAAAATTCAACCACTTAGGAAGACAAACAGCACACAGAAAGTCAATGTTAGCAAATATGGCTTGTTCTTTAATAGAGCACAAGCGTATTAACACTACCGTTGCAAAAGCGAAAGCTTTAAAGCAGTTTGTAGAGCCTATGATTACAAAATCTAAAACAGATACGACGCACAACAGACGTATTGTTATGGCTAAGCTAAGACAAACAGAAGTAGTTGCAGAATTGTTTAGAGATGTAGCGCCAAAGATTGGTGACCGTCCAGGTGGTTACACACGTATCATCAAATTAGGAAACAGATTAGGTGATAACGCTGATATGGCAATGATAGAATTAGTTGATTACAACGAAATCTACAACGCTGATAAAGCACCTAAGAAAACAACACGTAGAAGTAGAAGAGGTGGTAGTAAAGCTGCTGCAGCTCCAGCTACTGAATCTAAAGCTTCAAACGAAGAAGAAGAATAGTAAATATGCTAACGAAGGTTCAAGAAGATTTTCAATTCAATGTGAATAAAAAATTTACACTAGCTTTCGTATTATACAAATCTCGATTATCGAGTGTTAATAAGCATTAATAAATAAAAAGGATAGACTGTTTCAGTTTATCCTTTTTTTTTGGATTTTTGCAAAGTATAGAAGAATGATTTGGGCGTTACCCAACAAGTTTTTAAGAAAACTTATCCGGTCGCGCTTTCACTACTCGCTCTCTGCGAGGAGCTCAAACAAACCGTTCAATCACTAACGCAAACCACAGGTCTAAATAACCTACAATAAAACGAGTATAAACATCGATTTAATAGCAATAAACGACTCAACGCAACAACAATGAAATACAAACAAAGAAAAAAAGCCCTTATTCTTTTAGCAGACGGAACAATTTTTCATGGTAAGTCCATAGGAAAAGAAGGTTCTGCTTTTGGTGAAGTTTGTTTTAATACTGGTACAACCGGTTATCAAGAAATATTTACGGATCCTTCTTATTACGGTCAACTTATGGTAACCACCAATGCACACATTGGTAATTACGGTACAAAAGCCGAAGAAGTTGAGTCTGATGATGTTAAAATAGCAGGATTAATTTGTAAGAATTTTAGTTTTAATTATTCAAGACCAGCAGCAGATGCGTCCTTAGAAGAATTTTTTGAAAAGCATAATACCTTAGCCATTGCAGATGTAGATACAAGAGCATTAGTAAGCTACATTAGAGATAATGGTGCCATGAATGCTGTAATTACTACTGAGGTCGATAATATAGAAGCTCTTAAAAAGCAATTAGCAGAATTCCCTTCAATGAAAGGTTTAGAATTGGCATCAAAGGTGTCAACTAAAGAACCTTACTTCGTTGGTGATGAAAACGCAACATATAAGATTGCAGCTTTAGATATCGGTATTAAAAAGAATATTCTTAGAAACCTGGCTAAGCGAGATGCTTACATAAAAGTGTTTCCATATAATGCAAAATTTGAAGACTTAGAAGCTTTTAATCCAGATGGCTATTTCTTATCTAACGGACCTGGTGATCCAGAACCGTTATCTGATGCTATCAATTTGGCTAAAGAGATTATTGCAAATAACAAACCCTTATTCGGAATTTGCCTAGGACATCAAGTCATTGCTTTGGCCAATGGCATTTCAACTTATAAAATGCACAATGGTCACAGAGGTATCAATCACCCTGTAAAAAATTTAGTCACAGGTAAAGGTGAAATCACCTCTCAAAATCACGGATTTGCTATCAATAGAGAAGAAACTGAAGCTAATGCTAATGTGGAAATAACACATGTGCATTTGAATGATCATACGGTTGCGGGTATCAAACTAAAAGACAAAAACTGTTTTTCAGTTCAGTATCATCCTGAAGCAAGTCCTGGACCAAATGACTCCTTGTATTTGTTTGACCAGTTTATAGAGAATATTAAAAATAATTAAAACAATTTCATTTTCTAAAATAGACAACGCAATAAAATTTGATTTTTATTGCGTTTTTTAGTTACTACATACTAACAGTAAAAAGTATTTCGTTTATTCTTATATCTAGAAATAAATATCTTATTTAGAAGTAGATTTAAAATGTTAAATATCAGTTTTTATGATGATTATAATTTTTAAAAACGCTATATTTAATACTGATACTCAAACTTATGGCTAAATTTTATACGACGTTTCTTCTGTTTTTTGGCACACTAATCATCGCGCAAAGTCCAACGAACTCTGCGGATAATCAACTATTTGAAAAGTACGAGTCGTATTTTGAATTGCCAAGAGAATCCATTTTTGTACATCTTAATAAAACATCGTTTATTGTTGGCGAAAGTGTGTGGTTTAAATCCTATGTTTTTGACAGACACAACAGTTTACGGTCTAAAAAAACAACCAATGTAAACGTTGGCATTTATGATGAAAACGGGGTACTCATAAAAAATTATTTGTGGTTCTGCTATGGTGGATCAGGAAAAGGTAATATTCAAATTGATTCCACATTTAAAACAGGTGAATATTATATAAAAGCCTCTACGAATTGGATGAAGAATTTTGAAGAAAATGATGCCTTCATTCAAAAAATAAGAGTCATAAGTAACGACTTACAAGAGCATAAACCAGACGTTATAAATACGGAATATGATATGCAGTTTTTACCCGAAGGAGGTCACTTAATTACTGATGTTAATAATAACGTAGGTTTTAAAATTATTGATAATAAAGGTCAAGGTGTTAAAGTTATAGGAACTATTTATGACGATTCCGATGTGGAGATTACCTCCTTTAAGAGTAATACTTTTGGAATTGGTAGTTTTTTATTTAATCCTCAAAAAGGAAAGCAATATGTAGCAAAAATAACAACAAGTAATAGTAGGGAAATCACTCAAGATATTACTAACATAGAGCCTACAGGAATTGCAATTAAAGTAAATAGTCAACATCCAGAAAAGGTTTATGTTACGGTAAGTACCAATAAGGAAACGCTGAAATCTATTAAGGACAAAACTTATAGATTGTTGTTACATAAAAATGGTGAATTAAAATCTTTACCATTTTCATTTCAGGATAAAATAACTCAGGTTTTTGAGTATTCCAAATCCGATTTATTTAAAGGGGTTAATACGTTTACTGTTTTTGATGAAAATAACACACCATTATTAGAGCGTTTAATTTATATTAATAAGAGTATTGACGATGGTAATGAGATTTTAATAAGTGCTCTCAATTTAGCTGAAGACTCTGTAGCTGTTTCAATATCCACAGCATTAAACAAAACATCAGGGGAATTTAAAGAATATACCGATTTAAGTATTTCAGTTTTACCTGAAAGCACTGTGGGTTATGATCCTGATCATAATATTATATCTGCAAATAGACTAAAACCGTATGTAAAAGGCTATGTAGAGAAGGCTAGTTATTATTTTACAGATATCACGATGAAAAAAGAGTTTGAGTTAGATTTATTACTGTTAACTCAAGGTTGGAGCAGATACAATTGGCATTCTATTTTTAATAATGCGCCCAAGGCCTTATATGAATTTGAAAACGGTGTGGTTTTAGAGGGGAAAATACATTCTTCAGAAGAAATAACTAAAATACGAATTCAAGAACCCAAGCTTATTGGATATAATTGGACTACAGTAAATGTAAAAGAAAATAATAATTTTAGAGTAGATAATTTTTTCGTGATAAAAGATGAAGCTATAAGAGTTTCTTATGTGGATAAAGAAGGAAAATTGATTAAACCGAAAATTTATCTTAATGCGAAATTGAATGCTTTCAACGATTATATTTCAAATGAAGATTTAAAATATAATAATTCAATATTTAAAAAATCGGAATTTATAAGTAAAAGCTCTTTCGAAAGTTTCTTCTATAATGATATGATAGAATTAGATGAAGTTCTGCTGGAGCCTAAGTCTAAAGCGCCTGAGAAAAAACTTAATTCTTTTGGTATAAAAATGAATTTGTTATCAGGGAAAGATAATTTTATTCAAGTAACGGAAAGTTTTGTTAGAAGCTTTCCTAAAATTTTAGACTACATACATACTCAGGGTTACCAGGTATCGCGAGCGTCACAGACAGGTGGAGTTGATATTATTAATCTTAAGCCTATTACTTTTAAAGCTAGTAGATCTCCAGCGGTTTTTTTAGACGATGTACAATTGACGGACTTTGATTTATTGCTCAATATGTCAACAGCAGATTTTGAAGGAATAAATGTTGATAAAACGGGTTTTGGAACAGGAATGATAGGAGCAAACGGAGTTATTAGATTATATACTCGTAGAACTTCCTTTGAAGGCATTACAAAAAAAAATGATGAATTTGCTTTTACAAGATTAGCGAATAACGGCTTTACCGAATCCAAGAGTTTTTATGCACCAAAATATAAAAGTTATCGCTCAGATATTTTTAAATACTATGGCGTTATAGCTTGGTTTCCAGATGTTTTTGTCGGAGGTGATAAATCTCAGATATTAAAATTTCCTGACACAAAAAGTGATATTATTAATTTTTATATTGAAGGTTATGATTCTCAAGGGGAATTTGTATCACAAATTTCGACACTAAATTTAAAGACTTCATTAAAAGAGTAATCGCTCATTTCGAAACGAAATAGAATAATATTTCATTTTAAATATTTTATTACTTTACCAAAAACGCAATAAAACACCCTTTTTATTGCGTTTTTTTAGTTACGAAATCATTATCGTTAGTATTAATCATAAATATGATTTTTGTTCTGTTTTAAGCTGTAGATTTTCGTAAATTTGGGTAACCTAAAGGGCTCACATGCAACTTTAAGGTTTAAAATTGTTAACTAAAAAAAATATATAATGAGCATTATAATTAATGTACACGCAAGACAAATTTTAGATTCCAGAGGAAATCCTACAGTAGAAGTTGACGTTACTACAGAAAATGGTATCATGGGAAGAGCAGCTGTACCATCTGGTGCATCTACTGGTGAGCATGAAGCTGTTGAGTTAAGAGATGGTGGAGATACTTACATGGGTAAGGGAGTTTTAAAAGCCGTTGAAAATGTGAATTCTACAATTGCTCAAGAATTATTAGGTGTTTCTGTTTTCGAACAAAATGCTATCGATCAAATGATGATTGAATTAGATGGTACTCCAAACAAATCAAAATTAGGTGCTAATGCAATTTTAGGAGTGTCTCTAGCGGTTGCTAAAGCGGCTGCTAACGAATTGGGTATGCCATTATACAGATATGTTGGTGGAGTTTCTGCAAATACATTACCATTACCAATGATGAATATCATTAATGGTGGTTCTCATAGTGATGCACCTATTGCATTTCAAGAATTTATGGTAATGCCTGTAAAAGCTAAAAACTTTACACATGCCATGCAAATGGGAACTGAGATTTTCCATAATCTTAAAAAAGTATTACACGATAGAGGTTTAAGTACGGCAGTTGGTGATGAAGGTGGTTTTGCACCTAACTTAGCTGGCGGAACTGAAGATGCTTTAGACACAATTAAATTAGCGGTAGAAAAAGCAGGTTATACCTTCGGAGAAGACATCATGTTGGCACTAGATTGTGCTGCAGCTGAATTTTTTGTAGATGGAAAATACGATTATAAGAAATTTGAAGGTGATTCTGGAGTGATTAGAACAAGTAAAGAGCAGGCTGATTATTTAGCTGAACTTTCTGAAAAATATCCTATCATTTCAATTGAGGATGGTATGGATGAAAACGATTGGGATGGATGGAAATACCTTACTGAAAGAATTGGAGATAAGGTACAATTAGTTGGTGACGATTTATACGTAACTAACGTAGAGCGTTTATCTCGCGGTATAGAAAATGGGATTGCTAACTCTATTTTAATTAAAGTAAACCAAATTGGTACGTTAACTGAAACTATTGCAGCTGTAAACATGGCACATAACGCAGGTTATACATCTGTAATGTCTCATAGATCTGGTGAAACAGAAGATAATACTATTGCAGATTTAGCCGTAGCATTAAACTGTGGACAAATTAAAACAGGTTCTGCGTCTCGTAGTGATCGTATGGCAAAATACAATCAATTATTACGTATTGAAGAAGAATTAGGAAGTGTTGCTTATTTTCCTGGAGCGAATGCTTTTAAAGTGAAAGCTTAATTAAAATAGTTTTTTGTAAAAGATTGTCACATTGAGCGCAGTCGAAATGCATTAGATTCGGTATTACTATTTTATCTATTGTACTCAAAGAAACTAACAGTTACATATACTATAAATGCAAAACCATCTAAAAGATTAAATTTTAGATGGTTTTTTTATGCCCCAGATTTAATAAAATTACAATAAGTTTTGTGCACTAATAAAGCGAGATAAGTAGAATAACCATTTTAAACCATTAAACCATTAAACCATTAAACCATTAAACCATTAAACCATTAAACCATTAAACCATTAAACCGTTACACCTTTATTATTATTATTATTATTATTATTAGGTAAAATGTATTAGTTTTCTACTATGTCCATTTATTTCATTAGTTAGTTACAATGGAGTCTATGTTCTTGTTTCTAAAAGCGTAGCGCTCTTATATCTTATTTCAATCAAATGTATAAACAATCCCATTAGTCAACTCATATTGCGTTTTAGGAATACCAAGAATAGGACTAGCATCAAAATTATAGGTGAATGAGGTTTTAAAAAGTAAATTCTTTAAGACTTTAATACCTAGAGACGTTTGATTCGAAATCCTAAAATCTGAGAACTGTTTCAATAGTGGCTGGTAATATGTAGTGCTCACTATAGATATATTTTCTAGAGGATATAAGCTACTAGAAAAATAGATACTACCTCTAAAATCTCTTAGAATCTCAATACTTTGATCCGAGGATTCTTCGTGTTCAAACATTAATAGTGTTCCTAAATAAAACCTGTAATTGTCATTTTTAGAGAGTTTAAATCGTGGTCCAACACCTAATAATCCTCTAAACTTTATATCGGAAATAGCATCGTACTGACTTTGCGCAAAGATTTCAAGCTTTAAACGTTCTGTAATTTTCCTATTATATCTGATATGCTGAATGCCTTTGTTCACAAAAGAATTGTCTTCAATTTGCTCAAGCTTTAAATCATTAATAAAAAGATAAAGGTTTCTTCCGGTATTATATTGAAGCCTCAAATTGTTGGTGACTTTAAAAATAGACTGTGTGTTCTTAATAAGTCCAATATCTAAACTTGCAGCACCAGACCATTTCGAAGTATCAGAAACACGTCTTAAGGATTCTACATTCACAATTTGCGAATACATAGAATTAACACTAAATAATAAGAAAAAAAGAGGAAGGATAAAATGTTTCATATTCAAAATAAAGGTCAAAAATAATACCATTTTGTGCATTTCAATTCGCTATAATCATAGTAATTTAATAGAACAGCTTGAAATTGTTAAAACCATTATAAATCTGCTTTAGAAATCGTTTGATATTTTGTAAATTTACAATCCTTATAATTTATTAAAATCCGAAAAGAAAATATGTCAGATAAAGCTACATTAGAAATTAATGGCGAAAAGTATGAGTTCCCTATTATAACTGGAACAGAGAAAGAAGTCGCTATTGATATAAAAAGTTTAAGAGGTTCAACAGGTGGTGTTATTACCTTAGATCCAGGCTATAAAAATACAGGAAGTTGTGAAAGTGCTATTACATTTCTAGATGGTGAAAAAGGAATTTTAAGATATAGAGGGTATTCTATTGAAGAATTAGCTGAAGAAGCTAGTTTTTTAGAAGTCGTTTTTCTTCTTATTTTCGGTGAATTACCAACCAAAGAAGAATTAACAAAATTTGATACTGATATTAAAGCACATTCAGTTGTTGATGATGATATCAAAAAGATTTTAGATGCATTTCCAAAATCAGCACACCCAATGGGAGTGTTATCTTCATTAACTAGTGCGCTTACTGCATTCTATCCATCTACAGTAGATGTTAGTTCTGAAGAAGAAATGTATAAAGCTATTGTTAGAATTTTAGCTAAATTCCCTGTTTTAGTGGCTTGGACATTGCGTAAAAAGAATGGTCTTCCATTAGATTACGGAGATAATAAATTAGGTTACGTAGAGAATTTATTAAAAATGATGTTTAAGAGCCCAAGTGGCGATTACGAACAAAATCCAATTTTAGTAAATGCTTTAGATAAACTCTTAATTTTACATGCAGATCACGAACAGAATTGTTCTACATCCACAGTAAGAATAGCAGGTTCTTCTCATGCAGGTTTATTTGTATCACTTGCCTCTGGTATTTCTGCGCTTTGGGGACCACTTCATGGTGGTGCTAACCAAGCGGTTTTAGAAATGCTTGAAGCTATTAGAGCTGATGGTGGAGATACTAAAAAGTATATGGCTAAAGCTAAAGACAAAAATGATCCTTTCCGTTTAATGGGCTTTGGTCACAGAGTCTATAAAAACTTTGATCCTAGAGCACTTATTATTAAGCAAGCAGCGGATGAAGTTTTAGCAGATTTAGGAATTGATGATCCTATCTTAGATATCGCAAAAGGCTTAGCAAAAGAAGCCTTAGAAGATCCGTACTTTGTGGATAGAAAACTATATCCAAATGTAGATTTCTACTCTGGTATTATTTATAGAGCTATGGGAATTCCGGTAGAAATGTTTACTGTAATGTTTGCTATGGGGCGTTTACCAGGTTGGATTGCTCAGTGGAAAGAAATGCGTATGCGTAACGAGCCTATTGGTCGTCCGAGACAATTATACATAGGAGAAACTCATAGAGACTTTAAGTCTATTGATAAAAGATAATTCTTTGAATTAATAAATAAAAGCTTCATAGATATTTATGGAGCTTTTTCTGTTTTTAGTCATTTGGAATAGTCATAAAAAAGCAGTCGAGTTATACTAATAATGTTATAATCAGACTGTAATAAATGACCATTGAAAAGCATAAAAAGTAACATATGAAACTTAATATACAAAACGAAACTTCACGCCTTAGATCTGTTATTTTAGGTACAGCCGAAAGTATTGGTTCTATTCCATCTATTGAAGAAGCTTACGACCCCAAATCTATTCTGCACATTAAGGCAGGCACGTATCCTAAAGAAAGTGATATGCATAAAGAAATGGATGCGGTTGCTAAAGTGTTTGAAAAATATGATATTAAAGTTTATAGACCTGAGGTCATCAAGGACTACAACCAAATCTTTTCTAGAGATATAGCTTTCGTAATCGAAGATAAATTGATAAAAGCTAATATATTACCAGATCGCGAGAGAGAGTACGAAGCAATCCATCATGTAATTGAAGAAATAGGGGAAGAGAACATTATCATTCTTCCAGAAGAGTGCCATGTTGAAGGTGGTGATGTAATGCCATGGAATGATTTTGTGTTTATAGGAACCTATTCAGGTGAAGACTATTCAGACTATATTACTGCGAGGACTAATATGGATGCTGTAATTGCTATACAGGAATTGTTTCCGCATAAAACAGTGAAAGCATTTGAACTTCGTAAGTCAAATACAGATCCTAAAGAAAATGCGCTTCATTTAGATTGTTGTTTTCAACCCATAGGAAAAGATAAAGCGATACTTCATAAAAATGGATTCTTAATTGAAAGGGAATATGAATGGTTGCTGAATTTCTTCGGGAAAGAGAATGTCTTCGAAATCACAAAAGAGGAAATGTATAGTATGAATAGTAATATATTTTCAATTTCTGAAGATGTTATTATTTCGGAAAAAAACTTTACCAGACTAAATACTTGGCTACGAGAAAATGGTTTTACCGTAGAAGAAGTTCCTTATACAGAGATTGCGAAACAAGAAGGTTTACTAAGGTGTTCTACACTGCCGTTGGTGAGGGATTGATTTTGTTGTGTTTTTTGAATCAAGAATCAAGAATCAAGAATCAAGAGTTAAGAAGAAAGAACAAAGACGTAAGACAGTAAAAGACGTAATACGTATTACTATTTATAGTTTTGAGTAGCTAACTTTGATTGAGTAAAATTGAGTGTTTTTTCGCTTGGGCGCTGTTTTTATTAAAATAAAAACTTAAATCATAAAACGCTCATGTCTAACAGTAAAGCGGTTTAAGTCTTTTATATTCGTTACTTACGATATAAAAAATAGTTGGTAACAAGATTGATATACTCTTGTTTCGCTTCATCTTTAGAAATATCTTTTATTTGAAATAAAGCATTTGCCTTAAACGCATTAATTATGGGTTTACGACTGCTTGGTCGATCATAATTATTGGTTGCTTTTTTAAAATAAGCGTAGAGGCGAAGTAAAAAATCCGCGGGAAACGGTTCTGTATGGTCGTTTACACGATCTACAGCATCTTTAAATTCTATGTCTAATTCTTTGGAAGTCATTTATTTCATTTCTGCAATGATACTTTCACCACCGCGAACTTTTTGATTAAGTTCTACTTTAATATCAGCATCTAAAGGTAAGAATAAATCAACACGCGAGCCAAATTTTATAAATCCAGAATCAGTTCCTTGTTCTATTTTAGTATCAACCTTAGCATAGTTAACAATACGTTTCGCTAATGCACCGGCAATTTGTCTGTATAAAACTTTACCAAAATGGTCATTTTCAACGACTACAGTAGTACGCTCATTCTCTTCACTTGCTTTTGGATGCCAAGCCACTAAGAACTTCCCTGGATGATACTTGCTAAAAGTCACATTTCCAGAAATTGGGTAACGTGTAACATGTACATTGATAGGAGACATAAATACTGAAACTTGAATACGCTTATCTTTAAAAACCTCATTTTCTTCAACTTCTTCGATAACCACCACTTTACCATCTACAGGAGATAAAGCTTGTTTTTCGTTAGAATGCGTGTTGCGCTTAGGGTTTCTAAAGAACTGTAAAATAAGAATAAAGAATACTAAAATGGCTAGCATCAATCCTTTTCTTAACCATTCATTAATAATGAATTCATCAATTAAAAAAAATGAACCGACAACTATTACTAGTGTAATAAATATAATTTTATGGCCTTCTTTGTGAAACATAGTTTTAATTGCTTAAAAGTGTATAATTCTTAAAAATAAATATATAAATGGTGCCGCAAAGATAATACTATCTAGTCGATCTAAAAGCCCTCCATGTCCTGGCATTATTACTCCGCTATCTTTAACACCAGCTTGCCGTTTAAATTTAGATTCTATTAAATCACCAAATGTACCAAAAACACTAACGATAATGGCTAATATTAACCATGGTGTAAACGTAAGCGTTTCTGAGTAAGAAGCAATAAAATAACTAGAAATACAGGCAAAAAATAAACCACCTAAGAAACCTTCAACTGTTTTTTTCGGTGATATACTCGGGAATAATTTCTGTTTACCAAAATTCTTTCCAACAATGTATGCTGCACTATCATTAACCCATATGAGTATAAATCCGCCTAGTAATAAAAGTGGTGTAAATTCATTGTGGTAGTTGGCAATGAGTAACATAAACACAAAACCACTAGCCAAATAAAATGCAGCTACAATATAACGCTTAGATTCAAAAAGAGGAATCCGTTTTGAGGCAAATAAATCCTTGATTAAAATAAGGTTGACAAATATGGTAATTACTAATAGAATTTGAATGGCTTCATCGCTCATTAAATTTGTTGACTTATTGACACTTAAATACCAAAAGCCTCCATATAAAATAAGAAATACGAGATATTGCATAAAAGATTTAAGCTTTATAAGGCGGCTTAATTCTGTTAAACAGATGATACCAAACACTCCAATTAAAATAACAGAAGCTATTTGTGAGTAAAGTGAACCTATTAGAAGTAAAACATATATAGCACCAGAAATGGCTCTTATGGCTAGTTCTTTCATTATAAGTCTTCTAATAAAAGTAGGTATAGGTTTTTTGAACTACTTCCGTAAGTTAGAAAGTCTTTATCGTCAGCTGTTTTAAAATGCTTTATTGTAGTGATGTTTGTTGGTATTTTGGTTTTACTTTTAGCCTTAATACCTTTTAAACCTTCTCCAATTGTTTCTACAAACTGACTAGTTGTAGCATAGATTATAAAATGATCTGGTAATTCTATTAATTTTTTTTCAGCAATTTGATTTGAAGAAATCAATAATGAGCCATCGTCAGAAATTAAATACTCACAAGTAGATAAAAAATAAGCACTTTCTGAGAGTTTTGTACTACTATTAAGGTTAAAATCTTTAAATAATTCTGTTAGACGTTGATCTATTAGAAAAACTTTATCATTATGCCAATTATTCTCCTCTAAGATAGAATTAAAACTTTCCTTTACCTCTTCAAGATTTTCACAATATAAAAACTTACCACCATTGCGTTTGAAGTTAATTGTAAAACGTTCATCTACAGGTAACTTTACTTCTGGCATATATTTGCCACGTTCATGATTTGGTATGTTTTCTTCAGTTTGATCAGATTTTTTTCCGAAGAATTTACGAAATAAGCTCATTCAATAATTGCGATTAATCCTTATATAGGTGTAATTCTCAAATATAAAAAAACTTAAATTAACAAGGGGTTAATTTAAGTTTTTTATATGATTGTAAGATGTGGAGGTTTTTATTCTTCCTCTTTCTTAATTTCTTCTTTAACATCATCAATTGCTTCTTTCATTTCCTCCTCTATGGTAGCAGGATTTTCAAAAGCACGTTTTCCAAAGATTTTTTCAAGGTTATCCTTAAAAATAACTTCTTTGTCTAATAAGACTTCTGCCAACTCTGTTAGCTTATCCTTATTGTTTTCTAATAATTTTATAGCGCGTTGATATTGCTCTTCAATAATATCAGAAATCTCCTGATCTATAAGTTCTGCTGTTTTTTCACTGTATGGCTTTGTAAAACCGTACTCTGATTGTCCAGAAGAATCATAATAAGTTAAGTTACCTACTTTGTCACTAAGTCCGTAAACAGTTACCATAGCTCTGGCTTGTTTCGTTACTTTTTCTAAGTCACTTAAAGCACCTGTAGAAATTTTATCAAAGATTACTTTTTCAGCAGCTCTACCACCTAATGCAGCACACATTTCATCTAACATTTGTTCTGGGTGTACAATTAAACGCTCTTCTGGTAAATACCAAGCCGCACCTAAAGAACGTCCTCTAGGAACAATAGTTACTTTTACTAATGGAGCAGCATGCTCTAACATCCAACTTACAGTAGCGTGACCAGCTTCATGAAAAGCAACAGCTCTCTTTTCTGCAGGGGTTATAATTTTGTTTTTCTTCTCTAACCCACCAATAATTCTATCGACAGCATCTAAGAAATCTTGTTTGTTTACTGCTTTCTTTCCTTTTCTTGCTGCAATTAATGCTGCTTCGTTACAAACGTTAGCGATATCTGCACCAGAGAAACCAGGTGTTTGTTTGGCTAAGAAATCAATATCTAAAGTTTCTTCTTTTTTAAGTGGACGTAAATGCACTTCAAAAATTTCTTTACGCTCTCTAACATCTGGAAGATCTACATAAATCTGGCGGTCAAAACGACCAGCTCTCATTAATGCACTATCTAAAACATCTGCACGGTTTGTTGCAGCTAATACAATAACGTTTGTATTAGTACCAAAACCATCCATTTCTGTTAAAAGTTGATTTAAGGTGTTTTCACGTTCGTCGTTAGAACCAGACATGTTATTTTTTCCTCTAGCTCTACCAATAGCGTCAATCTCATCAATAAAGATAATTGAAGGTGATTTTTCTTTAGCTTGCTTAAATAAATCTCTTACTCTAGACGCACCAACACCAACAAACATTTCCACAAAATCAGATCCTGATAACGAAAAGAAAGGCACTTTTGCTTCACCTGCAACGGCTTTTGCTAATAATGTTTTACCAGTTCCTGGAGGTCCTACTAATAACGCTCCTTTTGGAATTTTACCACCTAAAGCGGTATATTTTTCAGGGAATTTTAAGAAATCTACAATTTCTTGTACTTCTTCTTTTGCACCTTCTAAACCTGCAACATCTTTAAATGATGTTTTTGTATCTATTTTTTCATCAAAGAGTTTCGCTTTAGATTTTCCGATATTGAAAATCTGTCCACCAGCTCCTCCGCCTCCGCCACCAGACATACGACGCATTATAAAAATCCACACTCCAATGATCAGAACAAACGGTAATAAGGTTAATAGGAAATCGCCCCAAACATTATGTTCCGTTTCATAAACTAACTCTGTGTTGAGATTATTGTCTTTAATAACTTCATTAACTTCTTTTTCGAAATTCTGAAGGTCACCAAATTCAAACTTATAATTTGGAACAGGAGTTACAGATGGAAATATAGAATTAGAATTCGTTTTTTTATGCGGAGATTGCTCTTTGGCTTCTTTTGTTAAGAAAACTCTAGCTTCTCTTTTGTTTACAATTTCAATTTTATCAACTTCACCTTGACTTAAATAAGTTAAGAATTGTGCCGGAGTTGTTTGTGTACCTGTAGATTCCCCAAATCCGCCAGAAAAAATCTGAATAGATAGGAATACAACAATGATAATTCCGTAAATCCAATACGGGTTTAGTTTCGGTTTCTTGTTTAAATTTTTATTGTCTTTAGCCATTCGTAGCGTTTCTCGTTTTAGTAACTAGTTTCTATTTGGGTTATTTTTGCATCTCCCCAAAGCTCTTCAATATCGTAGTATTCTCTTATATGTTTTTGAAATACATGTACCACAACATTAACATAATCCATTAGAACCCATTCAGCATTTTCTGTGCCTTCAATGTGCCATGGTTTGTCTTTAAGTGTTTTGCTAACTTGCTTTTGTATGGAACCGACGATTGCGTTTACTTGTGTGTTTGAAGTACCTTCGCAGATAATAAAATAATCACAAACCGTATTTTCTATGTCTCGTAAATCTAATAGTGTTATCTCTTTTCCTTTAACATCTTCAATACCTCCAATAATTGATGTAATAAGTTGGTCTGTAGGGATTTTATCTTTCTTCATTAAATTGTATTAATTTTGTGCAAAGTTATTATTTTTTTAGTTCTTGTATGCGCTTAATGTCATAAGAAAACTATAAAATAAAATTGCCTATTAAATGTACATAATCAAACTTAATGCCATTGACTCTACAAACACATATCTAAAAGATTTGTCTACTGTGGCTTTACCTATCGATTATACCGTTGTGGTTGCAGAATTACAGACAAAAGGTAGAGGCCAAATGGGTGCAAAATGGAAAGCAGAAAGTGGTAAGAACCTTACAGCGAGTGTGTTTAAAAGACTGCCGTATTTTAGTATTACAGAACAGTTTTATATAAGTATGGCTGTTTCTTTAGCGCTTATTAAAGCTTTAAGAACCTTTAAAATACCGCAATTACGTATTAAATGGCCTAACGACATTTTGTCAGCAGACACTAAATTATGTGGCATTTTAATTGAAAATGTCATAAAAAATAATAATCTGCAAGGCTCCATAATTGGATTTGGGCTCAATGTAAATCAGAAATTCTACAATAATTTACCTCAAGCCTCTTCGATGAGTCTAGTTTCGGGAGTGATTTATAATAAAGACGAAGTGCTTTCTGAAGTATTAAAGCAATTAAAAATCCATTTTGATTTACTTGAATCTAAACAATTTCTTGAAATTAAGACGGAATATGAAAGTCTCCTTTTTAGAAAAAATAAGCCATCAACTTTTAGAACGTCTAAAAATGATAGCTTTTCTGGTATTATACAGGGTGTAACTGAAAACGGCCAATTACAAGTTTGGACAGAAGATGGTGTTATAAAAACCTTCGATCTTAAAGAGATTAAGTTAATGTATTAATTTCTTTGTTGCAATTACACTGCGGTCTTCATATTGGTTACTAAAGTCTCAATAAATTTACTGATAGGGCCTTTTATCATCATTCCCATCATAGCGTTAAATTCTCCTTCGAAATTTAATTTAACTTCAGTTTTGTTTGGCTCAACTTCTGTGATATTGGTAACTAAAGCGAAGTCTAATTTTCCGCCTGCAGCACCTAGAACTATTTTACTGTGAGGAATAACTTCTTTTTTCTTTAATATAATCTCTGGCATTCCTTTCAATGCGAATAGAAATTTGTCATTTTCTAAAACTTCAAACTTGCTAATGTTTTCAGGCATTAAGTTTTCAAAATTTTTAACGTCAGATAGAAAATTAAAAGTTTCTTCTGCAGATTTATCTAAGGTTACTTTTGGGGATTCTAATTTCATTGGTAGTGTATTATGTTATTTTTTGCTTGTTGTTAGGTTTTAGGTTTTTTTGCTAAATGACTCAACAATTTCACTATATGCTATATCAATTAGCGTTCCATTCACTAGGATTGGCATTCCATTGTGCTAAAATGTCTTGTTGGTCTTTGGTGATATAGAAGGTTTCAACAGCTTGTTCTAATAAGTTTTCGTAGTTACCGAGCGTGTGCAGTTCAACATTAGCATCTTCAAAATTCTTTTTAGCGACATCAAATCCATAAGAGAAAATAGCGACCATGCCTTTTACATTCACTTCGGCTTCTTTTAAAGCTTGTACAGCATTAAGACTGCTCATCCCTGTGCTAATTAAATCTTCAACCACAACAACGGTTTGCCCTTTTTCTAAAAAGCCCTCAACTTGGTTTTGGCGACCATGTTTTTTTGCTTCTGGTCTTACGTAAACAAAAGGTAGGTTTAAGTATTCTGCGACTAAAGCACCAATACCAATAGCACCTGTTGCAACACCAGCGATAACGTCTGGTTTACCATAAAGGTCTTCTATGTTTTGAGCAATTGTGGCTCTAATGTAGTTTCTAATAGTTGGATACGATAGCACAATTCTGTTATCGCAATAAATAGGAGATTTCCAGCCAGAAGCCCAAGTAAAAGGATCGTTGGGTTGTAATTTTATAGCATTAATTTGCAGTAAAACTTCTGCTGTTTTTTTGGCAGTATCTTTGTTAAAAATCATGTTACAAAAATAATGATTTTTCGAGGTTAGAAAATTTTAAACGAAAATAAATTTCATTTCAAATGGTTTCTCATAAAAAATAATAAATTTACAAAAGGAAAGTTGAAACAAACGCAAGCGATGTACACTATTTATGTAGGTGATAAACCTATAATTTTAACTACTGAAGTAACAAAAGAAACTGATTTTAAATCCTTTCTTTTAAAGTCTGTAAATATTGGTAAGGTAATAAAAACCTTGAATAATACGGATTTGAAAGCGGTACACTTAATTCATAAAAATGAAGATAAGTTACTCAAAAAGTTCTTGAAGCTGTTACCCAATGTAGTTGCAGGTGGTGGAAAGGCTTATAACTCTAAAAATGAAATTCTTTTTATTTTTAGAAATGATAAATGGGATTTGCCAAAAGGAAAAGCTGAACGTAACGAATCGATTGAAGAAACTGCCATTCGCGAAGTAGAAGAGGAGACCGGTGTTGAAGGTTTGAAAATTACCAAACCGCTACCAACAACCTATCATATTTTTAAACGAAACGGTAAACACAAAATTAAAGTGACGTATTGGTTTGAAATGACAACCGATTTTGAAGGAGAGTTATTTCCACAAGAAAATGAAGGCATCACTAAAGTTGAATGGTTAGATGATAAAGCTTCTCAAAGAGCTTTGGAGAATAGCTATGCTAATATTCGGATTTTGGTTTAAATATGTCTAACCGTTTTATAAATCTTTTTTATTCCGAAGTAGCTTCGGGCCTTTTTCCAAGTTGCCACATTAAAATGCCACCAGTAATAAACATCCAAATTGCATAAGCACCAGTAGGAATACCCATTTCTACATTATGCAATATTGAAGTTGCAATTACAAACGCTAATGTTCCGTTTTGTATGCCACTCTCAACTGTAATTGAAATGACATCCTTTAATTTCAATTTAAACAATCTAGCGGTTAAATAGCCTAATCCCATTGTTATAATATTTAATAGTAATGTAACTAGGCCAACTTCTCTCATTGCAGTACTTAAGATATCGAAATTTGCTAGAATTACAGCTATAAAGACTAAAGTGAAAATTACGGTAGACGCCATACGCATAGGTTTTTCCATTCGTAAAGCAAATTTAATCTTGAACTTTCGAATAAGCATACCTATAGAAATAGGAATAACAGTTATGCCCATTATTTGAAGAATGGTATCAAAAACGGGTAATTTAATTGTAGTGGCTTCGTCCGTGCCAAAATAGTCTAAAGCAAAGGATAAAATAAAAGGAATGGTTATAATACTTATAAAGCTAGTAATGGCAGTTAAAGTAACGGATAACGCAATATTGCCTTTGCAGACTTGTGTGATTAGATTACTTGTTGGGCCACCAGGACAGGTTGCCAATATTATTAATCCAACGGCCATTATTGGACTTAAATTAAACGCAATCGCTAATGAAAAACCAATAAGAGGCAGTAGCACGAGTTGATTAGTAAGACCAATTAAAACGGCTTTGGGATATTTAGCAAGCCTGGTAAAATCTATTGGCGTTAAAGTCATTCCCATTCCTAGCATAATAATAGCTAAAGATAATGGTAAGAATACATTGCTAATAAGCTCGGCGATAGACATAATTTATTATTATCAAGTTTAAGACGAATTTAAACTTTTAATTTTAAAAGCTCAAGTGTCTAAAAAATGCTCTGTGTTGATTTTAAGTTATTTATGGTGTTAAAAAGGGTTTGCTTCAACTTTAAACTCATGGTGTTTTTCTTAACAAACTTCTGATTGACCTCAATCTCAATGCCTAAATAATTAGTTGGAAATTGCTTTCTTAAAAATGTAGTGAAACCATCTGCTTTTCCGAGATATGGATAATTAAATCTAACGTTTAAATTTGAGGCTTGTTTTAGAAGTACACTTTTAAACTCTTTACAAAATTCTTGTTCCTTTTTACGACGTGAATCATAAAGTAATCCAATGTCGCCTTTACGTTCCTCTCCATTTAGATTTGGGGTGAAGCTATGGATAGAGAGATGTAGAACGTGCTGTTTGTTTTTTACGTATTCTGCTATTTTATATTCAATTTCCGTTCTATGAGGAAAATAATATGTTTCAAGAATTTCTGACTTCTCATTTTTAGATAAGCCGTTACTAAACTCTGAAAAAAGCTGTTTACTAAATAATGACCGATTCAACTCTACCAACAAACGACTCGTAGTACTAAAATACGATGCGTCAGACAGCGGTTTTAAATGTTGAAACAGATCTAATGCTCCCAAATCATAGCCACGATGGGTTTTTAAAACTGCTTTATTGTTGAAGTGTTTTTTGTACGTATCAGGAATTTCATGTCCTGCATGTTCGCATGTCAAAATCAGTTTCATATGTTTATTCGTGTCGGTTTTAGGTCACATGGTTCATACTTTTAATTATACTCTTGTGTGTCAAAGCCTAGTTATGGATGTTTCACGGCTGAAATAGTTCATTCGTTTTTAAACACATTTGCATATCACGATAAACCGAAATAATATGGGCTTCAGAAGTATCATTCCCAACAGCTTTTAATAATCGTGTTGCTAATGTGCCTTGTTCCAAAATCAATTCAATGGCTTGGTGATGTGATTTATGTACTTTCGGTTTTACGGTTTGGTACAAATGGTTCCAGACGTCTTTTACGGATGTAGATGACTTCAAATTGAATAATTTTAAATAATCTTCATCTTCAATTAAAGATTCTTCGCCTTGTTTTATAGCATCGTTTAAAAAAGGAAACAACTGGTCCTTAGTCCAATTTTTTTGATCTTTTAAAGAACCGAATTTCTTATTGATTAAAGCTTTTAAAACTTCAATAACCAAAGCACAAATAGCAATATCTGCCTTAGGACATTCTTGAATATCCATTAAACGAATTTCAATAGCATTGCGGTCAAAACGAGCAATAGCTCCACGAGAGTTTAAAAAGTGCTGGTCTAGAATCTTGTTTTTATCATAAGGGCGTATCGCACGTTTTATCGGTTCAAAAATGGTAGCATGATAATCTAATTTTGAAAATACACGTTCAGGAATGACCATGCCTGTCAACTCCGGAATTTCCTTCTGATTGGTTTTATAAAATTCTAGTCGCGTGTCCTTAAAACCTGTAATGTTGCCTTCTAGTATTGGCGAGCTAGCACAAAGCCCCGGTAATAATGGTAAGATTATTCTAATGGCTGCGTGTAGTTTTTCAAACTCTTTATCATCATAAAACGGTAAATTAATATGTGTACTTTGTACATTACTCCAACCATGACCTTTACAATTAAAAATAGTATTGTAAAGTGCATAGACTTCACTATAGCTATGTTTCCAAAGTTGTGTGTCGGTGTTTGGATTCATTAATGGATGTGAAGCAGAACCTAAAAGTTGTAAGTTCAGCGGATTTAAAAGTGCATCGATTTCTAGAATATTCTTGTGGAATTTCTCTGCTAAATCATCCGTGCTTTTTGTAGGTCCGTTTGTTTTTAGTTCAATGACATGAGCCACCAATTCGTTACTCCATGCAATGTCGCCATTTTCAATGTCTGCTTTTAATTCTCCTGCTTTTAGGGTTAAAAGTTCATCTACTTGTGGTGCTACTTTAAAACTGTCATTTTTAACAAGCATATATTCGAGTTCAATACCGTAAACTTCGAATAAATGATATTTTTTTTTCATGTATTTAATATTGTGTTTTAATAGTCACATGTCATTGGTTATTAATCGTTTTTCGGATTAATCGAAACTCATAACATGGATCATTCAGTGTGCTACTCTAATCGTTTTTTTAAGGCTAAAAGAATTTCAGTGTAAACCAAATCACCATAATGTGCGTCTTCTACTCCAAAATCTATATTTGGGTTATCATTAATTTCTATAACCATCAGTTTGCCGTCTACAACTTTAATGTCAATACCGTAAAGTCCTAATCCCATTAGTTTTGCGGATTTTAAGGCAATATCAATCACGTTTTTTGGCACGTCTTCTATAGGTAAACAGTCGGCATCTCCATCTTGGTCATTTTTGTCCGTTGCTTTCCAGTTATAGATCTGCCAATGGCCTTTTGCCATATAATATTTACAGGCATAAAATGGTTTATTATCGATAATGCCTATGCGCCAATCGTAATCTGATGGACAAAATTCTTGCGCAATAATCAAATCAGATTCCTTTAACATTTCGGTAACTAAAGCATTGTATTCGTCTTTCGTTTTTGCTTTTTTTACTCCAAAAGAAAACGTAGAGTCAGGTGCTTTTAAAACACAAGGTAATCCTGTTTGTTCTAAGACCGAATTTCGGTTATTACTATGTACTATAACTGTTTTTGGTGTGCTGATATTAGCATTATTCATGGCTTCTGCCATATACACTTTATTGCAACATTTTAAAATAGCATCCGGATAATCAATTATTGCAATACCTTCTTGCTGTGCTTTTCGAGCAAAGGTGTAAGCTTCATTATTGACTTCGGTGCTTTGTCTTAAAAATAACGCGTCAAAAGATGATAAGCGAGACAAGTCTTTAGGCTCAATAATTTCGGCATAGATATTCATCTTCTCCGCGATTTCTATAAACTTTTTTAAGGCTTTAGCATTACTTGGAGGTGCTGGATCGCTTGGGTTAACTAATATGGCTAAATCGAAATCGTAATTCGTAACTTTTGCGGTATCGTAACGCTTTTTTGCAAAATACTGGTTCGCAAATTCGCGGACGCTAGACATGTGTTCTACTGGAATTTCGGCTTCAGAAATCGCCTTTATACTCTGAATATTCCACTTGGTAGTATGATTAAAGTTTACACGTAAAAATGGAACTTGAAAATGCTTGTAAAACAAGGCACTTAAGTTTTTGTATTTCTGTGCTACGTTTTGCCCAAAATAGATACTCAACGTAAAATCTTGCGACTTTATATTTTTTAAACTTTGTTGAATAACATCATCAAACTCATAAGAAACGATTCTGACCAATTTTAAAGCTTTAAGGTCTACAATGTTTTTTGTAGTTGGAATCGGTAAGTGACCTCTGGCTTCTGCCAAAAGTGATACGTAATAGCCTTTGGATTGGTACGAGTAGTCCTTGCATAAATTAAAAATTCGTGCATTTTTTAATAAGGAATACTTAGGATTTGTAAGATAATCTTGAGAGGAAATTACGGTTATATTATCAATTGAAAAGTTCCATTTTTCAGGTTGATTAACAACAATGTATTTGTTCATTTAGAGCGCGTTACGCTATTATAATTTTGAACAAATGTATATTATTTTTTGATTGGTTTTACAGGTGTAAAAAAAAATATCAGCTTTTTTTTAAGGTCATTTAATGCTTTCCTAAGGACTATTGTTTTAATATGTCAATCCGTTTTAGACAAGTGTTTTTAGGTTTATGTTAGGTTAATTTATTCCATAAAACCTAGCGAATTAAAATCTATTTTACACGGTAAACAGGATACTGTAAATGCGCTTTTTCATAGTTCTTACTCTGCTTATACAGCCAATCTAATTGGGCATACCAACTATTAGCAAAATCTTCGTCATAACTGATTTTTATATTGTATTCTATTTCAAGTTTTGGGTTGCTCTTTAAAAGTTGTTCCGCTTTATCTTCCCAAACATAAGGTGAAAATCCTTCTTTTTGTTGTAAAATGGTATCGAAGAAATTCCAGTTAAAAAATGAATCTGGAGCAGAAGGTTCTAGCGTTTCTAATAGATAACGAATGGCATCTTGATTCGTAGAAATTAGATAATCACCTTTTCTAAAAGTTACTTTATCACTAGAGGTGTTAACACTTGTTTTGTAATGTGCATAATGACCTTCGTATGGAGATGTGCGAGTTTCGTAGCTTCCAATTTTATAGGATTCAACGGTTAATGTGGTGTCATTTTTAAATTGTGTGAATGCGACGTTGTTCAGTTTTAATAAGTCAATGACACTGTGCCAGCCTTGTGGAATAATATAAGCTTTTGGGATTATGACAGAATCTGTTGCTTTAAAATAATTTTGATATGTAACGTCTTTTGTAAATGGTTTTGATCGATCGTATTTTAAACGTTTTGCACCAGTAAATTCACTAGGAATCATTTCTCCTTCATAACCTTTAAATTTTAGAGTAGAGGTAAGGCTTGTGTCTACAGTCCAAGTTAACGGATAGCGATCACCTGCTGCCCATAGCTTGGTTTGTTCTTTCTTGAGTTTTGCAATTTTATCTCCTTGTTCTTCTGTGATTTCAATCATGCTTTTCATTAATTCGTAAGTACCTTCTACGCGTTGTTTGTATGGTTTTAGCATGTGTGTTTCTATCATCATTCCTAGGGTGTTAAATAATGTTGTATACCCTGTAGAATATCTTGGAGTGTCTAAAAATTGTGTAAATCCAGAATCTGGTGTGCGGTTAAATACGTTAACATAAGGAGTGATGTCCCAAGATTTTGCTTCTAGTTTTTGCTCTAAGGTGGGCATCATTTCAGAATGCATAAATTCACCAAGTTCACCTCCTAATTTATTGTGTTGAGTAAATAAATGGGTTAATGCATACTGATAATCGGCTCCATTACTAACATGGTTATCAATAAAAACATCTGGCTGTACTAAATGAAATATTTTGGTAAAAGCTTTGGCATTTTTAGTATCGGCTTTTATAAAATCTCGGTTTAAATCATAGTTTCTTGCATTGCCCCTAAACCCATAAGCTTTCGGGCCGTTTTGATTGGTGCGTGTTGTTGAATTTCTATTTAAACTGCCACCCACATTATATATTGGAATGGTAACTACAATCGTATTTTTAGGAGCCTCTATTTTACCTTGAACAACATCTCTAAACAACATCATAGTTGCGTCAATACCATCAGATTCTCCAGGGTGAATACCATTATTAACTAATAGAATTCTATTGTTTTGTCTCAGCGATTCAAAGTTATCTCCAGAACCTTTCATGTTTAACGTTACTATATGTAGTGGTTTTCCTGAGTCTGTTTCGCCAATTTCTTGGATCGAAATTTCAGTGTAACCGTTAGCTAAGTCTTCATAGTATTTTATGGTTTCTTGATAAGTTGCGGTTTCAAAACCTTCACTTTTTTCGAAAACCGTTGTGAAATCTATTTCTGCAGTTTTATTTTCCGAATCTTGTTTTTCTGTTTTGTTATTACAAGCAACTAGCAATAAGGCTAATACTAATAGTTTTTTCATGGTCTAGAAATTTAGCTAAAATTACTTATATTTATTAACATGAAATCATATAAACTTAGCTTTGGTATTATAATCATACTTAAAGCTAATCTTGTTGAAGTTATTATCGATGATGGTGTAGTGTTGGATATGAAAATGGTAAAAGAATATCACGCTTTTCTTATCGAAAAATTAGAGGTCCCGTTTTTCTTATTAATTAATAAAAAGTATTCTTACACGTATACTTTTGAAGCTCAAAAGTCTATTGTAAATAAAGATATCGTGAAAGCTATGGCTGTTGTAACTCATGCTTATGTATCTAAATTAGCTACCGATGTTTTAATAAATATGAATCGCAATAACGGTTGGAATATAAAGATGTTTAAGAGTCGCAAAGAGGCCTTAGGATGGTTAGAAAATCAGGCCTGATTTTATAGCTACTTTGACATAAAAAAATAATAACTTTGCATTTCATTACCATTCTATAAGCAAATAAATGCAACAAACTACAAATACCGCCTTAATGATTCGTCCTGTAAACTTTAGGATGAACGAGCAAACCGCTGTCAATAATTATTTTCAGGAAGATTTAGATTTAAAAAATGCCGAGATTAATGCAAAAGCTCAAGAGGAATTTGATGCTTTTGTGCAAAAATTAAAAGCTGTAGGTATTAATGTTATTGTTGAAGACGATGATAAAGTAAATGATACACCAGATTCTATTTTCCCTAACAATTGGGTAAGTTTTCATGCTAATGGAGACATTGCAAAATATCCGATGTTTGCAGAGAATAGAAGACGGGAACGCAGAGATGAAATTTTTATTAGATTAGAAGACGAAGGTTTTAAAATTGAAAATATCGTTGATTATACGTCAGCCGAACATGAAGGTGTCTTTTTAGAAGGAACTGGAAGCGTTATTTTAGATCGTGTTAATAGAAAGGCCTATTGTGCTTTATCTCCAAGAGCAGATGAAGATTTATTTATAGAGTTTTGTGAGGATTTTGAATATAGTCCTGTGATTTTTACAGCATATCAAACGGTAGAAGATAAACGCTTACCGATATATCATACTAATGTAATGATGTGTATCGCTGAGGATTTTGCTGTGATTTGCTTAGATAGTATTGATGATAAGAAAGAACGTAAAAGTGTTGTAAAGCATCTTAGAAATGATGGTAAAGAAATCATTTCAATTACAGAAAAACAGATGCATCATTTCGCAGGAAACATGTTGCAATTACAGGGTAATGATGGTCAGGTTTATTTAATTATGAGTGAAGCTGCCTATAAGGTTTTAACACCAAATCAAGTCACAACGATAGAAAAGCATTGTCCTATTATTTCGAGTTCTTTAGAGACTATAGAAACTTGTGGTGGTGGAAGTGCGCGTTGTATGATTGCTGAAGTATTTTTACCGAAAGCTTAAGCTGTATCGATTTTTATTTGAGTTCTAGCTTGTTCATTTGTGACATAGACTCAGAATATTAAACACTTAGAGCTAAGCCTTAGGTAATTCAACAAAGAATTTACTTCCAACATGTTCTGTGCTTTCTACCCAGATTCTGCCGTTGTTTAATTCTACTAAATCCTTAGCTATAGATAAGCCTAAACCTGTTCCTTTTTCATTTTTAGTGCCAGCAGTCGTAAAGTTTTTATGTGCTGCAAATAACTTATCAATGTTATCTTTAGAAATACCAACACCAGTGTCTTCAATACAAATTAAAGATTTTCCGTTAGCCTCTATGTTAGAAATAGTAATAACATCACCTGTTCTGCTAAATTTAACAGCGTTTGTAATTAAGTTCTGAATCACAATTTCTACCATACTACGATCGGCATAAATAAAATCATCCTGAGACTCATCAATTAAAACAATGCGTTTGTCTTCAACTTTTTGTTCAACTAAAGCAATTTTAGTTTGAAACACTTCTTGAATATTAAACAACTCAGGTTTTGGTTCTAAATTCTGCATTTGCGATTTAGACCAGTTTAATAAATTAAATAAAAGTGACGATGCATTATTAGCATTTTCGCTTAATTCTGGAATCAACTCATAAAATTCATCCTTAGAAATGCTGTCTTCGTTTAATAAATCTAAGAACGCTTTAATAGAAGAGATTGAATCTTTTAAGTCGTGAGACACAATAGAAAAAAGTTTATCCTTAACTTGGTTAACCTCTTCTAAGTGATGTGTTTGTTCTAAAATAGCTTCTGTTCTTATTTGTTCTTCGGCTAATATGTCTTTTTGTTTTTCTAATGCGTCTTTATGAGTTTTAGTTTTTAAAAGACTATAAATTAGAAGGCCTAACAATACTATAAACGCGGCTAAGACTCCATATAGAATGTAAGGATTACTCAACGAGGTTGATACTTCTGTAGCTTTACTCTCCGTATTATCTGTAAGATCCTTACGGTTTGAGTTGTCATTAATTAAATCTAAATGTTCTAATTCTGTAGGGAAAACAGGTCTATTAATTTTAGAAAGCGAGTCTTTTAAATTGTAAAATTTATTTTGCCAGAAAAACGCATTTTGATAATAACCACGTGTAGAATCTAAAGCAATATGAAGTTTGTAGTTTTCTAAAAGTTCGGTTTTATCATCTGTTTTCTGTGCAATTTCATAAGCTTCGTTTAATTGTCTTTCAGCTAATTTTAGCTTTTTGTTTTGAAGATTTAAATGTCCAATAGCATTCAAGGCTCTTAAAAGTCCTTCTTTGTTATCTTGTTGTCTATTGTATTTTAAACCTTCTAGTAAGTACTCAGAAGCTTTGTCATATTCTTTAAAACGTAAGTATTCGCTACCTAATTTAGGAAGTATTTCGCCTCTAAGATCTTGATCTGTTTTAGGATTAAGAATATCTAATGCTTTTTCGTAATATTCAATCGCTTTGCGATGCTCTTTTAATATAGAATAAAGTCCGGCAATATTTTTAGTAGATATTTTAATACCATCCTTATCATTAATTTCCTTTCGGACTTCTAAAGCTTTAAAATTATATTCTATAGCCTTATCAATTTGATTGGTTTTATAATAAGCCTCAGCAAGATTATTATAAGCAGCGCTTAATTCATCTTTTAGATACTGTTTTTCAAAAATATCTATTGCAGATAATGAATTTTGTAAACCAACTTTATAATTTCCTCTTTTTATTTCAACAAGACCTATGCTGTTGCTCACTTTGGCTACACCAAGTGTATCTTTTATTTGTAAGTATAAATTTCTAGATCTTTTGTAGTTATCAATTGCATTAAAATAATCGTTACGTTCTGTAAAGATTAATGCTCTGATGTAGCTGCTTTCCGCCTGTCCTTTTATGTATTTAAGGTCGTCAGAAAGTTTTGAGGTTTCATTAATGTAAAGCAATGCCTTACTGTAGTCCTTTTGTTTGAAGAGCTCATTAATAAGCACCAAAGACATATCCACTTTTGTAGAGTCTGCGTTTAAATAAGCTATTTGTACCGTAAGTTTATCTATTTTTTCGCTTTGAGAAAAAACGGATATCGATATAAGATACACAGCTAGTATAAGTAACTGTCTCATCTTAAAATAGCGTTAAAACGAATTGCGCTGTTTTGGTTTGAAAAACTTTTAGGGAGGGACGAAAAAAGTAAGTTAACACAAAACAAAAACAACGTTGTTAATGTTTGATTATTAAACCTCATTAATGTTTGGGACATTGATTAATAGCCCTCCAAAAGTGCTATTATGAACGCAAATATGCTAATAATTAGGATTTAATACCAATTTATTAGTTGAACAGACAAATATAATATTTTTAAAATATGGCATATCGACCAAAGGTAAATTTAAAGGTGGTAATACTGTTTTGTCGATGAAATGCAAGTTTTGGCTATAGTGCTATTTTTCAGTTGTTTGTGGTTGTGTGTGCCTAAAATAGGTAAGACTTTTAAGTCAAAATTAAACACATATTAGTATTCCCAAAACGTGCCATTTGTCGATGTATTTTCATTACTATTAAATGCGACCCAATTTGTAGCTCAATAGTAAAAACCTCTTCGTTTTTCATTTAGAATAGCTTTTATAGTCGCAATTAATCATTCATATATGCTTTCTGGCCTTGAGGTGTTGGAGCAAATTCTAGACTGATTTAATTTAATCTTATAAGGTTTGTTCCTTTAGGTTTTACAAAATCTAAAAGTTCTACCGAATTTCCATTTACATCTTTATGACCTACCGTTTAGTTCTCTAATTCACTTTGAAATGATAAATCTATGTTTTTTTAGAATAGTTAATTCTCAGACGTGTCATTGTCAGTAATGGAGTTGTTATTATTAGAACATGATGAAAAATAACAATAAAAATGGAAAGTGCGTAGTTTAAGAATTTCATTTTAGTCATAGATATTAGACTTCTATCAATTCTAAACTTTATAAAAACCCTATAACGTTAAGTAATTATGTTTGCATAGAAACCCATTAAAACAATAAAACTTCTATCTTTGCGAACGTTTTAAAACACCAAAATAAAGCAGAATTATGACCCTTCAAGAGACTTTAGAATTACATGTAAAAGCAGCGATAAAAGCGTTGTTTCAAGCGGAATTAGAATCAGTAGAATTTCAAGCGACTCGCAAAGAGTTTGCAGGAGATGTTACGGTTGTTGTTTTTCCAATGTTACGTGTCGTAAAAGGAAATCCTGTTGTTATAGGCGAACAAGTTGGTCAATATTTATTAGACAATGTAGAATTAGTCAAAGGTTTTAATGTTGTTAAAGGCTTTTTAAATATAGAAATTAGTGATTCATATTACTTAGATTTCTTCACATCTATAAAAGGAAATGATGCTTATGGTTTTGTGGATCAAAAGGATGATAAAGCTGTTATGGTAGAATATTCGTCACCAAACACAAACAAACCTTTGCATTTAGGACATGTAAGAAATGTACTCTTAGGGTATAGTGTTGCTGAAATTTTAAAAGCTTCAGGAAAAAAAGTTTATAAAACTCAAATCATTAACGATAGAGGTATTCATATTTGTAAGAGTATGTTGGCTTATCAGAAATTTGGTCAGAATGAAACCCCAACAGAAGATTTAAAAGGAGATAAACTTGTTGGAAATTACTATGTAAAGTTTGACAAAGAATATAAATCTGAAATTTCAGAATTAATGGCTCAAGGTCAATCTGAAGAAGATGCTAAAAAGAATGCACCTTTATTAGTAGAAGCACAGCAAATGCTACTAAAATGGGAAGCAGGAGATGAAGACGTTGTTGCACTGTGGAAAAAAATGAATCAGTGGGTTTATGATGGTTTCGATGTTACTTACAAAAATATTGGTGTCGATTTTGATACCTATTACTACGAAAGCAATACGTATTTATTAGGAAAAGAATTTGTTGCTGAAGGTTTAAAAACGGGTGTTTTTGAACAAGATGCTGATGGTTCTGTTTGGTGCGATTTAACCGAAGATGGTTTAGATAGAAAAATTGTGCTTAGAGCAGATGGCACAGCCGTTTACATGACGCAAGATATTGGTACAGCCATTCAGCGAATTAAAGATTATCCTGATGTTGGTGGTATGGTTTATACGGTTGGTAACGAGCAAGATTATCATTTTAAAGTGTTATTCTTAATTTTGAAAAAATTAGGTTTCGATTGGGCTAAAAATCTATTCCATTTAAGTTATGGTATGGTAGATTTACCAAGCGGAAAAATGAAGAGTAGAGAAGGAACCGTTGTAGATGCTGATGATTTAATCCAGGAAATGGCAGATACTGCTGAAGATATTTCTAAAGAATTAGGAAAGCTAGAAGAGTACTCAGAAGAAGAAAAGCAGACCCTCTACAAAACTATAGGTTTAGGGGCTTTAAAATATTACATCTTAAAAGTAGATCCTAAAAAGCGAATTTTATTCGATCCTAAAGAGTCTATCGATTTTCAAGGGAATACAGGGGCGTTTATTCAATATACTTATGCTAGAATTCAGTCTATTTTAAGAAAGGCTAATGTGGATGATATTGGCGCTTCGACTTCGCTAAGCGACCACATAACACTTCATGAGAAAGAGAAACAACTTATTAAACAATTAGAACAATTTCCAGTCATCATACAAAATGCAGCAGAACAGCATAGTCCTGCATTGATTGCCAATTATACTTATGATTTGGTAAAGGATTTTAATTCGTTTTACCAGAATGTATCGATTCTTGGAGCAGACTCTGATTTAGAAAAGAATTTTAGAGTAGCATTATCTAAAACAGTAAGTCAAACTATTAAAAATGCTTTTAAGGTCTTAGGGATTGAGGTTCCTGAGCGTATGTAAAATAATAATTTCTAAAATTAACAGTAGTACTTTTTTAATCCGTTTTGCATTCAATTTTAAGAATTGAATAGGTAGGGTGATGTTCAATATTAAGAAATTAACAGGTTGAATAGAAGTGTATTCTGTGCTTTTTTGTATCTTAGGTAAGGTTATAATGTTCATTAAATCTTACTGTCATGGAAAAATCTTATACTTTAAAACGTTGCGCTAGTACACTTTTATTAGTCTTATTTGTACTCTTTTCTTTAAGTGCTCAAACGGAGTTTAAGGAGTATCACGGTAAGGTTGTCGATGGTAGAACTAACAAAACGATAGAGGCTGCTAATCTTAGTATTAACAATACAAACATTAGTACGATTACAAATTCTGAAGGTGAATTCTCGTTAAAAGTTCCAAATAATTATTTAGATTCCAAAGTTGCCGTTTCTTTTTTAGGTTATACGACTTATGTTGTACTATTATCTGAATTATCTGACGATAATCAAACGATTGAGTTGTATGAGGTAATTACCGAGTTATCTGCTGTAAACATCGCGGCATATAAAAATGCATCAAATTTAATTAGAAAAGTGTTTTTCGGAAAAAGTGAAAATAAAGATGAAGAGTCTGTTTTTATGACTGCTTTTTATAGAGAAACTATTAAACGCAGAAATAGAAATGTGTCCTTAACGGAGGCTGTTGTTAATATTTTAAAACAACCAAATTGGACACCACAACGTGATGATATTCAACTTGGAAAAGCTAGGAAAAGTACAGATTACACACGCTTAGATACGGTGTCTGTAAAGTTGCAAGGTGGTCCGTTTTCTACGATGTATTTAGATATTATGAAATATACTGAATATCTTTTTACAGAGGAAAGTATTAATGGGTATGATTTTACTTTTGATAAACCTTCAACTATAAATAACAGAGCTGTTTTTGTTGTTGATTTCAGTCCTAAGAATAAACAACTTACTGTAAATTATAGTGGCAAACTTTTTATTGATGTAGAGTCGTTAGCCTTAGTTAGTGCGAATTACTTTTTAGATTTGAGTAATAGGGATAAAACTAAAAATCTTTTGGTTAAAAGTAAACCTAGGGATGTTGAGGTTTATCCTTTAGAGGCGATTTACAAAGTAGATTATAAACAAAAAGATAATAACTGGTATTACAGTTATTCTAATTTAAGCTTAACGTTTAAGGTGAATAAAAAACGCCAACTCTTCAATAAAGTTTACACATTATCTAGTGAAATGGCAGTAACAGATTGGGAGGTGAATAGTACAGGTGAAAAAATTAAAAATAAAGATAAACTACGTCCTTCTGTAATTATTACTGATGCTATTTCAGGATTTTCAGATCCAAATTTTTGGGGTGAATATAATCTCATTGAGCCAGATAAGTCCATAGAATCAGCCATTGATAAAATTAGAAAGAATATTGAAAAGGAAAAAGATCGAGAAAGGAAGAAAAATACCAATATTAAATAAAAGGATTATATAAATTAAGTCTGATTCTATATCAGGTTTTTTTTAAAAATCCAATTTTAATAGCGGTTTGCACTTAAAAGTTGATCCTAAAACTTAAGTTAGGTGTGAGTTTTAAGGATTTGTTGTTTATCTCTACTATAGCGTTAGCAGAATTAAATGTGTAAAACCGATTAATTATGTTGGTTTGATTAAAAATGTTCCAAATGGAAGCACCGACCTCTGCATTAACACCTTTTGATAGTTTCAATTTATATATAGCTGAAATGTCGGTTCTAAAATAATCATCCAATCGAGAGCTATTAGGTGTGTTGTATTCTATAGTAGAATTACTGTCAACTTGAAGGGCTAGAGGAGCGGTAAAAGGTCTGCCCGAATGCCAATTAAACCCTATACCAATCTTAAGTTTTTCGCCGTTATAAGTAAGTGAAGAATTAACCACATGTCTTAAATCAATAGTATTAGGGAATGATGTACTACTATTAATCTCGCTAAAATTGTAATCGTTTTTACTATACGTATAACTTAGCCATGTGCTAAAGTCTTTAAAACGTTTATTAATAAGGAAATCTATGCCTTTTACAGTATAATGTCCCGTATCGTTAGTAAACTGAAATTGATTCTGAAACCCTTGGCTGCGTGCAGTAATATTATTGACTCCTTTGTAGTAACCTTCTATAGAAACCAATAAATTGTTTTGATTATAACTTACACCAACCGAGGCCTGTTCACTAGTTATTAACGGAACATCGTTACCATTAGCCAATTGCCATCGTCGTTTTTCTATCCCAAAAAAATCTTGTTGTAAATCAATTATTTGGGTTATAGATTGACTCTTCAATTCTCCTAAAACTTCTAATCTAAAATAGTCTAGAAATTTATAATTTATTGAAAATCGAGGTTCAATTAAAAATTCAGACAATTTACCAAAGTAACTAATTCTAGAACCTAGCCTAATAGAAGTCTCACGCGACGGAGAGTACCATTCTATTTCTCCAAATAACGCATGAGTTCTAATAATTTCCTTTACTAAACTGGTGTAATTTGGATTGGTGACATCTTCAAAATTAGTGACTGCAACATCATTAAACTGATAGCCACTATTAAAGTTAATGTCTTCGCTAACTGTTTTTGAAAGGTCTAATCTAAAGCCGAAATCTTCAACTTTATTCTCCTGAGTTAATAATTGGTTTTTAGTAACATTATTATTTTTAGCATCTAAATCATAGTTTGAATAATAAACTTGTGCCGAGAGATTGACATCACTATTTATTAGTTTTGAATAGGTTGCACTTGCTCCATAACTCGTTTGATTTAACTTGCTTTTTGTCTCCTGAAAATCATTATCAGCTGATGTGAATACTTGATTGTAATCTAGGTCATTAGACATGCTCATTATATTAATGCGCAATTTTGAGGTGTTATCAATATCGTATAAAAATTTAGCATTGAAATCGTAGAATAAAAAACGTTCATCTTGTGCTAAAAGCATATTTATATTTGAAGACGTATTTAATTCTGAGTCTTTAAAAATGCGGTCAAAATAAGAATCATAAGTTTTGGAAACCAAAAGATCTGTATAAGAACGTCTTGCAGACAGTTGCAGCTCCGTTTTGTTTGATAGTGGTATTTTTGCATAACCATCTACGCTCAACATATCTCCACCAATTCCTGCACTCGTTTTATTATCTAAATTATCCGAGTTTTTTATAGCGATGGTACTCGATACGGCGTTGCCAAATTTAGCACTAGTGCCATTCTTAGAAATAGTAATGTTCTCTGATAAATACGGATTGAAGGCCGATATTAACCCGAAAAAATGTCCGGATTGGTACATGCGTATCCCTTCGTACAGAATTAAATTTTGGTCATTGGTGCCACCTCTAACATTGATATTAGAAATGCGTTCGTCTACACTCATAATGCCTGGTAAGTTTTGTACAATCTGAAGGACATCTGGTTCAATCAATCCCGGAAGAATATCAAAGGCTTTTGTGTTCGCTTTTACACTTCCATCATTTGTTTTTGAAATCCCTTTGGTAAGATAATTTATGATTACAACTTCTTTTAGCTGTTGTACTTTGTTTAGGATATCTAGTGCTGTCTTTACGGTAATAACGATAAACCTATCATTCAGCATTTCAAAATTAAGATTGGTAACACGATTTAAGTGATCTAATATCTGTTCTATTGACAGGTCATTAGATAATGGACTAATTAAAATAGTTTCAACCGTTTTGGTTTCAAAAGAAAATTTAACGTCGTGCTGCTTCTCTATGTCTAGAAGAATTTGGACAAGCGATTTTTCGTCTTGTTGTTCCTGACAGAAAGTAAGGTTACAAAAGGCAATCGATAAACAGTAGAAAATTAAACAAAGTAATTTTTTATTCACGCTTTAGTAAAATAGATTCTCCAGATTGGCTGTAGCTTAAATTTAATGGTATTGTGACAGACTTCAATGCTAAATCTAAATTATTATGTGTAAAACTTCCTGTGAACAAACGCGAAAGATCAATATTCTCTGTAATTATGTTTTGCTTGTATTGGTTTTTAAACTCTGCAATCACATATTTTAAAGGAACACTTTTAAAGCTACTTTCACCACGCAACCATTGTGGTTGCATAGCGTTTTCTTTTTCATTAGCAAGTAGTTTCCCATCAATGATTTTAAAAGTATCTCCAGGTTTTAATGTTGTGGTGTTGTGATTATGAGTTACGGCAACCAAACCTTCGTAACACGTAACTTCAAAATAAGATTCGCGTTGTTTTATATTAAATTGAGTCCCTAGAACACTAACAATTCCATCTGTAGTAATGACGTCAAATTTCTTTCCCTTTGCAACTTTAAAAAATGCTTCACCATGTAATTTTAATTCTCTATTGTCGCTCCAATCTTTCTTGTTAAAAGTTAGTGTTGAATTTGAATTCAAAGCCACCGTAGAGTGATCTGGTAGTTGCACAGTGGTTTGTTCTGCTATTACTGTATTAACGTGGGTGTCTAGCGTTGTGGTATAATAATAAATACTGAATCCGATGGCTAAAATTGCAGCGATTTTAAGGAAAGGTTTTAACCAGTGGTTTAAATTCGATTTCTTAACTTCGAGATTCGTTTTTAGAGTTTCGTAAGTTCGGTCAATAGAGAAATCAGGAGCTTTAAAGTGCTTTAAAGCCTCGTTCATTTTAATAAGTTCGTTATAATCCTCTAGCTGCTCAAAAGCATTCTGCTCTTCAGTATTTAGATTATGATCTAACCATTTTTTTATGAGTTCTTCTCTTTTCATAATGTGATTTCAGGTATATAACAACTTACTTTTTAAAATCCCTACTTATTTAAGTTCTAAAGTTCATCAATATCTTCTCTTAATTTCTTTAAAGCGCCGTAAATGCGTTTTTCTACTCCTTTTACTGAGATATCTAATAGTTCTGCAATTTCTTTAAACCGTTTGCCTTCAACTCTATTCATTAAAAACGCAACACGCTGAGCTTCTGTTAATTTACTTAATGCCGTTTGTAATTTTTGATGGTATTCTTTTTCTTGCAAGAGGAACTCAGGTGTCTCGTTAGTGCTCGTTTTTTGAGGTTTATTGTTATACTTTAAGACGACTTTTTGATGCGCAAAAGCATTCAGCATTAAATTATTGGCAGTAGTAAATAAATAGCTTTTAGCTTTATTTGGAGCAACTTTGCCGCAATTTTGCCATAGTTTTATAAAAGCTTCCTGAACTTTATCTTCCGGGTTTAAGTGGTCTCCAAACTTATAGTATAAAAAATCATGCAGATTTTTGGAGTGCTTTTTATATAAGCGCTCAAATAACTGTGATTCACAGATGTTATCTTGTAAGGATTTACTCATAGTTTTATCAGGCCCACAAATTATAAATAATATTTTAAATAATAGAGGTAGGAAATATAGAGTGCTAACTGTTTTATAATAAATAGTAAAGCATCACCAAATGAAAACCAAGTCTAAACACCTATTTTTATCTTTCCTTTTTGCCCTTTTGTGCTTTACTTCTTGTCAAGAAGAGATTACTGAAATAAACATTCCAAACGATCAAGAAGCCATTGTTCCAAATTCTACTTTAGTTAGCCTAATGAGCAGAACGACTGCGAACTTTGGTGCTGCTGATAATATTTTAGATAATGTAAGTTGCTTTTCTGTAGAATTGCCAGTTACCATTGTAATTACAGATATAACACTAATTATTGAAACCTTATCTGATTTAGAACAACTCGAAAGTTTATTGAGGGATGCATCAAATGATGCTAATTTAGATTTTATATTTCCGATTACGATCATTTTTAATGATTATAGCCACGTGGTGATTGAAAATGAAGATGAACTTGAAAGTTTTATAAACGAATGCGTAGCTAATGAAACAGATGTTATTAATTGTGTCGATTTTGTATACCCTATTTCTTTTTCTGTTTTTAATTCAGAATTCAACCTAATTGATACCGTAATAATTGAAGATGATGAAACTTTATATGGTTTTCTGAATGGTTTAGAAGATGATGATAATGCCGTTATAGTTAGTTTGAATTTTCCGGTTACCTTAAACTATACCAATGGTGAAACGATTGAAGTTAATACAAATCAAGAATTAGCAGAAGCGATTGAAGCTGCTGGTAATGATTGTGATGCTTCTAATTGTACAGTAGAATCTTTAGAATCAAATTTAATAGAATGTCAATGGGAAATTACGACATATTCAAGTTTTCCTGAATTTGCGGGAATCGATTTCGTTTTTTATTCAAATGGCACATTCGATATTTATCAGGATGGTGGCACTTTTAATGTTGTTAGTAATTGGTCTATAATTTCAACGGCAGGTGAAACATACCTTTTTTTAGAAACAGATTTTGAAGATTTAGGAGGAGACTGGAAAATTATAGAATGTGATGATGCTACCATACGGTTTACAAAAGGTGAACAGACTATGGTGATTAATAAAGTATGTGAAGATGATTTAAATTGTTCTCTTACAGATATCAGTGCTATTTTGCAAGAATGCCCTTGGGATTTTAGCAATGGTACAGGTAATTTTGAAAACGATACAATGATTTTCAATTCTAATGGAGATTTGCAAATTTCGGAAGGATTGGCAGCTTCTGCAATAGGAGGTGGTTGGAATTTATCTCTTGCAGGCAACGAAGTTATAATCACATTTTCAGAATTAACAGCGTTTCAAGATACGTTAGAAGGCGATTGGACAATTGTAGAATGTGATACGGGTAGAATTGTATTACAGAAAGAAAATGAAACTTTAGTTTTAGAACAAAACTGTAATGGTGGTCTTTTCAGCTGTTTTGGTGATTTTGAGATTGTAACCTGTGAAGGTCCTAATAATGTTCCGGTATATAATCTAAGTGCAAATACAATAGGATTGGTAGTTTGTACAGGGAATTTTATGCCTTCATTTCATGCAACATTTAGTGATGCTCAAACAAATACAAATGCTATTGTAAATACAGAAGCTTTTGAAACCTTAACAGCCCAAGTCTATTTGAGAATTGAAGCGGATAATGGTGATTTTGAAATTTTTAATGTCTATTTAAATACAGAGAATTGTAATTTATTTGAATGTTTTCAAAGCTTTAACGCACAATTAGAAATTTGTGATAATGGTTATGATGGTCCGTATCAGTTTAATTTAACTACAGCATTCGCCAATTGTACGCCAAGTGCCGATGCTGTGACGTATTATGAAATACAAGCTGATGCTGAAGCAGGTATAAATCAAATTATATCTCCAGAAGTTTACACCAATTTAGTTGTAGAACAAATAATATATGTAAGGGCTGAAATTAATAATCAATTCGAAATATTTACAATTCAATTATCCATAATAGATTGTAATGAGACGTGTTCAGAATCAGATGTGAGTAGCCTTTTAATAGACTGTACTTGGAATGTTGTTAGCTACAACGGTAGTGATAATTTAATAGCATATAATTTTGATTTTGAGACTTCAAATCAAATTGTAGTGATATATACAGATACATTGGTAATAGATGCGACGTGGTCAACATCGCAATCGAACGAAGGTGTTATTATAAATTTTTCAAATGTAGCTGGGCCAAATATTCAAGCCATAAACGGAAGTTGGTTAATTGTAGAATGTACAGAAAACCAATTAGTGTTGCATAATGTTAATGATAGCAGTATAGAAATTGTTCTAAACAGAACTTGTGAATAAAGAAACTAGAAGTTGTTAATTTTAGTAAGTTAAGTTGATTGAAAAGGGTCATTCGCCATGAGTGGCTCTTTCTGTTATCAATTAGTTTGTAGTGATTAGTCTTCGTTTTTTATCTAAAAATCATTTTATCAATTCCCATTCATAATTCCCTCATAAATTCTTAAATTTGCATCTTATTAAATAATACAGACTGCTTACTTGCAGGCTGCAAACTGAAGACTAGAAACATGTTCAATAATTTAAGTGATAAGTTAGATAAAGCGTTACACGTATTAAAAGGTCATGGTAGCATTACAGAAGTAAATGTTGCTGAGACACTTAAGGAAGTAAGACGTGCGCTTTTAGATGCCGATGTTAACTTTAAAATTGCAAAGGAATTTACAGTTCGTGTAAAAGAAAAAGCACTTGGTCAAGATGTATTAACAACATTACAGCCGGGTCAGTTAATGGTTAAACTCGTTAAAGACGAATTAACTGAATTAATGGGGGGCGATGCCGAAGGTATTAATCTTTCTGGTAATCCTAGTGTGATTTTAATGTCTGGTTTACAGGGGTCTGGTAAAACAACTTTTTCTGGTAAGCTGGCTAATTATTTAAAAAACAAAAAAACTAAGAAACCTTTATTAGTCGCTTGTGATGTTTATCGTCCGGCTGCAATAGATCAGTTACATGTTGTAGGAGATCAGATAGGTGTTGAGGTTTTTAGTGATAGAGGGAATACCGATCCTGTGGCGATTTCTAAAGCAGGTATTGCGCATGCCAAAGCAAATGGTCATAATGTGGTGATTATTGATACCGCTGGTCGTTTAGCTGTCGATGAAGCTATGATGAACGAGATTTCGGATATTCATAAAGCCATTCAGCCACAAGAAACCTTGTTTGTTGTCGATTCTATGACAGGCCAAGATGCGGTGAATACAGCAAAAGCCTTCAATGATATATTAAATTTTGATGGTGTTATCCTTACCAAATTAGATGGTGATACACGAGGTGGAGCAGCAATTTCGATTAAATCCGTAGTTAACAAACCAATTAAATTTATTGGTACGGGTGAGAAGATGGAAGCAATTGATGTCTTCTATCCATCGCGTATGGCAGATCGTATTTTAGGAATGGGAGATGTCGTTTCTTTAGTTGAACGTGCACAAGAGCAGTTTGATGAAGAAGAAGCACGAAAATTACAGAAGAAGATTGCTAAAAACCAGTTTGGGTTTGATGATTTCTTAAAACAGATTCAGCAAATCAAGAAAATGGGTAACATGAAGGATTTAGTAGGCATGATTCCTGGTGCAGGAAAAATGATGAAAGATATTGATATTGACGACGATGCTTTTAAAGGTATTGAAGCGATTATTCATTCTATGACACCAGAAGAACGTTCTAATCCATCTGTTATAAATGCAAGTCGTAAAAAGCGAATTGGTAAAGGTTCTGGTACATCTGTACAAGAAGTAAATCAACTCTTAAAGCAATTTACGCAGATGAGTAAGATGATGAAAATGATGCAAGGTGGAGGCGGAAAGCGTATGATGCAGATGATGCAGAATATGCCTAAATAAAGTTTACAGTATTTAGTCTTCAGTAGGCCGTCACAAAACGCAGTCTTCAGTTGACTTTTAAAAAATAATAAATTAATTAATTAAAGCTTCGCGCCATAGCGTCTTTGCAAGAAAACAATAACCAAAAGCATGACAATTTTAGACGGAAAAAAAGTAAGTAACGACATTAAAAACGAAATCAAAGCGGAAGTCGATAAGATGAAAGCTAATGATGAAAAAGTTCCGCATTTGGCAGCTGTAATTGTAGGTAATGATGGAGCGAGTTTAACCTATGTTGGTAGTAAAGTTAGGGCATGTGAACGTGTTGGTTTTGAATCTACAATGGTACGTATGTCTAATACAACTAGCGAAGTGGAGTTGCTAGACAAAATAGAAGAGCTTAATAATAACGCTGATATTGATGGCTTTATAATTCAATTACCATTACCGCCACAGATTAATACACAGAAAGTATTGATGGCTGTAAACCCAGATAAAGATGTCGATGGTTTTCACCCGATGAATTTTGGGAAAATGGCTTTAGATATGTCTACTTTTATTCCGGCAACACCTTTTGGGATTTTAGAATTACTAGAACGTTACCAAGTTGAAACCAAAGGAAAGCATACCGTAGTAATTGGTCGATCTCATATTGTTGGTCGCCCGATGAGTATTTTAATGGGACGAAAAGGTTTTCCTGGAAACTCAACAGTAACCTTAACGCATAGTCATACCAAAAATATTACACAGATTACATCGCAAGCAGATGTTATTATTTCAGCATTAGGAGTGCCTAAATTTTTAAAGGCTGAAATGGTAAAAGACGATGTGGTAATTATTGATGTAGGAATCACAAGAGTAGCTGATGATTCTGAAAAAGGGTATTATATTACTGGTGATGTAGATTTTGAAAACGTGAGCAAAAAAGCGAGTTTTATTACACCAGTTCCTGGTGGAGTAGGACCAATGACTATTGCAATGCTATTAAAGAATACGTTATTGGCAAGAGAACAGCACAGAAAGAATCACAGATAATTTTAGATGGGTTTATTGGCGCTATTTATCGTTCTTTCAAAAGTCACGATAGGTAGTTTTCAACATATAATTCCGATTTTATGTGGAGTTATTGGGGCTGTTTTTGTAATTAGATATGCTAATAAGTCCTTCAGCTTAAAACAAAAACAAAAAGCGATTCATTATTTTGGATGGTTTGTGTCTCTAACACTTATTGGGTTTCATGTATATCGAATGCTTTTCGATAATTATAATTTTAAAACCGATTTACCGCTTTATCTCTGTAGTTTATTGGCCTTATTGATTCCGGTTTTCACCTATTATCGTAAATATTGGATGTTTGAGATTTTAGTGTTTTGGATTATTGGAGGTACATTACAAGGTGTTATTACTCCGGATATTGCAAATGGATTCCCTAGTTTTGATTATTTTAGATACTGGACCGTACATTTAGGCTTACTATCTATAATATTTTATTTCATTTTTGTCTTTAAGATGAAACCAACCTTAAGAAGTGTTTTTAAATCTTTCTTAGCACTTCAGGTTTATGTGGTGCTTATGGTAGGGTTAAACTATGTATTGGACGCCAATTATTTCTACTTAAATGAAAAGCCAAAATCAGCTTCATTATTAGATTATTTTGGAGAATGGCCTTATTATATTATGGTGGGGCAGTTGATAATTATACCTTTATTTTTGATGATTTACTTGCCGTTCCTTCTTTTAAATAAAAGAATGAAATCACTTAGCAAATAACTGATTCATATCTTTAAACGCTTTAAATTCTAAAGCATTTCCCGATGGGTCTTTAAAAAACATTGTCACTTGTTCTCCTACTAATCCTTCAAATCTTATATAAGGTTCAATGATAAACGTTATGTCTTTCGACTTTAATAATTCGGCAAACTCTTTAAATGCTTCCCATTCTAAAACCACACCAAAATGCGGAACCGGTACAGCTTTACCATCTACTTCATTAGTGACGTCTTCTTCGGTTTGTTTTGCTTTAAAATGAATCACCAATTGGTGTCCAAAAAAGTTGTAATCAACCCAATGGTCACTACTTCGTCCTTCTTCAAGTTGTAATACATTAGTGTAGAAATTTCTACATAGTTCTAAATTATGAACAGGAATCGCGAGATGAAAAGGTGCTAAAGCCATAATTAACGTCTGTTATGTCTTGTGGTGTTCGCTTTGTTTGCTTCGTAAGTTTTTGTAGAATCAGCTATTAGTTCGTTTAAGCTTTGGAATTCTTCTTTTGTTAATTCTCTATATTGACCAGAAGACACATCAAGTTTTACATTCATTATCCGAATTCGTTTTAATGCTTGTACTTCATAATTACAATACTCACACATGCGTCGGATTTGTCTATTTAAACCTTGAGTTAATATGATACTGAAGGTGAATTTATCAATTTTCTTAACCTCACACTTATTGGTGTGCTTGTCTAAATCTTCTAAATAAATGCCGCCAGCCATACGCTCAATAAACGTTTGAGAAATTGGTTGGTCTACGGTGACGATGTATTCTTTTTCGTGATTATTGCTCGCTCTTAATATCTTATTGACAATATCTCCATCGTCTGTGAGTAGAATTAAACCTTCACTTGGTTTGTCTAATCTTCCAACAGGGAAAATACGTTTAGGATAATTAATGTAATCAATGATATTGTCTTTTTCAACGCGTGTATCTGTAGTGCAAACAATACCTACTGGTTTGTTAAAAGCTAAATACACAAAGTCTTGTTTGCGTTCTCCAATGATTTCACCATCGACTTTAACCACATCTTCAGATGCGACTTTTGTTCCCATTTCTGGTACAACATCGTTAATGGTTACTCGTCCTGCTTCAATTAATCGATCTGCTGCTCTACGAGAGCAATAACCAGCTTCGCTGAGGTATTTGTTTAGGCGTTTTAAATCTTCTGACATGGTGCAAAAATACGATAAAGATTAATCATTAATGAATTCAATAATCTGAGGTGTTAAAGACACATCCTTTAAGCCATGCCCAAAGCCAGTAGTGGAAATAAATTCAGCATTTTTATAGCGATTCGCAATTAATTGAGCATCCTCATAAGGAATAATGCGGTCTTTTTTATCGTGAATAATTAAACCTTTTGCGGTAATGGATTCTGTAAAGTTTGCAGCAGAAAAGTAAGCGACTGGCTGCCCAAACCGTTCAATAATTATATTATCTAATCCATTTGAAATTTTAGTATTAAAACCCATCATAGATTTGTATCGGTCAAAAACACCTGTAAAATGTGCAGGCGCCCCTAATAGAACCATCTTTTTAATAGATGGTAATTGGTATTTATGCATATAAAAAACACAAGACATACCTCCAACGGAGTGACCAATTAAAACGTCTGGTTGAAATTTTTTTGCAACTATATTTATAAATTCAGAATATAAAATCGCATTAAACTGTTTGCCATCAGATCGTCCATGTGCAGGAGCATCTAAGGCTATAATGTTGTAATCTTGAGATCTTAAATCTTTTAATATATATTCCCAACGTGATGCATTACTCTCCCAACCATGAGCGAGTAAAACGGTTTTGCCTTTTCCGACCCAACGATAGGTTGCAATATCTAGATTATTATAACTTATTTCTTCATAAAAAGCCGAATCAATAATACGTTTTTGCTCGTCGTTGTAACGTCCTTTTCTCGGAGAAGCAAAAAGATTTATAGCTTTTTTAGCGGCATATCTAGAGGAAATTAAACTGGTTGCATTAAGGGCGCTACCAATGGATCTAATAACAAAACTACTCATATTTATTGGTCTTCTCTATTTACGGATTCAATTGAAAATGCAGGTAAGCAAACTGCTAAATATTCACAAGGTTCAGTGAATGGATTAGAATATTGTAAACGCGTATTTTTATCTACTTTAATAGATTGTCCTGCTTCTAGCACGATAATTTCATCGTCTATAATAAATTGTTTTTTGCCTTTAATGATAAACGTATATTCATCAAATTCTGGCGTCTGAAAAGGTTCTGACCAACCAGCTGGCGCAACCATATGGGCAATGCTTATTTCTGAGTTACCATCTGTAGCCTTTCCAAAATGCTCTTTTATAATCTTACCATCTTCGGTAGGAACTACAAATGGGCTATTTTGGATTGTATATTTTTGTTTTTTCTGCATATTTATCAACTAATCTACCAATGTACCATAAAATATTTAATCTTCGCTTTTCCAGGGATTTGAATCGGGTCAATGGTCATACCCATGTCAAAACGCATGCTTGCCGGTAATTCTTTTTTATCAATCGTAAACGAGGCATTAATTTCATTTACAGAAACGACAATAACATTAATAAGGTTGTCAACTTTTGAAATCTTATAAGCTTCACTTATATCTTTATAAGTACTTAAATTAGATATGTTTTTATCGGTGTTGTAACGTGAATCAATGATGTTAACACTAGAAATTACCGAAGTCGAATCTAAAGCTTCTCTAGGAGATAGATCTAAGAGTTTTTTACCGCTTTTTTCGAATATTTCAATGGTATTAACAGAGCCTATAAATTCATCTCCAGCAATGTACCGAACAACAGAATCATTAACGAAAATGGCGTCTAATTCTTTTACCTGAGTAGAGTCTGTTAATAAACCGATATGATTTTTAGTAATTTTAAAAGGGTTTGGTGCTTTTTCGTTAGCACAACTAGATAATAAAATAGCACAAGTTAGTGCTGTAAATAGGGTGTTTTTCATTCTAAAGTTAGTATCTATTTTTTAATCATTTTACTTATTATTCCTAAAACTCCACGGATTACCGTTGCACTAGTCAATACTTTTAATATAGGATTCATTCCGTTGCTACGACTTCTACTTGTACTGGTTCGCCTTTTGCTTTCAGCGCGTTTTAAAGCTTCTTTTTCTTCTAAAGCTTTTAGTTTGGCTTCTTCAGCTTCGGCTTGCTCAATCTTTTTATTCAGCATTTCGTAAGCACTTTCTCTATCAATTTCTTGATTGTATTTTTTAGCTAATTTTGATTCGGCTAATAAACCTCCTAATTCAGATTCAGTCAAGATATCCATTCTGCTCATTGGAGCACGCAACATGGTTGCTGCTAATGGAGTCGGTTTTCCTTTTTCATCTAATGCCGAAACTAAGGCTTCTCCAATTCCCAAGGACGTTAATACTTCGGCCGTGTCATAATAATCTGTATCAGGATAATTCTGAGCCGTTAATTTTATTGCTTTTCTGTCTTTTGCCGTAAAGGCTCTTAATGCATGTTGTACTTTTAAACCTAATTGCCCCAAAACGGCTTCTGGTACATCCGTTGGATTTTGAGTTACAAAATAAAGTCCAACTCCTTTACTACGAATGAGTTTTACAATACTTTCAATCTGATTTAATAGTGCACTAGAAGCTTCATTAAAAATTAAATGTGCCTCGTCAATAAACATAATAAGTTCTGGTCGGCCACTATCTCCTTGTTCAGGAAATGTAGAGTAGATCTCCGCCAATAAACTCAACATAAATGTTGAGAATAATTTAGGCTTATCTTGAATATCTGTCAGTCTAATGATATTAATATAACCACGACCATTTTCATCAATACGTAATAAATCTTGCGTATCAAATGAGGTTTCACCAAAGAAAACATCACCACCTTGTTGTTCGATTTCTACGAGCTTTCTTAGAATAGCCCCTGTTGAAGCGGTTGAAATACGGCCGTAGGCGTCTTCAAATTCTTCCTTACCTTCATTAGTGGCGTATTGTAGGATTTTCTTAAAATCTTTAAGATCTAATAATGGTAAATGGTTATCATCACAGTATTTAAAAATTACAGATATGATTCCTGCTTGGGTTTCTGTAACATCTAATATTCTCGAAATTAAAACAGGACCAAATTCACTTATTGTAGCTCTTAAACGTACTCCATCTTGTTCAGATAAAGTCATTACTTCTACAGGAAATGCTTTAGGTACAAAAGGCAATCCAATTTGTGCATGACGTTCATCAATTTTTGCATGTCCAGGACTTGGTTTTGCTAAACCACTTAAATCTCCTTTAATGTCCATGAGTAAAACAGGAACACCTTTTTCGGATAAATTTTCAGCTAAGACTTGTAATGTTTTTGTTTTTCCAGTACCTGTTGCTCCAGCAATAAGGCCATGTCTATTCATGGTTTTTAATGGAACATTTACAAACGTATTGGTAATGGTTTTGCCATCTAACATGGCAGAACCCAAAGTAATAAAGTCGCCTTTACAAGTGTTTCCTTCGTTAATCTCTTTTACGAAAGCTTCAGTCTTATTCATTGATCAGAAAATTTCTATAAAAATAATGTAATTTTAATCAAGTATGAAATAGTTTTTAGTCTCAGTTAGCACTGACAGTATTCAGTCGTAATCTTTAGTCACAGTCTGTAGTTACCGTTTCAGTAGTCAGTTTTATATTTTAAGTTTTGAACGTTGGGTCTTTGCTCTTGGTGAGTTAAAAAAGGTTTTAATAGGTGAATTTCTAATCACTAAAATTACTGTAAACTGAGACTGAGACTGAAAACTAAATAACTATCTTTGCACACTTATGACAAGAAGAGAACGACAAGAGTTAATAGATAAAGGGTTATTGTTGCCTTTGATGGAAGAGTTTTACACCATTCAAGGTGAAGGTTTTCATAAAGGAACAGCTGCATATTTTGTGAGAATTGGTGGTTGCGACGTAGGCTGCCATTGGTGTGATGTTAAAGAAAGCTGGTTGGCTGAATTGCATCCTCCGACAGAAACAGAAAAAATTGTAGAAAATGCTGTAAAATATAGCGACACTATCATTGTTACAGGTGGAGAGCCTTTAACTTGGGATATGGGGCCTTTAACGGCACAATTAAAAGCGAAAGGTGTACAAACACATATTGAAACGTCTGGTGCTTATAAATTGACAGGACAATGGGATTGGATTTGTCTATCTCCAAAGAAAATGAAATTACCTACTGAAGAGGTTTACGAAAAAGCGCATGAACTTAAATGTATTATTTATAATAATGATGACTTTAAGTTTGCAGAAGAACAAGCTGAGAAGGTAAATGATAATTGTATTTTGTATTTGCAACCCGAATGGAGTAAGCGCGATAAAGTAATTCCGAAAATCGTTGATTATGTGATGGCTAATCCGAGATGGAAAGTATCATTACAAACACATAAATATTTGAATATTCCTTAGTTTAGTTTTTAGCCTTTGGTCTTTTAGTTTTGGGTTTCCTGCTTTTAAAATTAAGAATTCAGATAAAATAAAAAGTTCCGAGAAGATTTACACTTCTCGGAACTTTTTTGTTTTTTAGCTAACAGCTAACAGCTAACAGCTAACAGCTAACAGCTAACAGCTAACAGCTATATAGTAAAAGGTACAGCAACTCTAGTTGTTCCCCAACCGATATGCATTACAACACCTTTATCTGCTTTATCAAAAGCAATAGAAAAAGCTTCTAAAGATTCTTTACCTTCTGTTACAGGAACAGTAATACTTGCTACAGTGTTATCGTCTTTGTATCCAGAAGATCCCCAATTATTTACATCAGAACTTATAATAACTGTCCATTCTTTATCTCCAGTCATTGTAAATAATGAATATGTACCAGCTTTAACCGTTTTTCCTCCAAGTTCCATATCCTTAAAAAGAATAAGTTCAGTTGCTTCGTTAGCACCTGTTCTCCATACTTTATCTTTTTGAGTTAATTCTTTTACGGTTCTACCTTTAAGTTGTGGTCTACCATAATACACTTTTATCAATTGATCGTTACCTCTTCCAAATGAAGCAGCGTCTAAAGGACTTTTGTCTAAGCTAGAAAATTTTTGAGCTTCAGCATTAAAAGAAATAAGCATCATAAATGCAAAAGAAATGGTTGTTAATAGTCTTGATGTTTTCATAATTTATTTTTTAATTTTTTTTGTGAATGTGAATTCAATAAAAATAAAACCTATTGGTCTTAATATTATATTAAATGTCTGGAACCGATGTTAAATTTTATAGCTTATTTTAAGGTAATTGGAAATTCAGCAATTGTAGTATCCCATCCTATTTTTAAGTTCACAGTATTTTCAGAAGCTTTGTAAAGTGCTATAGATAAGTTTTCAATTTCTTTATCACTTTTTGTTACCGGCACTGATACGCTTGCGATATCTTTAGTTTCATCATAGCCGTAATTTCCCCAACCGTCAAGCTCAGTGTTTAACTTTAGAGTCCATTCGTTCTCAGTAGGAATAATGATAATACTGTAACGTCCTGCTTTAATGTCTTTTCCGCCAAAAGTTACATCATTTACAAATAGTATTTCTGTAGACTCATTAGCTCCAACGCGCCATGCTTTTCCGAATTTTAAAAGTTTGCCAAAAACTTCTCTGCCCTTTTTAGCTGGTCTAGAGTAAGTCACTCTAATTTGTGGTTCTGCTAGTTTCTTAGCTTCGTCAGTTTTTTCAAATGTTCTTTTTGGTGCGTTGGAAGGATAGTAAGCACGATCCATTGTGCTGTTGTCCATTTTGTTAAATTCTTGAGCATTAACATTTAATGATAGAAGCATTACAAATGATAAGCTAATAGTAGTAAGTAATTTTTGTGTTTTCATGAATAGAATTAAGTTTTTGTTTGGTTAAAAATAAAGTTTATTATATGCACTCTGTCGTAAGGAAATACTAAAATTTACAAATTAGTAGGTAATCTGTTTATTTAAGGTTGTGTTAGTTTATTATTAGTGTGTATTTGTTGTTTTATATTTCAAATTGAAACTATTATTGTTGTTTATGTTTTTAATATGAAAGTTTAAGTTCATATTTGTCCTGTAATTAATAATATACGGCTGATAATAGTTAAAGCCAAATTCAAAAAAATAAAAGTTATGTGCGGAATTGTATGTGCGTTCGATATAAAACAAAAAGTTGAAGATTTAAGACCTCAAGTATTAGAGATGGCAAAAACCATTCGTCATCGTGGACCAGACTGGAGCGGAATCTATAGTGATGATAAGGTAATTATGGCACATGAGCGTTTAGCGATTGTTGATCCAGCTTCAGGAAAACAACCCTTATTAAGTCCAAATAAAAAACTAATTCTTGCAGCCAACGGTGAAATCTATAACCATAGAGATTTAAGAAAACAATTTGAAGGTAAGTACGATTTTCAGACACAAAGTGATTGTGAAGTGATCCTAGCTTTATACCAAGAAAAAGGTGTAGACTTTGTAGATGACATGAACGGTATTTTCGGATTCGCCATTTACGATGTTGAAAAAGATGAGTATTTCATTGCTAGAGATCATATGGGGATTATTCCTTTATATATAGGATGGGATAAAAACGGAACTTTTTATGTCGCTTCAGAATTAAAAGCACTAGAAGGTATTTGTACTAAAATTGAATTATTTCCTCCAGGGCATTATATGTCTAGTAAAGATGGTGAATTTGTAAAATGGTACAAACGCGATTGGGCAGAGTACGATGCTGTAAAAGATAACGAAACAAGTATTGCAGAAGTAAAACAAGCTTTAGAAGATGCCGTGCACAGACAGTTAATGAGTGATGTGCCTTATGGTGTGTTATTATCTGGAGGTTTAGATTCATCAGTAACCTCTGCTATTGCTAAAAAATACTCTGAAAGACGTATCGAAGCAGATGATAAAGAAAAAGCATGGTATCCGCAATTACACTCGTTTTCAGTTGGACTAGAAGGTTCTCCAGATTTGGCTGCGGCTAAAAAAGTAGCAGACCATATTGGTACAGTTCATCATGAAATAAAATTCACAATCCAAGAAGGATTAGATGCTATTAAAGATGTTATTTACAACATCGAGACTTATGATATTACGACAATTCGTTCGTCAACACCAATGTATTTAATGGCAAGAGTTATTAAATCTATGGGAATTAAAATGGTATTATCTGGTGAGGGTGCTGATGAGTTATTTGGTGGGTATTTATACTTTCACAAAGCACCAAGTGCACAAGAGTTTCATGAAGAAACGGTTCGTAAATTAGATAAGTTACACATGTACGATTGCTTAAGGGCCAACAAAAGTTTAGCGGCTTGGGGGATTGAAGGTCGTGTGCCATTCTTAGATAAAGAATTTATGGATGTCGCCATGCGTATCAACCCAAAAGATAAAATGATTAACGGAGAGCGCATGGAAAAATGGGTGGTTCGTAAAGCATTTGAAAACATGATTCCAGAAAGCGTAGCATGGAGACAAAAAGAACAATTTTCGGATGGAGTAGGTTACAGTTGGATCGATACCTTAAAAGAACTCGTAGCAAGCGAAGTTACAGATGACCAAATACAAAATGCGTCATTCCGCTTTCCAATTAACACCCCTTTAAACAAAGAAGAATATTATTATAGAAGTATTTTCGAAGGTCATTTCCCGAGTGATGCCGCAGCATTAAGTGTGCCTCAAGAAGCAAGTGTAGCTTGTAGTACTGCAACGGCTTTAGAGTGGGACGAAGCATTTAAAAACATGAACGATCCTTCTGGTAGAGCAATTGCCAATGTGCATGATAAAGCTTATTAATAGAAGAAAATAAAGGTCAGTTTTTATAAAAACCGACCTTTTAATTGTTTAAATATATTATGTAATCTCAATTTTCTAATAGCTCTTTAGTAACCTAAAGAGCTATTTTTTGTTACAATCATTTATTTTATAATAACTTTTTGACTGAATGTGGCATTTGTAGTTTCTATCTTAACGATATACACTCCTAGTGACACATGTTTTACCGGAATTGAAATTTCGTTTTCATGGCTGTTTAACTCCCAAGTATGTAAGGATTGTCCTAAAATATTAATTAATGAAACAGACTTTACTGTGGTCTCAGGCTTAATATTTGTTAGTGTTATAGTATCATTGCTGTTGTTAAAGAAAATAGTTAATGAGTTATTTGTCTCAGCATCTTCTATACTTAGAGATTCAGCACTAAATCTTAATGAGAAACGGTTTTCAATTGTTCCTGCAGGAAGCATGATTTCTAACGGTGTTTCTTTTATATCGTGATATAATCCTGTTAAATCATCATAAATATAAATAGGTTGATTTTCGTCAAAATATTCCGTATCATCTAATGTGAATTTTGCGATGCCTTCTTCTTCCGAAATCACTCCAATAGGATAGATGCTGTTTGTATCGAAATAGCCATCTCCTTGAATTACAAATTTAGAATCATCAATTGTAAAATACATATCATTAGAGAAGTCATCGAAAAGTAAAGCGTCATATCCAACATCGATTCCATTTGTAGCGTGCTCGTTCATAAACCCTAATAATAGTTGTCTGTGAAAATTGTTAGAGGTGTTAAAACCTAATCTGATTTTAGCATAATTATCATCCATAAATTCATCTTCTTGATTATTAACGATATCATTTTGTCTAAAAAGTGCGCCAGATTGAGAATTATCTTCTTTAATAAAAGCTCTCTGGTTATTGTTGAAATTTATAGTGCCACCAGTTGTGCTTCCATTAATAAAAAATCCTTGACCAACAGGGATAAACCGGTTAGGAATTCTAGAGCTTGTCCCTAATTCGTCAATACCATTAGGTATAACAGGACCTATTCCTCCTATTAAATTTCGAGTTGAATATCCGCCTTCATAATCTGATGTATTATGGGATGAATTTGTTGGTGAATGTTCCCAGAAATAAAGTGTGCCATCTGTAGAGCTTAAATTGTCTGAAATAAAAGTGTTTGCATCTAATGCAGAAGCATAAGGGTTACCAGATAAGTTGAGGTAGTTGGCTGCAATTGGGATTTCAATAGAGCCGTTAAATGGTTTTCCAATAAACGTATAATTTTGATCGGCACTAATAGTTCCACTGCCTTTTAGTGTAAATCCATTGGCAGGCTTTAAATCTCCTGTTTCACGAATTTGTTCCCAATTAGCATAGTTATCGTTTAGATTTTGGAATTTGTAAATCCAATTACGAGCCAAACTGATTGGTGTGCCCGAAGCTCCATCGTAACCTCCTGTCCAATTAATAGCTTTTGGGTCATTAGGATCTGTACCATCTCTTAAAACAGTTTCAACTGTGTAAGTGTTGTTGTTTGTAGTGGTATTTGAGGTTCCAACTGGTGAGGACCAATAATTATAGTTGTATAAATTTTTCGTTCCTTGTTGATCTCTTTCTAGTAAACCACTGCTTGTAGCATCAATATCACTTCCTAAAGTTTGTACTAGTTGTGATTTTCCAATTAAATCTATTTTTCCATTTAATTTTAAATAATGTGAGATTTCTATTTTAGAATCCATAGTTGCATTAAGTTGTCCGCTGTTAACAACTAAGCCTAATACGGTTTTATTTCCTCCTGTATCAATGTCATGGTTAGTTTCAACAATATTCCAATCTATAGGTGTATTGTCTACTATTGATAAGCTATTAGGAGGCGTTTGCAGCATACCATTTGACCAAGTTGAATTATTTGACCAAAGGTTATTTGAAGCACTTTGGTATGGTAAAGGTGCTGTTTGAATTGCTAAAGTAGTTTTATTGGTGTTTTTATATTTAATTCTTAAGTGGTTTTTATTATCTGATTTTCCAATAAAGGAAGCTCCTGAAATAGAGTTTAAATCGAAATAAGCGTTCAATTCGCTCCAGGGAATAGCTTGAATTTCGTTTTTAGAAATTGAATGCGGTAAAATTTTTCCGTTCGCAGTATTGTCTGAAAATTGTTCAATTTCCTGATTCATAATGTAACGTATTTGGCTTACCGTTAATGCACGGTTCCAAACAAGGACTTCATCTATGTCTCCAACAAAATAATCTGAAATAGAATTCTTATTATAATAAACGGCTCCTATAGAAAATTTATGATTTGTTGCCACTGGGATTGGTAAAGAGTTTACTGTTCTGTCGATTACGCCATCGATCAATAGAGTAGCATTTCCTTCATTAAACGTCACGGCAATATGATGCCATTTACCGTCTGTTATACGAGTGTTTGATGTAACTCTGATGGCGTCGTTCCAAGACACTTGTATTCTATTGGAAGAATTTAATTTTAAGTCGTAGGCTGTTCCTTTAGCTACAAAGCTTCGATTTCCAGATGTATTACCATTACGAATCCATGAAGAAATAGTGAAAGAAGAATTTAAATTAATTTTAGTATTACTGACTAAATAATCTCCATTAGCATTTTGGATTTGAAATGAGTTTTCTATTAAATTACTTTTAGCAAAGGTGAAATAATTTGTGCCATCGAAATCATACCAAGTTTGAAGATTTTGACCTGATATTTTTAAAGGGATTACATCAATGATATCTGTATTTTCAAAAGCTTCAGTTGTAGAAACGACTAACATATATTCTTCGTCAGGGTTCAATGAAAAACTACTAAGTGAAGCAGAAGGTATAGATAAAAGTACATCACTAACATCGCCTCCTGTTTCTACTATTTTCCATTTTTTGCCTGTGAGACGTAAGTTGGTTTGGATTCCAGATCCGAGATCAATAACCCGATCCGCAGATGCTCCAGGGTTATTTAAAACGCCGTTGTCATTTCCCCAAATTAAAAAACTTCTATTAGCTGAGAATACGGATGAATTTGCAGAATTAGTAGATTCAATAGTTCCTAATCCAATAGTAACATCTGTGTTCAGATTAACACTCTTAGATTGTTTTTGATTTAGTAGAGAACTCGCAAGTGCGTCGTCTTTACCAATACCAGCGATATCAAAATTATAGCCTGAATTGGTAGAGATATTCCATATAATATTGTTATTAGAATCTACATAGTTTTGACTAGTGCCATTAACCCCTAAAGTGATTCCATATTTTAGGGCTAAATAAGATTCTATTTTGGCGCGCTCTGAGTCACTTTGAAGTGATGAGTAGGTGATAATTTCAGCAATTCTACCGTTAAAATTACCTGAGGTGTCAGATTTGTTTTTCCCTAACCAATATTGTCCACCAATAATGTTATTAAATCCATTTCCAGATGAAGCATTGTCTATTTGAAGCGCATTATAGAAAAGCTCCATACCATTACCAAAACTATTGTTTCTAGCATTGATAATTCCAATATTAGAATATGTTTTAGAAGCACTCACCTCAGAAACTCTATAAGAACTGTCGTCACCTTGAGCGTAGGTTAAAATCTCATTAGAAATTGCTCCAGTATAATTTCCAAATCCAATTCCAGATATGTCATTAATACTTTCAGATGAAGTTTCTCCAGATAAAACAGTCATTTTAGGAGTGGTATTACTAGCAGAAACATTTGGAATTACAACTACAAACATATCTTGACTAAAAAATCCAGTTGAATATTTACCGAGCATTGATTTGTTTCCAGAAAAATCTAAAATAGGGTTGTAGTTGAGGTTGTCATTACTATTGTTTTTATAAATAGGGTTTTGTCCAGTAGTGCTTGATGCATCTGATGCTTTACCTTGGTCTATCCATGAATTAATGGCAACTCCGTCGGTATTTGTTTGTGTGCCTACGTCTGCACGTAACCATAACCTTAAATCTTGTCTTACTCCACCAGGACCATAGTTAGAAAGCCCATAAATATCTTCTAAGCATAAAGTAAACGTACCACTAAGGTATGTGGCACCTGAGTCAACAGAAATGTAATAAGTAGCTCCAGGGATTAGGTTTAGAGCTCCAATTGTAACATCGTCGTAATAATGAGTATAACGATCACTTTGTACTTCTGTTACACCATCTCCTTGCCAGAGTGCTAATTGTGTAGCGCGTTGTGTTCCTTTAGAGTTTTCTGTATCAATAGTGATATTGATTTCGCCTGTTGCTGGTGCGGTAAATTTGAACCAACGGTTGTTATAAGGACTGTTATTGCTCCAGTTGTCACCTTTATTTCTGTCTGGTGTAGCATTTGTAGTTGTGTAAATTGCATCAGGAGAACAACTGTTAATCATGTTTGTAACATCGATAGCACCTTCATAAAAGTCATAACCCACAGTATTTTCTATACATAAAGTAAATGTACCTTGACGATAGTTGAGTGCATCAACAGAAATGTAATAAGTAGTCCCAGGTGTTAGGTTTACGGCTTCAACGGTAAGATGATCAGCAGCAGCAGTATAACGTTTGCTTTGTATTTCTGTCACTCCATCTGCTTGCCAGAGCGCTAATTGCGAGTATCGTTGTGTTCCTTTAGAATCTCCTATATCAACAGTGATACTGATGTTACCTATTGCGGGTGCGGTAAATTTGAACCACCGGTTAGATATAGGTCCGTTATTGCTCCAATTACTACCTTCAATTCTGTCTGGTGTAGCTCCTACAGTTGTATAGATTGCATCAGCGGAACAGTCGTTTATAATGTTGGTAACATCGATAGCTCCTTCGTAAAAGTCATAATCTACAGTATCTTCTAGACATAAAGTAAATGTGCCTAAAAAGCTTGAGGCGTGAGTATCTACAGATATGTAATAAGTGTTCCCAGGTGTTAGGTTTACGGCGCCAATGGTGACATCTTCATCACCGAACGCATATCTTTCACTTTGTACTTCTGTCACCCCATCTTCTTCCCAAAGCGCTAATTGTGTAAGTTGCTGTGTTCCTTTGGATTCACCTCTATCAACAGTGATATTGATTTCACTAGTTGCAGGTGCGGTAAATTTGAACCAACGGTTATATATAGGTCCGTTATTGCTCCAGTTACTACCTTTAATTCTGTCTGGTGTAGCTCCTATAGTTGTATAAATTGCATCAGCAGAACAGTTGTTTATAATGTTGGTAACATCGATAGCTCCTTCATAAAAGTCATAATCTACAGTATCTTCTAAACATAAAGTAAATGTACCTCTATAGTATGCGTCGTGAGTGTCTACAGATATGTAATAAGTATTTCCAGGCGTTAAGTTTACGCCGCCAATGGTTACGTCTTCGTCACTGAACGCGTATCTTTCACTTTGTACTTCTGTAATGCCATCTGCCTGCCAGAGCGCTAATTGTGTAAGTCGCTGTGTTCCTTTAGAATCACCTCTATCAACGGTGATATTGATTTCGCCAGTTGTAGGTGCGGTAAATTTGAACCAACGGTTATATTTAGGTCCGTTATTGCTCCAATTGCTACCTTTATTTTTGTCTGGAGTGGCTCCTGTAGTTGTATAGATTGCATCAGCTGAACAGCCGTTTATAATGTTAGTAACATCGATAGCTCCTTCGTAAAAGTCATAGTCCACAATATCTTCAATACATAATGTAAATGTACCTCTATAGTTTGAGTTGTAGGTATCTACAGATATGTAATAAGTGTTCCCTGGTGTTAGGTTTGGGGAGCCTAAGATTACGTCTTCGTCATTGACGACATAGCTTTCACTATGTAGTTCTGTAATGCCATCCGACTGCCAGAGCGCTAATTGAGTATATCGTTGTGTTCCTTTAGAGCCACCTCTAGCAACAGTGATATTGATTTCACCAGTTGTAGGTGCGGTAAATTTGAACCAACGGTTATATTTAGGTCCGTTATTGTTCCAATTACTACCTTTATTTTTGTCTGGAGTGGCTCCTGAAGTTGTATAGATTGCATCAGCGGAGCAACTGTTAATGATGCTAGTAACATCGATAGCTCCTTCGTAAAAATCATAGTCTACCGTGTCCTGTAGACATAAAGTAAATGTGCCATTGTAGGCTGAGCTGTAACTATCCACAGATATGTAATAAGTGTTTCCATGTGTTAGGTTTACGGCTCCAATGGTTACGTCTTCATCATTAAATACATACCTTTCACTTTGTACTTCTGTAAAGCCATCTGCTTGCCAGAGCGCTAATTGTGTAAGTTGTTGTGTTCCTTTAGCGTCACCTCTATCAACAGTGATATTAATTTCACCAGTTGCAGGTGCGGTAAATTTGAACCAACGGTTATATTTAGGTCCATTATTGTTCCAATTACTACCTTCATTCTTATCTGGAGTAGCACCTATAGTTGTATATATTGCATCAGTAGAGCAACTGTTAATAATGCTGGTAACATCGATAGCTCCTTCATAAAAATCATAATCCACAGTATCTTCTAAACATAAAGTAAATGTACCTTTGTATCCTGAGCTGTAAGTGTCTACAGATATGTAATAAGTGTTCCCAGGTGTTAGGTTTGGGGCACCTAAGATTACGTCTTCATCATAGAATGCATATCTTTCACTATGTACTTCTGTAATGCCATCTGCTTGCCAGAGTGCTAATTGTGTAAGTCGTTGTGTGCCTTTAGAGTCACCTCTATCAACAGTGATATTAATTTCACCAGTTGGAGGAGCGATAAATTTGAACCAACGGTTATATTTAGGTTCGTTATTGTTCCAATTACTACCTTCGTTCTTATCTGGAGTAGCACCTATAGTTGTGTATATTGCATCAGAGGAGCAACCGTTAATAATGTTGGTAACATCGATAGCGCCTTCATAAAAATCATAGTCTGCAGTATCTTGTAGGCATAACGTAAATGTACCAGAATAACCTGAGGACTGTGTATCTACAGAAATGTAATAAATTTCACCTGGAGTTAGGTTTACTGCACCAATAATTACGTCATCGTCATCGTCTGCATATCTTCCGCTTTGTATTTCTGTAATGCCATCCGCTAGCCAAAGTGCCAATTGAGTACGTCGCAGAGTTCCTTTAGAGTCACCTCTATCAATAGTGATATTGATTTCACCTGTTGCAGGTGCTGTAAATTTAAACCAACGGTTATATTTAGGTCCGTTATTGTTCCAATTACTACCTTCATCCTTATCCGGAGTAGCACCTATAGTAGTATAGATTGCATCCGTAGAGCAACTGTTAATAATGTTGGTAACGTCGATAGCTCCTTCATAAAAATCATAGTCTACGGTATCCTGAAGACATAAGGTAAATGTACCAGAATAGCCTGAGGACTGCGTATCTACAGACATGTAATAAATAATACCTGGAGTTAGGTTTACGGCACCCATGGTTACGTCTTCATCATCGTATGCATATCTTTCACTTTGTATTTCTGTAGTGCCATCTGTCTCCCAAAGCGCCAATTGAGTACGTCGCTGGGTTCCTTTAGAGTCACCTCTATCAACAGTGATATTAATTTCACCAGTTGCAGGTGCTGTAAATTTAAACCAAACATTATTTTTAGGTCCGTTATTGTTCCAATTACTACCTGCATTCTTATCTGGAGTAGCACCTATAATTGTGTAAGCAGCATCCGCAGAGCAACTGTTAATAATGTTGGTAACATCAATAGCACCTTCATAAAAATCATAGTCTACGGTATCCTGTAGGCATAACGTAAATGTACCAGAATAACCTGAGGACTGCGTATCTACAGAGATGTAATAAATAATACCTGGAGTTAGGTTTACGGCACCCATGGTTACGTCTTCATCATCGTATGCATATCTTTCACTTTGTATTTCTGTAGTGCCATCTGTCTCCCAAAGCGCTGATTGAGTACGTCGCTGGGTTCCTTTAGAGTCACCTCTATCAACAGTGATATTAATTTCACCAGTTGCAGGTGCTGTAAATTTAAACCAAACATTATTTTTAGGTCCGTTATTGTTCCAATTACTACCTGCATTCTTATCTGGAGTAGCACCTATAATC